>JAVBJV010000004.1:0-62969 GCA_031546815.1 Acetobacteraceae bacterium
TGGGCGTGAGGTCGGCTTCTCCGGGGTTCGACATGCGGCGGCTTCCGTTCTTCAGGTTCGCGGGGGCAGACACCAGTCGCCTGCCAGCGCCTGGATCAGCGTCAGGCCGGCAATGGCGGCGGTTTCGGCACGCAGGATGCGCGGGCCGAGGCCGACCCGCAGAATAAAGGCACTCCGATACAGAACATCAAGCTCTTGCGGCGAAAAACCGCCTTCGGGGCCCACCAATAGGGCGATTGGCCCGGTTTTTCCCTGCAATGCCGTGGCGATCGGTGCGCCCCCGGTCTCATCCGCCAGCACCAGGGGGACGGATTTGTCCCATTGGCCGATCAGCTCCATCAGGCCCAGCGGGGCGCGGATTTCAGGCACGGACAGGCGGTTGCACTGCTCGGCGGCCTCGGTCGAGATGGCGCGCAGGCGGTCGGTCCCCACGCGGCTGGCGTTGCTGCGCTGGGTGAACACCGGCTGCAGGGCGGAGGCCCCCAGTTCGGTGGCTTTCTCGGCGATCAGGTCGGTGGCCTCGCGCTTGATGGCGGCGAACACCAGAACCGGGCCGGGGCTGGGCGTCTGTGAGCGGGTCTGCGGACCGATGGCAAGCGTCAGCTTGTCCTTGCGGAGCTGCGCGATGCTGGCCTGATGCTCGCCATCGCGGCCGTTGAAGACCAGCAACGCATCGCCCACGGCGCGGCGCATCACGGCACCCAGATAACGGGCCTGCTCGGGTGTGCCGGAAATTTCGTCACCTTCGGTCAAAGGTGTCTCGACGAACAGACGGATCATGGGCATGAGCTACCACGTATGAGAACGATGCACACCGATATTGTCCGCGAAGGCTGGGTGGCGCGCCTGCCCGAAAGCTGGAGACCCTATGCCCTGCTGATGCGGCTCGACCGGCCGATCGGCGCGTGGCTGCTGTTTCTGCCGGGGCTGTGGGGAATTCTGTTGGGGCGGCCGGACTGGTGGCTGGTGGTGCTGTTCGCGGTGGGCAGCGTGGTGATGCGCGGCGCGGGCTGCGTGGTGAACGACATGTGGGACCGCGATCTGGACCGGCAGGTCGAACGCACGGCTGGGCGGCCGCTGGCCTCGGGCGCGTTGCGGATGCGGCATGCGGTGGCGCTGCTGGTGGCGCTGCTGCTGATCGGGCTGGGGATTCTGGTGCAGTTGAACTGGCTGGCGATTGCTCTGGGCGTTGGGTCGCTGTTGTTGGTGGTGACGTATCCGCTGTTCAAGCGTTTTACCTATTGGCCGCAGCTGATGCTGGGCTTCACCTTCGGCTGGGGCGCGCCGATGGGCTATGCGGCGGCGACCGGGCAGGTGAACCTCACCACGGCGTTGCTGTATGCGGCGACGATCCTGTGGATTCTGGGTTACGATACCATCTACGCGCATCAGGACCGCGAGGACGATGCGCTGGTCGGTGTGCGTTCCACCGCGCGGCTGTTCGCGGAACGTAGCCGGGCGTTCGTGGGTGTGTGTTATGCGGGCACGCTGCTGCTGCTGGCGGTCTGCGGCGTGCAGGCCGGGCTGCACTGGGTGTTCTTCGTGGGGCTGCTGGCCGGTGGCGCGATGCTGTTCCGGCAGGTGGTGCAGCTCGACATTCACGACCCGGCGCTGTGTCTGCGTCTGTTCAAGTCGAACCGCGATGCGGGGCTGGTGATTGCGGCGGGTGTTCTGGCCGCGCAGATCTGGGGGCAATGGTGATGACCGATCCAGCGGCGTTCATCCGCGCGCACACCGTGTTGACCCGCGCACCCTTCGTGCCCGAGGTGGCGTTGTATCTGGCAACCGAGATCACCCCCATCTGGCGCGCGAGTGAAGACTGGCTGCGCGAGAGCAATATCGAACCACCGTTCTGGGCCTTTGCCTGGCCGGGCGGACTGGCGTTGGCGCGGCATGTGCTGGACAACCCGCATCTGGTGGCGGGCAAGCGCGTGCTGGATTTTGCGGCGGGCTGCGGTGTGGCGGCGATTGCGTGTATGATGGCGGGGGCCGCACAGGTGGATGCGGCCGAGATTGATCCGTTGGCGGTGGCTTCTGTCAGGCTGAACGCGCTGGAGAACGCGGTGGATGTCACCGCGATCGGCGACGATCTGGTGGGGGCTGCCAATCGCTGGGATCTGATCATCTGCGGCGATGTGTGCTACGAAGCGCCGATGACTGCGCATATCCTGCCGTGGCTGCGCGGCCTGGCGCGCGAGGCGGATGTATGGGTGGCCGATCCGGGGCGCGCCTATCTGCCCACGGACGATGCCGCACAGACATTTGCGACCTATACAGTGCCGACCACGCGCGAACTGGAAGACCGCCCCGAACGCACGGTGCGGTTATTCACTCTGGCGGCGTGAGTGGCGGATCAGATAATTCCGCGACTGGCCAGCGTATAAAGAACGACGTTGACGCCGAACAGCAGCGCGGCCATGACGGCCTCCTCTACGTAAATATGCGCAGCCCCTTAGCCGTGTGATCGAGGCTGCGCAATATTGCGCAGTGGTCAGCCTGCGTCGAACATCGCAACGGCTCTGGCGAATTTGTCGCGGCAGCCGGGATTGCAGAAGCCCACGACCTTGCCGTTGTACAAGGTAAGCGAGTCCGCGCTGACCGGTTTTCCCGACCACGGACAGACCGTATTGATGCAGTCGCAGATGTTGAGTTGGTCGTGCATGCCAGCAGCTTCCCTTTTATCAGTTCGGCTCGATCGTCAGGCCTGTGCTCTCGCTCACGCTGAAAGCAGCCCAGTCGCCAATTTGCTCAAGTGTCAGTAACGGGCGCACAGGAAATTCCGTCCACCGGCTGTTGGTGTCAGATCCACGTGGAATGACGGTCACCGTATTTTCGTGGTTGGCAGGGGCGAATTGCCATCCGTAGCGTCCCTCCCACTGTGAGCGATGCATACGACCGGTGAGGTAATTGACGCTAATTTCGTATGTGATGCCATCCAGAAACTGGTGCTGGTCGTAGCTGATCAGTCTGAATTTCCCGTCCTGCCAGCGAAAGGTGAATTCGGTGCTGTCTGGACCGCCGCCTCCGGGGAAAGCGATGCGCCATGTACCGTCTGTAATGCCAATGTCGCCACTGGCCTGCCTGTAGCCCCTGCGATTGGGGCCCGAGAGAGCATCGGGGGGAAGCAGCGTGTGGTTTTCCAGGGACAGCGTGTAACCCCCGCCGGCCTGCGCAAAAGCGACGGCAAGAATGCGCGGGTTGGTATCAAAAGGGCCGGAAAGAAAAGGCCGTGTCAGAATCAGGCTGGGGTCCTGCTGCTGGAGGAATATTACCACATCGGCACGGTTGTCCCCGTTCAGATCCCCTTCGGCTTTTTTTGTCACCGTCCAGCCCGATGGCGCGAATTCTTCCGCTGTGCGCGCCTGGTGCGGCAGGGCGGGGTAGGTGATTGCTTCCTGCGCAAAGACAGGTGTGGAGAACAATAAGACAATTGCGAAAGAGCAGGCCTGCGGCAGGGCGGGAAATTTCATTGTGCTGATCTCTGGGCATTCCGATCGACGCAGAGTGCTGGAAGCCCAGAGGAAGCGCAAGCCGATCACATCGCGATATCGACCAGCACGATTTCCGCTGCGTCTTTCGCGGTGATCACCACTTCGGTCTCGTCGTGAATGGCAACGCCGTCGCGCGGCTGTGCGGTTGCTTTTCCGTTAACGTCCACCGCGCCCTGCAACGCGACGAAATACGCACCGCGCCCGGGTTCGAGTGTATGCCGCACGCTCTCGCCCGCCTGCAACGTGGTGGCCAGCACAGCCGCGTTGACGTTGATCGGCAGCGCGCCATTGCCCGCATCTTTCATGCGGCCGCTAGCCAGCACGTCGAACGCGCTGTTACGCGTGGCTTTGGGGAAAGTCTTCGTTCCCCAACCCGGCTTGGCGCGCGCCTGGTCGGGCATGATCCAAATCTGGAACAGGCGTGTGGGTCCCGCTTCCAGGTTGTGTTCGGAATGCACGATGCCGGTGCCCGCGCTCATCACCTGCACGTCGCCCGCTGCGGTGCGGCCCTGATTACCGAGACTGTCGCGATGGGTGATCGCGCCCTCGCGCACATAGGTGACGATTTCCATCTCGCGGTGCGGATGCGGGTCGAAGCCGGTGTTGGTGGCGATCAGGTCGTCGTTCCAGACACGCAGCTGCCCGAAGCCCATGCGCGCGGCATCGTGGTAATTGGCGAAGCTGAAGTGATAGTGCGCCTGCAGCCAGTCGTTCTGAAACTGGCCGAGACTGTCGAAAGGCCGAATGTCGATCATACGAAAATCCCCTCAGGATATTTGTTCCTGAGGGGATATGTGAAATCCGGCGCTATCTTCAATCAGTCGCTGCCGATAGCGCCTATCGACGTGGTGAATATCAACGACACATCAATACAGGAATCGTCGCGTTTTCCAGCACGTGGCGGGTAACGCCACCCAGGATCAGCTGACGCAGGCGCGAGTGCGAATACGCACCCATCACCAGCATGTCGGCATCGAATGCGCGGGCGGCGGCCAGCAGTCCTGCACCGACGTCCTTGTCCACCGGCGGGAAGGTGGTGATCTCGGGCTTGTGGCCATGCAGCGACAGATAGGCGACCAGATCTTCCGCGCTGGGGCCGCGACGCTGGTATTCGTCGGCGGCGAGGATGCGGATGGCCTCGGCCGTTTCAATCCACGGCATGGCGGCGAGGACGGCTGCGGCGGATTCCGCCGTGCCATTCCAGGCGATGGCCAGGCGCGTGCCGATGGTGTTCGGCGGCACATGTGGCGCGACGATGATCGGGCGACCGGAATCGAACAGCACCGCATGCAACGCGTCGGACGACGACACTTCATCGGGCGCTTCGGGATGCGGGATGACGGCCAGATCGGCCAGACGCGCGCGTTGTGCGAACAGATCTTCCTCGCGCCCGGTCAGCAGGCGGAAGCTGGCGGACAGGCCCGATTCAACATCGGTGGTGATGCGCACACCCTCGCGGCCGACCACGCGGTCGAACAGGTCTTTCACGGCGCTGGCGCGTTCACCGGATTCTTTCTCGGTGGCGGCCATCATTTCTTCGATCATCGCACCGGACAGGCCTTCACCGGCCAGCGGCGCGACATCGCGCGCATCGACGCGCACATGCAGCGCCCGCAAATGCGCATTCCATTTACGCGCCAGCATCAGCGCGGTGACAAGAGCGGATTCCCCGGCGGCAGTGCCGATCAGCGGGAGCAGCAGCTTGCGAATGGGCATGGCGTGTTCCTTCAGGCTGTTTCCGTAAATATAGCATATCTGCATACAGCCGGGAGGCCCCAACCGAAAAGCCGGAGATTTTTCCCGCACGCATTAAAATTATGTAGAAATTCAGCTAATGGTTGAAAAAATGCGAGTGTGATCGGGGATGCGATGGTCCGGAAATATGGTGGTGTATTGTTGCTGCTACTAACGGCGCTTTTGGTAATGCCAGAGGCGACGGTTGGCCATGCAGCATCTCCAACGGAAGCAAAAAGCGCGGCAGAGGAAGATTCATCGCATGAATAAATTCGACAGGATAAAGATCGTGTTTGGGCAAATGGTTTTTCGTTGTGGCGTGCTGCTTTTGCTGGCGGTGGGCTTGCTGCATCCCCACCCCGTATCCGCACAACCCGCTCCGGCGGCAGAGCAGCAGGCCGCGCTCGAATCTGCCATCGCGGTCCGGCAGATAGGCCCGGTGGATGTTTCCCTGCAAGGGGGCGGAACGCTGCGGGTGCCGGCCGGTCATGTGTTTGTGCGGGCCGCGGAAGCCAACCGGCTGCTTGTGGCGCGAGGTGTTAGTCTCGGCAAGCCAGTCATTGGATTTGTCGAGGCAGTGGATGGCTGGCTCTCTCTGGTTTACTGCAGCGACGAGGGACATATCTCTGCCTCCGACGCGCAAGACCTGCGAGACAAGGCCAGTATCGAAGAACGTGGGCAACGTCTGTATCTGATCTCGCAGGGGAGGTCGCCCGATGTGCCTGCTCAGGTTCTCTCGTTACGAGCATCACCATCTTATGATGCGACACGACATCATCTGCGCGCCACATGGTATTATGAAGACAGGACGTCCCCTGGAAATCCTGGAGGGGTCGAGACCGATCAGGTCTTTGTGCTTACCCGGAGCGGGTATTTCTTTTTTGAGGTATCAGCACCGGTGACGTCTGTGATGTCTGAAGCGCGCGCCGCCCAGCTCAGGGGGCGGATAACTGCTTTGATCAATGGTCTGTCGATTATGCCGGACCAGGCGTACGAACGCTTTGATCCTGCACAGGACAGATCGGCCGGACGAGGGCTTGTCGCGCTGGTCATTGACGATCCAACCAAGGCTGAACGGTGAGCGCGCCGCGGATCAATCACGTCAACAATGGCCACAGCGTGGCGACCAGCAGCAGACCCATCGCGATGTTGAACCACTTCAACCGCACCGGGTCGGACAGGAAGCCACGCAGCGCCACGCCGAAACCGGCCCAGACGGCCACGCTGGGTAGATTGATGATGGCGAAGACGATGCAGATTACCAGCATTGAATGGAACGGCGCCTCGGGGTTGGTGTAGGCAGCCATCCCTGTCAGCGCCATCATCCAGGCTTTGGGGTTGATCCACTGAAACGCCGTCGATTCCAGGAACGTGAGCGGTCGTTGTTCGGTCAGCCCGCCACTGCCTAGCGCGCGCGACATGGCGATGCGCCACGCCAGATACAGCAGATATGCCCCGCCCGCGATTTTCAGCGCGATATGCAGCATGGGAAACGCGGTCAGCAATACGCCCAGCCCCAGCCCGATCCCCATCAGCAGCAGCGTGAACCCGATGGTGATACCCAGCATCTGCGGCACCGTGCGTGCAAAGCCGAAATTCGCTCCGGATGTAAGCAGCATGAAGTTGTTCGGCCCCGGCGTGATCGAGGAGACGAAGGCAAACCCCGCCAGCGCCAGCAGCGTATCGAAAGCCACGTTTCTTTATTCCCCGACGCGCGCGGTGCGTGGCCGATATAGCCAGGCCATGAACAGATTGCCGATCACAAGGAAGATCTGCATCACCAGAATATGGTCGTCGACGGGGCGCAAATGGCAGCCGCGCTCCACGAAGGCTGCCGGATCCTGCGCAAAATCCATCTGCCCGCAGGTGGATCTGTATACGAACCAGTGATGCAGATTATTATACAGCACATACGACCACCCGATCGCGCTGAACAGAATGGCCCAGAAAACCCAGCGCGGCTGGGGCGTTATCTTGTTGGTCACGGCTCGGTCCTTTTGTCGGGGGTGCCAGCGCGCGGCCAGTATCTCCAGACCAGCCAGGCATTGCCCGCCACGATAAACACCAGACCCGCAAGCTGGACGTTATCCGGACGCGCTCCGCCCAACAGCCAGTCGCGCAGGCTTGTTACCAGCATGAACAGCCACACAGCGGCGGCGAACAGGCAACCCCGGAATATCCAGCGCGGTGGCTGGGGAGGCTCCTCGGTCACGGATACAGCGCCTGCGTCGTCCAGCCGTCGCCCGCGCGGGTGTAGATGTGGCGGTCGTGCAGACGGTAATCGGCAGCCGCCCAGAATTCGAACCGTTCGGGAATAACCCGGAAACCCGACCAGTGCGCCGGGCGCGGCACCGACTCGCCTGGGTATTTTGCGTCGAAACTGGCGATCCTGTCCTCGAACTCCTGTCGACTGGGCAGGGGCTGGGACTGTTTCGACGCCCACGCCCCAATTCGCGACAGGCGCGGGCGCGAGGTATAATACGCATCCGCCTCGGCCGGGGTGACGGGTTCGATTCGCCCCTCGATCCGGATCTGGCGTTCCAGGGTTTTCCAGTGGAACAGCAGCGCCGCCCGCGGATTGGCGGCCAGTTCGGCGCCTTTGCGGCTCTCAAGATTCGTATAGAAAACAAAGCCCCGCGCATCCACGCCCTTCAGCAGAACGATCCGCGCCGATGGGCTGCCATCTGGCGTGCAAGTGGCCAAAGTCATGGCGTTCGGGTCGTTCAGTTCACGGGCGGTTGCCTCGGTCATCCAGGTCTGGAATGCGGCAAACGGGTCTGCAGGCAGGGGGATCTGGGTCATGTGGTAGTGTTTCCCAGGACGATCTTTCTCGCAAGAGGCTTGAAGCGGGGCCAAGGCTGGGCCAAAACGAGTTCCACGTTTTCTTACGCCAAAACAGGATACCGCCTTATATGTCCGAAAGCTTCGTTCCAGCATTGCCCACCAAAGGCACATTGATGGCCGGCCGCCGCGGCCTGATCATGGGCGTGGCCAATAACCGCTCGATCGCCTGGGGGATCGCGCAGGCCGTTGCCGCCCAGGGTGGCGAGGTCGCTTTCACCTATCAGGGCGAGGCGCTGGAGAAGCGCGTGCGCCCGCTGGTGGAAAGCATCGGCGGCGATATCCTGCTACCGTGCGACGTAACCGACGACGCTTCGGTCGATGCGGTGTTCGCCGCACTTGAAGCCAAATGGGGCAAGCTGGACTTTCTGGTCCACGCCATCGGGTTTGCCGACAAGCAGTATCTGCGCGGCCGTTACCTCGACACGCCGCGCGAGGCGTTTCTGCAGGCGCTCGATATTTCGTGTTTCTCGTTCACGTCGGTGGCGCGCCGTGCGGCGGCCATCATGAACCCGGGTGGATCGCTGCTCACGCTCACCTATCTGGGCGCCGAGAAGGTCATGCCGCATTACAACGTGATGGGTGTGGCAAAGGCGGCGCTGGAAGCCTCGGTTCGTTACATGGCGGAAGATCTGGGCAAGGACGCGATCCGCGTGAACGCGATCAGCGCCGGGCCGATCAAGACGCTGGCGGCCAGCGGCATTGGCGACTTCAGCTACATCCTGAAGTGGAACCAGTACAACAGCCCGATGCGCCGCACCGTCAGCATCGACGAAGTGGGCGGGTCTGCGCTGTATCTGCTGTCCGACCTCAGCACCGGGGTTTCGGGTGAAGTACATCATGTCGACGCGGGTTACCACGTGATCGGCATGAAGGCGGAAGACGCACCCGATATCGCGATCACCAAAGAATGAGCCATAACACCTTCGGCCACATGTTCCGTTTCACCACCTGGGGCGAAAGCCACGGGCCGGCGATTGGATGTGTGGTCGATGGTGCGCCGGCGCGTCTGGCGTTGACCGAGGCGGATATCCAGCCCTTTCTGGACAAGCGCCGCCCCGGCCAGTCGAAATTCACCACCCAGCGACAGGAACCCGACGAGGTGAGAATCCTCTCGGGCGTGTTCGAGGGGATGACCACCGGCACGCCGATCGCGCTTGAGATCCAGAACGTGGATCAGCGGTCGAAAGACTACGGCGAGATCAAGGACCAGTTCCGTCCCGGCCATGCCGACATCACCTATGACCTGAAATACGGCATCCGCGACCATCGCGGTGGCGGCCGTTCCAGCGCACGCGAGACTGCGATGCGGGTGGCGGCGGGCGCCATTGCGCGCAAGGTACTGGGCGCGGGCGTGAGCATCCGTGGCGCGCTGGTGCAGGTCGGCCCGCATGTGGTGGACCGCCGCAACTGGAACTGGGCCGAGGTCGACAACAACCCGTTCTTCTGCCCCGACCCGGCCAGCGTGCCGGTGTGGGAAGACTATCTGTCCGGCATCCGCAAGGCGGGATCGTCGATCGGTGCCGTGGTGGAAGTGGTGGCCGAGGGTGTGCAGCCCGGTCTGGGCGCCCCCGTCTACGGCAAGCTGGACGCCGACATCGCCAGTGCGCTGATGAGCATCAACGCGGTCAAGGGCGTCGAGATCGGCGACGGCTTCGCCACAGCGGCTCTGACTGGCGAGGACAATGCCGACCAGATGCGCATGGGCCCGAACGGTCTGGTGACGTTTGCTGCCAACCATGCGGGTGGCATTCTGGGTGGCATTTCCACCGGGCAGCCGATCGTGGCGCGGTTCGCGGTGAAGCCCACCTCGTCCATCCTGTCGCCGCGTGAAAGTGTGGACCGGTTCGGGCGCGATGTGGATGTGCTGACCAAGGGCCGGCACGACCCGTGTGTAGGCATTCGCGCCGTTCCGGTGGGCGAGGCGATGCTGGCGCTGGTGCTGGCCGATCACCTGCTGCGCCACCGCGCACAGAACCCCGATGCGCCGACGTTTGCGCGGATGCCGCGTAACTAGGGGCGGGGATGATGACGGACGATGCCCGTCTGATACGGGACTTTCTTGCGGATGAAGAAGCAGCGCTTGCCAATAGCAGGCAGGCAAATTTTATCCGAGCAATCATCATCTCATCAAACCGCGTGTGGCCCGGCTTTCCGAACAGCTAAGTGCTGGAGAACGGACTGCTTTCTATTTCCACTATATGCGCGTCAGCGGGGATATTCCGGCGGTGGCCGGGGCCGAGATTACCCTGCTTGTCGAAGCCTATCGCCAGCTTCTGCCGATAATCGACCAGGCCGACATATCGCAGATGGCCCGCTGCCATCACCTGTTATACGTATTTGGCTTCGACGACACCGGTGCGTTGGGCGAGATCGGCGATGCAAAGGAACTGGCGGCGCGATTGAAGCTGATCGCGCAGGTCGGGAAATACACGACCCTGCCGGCACAGCGGGAAAAGCGCGCCAGTTTTCTACCCTTCGTGGGCGAGGCCGGGCGTCTGCTGCAAACGTTGCGGCAACTGAGTTACCACCATAACCGTCTCTACAAGGACCTCTTGTCCCTGAGCTACTGGGGCATGATGCTGATCATCCTGTTGAACGAGGGCACGCGCACTGAACTGCTCCGCGATGTGGTTGAGGAACGTTACGCCATTCCGTATCGGGATCAGCGCCTTGCGCTGCTGCATGACTTTGTTCAGAGCGTCCTGCCCGATTGCCCGGCGGACGAGGCGGATTTTCACGAACTCGCGGGTCGCCTCTCTGCGATCCAGCGAGAACGACGTGCGCAAACGGAGGCTGTTGCATTGGCCCGTTTGCTCGATCTGCCGTTCGATGACGACGAGGATTGGCAGATCACCATCTCGGTTCCGTATGCAGGCAGCGAACGTCCTGCCGTGCTTGCGCCAAATCTCAACCTCTCCGTCAGGCCTGATCCTGACGGCGCCTGGCGCATACGACTGAACAATGCCGAGCGGAAGCAATTCTCCGAATGGGATGGCAAGGTCACTCAGAACGACCTCGGGGTCGAGGGGCTCGGCAAAGGCAACCTGGCAAATTTCCCATCCTGGGTGAGGATGCTCAAGACACGGCGCGGCTTCGACCTCGACCTATCAGCTTCTGACATTCAGGTCGGCCGCAAGCGTTCGGCGGCAAAGAAGATCGCGGACTGGCTAAAAACCTAAATCACGGCCCGC
This sequence comes from Acetobacteraceae bacterium, assembly GCA_031546815.1. Taxonomy (GTDB): domain Bacteria; phylum Pseudomonadota; class Alphaproteobacteria; order Acetobacterales; family Acetobacteraceae; genus JAVBJV01. The sequence goes on from JAVBJV010000004.1 coordinate 11,261, forward strand.
GCCCGCGTAGCACGTTGGCGACCAGCGAGATGATCAGGAATATGATGGCGACCCAGAACAGCAGTCTGGCGCCTCCCATGGCTGTGCCTGCCAGGCCAGTGAAGCCAAGCAGCGCAGCGACAAGTGCGATGACCAGAAAAATGACGGCCCAGTGCAGCAGGTTTCCAAAGTCCATTGTTTATCTCCGGATATGGATACGCAGATGAAGCAGTGTGGCGGTGCCGGATCATGCAGGAATTTGTTCGGCATTTCCTAGAAAAAAAGGCGCCCGGTTCCCCGAGCGCCTCTTCATCGTCTGATTGTATTCTATTTTACCAGACGTAGCGGACCCCTGCGTTGGCGACGATCCCATCGAAGCCGTTGCCGCTGAGGCTGGTCTGATAGGCGGCATCGCCATAGACCGACCAATGTTCGTTCAGCGTCCCGGTCACACCGCCGCCGATCTGCAGTGCCGTGCCCTGCGTGCCAGAGGCGAAGGTCGATCCACCGATCACCACGCGGTTGTCGTCCATGAACCCATGGATCAGGTTCAGCTTGGCATACGGCGTGATCAGCTGGTTTTCGTCGGTGCGGAAGGCACGTGTCAGACGAGCACCAATGCGGCCGGTTACCTGCTGGGGCGAGCCCATGTAGACATCGATACCATCCTTATCGACCTGGTTGTCGAAGCTGAGGCGCTGGTAGACCAGCTGCGCCTGCGGCTCCAGCGTCCAGTTTTCGGCAAAGTGCCAAGGACGACCGACTTCGAGACCAACGGCGAAGCTGTTGCCGCTGACATCGCCCACACCGTTGCGGGCATAGCTGTCGACACTGCCATCGAACAGACCGAAGGACATCACGCCGTCGATGTAGAAGCCCGTATCCCACTGGCGGGTCACATAACCCTGCAGCGAATATGTGTTCACATGCGCCTTGCTGGTGCCTTCGAAGATGTTGGGCGAGTTCGTTTCCATCGACATGTCGCCGAGGGTCAGAGCAAAGCCCACGCGGGTGATGGCGGTTTCGTTGCGGTGCGAATAGACGTTCGCGCCCATCTGAACAGCCACGTAGTTCTGGTCGAAGTCGTAACCGTAGTTGTTGTAATTGCGGTTGGAGTTGTAGTCGAACATCCCGCCATAGATACGCACAAAGGCTTCGCCGTCGGTTTTTTCGCCTGCTGCACGGTTCAGTGCGTTCGGATTGTCGTCATGCAGTTCGCCCAGGCGGCGGTGCAGCATGTCGATATCCTGGAAGCCAGCGTTCAGCATCGCCGTCGGCAGGTTGATATACGTCGGAGCCTGCGGAACAAGCGGTCCACGTTCTGCGCGCGGCTGCTGCGGTTCCCGTGGGTCCAACGGGTTCTCTGGGTTCTGCGGGCAGTTCCCCAGATCTTCGCAGGGTGGCGGCGGCGGAGGTGGTGGGCAGCTGTTGGTTGCTTCGCAGCCCGGTGTGGGCGGTACGACAACCGGGGTCTGCAGACGATAGTCCCAATGCGAACCAGACGTGTTGCTGGTCAGGTTCTGGCTGGTATCGGCCGCGCCATTGCTCGAGCCTGGACCATAGGCATACATGCGATACTGATACGCGCCTGCGGCGACATACCCACCCGGATTGGCCAGCGCAAAGCTGTCCGCAGCCGACGTACCGGCAACCTGAATGATCGAGATACCTTCGTTATTGGTATTGCTTCCGGTCGTGCTGGTAAATGCGCCAGAACCCAGGGCGTTCACCATCACCTGATGCTGACCAGTTACGTTGCCGTTGACGATCAGGCGATCAGTTGCCTGGTCTGCCAGTGTGCCACCGGCGTTCATCAGCGTGTTCATGTTAAACCGGCTGCTGCCGACACCATCAAGGCCGGGAATGCCCGTCACCAAGCTCATCGGGGTCGCGCCGCTTGTGTAGTTCAGCGTGCCACCACCGACGCCAACCGTCAGTGTGTTGAAGTCCGCCTGCGTCGGGGCTGGGGCCGTCGGCACGGCAAAGTTCACCGTTGCGTTATTCATACGCAGGTTGGTCACTGCCGAGTTACCCGCCATGTTCCAGGTCGAGCCATTCGTCAGGTTCAGGTTCGACGCGGACACGTTGCCTGTTTCTGCAGCCGTTGTGCCATCTGTGTTGGCCACCCATGCGGTGCCGTTCAGAGTTGTGTTGTCCAGCGTCAGGTTCAGCACGCCAGGGCGGGTCAGATCGGATGTGACGCCCGGCATATTCAGTGTCCAGCCGTTGACCGACACGGCACGCACGCCAGTGATGGTCGAATTAGTGGCCGTCGCATCATGAACACCGCCGATGGCTAGCACGCCTGCACCCTGTGTGGATGTAACCGTGACGTTGTTCAGCGTCGTGGTTGTCGTTGTGTCAACGCTTCTGTCATCGATCGGTTTATCCCACGAAATCAACGCCACACCGGCGCCGGCATCAGGGCGATTGAAGCTGCCATCTGCATTTCCACCCGTCACAGCAATGCTGCTGTTGCTGATGTTCAGAACGCCACCGTTCGAGGCGGCCACGCCGTGTCCCCAGACTGCGGCGTTTGTGATGTCAACGTTATCCAGCGTCACGGTGCTGTGCGTCACACCGTCGGTATGAACGCCAGAAGCATAGGCCCCGAATGCAGATGTAGATCCAGCACCGATATCGATCGTGCTGTTGGTCAGGCTGATATGGGCACCGTTGAGATTGAAGGCCCCAGTGTCATAGCCAGCAGCCGCGACACCATGACCGGCTTCCGTCGGGAACCACAGTGAATTGGTACCATTATTGATGGTGATCTTAACATCTGTACCGTTCACAGTTGTACGATTACCTTGAGCCAGTACACCTGCCGCGATGGCGCCATCGGTTTCGATCGTGACCGTCGTCAGCTCCACATGTGCAGGCTGGGTTCCTGTCGAGGTTACCAGAATACCATCGCCATTTTGACCGTGCGTATGAATCTGAACGTTGGTCAGTTCTGCACTGGTAATATCCTGTGGCGTGCCAGCAAGCTGGTTTCTGCTGGTTCCAATCAGAATGCCCTGGCTATGACCATTGGCATTGAGAGAACCGGTTTCAATGGTGCTGTTGGTCAGTACCAGCTGACCGCCTTCTGTAAGGAACGCACCATGCGAATAACCGTTGTGTGTGACAATGGTGAGGTGATCGCCAACAAATTTTGAAGACACATAATCTGCGCCCGACTGTTCGTTCGAGCCGGTGACTTCAATGCCGTTACCATGTTGCGATACAGTGCCTGTATTGAAAACCGTGATTGTGCTATGGTCGAGCGTCACTAGGCCGCCATTGCCTGCTCCGGCACCGTTCGCCATCACGCCGTGCGTCACGATGTCGACGTAGCTGCCATTTACCTTACCGATCGGGCCGGCGCCGCCACTCCAGGTACCGCTGGCATTGAGGCCCGCATTATATCCGTCGGGGATGCCGTCTCCGGTGGCGCTGTTGAAATCGTTCCAGGTGGTCAGGGTGATATGGGCGCCGCTGGTGCCGTTCAGGTTGACTGTTCCGCCTGGGGCGTAAGCATCACCGCCAGCCGAAACCAGGCTACCAACAATTGCCATCGGGTCGACATCCTGCGTCACGGTTGTGCCCGCGTCGATGTTCAGAGTGGCCCCGCCGATTGCTTCAAAGGGAATGCCCGCGTTATTGCCTGCGGTAACTGTATAGGATCCGCTCACCGTGCAGCTGATGGGCATGCACTGGGCATTGGCTTGCCCGGACATCAGCCCGAGCGCCAGCAGGGAAACACCGGACAGAGCGGTGCTGGAGATATAATGGGCGCGTTTACCGAGAGAAGGATGAGCCATTTTATGAATTTCGCTTCAGGGTTGAGGTTATTAATGTCGGGGACACTGGGCGCGTTTCGATAAAGGTATTTATAGTTGATACATGTTGCCAATCAGTTAAAAAATCTCTTTAAATAACCATTTCCAAATTTTTACCACCGTACTCACTCGCGTAAAACTCATTGATTTGATTGTGTTTTCAAAAAATTTTGAGGTCGCCTTTTGAAAAAGGTCTCAAAAACAATCCCAAAAAATAGGCAGAGCATTACAGCAACAACATTTCTGTAGAGGTAATAATTAAGGTTGGAGACATATTTCTGGATAAGCGGTTCAGGGGTTGGGGAGGGAGATTTTAATGGAATTTATGTGGAGTTGATAAAGTCAGGACCCGATCACATGGCATTGCTTTGAACGCCTTTGACTGGTCCGGGAGGGCGGTTGCTAACAGCCTCTAGCATCTGATGATCCGCATATAAAAAAGGCGCCCGGTTTCCCGAGCGCCTTCTGTTGAGTAGTAGGGACGTTACGTCTTACCAGACGCGACGCACACCGACATTGGCAACCCAACCGCCAAAGCCGTTGCCATCCAGGCTGGTCTGATACGCAGCGTCGCCATACACCGACCAACGTTCAGTCAGCGTACCGGTCAGACCCGCACCAATCTGCAACGCGGTCCCGAAGTTCCCCATCGCAAACGTGTTCGCTCCAACAGTCACGTCACCCGTGTCCAAGAACCCATGGATCACGTTGACCTTCGCATACGGCGTGAACACCTGGTTGTCGTCCGTGCGGAACGCACGCGTCAGACGCGCACCAACACGGCCAATCAGCTGCTGCGGCGAACCCCAGTAAACGCTGTCGCCATAGTTATCGATTTCGTTGTCAAAGCTGAGGCGCTGATAAACCAGCTGCACCTGCGGCTCCAGCGTCCAGTTCTCGGCAAAGTGCCACGGACGACCCATTTCAATCCCAGCAGCAAAGCTGTTCCCGCTGACATCCGTCGAGTTCGTGAACACACGATCCTTAATGCTGCCATCGAACAGACCATACGACAGCACGCCATCGATGTAGAAACCGGTATCCCACTGGCGGGTCACATAACCCTGCAGCGAGTAGCTGTTCACATGCGCGCGGCTGCGGCCTTCCAGGGTGCTCGGCGAGTCAGTCGTCATCGACATGTCGCCGAACGTCAGCGCAAACCCAACGCGGGTAATGGCGTTTTCGTTACGATGCGAGAAGACGTTCGCACCGGCCTGCACGGCCACATAGTTCTGGTCGAAGTCATAGCCATAGCCGTTGAACGAATTGTTCGAATTGTAATCGAACTGACCGCCATAGACGCGGACAAAGGCTTCGCCATCGGCCGTGTCACGCGACGCACGGTTCAGCGCGTTCGGGTTATCGTCATGCAGTTCGCCAAGGCGACGATGCAACATGTCGATGTCCTGGAAGCCAGCGTTCATCATCGCCACCGGCAGATTGATGTACGTCGGGACCGACGGACCAACAGCACCACGCGACGGCGGAGCAGGCGGAGCCGGAGGAATCGGGCAGCTGTTTGTCGCTTCGCAACCCGGCGGGGGCGGCGGAGGCGGCGGGCAGGTGCCCAGTTCTTCACAGGTCGGTTCCGGCGGAAGTGCGGCCGGGGTCTGTAGACGGTAGTCCCAATGCGAGCCAGACGTGTTGTTCGTCAGGTTCTGGCTGCCATCAGCCGCACCGTTGGTTGCACCCGGACCATACGCATTCAGCACATACTGGAAGCCGCTCTTCACAACCATGCCACCCGGATTGGCCAGCGAGAAGCTGTCCGCAGCCGACGTGCCGGCAACCTGAACAATCGAAATACCTTCGTTGTTGTGGTTCGAGCCGGTCGTGCTGGTAAGCGCACCCGCCCCCAGGGCATTCACCATGATCGAATGCTGGCCAGTCACGTTGCCGTTGACGATCAGGCGGTCAGTCGCCTGGTCCGTCAGCGCGCCGCCGGCGTTCATCAACGTGTTCATGTTGAACCGGCTGCTGCCAACGCCATCAAGACCGGGAATGCCCGTCACAAAGCTCAGCGCAGTCGATCCGCTCGTATAGTTCAGCGTGCCACCACCAACGCCGATCTTCAGCGTGTGGAAGTCGGCAGCAGGTACGGCAGCTGTTGGCGGAACAAAGTTTACCACGGCATTATTCATGCGCAGGTTGGTGACTGTCGAATTGCCCGTCATGTTCCAGACCGAACCGTTCGTCAGGTTCAGGTTCGACGCAGAAAGATTGGCCGGATTAGCAGCTGTGGAACCGTCTGTGCGGGCAACCCATGCGGTGCCGGTCAGAACCGTGTTGTCCAGTGTCAGGTTCAAAGAACCCGGACGGTTCAGATCGGACCCTACCCGGATTTCGTCCGCCCCCGATGACAGCCAGCCATCAACCGACACGGCCTGCACGCCGGTCACCGACGAATTGGTGATCGCCACATCGTGCACGCCACCGCGCACCAGCACACCTGCACCCAGTGCAGATGTAACTGTGACGTTGTTCAGTGTCGTGGTTGTCGTGGTGTTAACGCCACGGCCATCTGTCGGACTGTCCCACGAGAGCAGAGCCACACCGGCACCAGCATCATAGGACGAGAAGCTGGCGGATGTGGATGGGAAATTTGCACCCGTTACAGCAATGCTGCTGTTGCTGATGTTCAGAACGCCACCGTTCGAGGCAGCCACACCGTGGCCCCAGATCGCTGCGTTGGTGATATTGACGTTATCCAGAGTCACCGTGCTGCGCGTCACGCCATCGGTGTGGGTGCCAGAAGCATAGGCCCCGAATGCACCTTTGGATGCGGCACCGATAGTAATCGTGCTGTCGATCAGGGTAATATGGGCACCGTTGAGGTTGAAAGCCGCTGTTGAATAGCCAGCAGCTGCAACACCATGACCGGCTTCCGTCGGGAACCAGCCCGAATTGGAACCATTATTAGTGGTGATCGTAACGCCTGTGGCGTTCACAGTCGTAGCACGACCTTGAGCCAGAATCCCTGCCGCTGCCCGACCATCGGTTGTGATCGAGCCGCCCGTCATTTCCACATGTGCAGGCTGGGTCCCGCTCGAAGTCACCTGAATACCATTGCTGGCTGTGCTGCGCGTATGGATGTTAACGTTGGTCAGTTCTGCACTGGTAATATCTGTGGGCGTACCAGCAAGCTGGTTTCTGCTGGTGCCAATAAAAACGCCATTGCTGTAGCCATTGGCATTGAGAGCACCGGTGTCAATGGAGCTGTTTTTCAGTTCCAGCTGACCACCTTCGGTAATGAACACGCCATGCGAATAGCCCGCATTCGTGGTGATCGTCATCGCGTCACCAACGAATTTCGAAGCCAGATAAGCTGCCCCCGTCTGTCCATTCGAGCCGCTGATTTCAATGCCGTTACCGTGCTGTGATACGGTGCCCGTGTTGAAAACCGTGATGGTGCTGTGGTCGAGCGTAATCTGCCCGCCATTACCAGTACCAACACCGTTTGCCATCGTGCCGTGCGTCACGATGTCGACATAGCTGCCGTTTACCCGGCCAACAGCCAGCGCGCTGCCACCCCAGACGCCACCAGCACCAATCCCGACATTATAGCCATCGGGGATAGAATCGGTCGCGTTACTATTATAGCTCAGAACGTTCGTCGTCAGGGTGATATGCGCCGCTGCCGTGCCGTTCAGATTAACCTGACCGCCTGGGTTGTAATAATCGCCGCCAGCCGACACGAGGCTGCCAACAGTTGCCAGCGGATCGGCATCCTGCGTCACGCTGGTGCCCGCACCAACATTCAGCGTTGCGCCGGTCGCACTCAACGGAACCTTGCCGTTATTCCCCGGCATAACGGTAATGACTGTACCGTCAGCAACCGAACAGCTGACAGGGTAACACGCAGCAGACGCCTGCCCCGCCATCAGAACCATCGCGGCAAGCGACACGCCAGTCAGCGCTGTCGTTGTTGTGTACCAAGCCTTTACTTTCGACTTGGCTGAAAGCGAAATTTTTAACGTCATTTTCAAACCTTTAATTAACTCGTACCACCCCAGAGCCGCCGCACTCCTCACCAAACCGTAAGAATTCAGCAACTCAATGTTGCAGTTAGTACATTTACCATCATTAACATGCAATGCTTTGGTTAATTTTTTTACAAAGCCTTAAAATTTGAAAGGATTTCAAAATTTAAGTAATAATAAGATTATCTCAAAAACAACCACTAAAAATCAAAAAAACGCGACCCGTTTAAGCTTGAGGTGTGTAAAAAGTTAGAAACTTTATACATTTCGATTAATTGCGATCAATACTCAAAATATTTAATTGAACATTTCCTAATTTTTGCATGCGCATGACTGTGAAAAGCGGTTCCGCGTTCCTCTCGCGCGCTTACTAAGGGAAAATCTTACTTCTTTTTTCTTTAAAGGGCGGTCTTAATTTTTAAGCGCCGACAGCAGGAATCAGTCTGCTATGGACAGACTAATTCTGCTGTATTCGGCATTTTTGTCACAGTTTTACAATGTGAAAACCAGGAAACATTCAGACACGCCGTGATTCGGTTTCAATTTAATCTTCAAACGAAAAAAAACGCTCTTGATATAGACCCGTATATCGGCGCTCAGGTTTAAAATTGCCGTGCACGGCAATTTTCTGCTGGCATTTGATTTCCACACGAAGTTGCTTTTGCATCATCTCAACCAGCTGCCTGCAGGCAGGCTAGAACCGACCGACATTCAGTTCAGACTGAGCCAAAAATAGTGCTTTTCAAGAATCGGAGCGGAGCGGACTTAAGGTCCGTGAGCAGCGGACGCGCAGAAAAGTGCCGTTTGCAGGCCAATTTGGGCTGAAGAGTGATCACCCTAGCGCCCCTCGGCCACGGCATGGCATGCAACCAGTGCACTGCCTGCGGCCAGAATCTCGGGTGGTTCGCTTTTGCAGCGCGTATTGGCCAATGGGCAGCGCGGATGAAACGGACAGCCGCTGGGCGGGTTGATCGGGCTGGGCACCTCGCCCGCTACCGGCGTGCGGGTCTTCCCCACCATCGAGATATCGGGAATCGCCTCCAGCAACATCCGCGTATACGGATGCTGTGGCGCACTGAAAATCACTTCAGCCGGGCCGCGCTCCACGATGCGGCCCAGATACATGACCCCCAGATGGTCCGACATATGCCGCACCACTGACAGGTTATGGCTGATGAACAAAAACGTCAGCGACAGACGCTGCTGCAGGTCCTTCATCAGGTTCAGGATCTGTGCCTGCACCGATACATCCAGCGCGCTGGTCGGCTCGTCACACACCAGAAAACCCGGCTCCGACGAGAGGGCGCGCGCGATCGAGATCCTCTGCCGCTGCCCGCCTGAAAACTCATGCGGAAATTTCTCGCCATCGGCGGGCGACAGCCCAACCTGAGTCAGCAGTTGGCCGACCCGGCTGATGATGTCAGCCTTGCTCTCCAGCAGACCAAACGCGCGGATCGGCTCTGCCACGATGTCGCGCACACGCCAGCGCGGGTTCAGACTGGCATACGGATCCTGGAAGATCATGTTCATCCGCCGCCGCAGCGCGGGCTGCGCACGGACCGATGACAGGCTCTGGCCTTCGAAGCGGATCTCTCCGGCGCTCGGCGTATACAAACCAACCGCCAGTCGCGCCACCGTGGTCTTGCCGCAGCCAGACTCACCCACCAGTGACATGGTCTTGCCGCGCATAATCTCGAAGCTGACGCCATCCACCGCGCGCAGGGTGCGTTTCTCCTCGCGCGCCAGCGTGCGTTGCAGCCATGGGCGCGAGACGTCGAAGTAGCGCGCGATGTTCTCCACCTGCAGAACAGGCGTTTCGGTGTCAGGCATGCGCATGTCCTCCGTAGAGCCAGCAGGCGACCTGCGACTGCGCTTTCTGCATCAGGTCCGGGCGTTCCGCGACGCAGCGGCTGAACGCATGCGAACAGCGCGGATTGAACGCACACCCCTGCGGAATGGCATTCAGGCGCGGCATCGATCCGTCGATCTGCGACAGACGCTCGACCTTCACATTCAGCGCCGGGATGCTGTTCATCAGCCCGGCAGTATAGGGATGCAGCGGGGCCTTCACGATATCATGCACTGGGCCAATCTCGGCCACGCGGCCCGCATACATCACCGCCACACGGTCGGCCGTTTCCGCGATCACGCCCATGTCGTGGGTGACCAGCATGACGGCGGTGCCCTTCTCGTGCGTCAGGTTCTTCAGCAGGGCGATGATCTGCGCCTGGATCGACACATCCAGCGCCGTGGTCGGTTCATCGGCGATGATCAGCTTCGGTTCCGCACACAGCGCCAGCGCGATCACCACACGCTGACGCATCCCGCCCGAGAATTCATGCGGATACGCATCCACGCGCTGCGCCGCACCCGGAATACCCACCGTTTCCAGCCAGCCGATCGCACGCTTGCGCGCCTCGGCCTCGCCGATCGGCAGATGGGTGCGCATGGTCTCGACCAGTTGCTGCCCCACGGAATAGAGCGGGTTCAGCGTGGTCAGCGGGTCCTGGAAAATCGCACCGATTTCCTTGCCGCGGATGTGGCGCATCTTCTCGTGCGACAGGTTGTCGATGCGCTGACCGTTAAGCAGGATCTGCCCACCCGCCACACGACCCGGCGGTTCCAGCAGACCGATGATCGCGGCGCCGGTCAGCGATTTTCCGGCACCTGACTCCCCCACCACTCCCAGGATTTCCCCCGGCGCGATCGAGAACGACACATCGTCCAGCGCCGTCAGCACACCGCGCCGCGTCGGGAATTCGACGCGCAGGTTACGGACTTCGAGCAAGGGCGTTGTCATCGCAGCCTCGGGTTCAACGCGTCGCGCAACCAGTCGCCCAGCAGATTGACCGACAGCACCAGCAGCACCAGCGCCGTCCCCGGAAATACCGTGATCCACCATTCCCCCGAAAACAGAAACTTGTTGCCAATCTGGATCAGCGTGCCGAGCGACGGTTGAGTCGATGGCAGCCCCACGCCCAGAAAGGACAGCGTGGCTTCGGCCAGAATGGCGAACCCAAGCTGCAACGTGGCGATCACCAGCACCGGCCCCAGCACATTCGGCAGCACATGCGTCAGCATGATCCGCATCGGCGACAGGCCGATCACCCGCGCCGCCATCACGTATTCGCGGTTGCGTTCAACCAGCGTCGAGCCGCGCACCGTGCGCGCAAAATCCACCCACTTGCTGATGCCAATGGCGAAGATCAGCACATAGATCGCGAACCGGTCGTGAATGTCGCGCGGCAAGGCGGCGCGCGCGATACCGTCCACCATCAGTGCGATCAGGATCGACGGAAACGTCAGCTGGATATCGCCGATCCGCATCAGGAACGCATCGATCGCGCCCCCCAGATACCCCGCCAGCAACCCCAGCACGACGCCCAGCACCATCGACAGCAGCACCGCAGAAATCCCGATCAGCAGCGACACCCGCGTGCCATACATGATGGCCGACAGAACATCGCGCCCCTGATCGTCCGCCCCCACCAGAAAGGCCGGGTTGCCGTCCGCCGTCCACGCAGGTGGCGTGAAGGCGTCCATCAGGTTCAGGTTGGCCGGATTAAACGGATCCTGCGGCGCGATCCACGGTGCGAACACCGCCCCCACAATCATCACTAGTCCGATAACCGCAGCGATGATGGCTATGGGCGAGCGCTTGAACGAATAGAACAGATCGGAATCCAGTGCACGGGCAATTGCTCCTGACATGATCAATGCCCCCTGCGTGCGGTGCGCAGCCGAGGATCGACCACGTAATACAGCAGGTCCACCACCAGATTGATCACCACGAACAGCAGCGCGATCAGCACCAGATACGCCGACATCACCGGAATATCGGCCACGCCGACCGACTGGATGAACAGCAATCCCATGCCGGGCCAGGTGAACACGGTTTCAGTCACGATCGAGAACGCGATGATCCCGCCGATCTGCAAGCCTGCAATGGTGATCACCGGCACCAGGGTGTTCTTCAGCGCGTGCCCGAAATTGATCGCCCGATTGCTGAGGCCCCGCGCCCGCGCGAACTTGATGTAGTCGGTCCGCAGTACTTCCAGCATCTCGGCCCGCACCAGCCGCATGATCAGCGTGAGCTGAAACAGCCCCAGCGTCACCGACGGCAGAATCAGCGCTTTCAGGCCGGATGGCGTCAGGAATCCGGTGCTCCACCAGCCCAGCTGCACCACATCGCCACGCCCGTAACTCGGCAGCCAGCCGAGCCAGACGGCGAAGATCAGGATCAGCAAAATCCCGATCAGAAATGTCGGCAGCGACACACCGATCAGACTGAATGTCAGCAGCCCGTGCGACAGCCACGACTTCGGGCGCAGTGCCGTGAACACCCCCATCAGCACGCCCATGCACAGCGCCAGCACCGATGCGCAGAACGCCAGTTCCAGCGTGGCGGGCAAACGTTCGGCGATCAGCGCCGAGACCGGACGGCTGAGACGGTACGAGATACCGAACTCGCCCTGCATGGCGCGCCAGACAAACTTGAAAAACTGCACAAAGAACGGCTGGTCCAGCCCCAGATCGGCGACCAGTTTCACGCGCTGGGCTTCGGTGAATTCCTGCCCCAGCATGGCGGAGACCGGATCGCCCACGAAGGCGAACATGCCGAACGCGATCAGCCCCACCGCCAGCATCACGGGAACCGCCTGAAACAGGCGGCCGATGACATAGGCAAGCATCAACGCACGTCCATCGGATTTGTCATTGTTTGGCCTCCCGCGCCCCATTTTTTTCGTGCAGGGCACAGGAACCATAAACAGCAACGGCGCTCATGCAAGAGCGCCGTTACGTTCACTCAGCCTCGGCCTGCTCTTCCGGAACGTCGCGCAGCCATTCGTTCAGAATGGTGTAGCCAACCCCCAGTAGTACAGGCCCCAGAAAAATCCCCAGGAAGCCAAAACCCAGAACGCCGCCCAGAACGCCCAGAATTGTCAGCAGGAACGGCAGATTGGCCCCACGCGAGATAAACCACGGGCGAATGAAATTATCCGCACTGCTGACAATCAGTCCGCCATACAGCGCCAGACCGATGCCGAACCACATATCGCCACGCATCAGCAACCAGATCGCCGACGGAATCCAGACAGCGGGTGCACCGATCGGCAGCACCGACATCAACCCGGCAATCGCCCCCAGCAGCAGCGGGCGCGGCACCCCCGCCGCCCACAGCCCCAGCACCATCAGAACCCCCTGCACCACCGCCGTGCCGAGAATCCCATATACGGTGCCGCGCACTGTAGCTCCCGTTACGGTGAGGATGCGCCGGGCGCGCAAGCCGCCGATGCGCTGCGTGACGATCTTCAGTCGCTCGGCCAGATGGTCGCCATAGATGAAGATGAAGAACGCCAGAAACAGCGCGATGGTGAATTCCATCACACCGCTTGCAATCCCCAGCAGGATCGCCACACCGAACTCCGCGATCGTGCGTGTATACGGCGCAAGCAGATCCAGCAGGCCCGACAGATCGGTCGCGATATCGTTCCAGCGTTGCAGTATCGTGTGCCCGAGCAGCGGAATATTCTCGAGCCATAACGGGGCACCGGGGGGGCCCTCCGCAACCCAGGCGCGCATGTCGTCGATCAGCACATTTACGTCGCTGCTGCTGGCTGGCGCCACGATGGCCAGCGGCACCACCACCAGACAGGCCAGCGCGAGCGTCATCAGCAGTGCTGCCCAATGCGACTTGAGCCTCAGCTGCTGCCGCACCCAGACAAAGGCCGGCCAGCTGGCATAAACCAGAATCAGCGCCCAGAGCAGCGCCGACAGAAACGGCTTCAGAACCCAGAAACATCCAACCCCCAGCAGGACCAGCAGAAACCAGGCCAGCGCCCGTTCGGGGTTGATCGCTTTGTTATTCGATTGCACGCGCGGTCCTCGCCTGTTTCAGATTGGGCTGCATCATGCACGAATGCACGCATCGGAAAAAGCAGCGTGTGACTTCCGATGATTCGGAGAAATCCCTATAAGCGTCAGATGCAGGACATTCTCAACCGTTTAATGGGCGGCCTCGTCGGAGCGATACTGGCGGCAATGCGACTGTTGTCACTGGAACGCTCCAGCGCCATGTGCGGCTGGGTGGCGCGCAAGATCGGCCCGCGCCTGAAGGTCTCGGCCATGGCGCGCCGCCAGTTGCAGGCCGCCTTCCCCGAACGCGACGCCGCCTGGGTTGATGCAACGCTGCTGGGCGTGTGGGACAATCTGGGGCGCGTGGGCGGCGAATACCCGCATATGGACCAGTTGTGGGACGCAAAACACGGCGAGGCCGGGCACGGGCGCATCACGATTTCCGACGCCGATGCTGCATTCTTCCGCAACTTCTACACGCGCAGAAAACCAACCCTGGCCTTCACCGCGCATTCCGGAAACTGGGAACTGCCCGCCCTGCTGCCCCCGCATTTCGACCTACCGAGCGCCGTCGTCTATCGCATGCCCAACAACAAGTATGTGGCCGAACGCATTCTGCGCATCCGCGAAAAGCTGATGGGCAAACTGATCCGCGCCCGCCCAACCGCGGGGTTCGAGATGCACGCCTTGCTGGAACAGGGCATCAATGTCGGCATGCTGGTAGACCAGCATTTCACGCGCGGCGTCGATGTCACGTTCTTCGGTCGCACGTGCCGCGCCAACCCGACAATCGCCAAACTGGCGCGTTCGTTCGACTGCCCGGTCATCGGCATTCGCGTCGTGCGTCTACCCGATTGTCATTTCCGGCTGGAAACACAGGAAATCACGGACCTGACGCGCGACGCCTATTGAAAAATCGACGTGCAGGCCACCATGCAGAGGATCACCAGCGTGATGGAAGGCTGGATCCGCGAATACCCCGAACAGTGGCTGTGGCTGCATCGCCGCTGGAGGTAAGTTGCTCTGTAAAAGGCGCAGCTCAAAAGGAGTTCCTGCGTTGGATATCCCTCGTATCTTCACCATCACCGAAAATGCTCACCGCATACATAACCCGTTCACTCCGGAAAAACTCGCCACGCTTGGCACGGTGTTGCGGCTGGAATCGGGAACACACATGCTCGACCTTGGCAGCGGTTCGGGGGAGATGCTGTGCACCTGGGCACGCGATTACGGCATCACCGGCGTCGGCATCGACATGAGCCATGTTGTTCACCGCGCAAGCGATACTCCGCGCTGAAGAACTCGGGGTAGCCGATCGAGTTGCGTTCATTCACGACGACGCCGTCAGCTACGTCGCCGACGAAAAGGTCGGTATGGCAGCCTGCCTTGGCGCCACGTGGATCGGTGGGGGAGTCGCAGGCACCATCGAACTCCTGGCAAAGAGTCTCTGCTCCGGTGGAATCATCCTCATCGGCGAGCCATATTGGCGGCAGTTACCGCCGACGGAAGACGTTGCCAAGGGATGCCTTGCCAATTCCATCTCTGACTTTCTCATGCTTCCAGAACTTCTCACGTCTTTCGACGAGCTTGGCTACGGCGTTGTAGAAATGGTTCTGGCTGATCAGGAGGGCTGGGACAGGTACGAAGCGGCCAAATGGCTCACCATGCGCCGATGGCTTGAAGCAAATCCCGACGACGACTTCGCAAAAGATATTCGCGCGCAGCTGACTTCGGAACCCAAACGCTACGCCGCGTACAAGCGTGAATACCTTGGCTGGGGCGTGTTCGCGCTGATGGCGCGGTGAGGCAAGGCCGGAGCCGGGATCGAATTAGGGTCCGGACCCATAAATATGATTGCGACACCTGCGCATCTGTGATTCAGCGTTTCTGAATAGGAGGCGCGGGTGGATAAGGATCATTTCTGGTTGAGTTCGGCACAGTTTGAGCTACTCCCCGAAAATCGGACAGTGACGGAAGCTACGATCTGACGTTTGCTGGTCTTCAAGAACGAGGAGATCAGAACATGTCGAAACGCAGGAACCACGACGCAGCGTTCAAGGCGCGTGTGGCATTGGAAGCGCTGAAAGGGGCGCTGCATGGACAACATCTTCATCGAGCGTCTGTGGCGGTCGCTGAAGTATGAATGCGTCTACCTGCACGCCTGGGAAACCGGATCGCAGGCCAAGGCCGGTATCGGGCGCTGGATCACCCTCTACAACCACCAGCGGCCTCACGCCGCCCATGGCGGACAACCGCCCGCCGTGGTCTACTTCAACAGCATTGAAACCGATCAGCAGGCGCAGAAAGTAGCTTAAACCAGCCAAAAATCTGTCCAAGGATTGGGGAGCAGCTCATTTGCAATGCATAGGGCAGCTAGCTCAGCTCTCTCTCCAGCAACTTACCAAACAGGTAGCTGGGTTAGCATCCAAGTGGGTGGAATTGCTGTAACCATCAAAGCGGCTTTTATAAATGGAGCTATCAGGATTTCAATTGCAACAATGAGGCCATTTCAATGAACTTGAATGATGAAGAAAAATTCGCAATAAAAATGCTCTTCTCTACATCAGACGCGATAAGTCTTGCTGTGTGTCAACAAATAAATCAAATGGAGGTTATCTCTAGACGCGCTACTGGCGTTGGCTTTTTTACAACTATAAATGCTAAAAAACAACTACCAAAATCTGTAAAAAAGATTTGGGATTGGAATTTTGAGCATAAGCACCTGAGTTACGGAGGTTCTTTTATTTGCTGGATTGAAGAAAATTCTAGGATTGAATTGGAAGGTGTTGTTCACAATGGTGAATGGCCTTCTAATTTTAATGAAATGGATTTCGTAGAAAAATAGGGCTCAGAGACCGTTTTGAAAATCACGGATGAGCGTTTCTGCGGATGAGATTACCGCCCATTGCGACAAGGATCATGGCGTGAGAGACGTCGATGCGTTGCTCGTAGTCGCGCACGAGGCGGCGCCATCGGGTCATCCAGCCGAAGGTCCGCTCGACGACCCAGCGGCGGGGCAAGATCTGGAAGCCCTTCTGGTCGTCGGATCGACGGATGATCTCGACCACGAAGTCGAGATAGGTGGCTTTGTCCATGAGCTTCAGCCGGTCATAGGCGCCGTCGGCGAACAGATGCTTCACCTAGGGCCAGCGCTTGCGGATACCATCCAGGATCGCCTGAGCGCCAGCACTGTCGGAGATATCGGCGGTGGTGAGTTTGACCATCAACAGCCGCCCATCGGTATCGACGGCAATGTGTCGCTTGCGGCCGACAATCTTCTTGCCGGCGTCGTAACCCCTTGTTTGTGCTTGCGGAGCCTTGACCGACTGGCTGTCGATCACGCCTGCCGTGGGACTGGCCTCGCGTCCGGATCGCTCGCGATCCAGCATCAGCGCCACATCGTGGATGGTCTGGAAGAGAAAGCGCCGCGCCAACTCGCGGAACCAGCCGTAGACCGTCTGCCAGGGCCCGAAATGGATTGGCAGCATCCGCCAACCGCAACCAGAGCGGACCAGGTAGCGCACGGCGTTGACCACCTCCCGGAAATCAACCTCGCGCGGACGGCCGCGACGCCCAGGCTTGGGCATCAGCGGTGCGAACTGCTCCCACTCCTCGTCCGTCAAATCCGACGGGTAGCGCTGCTGGGTCTTCTTGGCAATCTGGGCCATCCGCCCACGGCTCTGATCTGTCCACATCCACAGTTTGAATCATAACCCAGCCTCAGACGGAACCCATAGTCAGCCGATTTTCAAAATGGTCCCTTATAAGTCCCAAAAGAAGTTAAACAAATCACACGATGATTAAACTGAATTTTTTCAACGAGTGAAGAAAAGGCCTGCATAACTTGCCCCCTCTAGTTGAGCAGGTAAAATCTTCTCAAAATCCCCAGTAATATGATGTATAGCAAAACAGCTCATTCCACACCCTGAAAATATATCAATACATTTATTTAGATATATTTTTCTATCATTAACATGAAAAAACTCCGATTGAACCTCAACAATAACTGAAAAATAGTCATTTATTTTAGAAATATCATTTATAAACTCCACCCCATCATTATCAGCAACACCAATCTTAATTAAATTAGCCTTTTTTACACAGAAGGCATCTTCTTTATTTTGACATAATTTGGCAAATTCATTTGAATCATTACACAGCAGAACACTTGCAATATTTGATATATTATTTAACCAAAAAGTTTTATCAAGAGATTGCCGCGCCTTATCTGACCTCTCGATAGCCACAATTTTCCCATTAGGACCAATCGATCTCGAGGCAGCCAATACATCGATGCCGTAATTGCTATTAATGCACAAAAATACATCATCTGGCTTCAGTATTTTTTGAAGCAACAGATATATACCAGGCTTTGTTTTGACCGTATCAAGTATCTCTGTAATTTGATTACGATCTTTTTCTAAGGCAAAAATGAACCCCGCTTCAGTTCTGAAAACAATGTCATTATGGTTACAATTGACAACCAATTGAGTACGACCTGAGGTGCCGTGAAACTCCGCAAGAGAAGAAACCGGCCCCACTGCACTCAACTGCTCAATTCGCTCAGATTGCAATTTAATTACTTGCGCCTGACGCGAAATAGAAGTGGAGATATTTTGTAATTCCAGCAAAATATCCTGCAGCATATATCTGCGCAGCTTAAATAAGATCTTCTGAAAGAGCGGCTTCATAAGCCGAAAAAAGAACTTAACTATCGACCTGACTCCATTTTTAAAATTTTGCCCCACATTAAATATAGAATACCCAACAGCTTGATTACCTTGATTACCAAGCCGCTTAGCGGCTCCTCTGAATGCGGAGGAAATGCCAATCCCATTCCGGTGTGCTTTTTTCATAACTTCTCTATTTTGTTAGTCTTTTAGTTTATTTTATCTGATTAACGAGAACAACTTGCTCGCTATTCATTCTAGGCATCTAGCGGCTCATACGCTTGGCGTGCCCATCGGTTCACCGATGAATGGTCAGATCAGACGGCAGCCGATCCTACTCGTCTTGCAAATCACGTCGAAGCGCTCAAGCGGAAGTTGATCATATTGCAGTTTCGCCGTTGCTCGGAAAGCTGGAGATCGTTGTCAGCCAGAATGGCATATAGCTCTGCCAAGGCTCGGCCCGCTCCGAGCAATACTAAAACATCGCTAAGGATCGCAGCCCTCTTCCAGCAACAGCGCACGTACTGCGGCGGGGTCGACATCGCGTGCGGTGAACGCATCGCCAATGCCGCGGGCCAGCACGAAGGTGATCGCGCCATCGCGCACCTTCTTGTCCTTCCGCATATGCCCCAGCAGTTTCTCAGCTGAGAATCGCCGGTTCATCTGGCCGATGCTGGCTGGCATGCTGACAGATTCCACATGCGCGCGCACACGGATCGCATCTTCCTTGCTGCAATGGCCCAACTGCGCCGACAGGCTGTAAGCAAGGCCAAGACCGATCGCCACGCCCTCGCCGTGCAGCAGACCCGCGCCGTAACCGGTCTCGGCTTCCAGCGCGTGGCCGAATGTGTGGCCCAGGTTCAGTAACGCGCGACCGCCTTCGGTTTTTTCCTCGCGTTCGTCATCGGCAACCACGGCGGCCTTGAAGGCACAGGCGCGTTCAACAGCCTCGGCCAGCACTGTGGCGTCACCCGCCATGGCGGCGGCACCATTCGCTACGCACCAGGCGAAGACCGCCGCGACGCCGCGCAGCACGGCTTTTGCGATCTCGGCCCAGCCGGCGGTCAGTTCGCGGCGCGGCAGTGTTGCCAGCACGTCTGTGTCGGCCAGCACCATGCGCGGCTGATGAAACGCACCGGCCAGGTTCTTGCCGCGCTTTGTGTTGATGCCGGTCTTGCCGCCAACGCTGCTGTCCACCTGCGACAATAACGTCGTGGGTATCTGCACGAACGGCAGGCCGCGCAGCGTGATCGCCGCCGCAAACCCTGCCAGATCGCCCACCACGCCGCCACCCAGCGCAATCACTGTGGTGCGGCGTTCAATATTCGCGCTCAGGATATCATCGACAACGCTTTCCAGGGTCGGGAAGCATTTGCTGCCCTCACCCGCCGGCACCACGATTTCGGTGGTGGTGATGCCGGTTGCGGCCAGCCCGTCTTTCAGCGTTTGCAGATGCAGGGCAGCCACCGTGGCGTCGGTCACGATCACCGCGCGCTTCTGCGGCAGCACCGACGTCAGCAGCGCCCCGGCCCGCGCTAGCAGCCCCGCGCCGATCACGATATCGTAACTGCGATCCCCCAGAACAACCGGCAGGCGGCGTGGCGTGATGTGGGTTTCAATCGCGTTCTGGACCATGTTGGTCGTCACCTCGGGCAGTTCGTCGGAACAATCGACAATGATATCGGCTTCGGCATAGGTCGGGTGACGCTGCTGCATCAGCCGGTCCAGAATCTCGGACGGATCGCCGGAGTTCAGCAGCGGGCGATGCGTGCGCCCGGACACCCGGCGCACCAGCACCGGCAGCGGGCAACGCAGCCAGACCGAACGCGCGTGGGCGCGGATTTCGGCGCGGGTTTCGGCATCCATGAACGCGCCGCCGCCCGTCGCCAGCACGATCCGTGGCCCGGCCAGCAGGCGCGCGATCACCCGGCGCTCGACGTCGCGGAACGCCGCTTCACCGTAAGTGGAAAAAATATCCGCAATCGAACACCCGGCGGCTTCTTCCACTGCGGTATCCGCATCAACAAACGGCAGCCCCATACGCATGGCCAGGCGCTTGCCGATACTGGTTTTCCCGGCCCCCATCAGCCCAACCAGCACAACACTGCGTGTCTGCGGCGATGCGGGGATGCCCGCCGGTGAAAGCGTGATGTTGCGTGTCATGATGCGCAAGGCTAGAGCAGTTTTCGGTTGGAGGGAATCACCCAACAGCCTGAAAATACGATTGCGGCGACACGACAGGAAGTTGCGAAGCACATATGAAGCGCGTCATTGGTTATCTTCTGCTGATTTTAATCGTTCTGGGGGCCATCGGCTTTCTGGCTCTGGGACTGTTCACGCCCGAAGCCACGCGCCAGCCCGTCGAGACCGTGATCCCGAACGAGCGTTTCGCGCCACGCTGACATGAACTACCAGATCGAAGCGTTCCTCGAGATGCAGGCCGCCGAACGGGGCGCTGCACGGAACACACTGGCTGCCTATCGCGCCGATCTGGAAGATTTCTCCACCCATTGCGGCAACCCCGTCACGGCCGATGCCGCGCAGGTTACGTCGTGGCTGCACGCCATGTCGGCCAGTGGGCTTACGGCACGCACCAGCGCCCGGCGTCTGTCCGCCGTGCGGCAGTTCTTCCGCTTCCTGCAACGCGAAGGCACCCGGGCCGACGACCCCACTGCGCTGATCGAAGCACCGAAACTGCCCAAATCGCTGCCCAAATACCTGACCGAATCCGAGGTCGAGTCGCTGCTCGCCGCTGCCCGTGCCCAACCCGGCAAACAGGGTTTTCTGGCCACCGCAGCGCTGGAAATCCTTTACGCCACCGGCCTGCGCGTGACCGAGGCGATCAACCTGCCCCGCGTGGCCCTGTCGGCGGACGCGGAACTGATTACCGTGCGCGGCAAGGGCGGCAAGGAACGGCTGGTGCCGCTGTCCGACACCGCCAAGGACGCCGCCCGGGCGCTGATCGCCGCCTTACCACAGGAATCCCGATATCTGTTTCCGGGACTACCCCCCACAAAACCCATGACGCGCCAAGGGTTTGCGCTGCTGCTGAAGCGCGTGGCGCTGGCTGCCGGGCTGGATGCGGCGCGGGTGTCGCCGCATGTGCTGCGGCACTCGTTCGCCTCGCACATGCTGGCGCACGGGGCGGATCTGCGCAGCCTGCAAACCCTGCTCGGCCATGCCGACATCGCAACGACCGAGATCTACACCCACGTCCTGTCGGAACGCCTGCGTAAACTGGTCGAGGCGCATCATCCGCTGGCGTCTCATACGTAGAGTTCCCTCCGCACGAGAATTGCTTTAAGGGGTCCCCCCATGCGCCATTTTCTTGAATTCGAGAAACCGATCGCCGAGCTGGAAGGCAAGATTGAAGAGCTTCGTCACATGTCGAACCCTTCGGGTTTGAACATTGCCGAGGAAGTCACTCGCCTGACCGACAAGGCCGACAAGCAGCTACGGGCGACCTATGCCCGGCTGACGCCCTGGCAGAAGACACAGGTGGCCCGCCACCCGAACCGTCCGAAAGCCCTGACCTATGTGGCCGGTCTGATCGACGATTTCACACCGCTGGCCGGTGACCGCGCCTTTGCGGACGACGCCGCAATCATCGGCGGGATGGGCCGCTTCAAGGGCCAGCCGGTTGCCGTGCTGGGCACCGAAAAGGGCACCGACACCGAAAGCCGCGTGAAGCATAATTTCGGCATGGCCAAGCCCGAGGGCTATCGTAAGGCCCGCCGCATCATGGAACTGGCCGGCCGGTTCGGTCTGCCGATCCTGACCTTCGTCGATACCTCGGGCGCGTTCCCGGGCGTCGAGGCGGAAGCGCGCGGCCAGGCAGAAGCCATTGCCCGTTCGATCGAGGCATGTCTGGAAGCCCCCGTCCCCATCATCGCCACCATCATCGGTGAAGGCGGTTCCGGCGGCGCGATTGCGCTGGCGACGGGCGACAAGGTGCTGATGCTGGAACACGCGATCTATTCAGTAATCTCGCCCGAAGGCTGTGCATCCATCCTGTGGCGCGATGCCGCACAGGCCGAAACCGCCGCCGATGCGTTGAAGCTGACCGCCGCCGACCTGAAGCGGCTGGAACTGGTGGACACCGTGATCAGCGAACCGCTGGGCGGTGCGCATCGTGATCCGGATTCCATGGTCGAGACCGTCGGCAAGACCATCCTGCAAAACCTGACCCCACTGCTGGCCATGGACGGCCCTTCGCTGAAGGCGCAGCGCCGTAACAAGTTCCTGGAAATGGGGCGGCTGGGGCTGTCATAAGGCAGTAAACCACTCTCGATCATTAAAATAAAACCGGCAACCTCAACAGGTTAGCCGGTTTTTTTAATGCACATCAGTTACTGTGCCCAATCAATTTATTTGATGCCTTATTATTCGTCGCAAGATAATCTGTTGGCTGCTGCGCCTGCCCCGCGGCACGCGCTTCCGGCAGCGCCATCCCCCGTGCCTTCATCACATCACGGGCAAGATCGGGGCGGTCGGTGATCATCCCGTCGATGCCCCAGCCGATCAGCCGGTCCATATCCGCCGGGTCGTTCACCGTCCACGGTGTCACGCTGACACCCAGTGCATGCGCCTCCTCGATCAGTTCCCGGGTCAGGGCCACATGGTGCGCCGACCAGGACTCTCCCTCGGCCTTGATCGCGCGTGGGACGGAACCGCCAAAATCCTCAACCGTCACCCCGCCCCACCACAGGCGGGAATCCTGCACGGTCTTGGCCTCGGTCAGATAGGCGCGGTGCACCTGCGGATGGGTCTGTGCCGCGCGTCGCACGCCAGTCCAATCGAAGGACTGGATTGTCACCCGGTCGAGCGCGCCCATATGTTCCACCAGTTCCAGCACGGCATCGGCCACTTCCGGTCCAGGAGGTGCCTGCTCCGCCCCTTCCGGACCGCGGCCAGGGGGGAAGGTCTTCATCTCGATATTCAGCCAGATCCGAGAATCAAGGTTCAGCAGATCGGTCAGCGTGGGAATGCGCAGCCCATCGCACCCCGCCTGCTGCGGATACTGACGGCCATACTCCAGCGCCGGGTTCAGACGCCCGATGTCGTAGCGCTGCAGATTCTCGAGCGCCAGCGACCGGATCGCGGGCCCCCGCCCGACCAGAAACTGGCCGTTTGCATCGCGGGTGGTGTTCGGGTTGATCGTGGGGTCGTGGTGGATCATCACCACACCATCGGCGCTGAGCGTGACATCGATCTCGATCGTGTTCACACCAAGAGCGATCGTATCGCGAAATCCCTCCAGCGTGTTTTCGGGGAACAGGCCCCGCGCACCACGATGGCCTTGCAGATCGAAACCCATACCTGGACGCATCGGTCCACCTCCGTAAAAATCAGCCGCCACATCAATTCAGTTTGATGTGGCAGCACATTATCAGGCGGCAGTCAGAACAATACGCCCCGTGACATGACCATCACGCAGACGCATCAGCGCCGTGTTGGCTTCGGCCAGCGGCATGGTTTCGACCGGCAGCTTGTCCACCCCTTTGGTCTGCGCCAGCTTCAGCAGCTCGCGCAGTTCTTTCGGGTTGCCGACGTAGCTGCCCTGCACTGTCAGCGCACGCGTGGCCATCAGCGGCAGCGGCAGTACAAGTTCGCCACCAAACAACCCGACCTGCACCAGCTTGCCACCCTTGACCAGCGCGTCGAACGCGAAGCGCGCCGTCGCCGTGCCGTTGACCAGATCGATCACCGCCTTGGCCTGCCCCCCGCACGCTTCCACGATGCGCGCTGTCACGCCTTCGCCTGCACCATCGACCGTCTTGGTGGCCCCGGCCTTCAACGCACCGGCAAGCTTTTCCGCCGACACGTCGACCGAGACGATGTTGCGATGGCCAAGCGCCTTCAGGATCGCAATCGCGTTCAGCCCAAGACCACCGGCCCCGACCAGCACGATCGGCTCATCCGCGCCCATCGGCATGACCTTGTTGATCGCGCTGTAAACCGTCAGCCCCGAACACGCATAGGTCGCGGCAACGGCAGGATCGATCCCGTCGAACGCCATCAGGTGGCGCACTTCGGGCACCAGCACATGCGTGGCGTAGCCGCCGTTCTGGTAGACCCCCAGCGACTTGCCGACCAGGCACATATTGTCTTCTTCGGCGCGGCAACGCTCGCACGTGCCACAGCCCAACCACGGGAACACGACGCGCAGATCGCCCTTGGCAACGCCCTTGGCGTCCGGCCCGAAGTCCACAACCTTGCCGACGATTTCGTGTCCCATCGCCAGCGGCAGCTTCACGCCACGATCCAGCAGCGACAGACGTCCACGCGACCCCAGGTCATACCCACCTTCCCAGATATGGATGTCGGAGTGACAGACTCCGGCATGCGTCACTTCCAGCAGCACTTGCCCACCGGTAGGAATAGGTGTCGGTATTTCAATCTCCTGGAGTGGTTTTCCAGTTTCTACCACTGCATATGCGCGCATTCGGCTCCCCCTTAACGTGAATGTGTTGAACCCATACACGACACCCAGCTAAATTCCAGGTCAAGCTAGGAGGCTTATAAATTATGAGTGGTATTCTTGGACAACTCGCCGGCGCGGCCCTGCAGAACATGCTGGGCGGCGGACAACAACAGGGCGGCGCCGCGGGCAGTCCGCTGACCAACATCCTCGGTCAGCTTCTGGGCGGCGGCGGGGCAATCGCCGGGCAGCAGCAGTCGCCCGGCATGACCGGCGGCACGATGGGCGGGCTTGGTGGGTTGCTCTCGCAGCTTCAGCAGGCAGGCCTTGGTGAGCAGGCAAATTCCTGGGTCTCGAAGGAACAGAACATGCCGGTCAGCCCGGCCGATCTGCAGCGGGCGATCAGCCCTGAACAGATCAACACATGGGCGCAGCAGGCTGGCACGGACCCGAACTCGCTGCTCGCCGTGCTGAGCCAGGCTCTGCCGCAGGTCATCGACCAGATGACGCCGGACGGACAGGTCCCCGCCCAGCACACCACCGCGGCACCGAGCCAGGACCAGCTGTCATCACTGCTGAGCGGCCTTCTGGGCGGTCAGCGCTAAATTACGACGGTGCGCGCAGTGCTGCGGCTATAGCCGTGGCATTTGCGCGCATCATGCCTGTGTATGTGCCCGCCGCCGTGCCCGGCGCATCCAGCGTGTCCGAGAACAGACGCCCGCCGACTGCAACACCAGCCTCGCGCGCAATCTGTTCCAGCACACGATTCCCCCCCGATGCTTCGATGAATACAGCGCGGATATGCTGGTCGCGGATCTGGCGTATCAGGTGTGCAACCTGCGCTGCCGATGGCTCGGCCTCGGTGCTGATGCCCTGTGCGGCGATGAAGTCCACCCCGAACCGTTCTCCGAAATAACCGAACGCATCATGCGTGGTGACGATGCGCCGCTGCGCGCGTGGAATGGGGGCGAGCATCCGCACGATATCGGCCTCCAGCGTGGCGATCTCGTCCGAAAGGCGACGCGCCGCGGCCTCGACATTCAGTCCGGCTGCCGTCAGCCCCGCGGCGATTTCCGCCACCATCTGGCGTGCACGGGTCGGGTCCTGCCAGATATGCGGGTCGGCAACCTCGTGATCGTGTCTATGGCTATGCCCATGGTCGTGATCGTGGTCCTCGCCCGCGTGGCGGGGCTGCACCTGGCGGCTGGTCACCACCGTGCGACCGCGGAATCCGGCGGCGCTCGATAACCGGTCCCACCATGCCTCGAACCCCAGCCCCACCGTGAAGGCGAGATCGGCGTTCTTCAGCCGCAGGACGTCGGCCGGAGTCGGCTGGAATGTATGTGCATCGACGCCCGCGCCGACCAGAACGGTCTGCGTGATGGCGTCTCCGCCGACCGCGCGCGCCAGGTCTCCCAGAATCGAGAAACTCGATGCAACTTTCACGGTCGCGGCAAAAGCCGGGGTTCCGCGCACCGTCAGGACGAGGGGCGCGGCAAGCAGCAGTGAACGACGTTTCATTTCAGTCACCCTGTCAGATGTGATCGACGCAACAGCCGCGCTGCCATGCTTTCACGCGGGCCACAGCACAGCGAGGACAGCCAGATTCCGCCCGCCACCAGCACAATCGCCGGGCCGGCCGGAAGATCCGCATGGAACGACAGCAGCAGTCCGGCATAGGAAGAAATCATCGCGATCAGCACACCCGCGATCGCCTGCCCGCCAAGGTCTCGCCCCCAGTGGCGCGCGGCAATCGCTGGCAGCATCATCAGCCCGACCGACATCAGCGTGCCCAGCGCAGCAAACCCCGACACCACGCACAGCACCACCAGCGCCAGAAACACCAGATGCCACGTGGCACCATGCGCACCGCAGGCTTTCATGAAGGACGGATCGAAACTCTCGAGCACCAGCGGCCGCCACGCAAACGCCAGCCCGATCAGCACCACCGCCGCAGATACCGCCATCAGCAGCAGCACGTTGTCATCAACGCCCAGCACCGAGCCGAACAGCAGATGCGTCAGGTCGATCCCCTGGCGCGAGGAGATCATCGCGATGCCCGCCGCCAGCGCCAGCAGGTAGACCGCCGTCAGCTGGCTGTCCTCTTTCCCGCCGGTGGCGCGCGCCAGCACACCGGCGATCAGCGCCACGGCAAGCCCGGCCACGAACCCGCCAATCCCCATGGCGGGCAGAGAAATCCCGGCAACCAGAAAACCGGCCGCAATGCCGGGCAGGATACCGTGTTGCAGCACGTCGCTCATCAGGCTCATGCGGCGCAGGACAAGAAATACACCCAGCGGCGGCCCGGCCAGTGACAGCGCCAGACAGCCCACCAGCGCGCGGCGCATGAAGCCAAAACTGAACGGTTCGAACAGAAGATCGTACATCGTCATGCCGCGTGTTCGTGACAGATTTCCGCGTCCGCACGCCAGGCTTCTGCCATCATGCGGGCGCGTTTGCGGTTGTCGGGGTTCAGCACCTGCGCCGTTTCGCCCCAGCCGATGCAGGTGCGGGCCAGCAACAGGGCCTGCGGGAAATGCTTCTGCACAAGATCCAGATCATGCAGCACCGCGATCACCGTGCGTCCCTCGTGGTGCCAGCGATGCACAATCTTCAGCAGATCGGTGACGGTCGCCTCATCCACCGCGTTGAAGGGTTCATCGAGCAGAATGACCGGCGCGTCCTGCATCATCAGGCGGGCGAACAGCAGGCGTTGGAACTGGCCCGTCGACAACGTGCCCGCGATCCGCGCATCGAACCCCGCCAGCCCAACGGCTTCCAGCGCGTGCTGTGCATCGTGCCGCACCGCCCTGCCCAGACCGCGCAGCACGCCCATGCGCGCAACAGCGCCGGACATCACCACATCCAGACAGGCGATCGGAAAACTACGATCCAGCCCCAGCGCCTGTGGCAGCAGGGCGATCTGTTCGCGACGCAGCCCGCCGCGATCGACCGTGCCGTGATCGGGGGCGTGCAGCCCGGCCAGAACCTTCATCAACGTGGTCTTCCCCGCCCCGTTCGGGCCGATCACCGCCGTCATCGACCCGGCGGCGAACTCGCCCGAGACATGATGCACGGCCGGGTGCCGTTCGTACGTGGCGGTAATATCCGTCAGCCGGAGCGCACCACCGTTCATACCGATTGCGCCCACACAACCGCCGCCGCCAGTGCCGCGATCAGCACCAGAGCCAGAACCAGCCGCGCGCCAACGCCGGACGCCAGGGAGAGAGGAGAGTTCATCGTTACTTTATAACATTACATTTTTTCCGTTGTCCATATGGCAAAAAGCCCAGATGTGTTAGCTCTTTTGCATGTCCCCCCCGCCCGATCCCGATGCCGAAGCCCGGCGCGCACTCACCCGTTACCGCACCGTTGCCACGCTGCTGGTGGTCGGCATGGCGGCGCTGACACTGGGCACCTATACAATGCCACAGGTCTATGCGACGGCGCTGTTACAGGCCTCGGCCAAGGCGGGGTTTGTGGGCGGGATTGCCGACTGGTTCGCAGTGACCGCCCTGTTCCGCCATCCGCTGGGGCTGCCCATTCCGCACACCGCCATCATCCCGCGCCAGAAGGAACGACTGGGCCGCGCGCTGGGGCGTTTTGTGGGCAACCACGTAT
This sequence comes from Acetobacteraceae bacterium, assembly GCA_031546815.1. GTDB lineage: Bacteria > Pseudomonadota > Alphaproteobacteria > Acetobacterales > Acetobacteraceae > JAVBJV01. The sequence continues at coordinate 39,612 of JAVBJV010000004.1, forward strand.
TCACGCCCAACGAATTGCGCCGCGTGCTGGGGCAGCTCGATATGGCGGGGATTCTGCGCGGCTTCCTGACCGACCCCAAATCCACCCGCCCCGCGGCCGAGGGCATGGCCGCCCTGCTGCCCCGCCTGCTGGCCAGTGTGGAGGACGGACGCGCACGCAAACTGATCGCCCGCCTGATCCCGCGCATCGCGGGTGGCCCTGCTGCCGGGCGCATCGTGGCGCGGGCCTTGCGCACGCTGGTGGAAGGCGGGCGGCATCAGGACGTGTTCGGCTTTGTGATTGCCGGACTGCGCACAGCCCTGGCCGCACGCGAAGAATCCATGCAGACCGCCATCACAGAACGCGTGCGCGAACAGGGCGGCAAGCTGGTCGGCTGGGCGCTGGGCGCAACGATTGCCCGGCGCGTGATTGCCGCCGTGAACAACGAACTGGAAAAGACCTCGCCCGACGGGTCCGACCTGCGCGCCGCGTTCGACGAATGGGTGCGCCGCGAAGTCACCCGCATGGAAGAAGACCCTGCCCGCGCGGCCGAGATCGGCCTGGCCATCCGTCACGTGATGGCACACGAGTCTGTGCAGACCTGGGTGTGGGATGTCTGGGCACGCCTGCGCAAGGCTCTGGAACAGGACGCCGCCAACCCGGACGGTCGCACCGTGCAGGTGTTCCAGAACGCGCTGGCCAATTTCGGCAAGCTGCTGACCGAGGACGAGGCGGCGCGTGCACGGCTGGAACGCTCGTTGGAAGCCCTGCTCTCGACCCTGCTGCCATCGGCGCAGACGCGGATCGTGGATTTTATTGCGGGTGTAGTCTCGAACTGGGACGCCGATACGGTGACGGAAAAGCTGGAACTGCGGGTCGGCAAGGATCTGCAGTATGTGCGGATCAACGGCACCTTGGTGGGCTTTCTGGTCGGCGGGCTGGCCTTTGCCGTATTGCGCGCAATATTCGGGGAAATATCATTTTAACGGATAGATTTTCTAACTTTAAAAGTTATATTTCATCTCACTACAAATCAGCAGACTGAATATCGGGAGCGATAATATGTTGCGTTTATTGGCTTTTCTGATCGCTCTTCCCATTCTGCTCAGTAGTTCGGACGCTTTCGCCCAGAACCGCTTCTGGCTCGTCAACAACAGCGGGCAGACGATCGAGCAAGCCTATGTCTCGTCGGCGCGCGAACAGTCCTGGGGGCCGGATATTCTGGGCAGGTCGGTCCTGTCCACCGGCAACCGTATCCGTGTTGAGCCGGTGTTCGGCGATTGTGTGCTCGACGTTCGTATCGTGTATGCCAGCGGACAATCGGAAGAACGCCGCAACCTGAATGCCTGTAACACCGACGTCATCGCCTTCGGTCGCGGCAGCAGCGGTAGCGGCGCAGGTGCCAATATTCGTGGCGCCAGTCGTGGTGGCGATCCGTCGTTCTCGTTTATCAACGGTGCCAGCTCTACGATCCGCGAACTGTATGTATCGTCATCGACCATCAGCAGCTGGGGCAACGATCGCCTGGGACAGAACATCCTGCAGCCCGGACAGAGCGTTTGGGTTCCGGTCTCGGGTGGCGGGTGCAATGTCGATATCCGCGTCGTCTTCAATAACGGGCAGTCGCGCGAAACGCGCAATGTCGAAACCTGCAGCCGCCAGTCGCTACGCTGGCGCTAAAGGCCGATCGATATTCAGTTGGGCTGTAGAGCGATATAGCCTCGTTCAGCAGCCCGGCTGCAGATCCACCGTCTGTTCGCGCGCCCCGCTGTGGGGGAACGTCTCGAACAGCATCCCGATGGAACGTGTAGCCACGCGCGGAGTCGTCACACAGCTGCTGGGCACATAGCCTACAGATATATACGAGGAAAACGCCGAAACCCCGTTCTCGCCCTGCGCCCCAGGTGGATAATAGAACAGGTCGAGCGCATAGACGCCTGTCCAGTATGAATGTTCCATCCGGTTTTCGGTGACTTTCAGCCGGGCAAACAGATCCGCCTGCGCCGCATCCGCCACCACGCGATAACCACGATGCAGCAGTTCAGTCGTCAACGCCTGCCGGTACAGGGCATCGAGGTCGGCGGACGGCCCGCTCAACCCAAACAGCCCCTGCGACGGCTGGTCGATCGCAACAATCGCGACCTTTCTGCCCATCTGGCCGATATCGACCGCTGGGTTAGCCGTCGCCGTCAGTTTGGTGGACAGGGTGCTGACCCCGATTCCGCATCCGGCCACACCCAATGCCGCCAGCAGAAAAGCCCGTTTTCCAAATTTCATAACGAACGCCCCGCTTTCCATGTCTGCCATTTGAACGTCGCCCAAGCGATCAGCATCGCCCCTGCCGCCACGGGGATGGCAATGGCCATGGCAAACACCACGAAGCCGATCAGCGCCACCATGATGGACAGTACGGCGACGATAATCGCCACGCGGCCAATGCGTTGCGCCAAGGTTGGCTTCGGCGCTTCCCTGAAATCACCCTCCAGCGTCATGTCGATGACGATCGGGGTGTCGCGGCTTTTGTCCGGGTTTTCCATGTCGTCCAAGTGGCTCCCTTCACTCTTTTATTCAACCCCGGAACAGAGGCGCTTTTCAATTATCGAAATTTTGTTTTAAATCCCGCCCATAATTAAAGGCTAAGGGAGACTTCCAAGCCAATGACATGGAATCAAGTTTACGACCCCTTCGGGTCGATGGCGCTGTCCACTATCGTTGCGGCGTTACCCGTCGTCGTGATGCTGGTGGCGTTGGCCTTCCTCCACTGGAAAGCACATATCGCCGCGCTGACCGCATTGGCTGTCGCGATTCTGACTGCGGTCGTCATCTTCACCATGCCGGTGGAAATGGCGGCCAAGGCCACCGCATACGGCATTCTGACCGGCCTGTTCCCGATCGGCTGGATCGTGCTGAACATCATCTTCCTGTACCGGCTGACCGTAAATAACGGCAGCTTCCAGATCCTGCAGGACACCATCGCCAGCGTCACCCCGGATCGCCGCCTGCAGCTGCTGCTGATCGCGTTCGCGTTCGGCGCCTTCTTCGAAGGTGCGGCGGGCTTCGGCACGCCGGTGGCCGTCACCGGTGCCATCCTGATCGGGCTGGGATTCTCGCCGCTGGCCGCATCGGGGCTGAGCCTGATCGCCAACACCGCCCCCGTCGCCTATGGCGCGCTGGGCACGCCGGTGTTCGCGCTGGCGCAGGTAACAGGGCTGGACGTGAATATGCTGTCGGCCATGATCGGGCGTCAGCTGCCGTTCTTCAGTCTGCTGGTGCCATTCTGGCTGATCTGGGCCTTCGCCGGCTGGCGCGGCATGATTGCCATCTGGCCTGCTATTCTGGTCACCGGCGTCAGCTTCGCCGTGCCGCAATACTGGGTCAGTAACCATCACGGCCCGATGCTGGTCGACGTGATCGCGGCCCTGGTATCGATGGCGTGCCTGGTTGCCTTCCTGAAAGTCTGGCAGCCGAAGGAAATCTGGACCAGCCCAGCGCTGCGTTCGCGCGATATCAGCGCGGGCGATGCCCTGCCGCCACGCCCGCCCAAGCAGCACGATGCCGCCAGTGTCTTCAAGGCCTGGATGCCGTGGATCGTGCTGACCGTGTTCGTGTTCATGTGGGGCCTGCCCGACATCAAGTCCTGGCTGAACAGCCTGTGGCAGACCAGCTGGGTGATCGACGGTCTGGACCGCGCGATCTTCAAGATCCCGCCGGTGGTTTCCGCTCCGGTCAGCGAACGTGCTGTCTGGTCGTTTGCCGTTCTGTCGATGACCGGCACCGGCATTCTGTTTGCCGCCCTGGTCGGTGGATCGCTGATGGGATACTCGCCCTTCGCGCTGGCCAAGGAATACGGCAAGACCATCTGGGTGGTGCGTTATTCGCTGATCACCATCGCCGCCATGCTGGGCCTCGGCACGCTGACCCGGTATTCCGGGCTGGATGCCACCATGGGCCTCGCCTTTGCCGCAACGGGTATTTTCTATCCGCTGTTCGGCACCATGCTGGGCTGGCTGGGTGTGGCGCTGACTGGGTCCGACACAGCATCCAACGTGCTGTTCGGCGGGCTGCAGAAGATCACCGCGGAACAGCTGGGGCTGAACCCGATCCTGATGGCGTCCGCCAACTCGTCGGGTGGCGTGATGGGCAAGATGATCGATGCACAGTCCATCGTGGTCGCCTCGACCGCGACGGGCTGGTTCGGGCATGAAGGCACCATCCTGCGTTATGTGTTCTTCCACTCGCTGGTGCTGGCCATTCTGGTCGGGCTGGTGGTGACACTGCAGGCCTATGTGCCGCCCTTCACCCACATGGTAGTCGGGAGTTAACCCCCCCAATCGGGCAAACAAAAACACGGCAGCCTTGCGGTTGCCGTGTTTTTTCATGCCTGCCTGTCAGGTTCAGATGGGGCGGACAACCAGTGTGGTGCCGTCCACATCCTCGATCCGCACCGCGGCGCCGACTTCCGCCGAGCCATCGATCCGGGCCGCCCAGTCGCTGTCGCCCACACGCACGCGTGCCCCTGTGGGGGCAACGCTGATCAGCGTGCCAATGCGCCCGACCAGCCCATCCTGCGGCGCGTTGACCGATGCAATGGTCACGTCCCGCCCCCGCTTGCGCAGACGCAGCGCGACCGAGATCCCCGCCACCAGCAGCACCACAAACACCGCCGCCTTGGCGCCGAAGCTCAGCGGCACCGCCATGTCGATCAAGCCGGTGCCGATGGCCGCCAGCCCGATCCACAGCAGGAAGATGCCGGGGACCAGAATTTCGGCCCCCAGCAGCACCAGACCAACCAGAACCCAGATCAGCCCTTCATCGAAAACCATATCCCTCAGCCCTTCTGCCACGGACCGGCATCACCACCGGTGGGCGGCGTGCCTGGGCGGGTGGTGATCGCCGCGGCGGTCCGCACGGCCGGAGCCACATCAGGCGCCACACCGCGCATCATCTCGAGAGCCTGCGTGATGCCACCCGCCAGCGCGCTGCTTTCCATCGGCACGATGACCAGCTTCTGGTTCGAGCTTTTCGCCAGCGCCTCGAACGCTTTCACGTATTTGTCGCTGATGAAGTAACGCAGCGCTTCCGGCCCGGTTTCCGCCGCTGCTTTACCCACGGCGCGGGTAGCGTTGCCTTCGGCGTCGGCCAGACGTTCGCGGGACTGCGCGTCGCGCTGCGCGGCTTCCAGACGACCTTCGGCTTCCAGGATCTGCGCCTGCTTCGCACCCTCGGCGCGCTTCACGGCGGCTTCGCGTTCACCCTCGGCCTTCGCCACCGTGGCGCGGCGTTCACGCTCGGCCGTCATCTGCAGGTTCATCGCGCGGATCAGATTTTCCGGCGGCTCGATCTTGCGGATTTCAACGCGGCTGACCTTCACGCCCCACGGATCGGTCGCGCCATCCAGAATATTCAGCAGCGACGAATTGATCCGCTCGCGCCCCGACAGCGTGCCGTCGAGATCCATCTCGCCGATCACCGCGCGGATGTTGGTCATCGACAGGGCCGTCAGCGCGTTGGTCAGGTTCTGCACCTGATACGCCGCCTTGCCCGGTTCCATCACGCGATAATACACGATCCCGTCCACCGTGACCGAGGCGTTGTCACGCGTGATCACCGTCTGTTCCGGAATGTCGAGCACGACTTCCTGCACGTTGATGCGCCGGCCGATGGTGTCGATATACGGGACAATGAAGTTCAGCCCCGGCTGCAACATCTGGGTGAACTTGCCGAACCGTTCCACAGTCCAGACTTCACTCTGCGGCACCTGTCGGACGCCTTTGGCCGCCGTGAGGATCGCCAGAAAGATAACGACGATCAGAACGACCGTCCCCAATGAGATATCCATGTGCCCGTCCTAGGTCTGTGATGTGCAACGCACGCGTTACATTACGAAAAATACAAGTCTCGGGGAATAGGCAATGCAGCCGCTTATCTTTCGACCGTATCCTCAATCCGCAGAGCAACCCCTTTAAGGTTCACCCCCAACGGGTAAGCCGCATTGCCCAAAGTTTCCAGCAGCCGGTATTCCGCCTCGGTCCGCGAAGCATAACGGTCGTAGTTCGTTCTGCCGACCTCGGCGCGGAACTGTGTCATTGCCAGCTTCGTCAGCATGTTGGGCAGATCCTGGACCTGATACGCCGCCTTCATCGCATCCTGCACGCGGTAGTAAACCGTGCCCGCCACTGTGACCGGCACGCCATCGGCCGTGGTCACGCCCTGTTGCGGAATAGACAGCGCCACCTCGGCCGTGCTGAAGCGCTGGCCGATCAGGTCGATGAACGGCAGAACGAGGTAGAATCCCGGTTGCAGCGCCCGCATGGAGCGGCCCAATCGCTCCACGGTCCAGACTTCGCCCGGCGGAACCCGGCGACCGGCCATGAACATGACCACCAGCAGGATCGCGGCAAAAACCCCGATCGTCACGAGGATAAAGGGGATAACCCCCATATTCAGCCCCACCAGCAGCACCGCAACAGTGACCATCGCCGCTGCGATAAGCAATCCCTGCAGCACGCTTTTCAAAATACCGCCCATGCCATCCGTATCCCTTATGAATCCGCAGGATAATGGACGCCCCCCCACCAAGATACCCCACCGGCACACCAAATAAGGCTTGCCTGACAGGCCCGCGCGCCCTACCCCGACCAGCATCATGACCGACAGAACGACCGCCACCGAAGCCGCCCGCCGGCGCAGCTTTGCCATCATCGCCCACCCGGATGCCGGGAAGACCACGCTGACCGAAAAGCTGCTGCTCAAGGGTGGCGCAATTCAGCTCGCCGGTGCCGTGCGCGCCAAGGGCGAAGGTCGACGCACGCGATCCGACTGGATGAAGATCGAACAGGATCGCGGCATCTCGGTCGCAACATCCGTCATGACGTTCGAGCGCGGCGGGCTGGTGTTCAACCTGCTCGATACGCCGGGCCATGAAGACTTCTCGGAAGATACCTATCGCACGCTGACCGCGGTGGACGCCGCAGTGATGGTGCTCGACGCCGCGAAGGGGATCGAAAGCCAGACCCGCAAACTGTTCGAGGTCTGCCGTCTGCGCGACATTCCCATCATCACCTTCATCAACAAGATGGACCGCGAAACCCGCGACCCGTTCGAACTGATCGAGGAAATCGAAAGCACCCTGGCGCTCGACGCATCGCCCGCTGCCTGGCCCATCGGGCAAGGACGCGACTTCCTCGGCACGTACGACCTGCTGAACCCCGCCCTGCGACTAGTGAGCGAAGGGAACGAACACGTGTCGGTCAGCGGCCTCGACGATCCGAAGATCGACGCGCTGATCCCCGCCGACCGCGCCGCCGCCCTGCGTGAAGGCGCCGCACTGGCCGGGGGCGCCTGCCCCGAATTCGACCTAACCAAATTTCTGGAAGGCCATCTGACGCCGATATTTTTCGGCAGCGCGCTGCGCGACTTCGGCGTGTCGCACCTGCTCGACGGGCTGGCGCGCTTCGCCCCGCCGCCCGGCGTGCGTCAGGCCGATACCCGCATCGTCTCGCCCGACGAGGACAAGCTGTCCGGCTTCGTCTTCAAGGTGCAGGCCAACATGGACCCCAACCACCGCGACCGCGTGGCATTCCTGCGCGTGTGCTCGGGCCGGTTGATCAAAGGCATGCGCCTGAAGCAGGTGCGCACTGGCAAGTCCATCCCCGTCAACGCGCCGCTGTTCTTCTTCGCGCAGGACCGCCAGGTAGCCGAAGACGCCTGGCCCGGCGACGTGGTGGGCATCGCCAATCACGGCACGCTGCGCATCGGCGACACACTGACCGAGGGGGAGGACATCAACTTCCACGGCGTCCCCAGCTTCGCCCCCGAAATCCTGCGCCGCATCCGCCTGAACGACCCGATGCTGGCCAAGAAACTGCGCACCGCCATGGAACAGCTCGCCGAAGAAGGCGTCGTGCAGCTACTCCGTCCGATCGATGGATCGCAGCCCGTCATCGGTGTGGTCGGGCAGCTCCAGCTCGACGTGCTCGCCAGCCGCATGCGCATCGAATACGGCGTCCCCGTCAGCTTCGAGGCCACGCCGTGGGAGCTGGTCCGCTGGATCAGCGGCGAAGACAAGGACGAAATCGAACGCTTCCGCCGCACCCACCGCAGCGACAGCGCCGAAGACCACGACGACGCGCCCGTCGCGCTGTTCAGCTCCGACTGGCGCCGCCGCCGCGCCGAGGAAGAATGGCCAAAGCTGCGATTCCACGCAGTGCGCGAGCAGCACGGGGTGAAGCAGAACGCGTGAAAGTGGAACCAAATGGTGCTGTTTGCAAAAAAGCGACTTGGTTGGATTGTTAAAAATAGCAATTTCAACTGAATCCGGCTTGTCTCCAAAGTGGATAAATGTTAACTAATGTTCATGAGCAAAATCCACTCCCTTTTCGCCCTCACCCTGCTGACTGCCGGCCTGGTAGCAGCTCCCCTGTCTGCACAGACGCTCCAGCAGCGCCAGCAGCGTACAGCAGACGAAACCCGCTTTGCCTCGGCCGAAGTTGCGCCAACAGCACAGCGTTGCGGCCGCGATCTGCCCGTCAGCTTTGCATGGGACAGCTTCAACGCTGAACAGACTGCTGATGGCCGTGCTGCCTCGCTTTGCGCCGAAGCCTATCGCGCGCTGCGCACCGTTTGCGACAGCGATGCAGGCCGTCAGGCCGTCGCCGAAAAGATCTCCGGCGTCATGTGCACTGCTGGCGCAGCACGCGCTCTCGCCCTGAATAATGGCAAGCTGGAATTCACGATTGATTTCAATGCTGCCAATAATGCAGAGGTCATCGCAACCTGGCTGGGCGAACACCTCTAAGATCCTATCCGCCGTGTCTTATGTGCCCACCAGGAGGCTGTAGCCTTCTGGTGGGCACAAAGCATTGCGCAACCTTTTACGTTATCGCTTCCCGAACAGCACCGCGCGCTCGGCGTCGGTAATCGGGCCTTTGCGCACATTTTCGGCCAGCACTTCGACACCGCGTTGTACGGCGGGGCGGGCGGCGATGGTGTCGTGCCAACGTTTGACCGAGGGATACTCGGTCAGATCGATGCCACGGCGTTCGGGCGAGCGGACCCATGGGAAGGTGGCGATGTCGGCGATGCTGTATTCGTCGCCGGCCAGGTATGGGGTTTGGCTCAGGCGTTTTTCGAGGACGCTGTGCAGGCGTTTTACCTCGTTGCCGTAGCGTTCGATGGCGTAGGGAATTTTCTCGGCCGCGTAGGCGTTGAAGTGATTGAACTGCCCGAACATCGGGCCGATGCCGCCCATCTGGAACATCAGCCACTGTAGCGCGACGTAGCGCGCGGCGGGGTCTTTGGGCAGCAGCTTGCCGGTTTTCTCGGCCAGATAGATCAGGATGGCACCGGATTCGAACAGGTGCAGTTCCTTGCCGCCGGGCCCGTCGGGATCGATGATCGCGGGGATGCGGTTGTTCGGCGTGATGGCGAGGAATTCGGGCTTGAACTGTTCGCCCGCACTGATGTTCACCGGCACAACCTTGTACGGCAGGCCGAGTTCCTCGAGCGCGATGTGCACCTTGTGGCCGTTGGGTGTGGGCCAGGTCCAGACTTCAATCATGCGGCGTCTCCTCGGGGAAGTTCCTGCTCGACCAGCGTTGCCCAGATGGACACGCCGATGGGAAGCAGATCGTCGTTGAAATCGAAATTCGGATGATGCACGGGAACGCCACCCTTGTCGGCGCCCTTCTGCCCGATCTTGATCATGCAACCGGGGACTTTTTCCGCCATATAGCTGAAGTCCTCGGCGCCCATGCTGGGGGCCCGTTCGCGGATCACGCCCTCGGCACCCAGAACTTGTGCGGCGGCCTGCGCGGCCTTGTCGGCGGCATCGGCGGAATTGATGACGGGCGGATAGCCGCGCCCGTATTCGATGCGCACGCCAGCCCCGTGCGCTTCAGCGGTGGCGCGCACGATGTCTGGCAGCAGCTTGGCCATCTGTTCGCGCACATGCGGTTTCAGCGTGCGGATGGTGCCGCCGATATGCGCTTCCGCGGGGATCACGTTGCGCACCGTGCCGGCGTGAAACTGACACAGCGAGATCACCGCGCTTTCCAGCGGATCCACCCGACGCGCCACGATGGACTGCACCGCGATCACGATATGCGCGCCAACCAGCACGGGGTCGATGGCGATATGCGGACGCGCGGCATGGCCGCCCTTGCCGGTGATGTAGATATCGATCCGGTCCGCCGCCGCGTTGATCGGCCCGGCGACGATCGATGCCTGCCCCAGCGGCAGCGCTGTGTCGGTATGCATCGCGAACACCAGATCGCAGGGGAAGCGGTCGAACAATCCCTGCTCCACCATCAGCCGGCCGCCGCCATCGCCTTCCTCGTCGGGCTGGAAGATGAAGTGCACGGTGCCGTCGAAGTTTTTCGTTTCCGCCAAGTGCTTGGCGGCCCCCAGCAGCATGGTGGTGTGACCGTCATGGCCGCAGGCATGCATGATGCCGGGGTGGGTGGATTTATGCGCGAAACCGTTCGCCTCGGTCATCGGCAATGCGTCCATGTCGGCGCGAATGCCGACCGCGCGCTTGCCGGTGCCGTTGCGCAGCGTGCCGACAATGCCGGTTCCGGCAACGCCGCGCGTCACCTCGATCCCCCAGCTTTCCAGAAGACGCGCGACGGTCGCGCTGGTGCGGGTTTCCTGCATCCCCAGTTCGGGGTGCATGTGGATGTCCTGTCGCCAGGCGGTCATATCCTTGGCAAACGCGGCAATGCTGTTGCGAACGGGCATGGTGTCTCTGCTGTGAATGAACGGGGCACGCATCATTGCGCTGCGTCTATACGCCGTCTAGGGCCGATCGACATTCGGTTCAGGCTGAGTCGAAAATGGTGCTTTTCGAGACCCGGAGCGTAGCGGACTTAAGGTCCGTGAGCACCGGAAGCGTAGAAAAGTGCCGTTTGCAGGCCAGCCTGAACTGAATGTCGATCGGCCCTAGCCCCGCCAGCGCATCACCGCCATCATCGCGCCACCGGCGATCAGGCCCCAGAATGCTCCACCGATTCCGAAGAACATCATGCCGGATGCCGTGACAAGGAACGTCAGCAAGGCCGCCTCGCGGTTCTGTGCATCGGACATTGCGTGCATCAGCGCGGCACCGAACGCCCCCAGCAGAGCAAGCCCGGCCACTGCCTCGATCAATAACGGCGGAGACGACGCGACGAACGCAATCACCAACCCCGCGAACAGACCGAATACGATATACGTCACGCCGTTCACCACCGCCGCCCAATAGCGTTTCTGCGGGTCGGGATGCGCATCGCCCCCCGCGCACATCGCCGCGGTAATCGCCGCCAGATTGATCGCGTGTGCACCGAACGGGGCCGCAGCGATCGAGCAGATCCCGGTTGCCGTGAACAGTGGCCCCGGATCGGGCCGGTATTTATTCACCTGCAACACCGCCAGTCCCGGGATGTTCTGTGATGCCATCGTCACGATGAACAGCGGTACCGCAATGCCGATCAGCGCCGGGATGGAAAAATGCGGTGTTACCCACGTCAGCTGCGGCCACACCGATGCATCCATCACGAAGCCGGATGACGTCAGCGCTATGACAATCCCGGTCACCACCACGGCGGCAGGCACCGCGAACAGCCGGTTAATCCGCAACGCCACCGCCCAGACGATGATGATCGGTAAGGCCGAGGCCGGTGCGTACATCACCGCCTTCACAGGTGCCATGCACATGCCGAGCAGAATTCCCGCCAACATCGCACTGGCCAGCACGGATGGAATGGCCGAGACCAGCCGCCCCAGCGGTTTCCACACACCTGCAATCACGATCAGTATACCGCTGACCACAAACGCCCCGATCGCCACCGGAAACCCCCCTTCGGGCGCGCCCGACGATGCGAGCAATGCCGCGCCCGGCGTGGACCAGGCAACGCTGATCGGCATACGCGTCCTCAGGCTGAGCCAGATGCCGCAGCCCCCCATCACCACACTCAGCGCCAGCAGGCCCGAGGCCGCCTGCATCGGGGAGGCCCCGGCCGCTTTCAGCCCCTGCACCACCACGGGAAAGGACCCAGCAAATCCCACCACCGCCGCCAATATGCCCGAGACCATGCACGGCCATAGTCCGACCTGCGTTGGGGATGGTGTTTGTGTGGATGCATCGTCCGTCATCCCCCGGAGAATAACCAAACGCATCCACCGCGCCAGTACCCCAGGGCCAGATCTGGAGCTTCTTCAATGCAACCGCTACACTGCTGCCATGAATATTCCTCCGCCCAAAGACAACGCCGTCGAAGCCGAGATCCTGCGTCAGGCCGCCGCCTGCGAGCCAGGCCAGTCCGTCGCCCCGAACGAAATCGCACAGGCGCTGAATGCCGACTGGCGACCGCTGCTGTCATCCGTCCGGCGTGCGGCGCTGCGGCTGCAAGCAGCGGGCAAGATCGAGATCCTGCGCAAAGGCAAGCCCGTCCCGCCCGAGGACGTGCGCGGCGTGATCCGTCTGCGTCTGCCCGCGTGAGGCTGCTGCCCGCCATCGCCGGTCTTGCGTTTCCCGCCTGTGCCGAAGACGGCGCGGCAGGCATTCCCATCCCCGCACCGCGCGACATACGCGGCACGACACACAGTTTTTCCGCATTGCCCTCGCGCCTGATTGATGTGGTGGAACAAAGCGCCGAACACATCGGGCTGTTTTCAATTGCGTTCTACAATGACCCGATCCAGCTGAATTTCATCGCCCGCAGTCCGGTGCTGAATATCCCCACACTGATCGGCGTGAATATCGCCGAGGATGGTCAGATGGTTCTGGCGGCCGAGCCGATCTATCCGATGCCCAATGCGTATGGGCAGAAAGCGGCGGCGGATCTTCTGTCCTCCATCACGCGGCAGTTGGCCTGACATGCGCCGCACCCTGAAGAACGCCTGGCACCTGTCGCGCCCCTACTTCACACAATCCGATCAACGCTGGTCGGCGTGCGGATTGCTGGTGCTGATTGTCGCGCTGAATCTGGCGATGGTGGGCATCACCGTCGTGTTCAGTTTCTGGAGCCGCGATTTCTATAACAGTCTGCAGGAACGCGACTGGGACGCCTTTATCGCGCTGATGCTCACGGTGCGCAGAACGGCGGACAGCATCATGCCTGGCTATGTGCTGCTGGTTTTTTTCTACGTCAGCATCAGCGCATATCAGCAATATCTGCAACGCGCATTGCAGGTGCGCTGGCGGCAATGGACGACCGATAAGCTGCTGCAGAACTGGCTGACCGATCAGGCCTATTACCGCATGAGCCTGACCGACCAGGGCACCGACAACCCCGACCAGCGCATCGCGGAAGATCTGCGGCTCTATGCTGATTACACGCTGACGCTGGGGCTGGATTTTCTGCGCAACATCATCACGCTGGTCTCGTTCATCGGCATTCTGTGGTCGCTGTCCGGGCCGCTTTCTGTGTTCGGCATGAATATTCCCGGATACATGGTGTGGGTGTGCGGGATCTTCTCGGCGCTGGGCACGTGGCTGGCGCATGTGGTCGGTCGCAAGTTGGTGCCGCTATATTTCGAGAAACAGCGCGTCGAGGCCGATTACCGTTTCGCCTTGGTGCGCCTGCGCGAAAACGCCGAGGGCGTTGCGTTCTATCACGGTGAACACGACGAACGCGCAGGCCTGTCGCAACGCTTTGCCGCACTGGCGCGCAACTGGTGGGCGGTGGCGCGGCGCGAGAAGAACCTCAACTTCTTTACCTTCGGCTACGAACGCGCTGGCATCGTGTTTCCGTATCTGGTCGCAGCGCCGCAGTTCTTCGGCGGCAGCATGACACTGGGCGCGTTGCAGCAGACCGCCAACGGATTCAGTCAGGTGCAGATCGCCATGTCGTGGTTTGTCAGTGCCTATGCCAAAATCGCCGAATGGCGCGCCACGGTAGACCGCCTGTCGGGTTTCAGCAGTGCCATCGCCCGCACACGCACCATGCGACAACCACATGTTCCCGCCGACACGCTGCAACTGGATCGCCTGAGCATCTCGATGCCCGATGGGCAGGCATTGCTGGGGGAAACATCGCTCGCGGTACAGCCGCAGCAGCACACACTGATCTCGGGCCCCACGGGCAGTGGCAAGTCCACGCTGTTGCGCGCGATCGCCGGGCTGTGGCCGTTCACTTCGGGCAGCATCACGCCGCCTGCGGGGCGCTGCCTGTTCCTGCCGCAGCAGCCTTACATTCCGCTGGGCACGTTGCGCGAGGCCGTGGCCTATCCCCTGCAGACCGTTGCGCCCGATGTGCTGCATGCAACACTGCGCGATGTCGGGCTTGGCTATCTGATCGCGCGGCTGGATGAAGAACAGAACTGGGCGCAGGCGCTGTCGGGCGGGGAACAGCAGCGACTTGCCATTGCGCGCGCCCTGCTGGTGCAGCCGGACTGGCTGTTTCTGGACGAAGCCACCGCCAGCCTGGACGATGCTTCGGAAGAACATCTGTACGAGTTGCTGCGCACGCGCCTGCCGGACACCACCCTGATCAGCATCGCCCATCGCACCGGACTGCGGCGGTTCCACGACCGGCATCTGGTGGTCACGCCGCAAGAAAAAGGGCCGGCGCTGTTGCTGCCGGCCCCTGTTTCATCGCAAGGTTGAAACGCTTACTTCTCGCCTTCGCCCGCCGGGAAGCTGTTCAGCTGGATGTAGTTCTGGATACCGACACGTTCGATGATGTCGAGCTGCGTATCGATGAAATCCACATGATGTTCTTCGTCACGCAGAATGCCCGCCAGCAGATCGCGCGTCACGTAATCGCGCACGCTCTCGCAATAGGCGATGCCCTCGCGCAGATCGGCGATGCCCATTTCTTCCAGCTTCAGGTCGCAGCGCAGGATTTCTTCAACCGTTTCGCCGACGATCAGCTTGTTCAGCTTCTGCAGGTTCGGCAGGCCGCCCAGGAACAGGATGCGTTTGATCAGTTCATCCGCATGCTTCATCTCGTCGATCGACTCGCCCATCTCCAGCTTGGCGAGCTTGCCCACGCCCCAATGCTCGAGCGTGCGTGCGTGCAGGAAATACTGGTTGATGGCGGTCAGTTCGTTGGTCAGGCCGGTATTGAGAATCTCAAGAACCTTGGGGTCGCCCTTCATGGAGCTGCTCCTTTATTGCTGGGAGCAGCTTCGGTCAATCGGACGGTAACGTCAACCCATTGTTATTGCAAAAGAAAATGCGAGCCAATCGCAGCTGGGTGGTTACTCGGCGGCCATCAGAACGGGCGTGCCACAGGGGCGCGCCACTTCGTTGACGATACGTTGCATATCCTGGGCGCATTGCCCGCAATCGGGTCGGCATCCGCAAGCCGCGTAGACCTGACTGGGCCGACAGGCCCCGGCAAGCGCCGCATCCCGCACATCACGGTCGTTCAGACGATTACAGATACAAACGATCATGTGCGGTCCTAACTGCGAACATCTCGCAATTAGCAAACCACAAAACTATTTGCAAATAATTATCACTCTAAAAGAAGATCGAGTAACGCCTGACCGTACCGTTCGAGCTTCGAGGCCCCCACCCCACGCACCAACCCCAGTTCCGCCAGGGATTTCGGGCGAAAACCGGCAATTTCCCGCAGCGTGACATCGTGAAAAATCACATAGGGGGGAACACCCTGACGCTTGGCTTCTTCCAGCCGCCAGGTCCGCAGGGCGAGGAAACGGGGATCGTCCACATCGGCTGCGCCCTCGGCCACCGCCTTGGCGGCGCGGGCGGCGGGCGTGCGGGGTTTGGGGGCGGCGTCGCGGCGCAGCATCAGCTGGGCTTCGCGCCGCAGGATGGGCCAGGCGCGTTCGTCCACCAGACGCAGACTGCCATGCCCCTCAACATCCACATCCAGCAGCCCCTGTGCCACCAGCTGGCGGATCACGCTGCGCCAGTAAGCCGCGTTGTGTTCGGCGCCGATGCCAAAGGTGGGCAGCAAGTCGTGGCCATGGCGGATCACCGCCTCGGTCTTGTCGCCGCGCAACACCGCAATCAGATGCAGCGCACCGAAAATCTGTCGCGTGCGATAGGCGGCCGAGAGAACCTTCTGCGCGTCCTCGGTGCCGTCGAACATGTCGGGCGGAGCGGCACAGGTATCGCAATGGCCGCAGCCTTCGGGCAATTCCTCGCCGAAGCAGGCCAGCAGGGCACGGGTGCGGCATGTGGCGCTTTCGGTCAGCGCCACCATGGCTTCCAGCCTGCTGCGCATCACGCGCTTCTGCATATCGGGTGCGGCCGACAGCGACAGGAAATGCCGCGCCCGCGCGATGTCGTCCATGCCGTGCAGCAGCAACGTGTCGGCGCGTTCGCCATCGCGTCCGGCACGGCCGATCTGCTGGTAATACCCCTCGGGACTGTCCGGCATGTCGAGATGCACGACATAGCGCACATCGGGCCGGTCGATCCCCATGCCAAACGCGATGGTCGCCACCACAATCAGCGCCTCGCCACCGCGGAAGCGTTTGGCGGCGGCGCGTTTTACCTCGGGCGGCAGTCCGGCGTGGAACACAATGGCGGGCAGACCGCGCGCCACCAGGCGTTCGGCCGTGCGTTCGGTCTTGGCGCGCGAGCCGCAATACACGATCCCGCACTGCCCTTCCCGCCCGCGCAGAAAATCCAGCAACTGCTGCGTCTCGGACGTTTTGGGTTGGGCCGATACATGCAGGTTGGCGCGATGGAAGCTCGCCGCGAACACACGTGCGTCGTGCATATCGAGGCCGCGCAAGATGTCGTCGCGTGTGCGCTGGTCCGCCGTAGCCGTCAGCGCAATGCGCGGCACACCGGGGAAGCGTTCGCGCAGTATTGCAAGATTTCGGTATTCAGGCCGGAATTCGTGCCCCCATTGCGAGACACAATGCGCTTCATCCACCGCGATCAGCGACAGCTTCACCTGCGCCAGCCGGTCCAGCAGCCCGCCGCTGATCAGGCGTTCGGGGCTGACATACAGAACATCCAGCGCATCATCGTGAATGGCGCGGAAGATGTCGCGCCCCTCGCCGTCTTCCAGTTCGGAATGCAGCGCCGCCGCGGCCACACCCTGCTGGCGCAACGCCGCGACCTGATCGTCCATCAACGCGATCAACGGCGAGATCACAATCGCCAGACCGGGCAATGCCAGCGCCGGTATCTGGTAGCACAGCGACTTTCCACCGCCGGTCGGCATCAGCACCAGCGCGTCGCCCCCCGCCATCACATGCTGGATGACGGAGTCCTGCAGTCCACGAAACGCGGTATACCCAAATACCTGCCGCAGGATCTGCGCAGGCTCCATCCCCGACAGACGGGCTTCGATTGCGGGGACGTCATTCACAGCGCGCGATAATCCAGCCTTTGAAAAGGGCCTACCCTTTGGCAGGATTCACCGCGCGCCGCCAGACCATGGCCTGCCGAGAACGCGCTGGCGTGGCCACCAGACGGCCACGCCAGTCAGCGTTATCGGATAGTATTCAGCGGGTTGGCATACCGGGGCGCCAGACGCTCACTTCTACGCGACGGCTTTCCAGTCCAGACTGCTCGAAGTTGGTGGCGCCACGCGCGATCGTCACGATGCGGTTGCGTGCCACACCGCGTGCGATCAGCGCATCGGTCACAGCGCGTGCGCGCTGACGCGACACGTCGACATTGGCCTGCGGGCTGCCAGCCGGATCGGCAAAACCGACCACCTGGATCTGCACGTTCGGATAACGCTTCGCCAGATCGGCCGCTTCTTCCAGCCCCTGACGCGCTTCACTGTCCAGGTCGGCCGACCAGCCCTGAAAGAACACCAGGAAAGCACGGTCCTGCGTTGCGCCCGGCTGCTGCGACGGCGGCGTCTGCGGTGCTGTCGCCACAGAAGGCTGCGTGCAAGCAGCTGCCAGCAACGGTAACGCCATTACGGCGAATCTGAATGCCAAGCTGTGTTTCATGGATATCTCCTAAATATATGCCGCCATCATGCAATGTCGGCTGAGTATCGGCAACTCGGTATACTATTGTGCAGTCAGTCTCAGCCCATTGCGGGAATGGCTGCCCCCTGCGACAGGCGCCAGACACGGTCAGCCTTTTCAACACCGATCAGCCGATGCGCGATCAGCAGGATCGTGCGCCCCTGCGCGGCATGGTCGAGCGCCGCGTAAAATTCTTTCTCAGTCTCCAGATCCAGCCCGGCGCAGGGTTCGTCCAGAATCCAGATCTTCGCGGGCGACAGCAGCGCGCGGGCCAATGCCAGTCGCCGTCCCTGCCCGCCGGACAGATGCGAACCGCCCTCGCCCACCCAGGAATCCAACCCGTCGGGCATGGCACGCACCACATCGGCAATCTGCGCCGCTTCGAGCGCCTGCCACAACGCCGCATCATCCGCATCCGGCCGGGCGAGCAGCAGATTGGCCCGCACCGTATCGTCGAACAGATGCGTGCTCTGCGACAGCCAGGCCACACGCGTGCGCACATCGGCCGCGCTCAGCTGTGCGATGTCCACACCGCCCAGCAGGATGCGCCCCTGCTGCGGTGCCGCCAGTTTCAGGGCCAGCGCCGCCAGTGTGGATTTCCCCGCGCCAGACGGCCCCAGCAGGGCAATCCGGCTGCCGGTCGGCACATCCAGCGACAGACCATCAAAAACCGGCTTTCGGTCTTCCGCCCAGCGAAAACCGATCCCTTCAAACCGCAGCGAGGGCACATCCGATGCCGCAACTCTGTCCGTCGGGTCCTGCACGGCGGGCGCAGTATCCGCCGCCGCCACAACACGCCCGGCAGCAGCAGCAGCCTGCCCCGCCAACACACCGGCGCGCGGCAGGCCGCCCGCGGCTTCAAACGCGGCAACCGACAGGAATGCCGCGACGATCGCCCCGGTGGGCGAAACGCCAGCCGCCAGCAAAATCAGCAGCAAGGCCCCCTGTGCACACAGAAACGCCAATGCGTTCCAGACCGCACTGCGCCGCGCCAGATCGCGCTGCACGGCCAGCAACACCGCCTCGCGCGCCTGTACGGCGGCGATGGTGCGTCCCTCGGCCCCGACGGCGGCAATTTCGCTGCGCGCGCTGACCGCATCGACCACGGCAATCCGCAGTTCGGCCGACGCATCCGCCGCGCGTTGACCGGCTTCCTGTGCCGTGTGCACCGCACGCAGCGGCAACACGAAAGCCGCGCAGATAAACAGTGCCAGCACGGCGATCGCCAGCAGAATGCTGTGCCAGCCGATTGCCACCGCCAGCACCGGCACCATCACCAGCGCACCCGCCAGCGGCACCGCCACGCGCAGATACAGCCCGTCCAGCGTTTCGATGTCCGACACCAGCCGCGCCAGCACATCCCCCGCCCGTCGGAACCCCAGCCCACCGGCCGAAGACCGCGCCAGGCGGCGGAAGAACCACACGCGAATATCGGCCAGCACGCGGAACGTTGCCGCATGCGTCGCCAGCCGTTCCAGATAGCGCAGCACCACGCGCCCGCCGCCCAGAAAGCGCAGCAGCATGGTGGCGGCAATTCCGGTCCCGATCGCGCTGGCCGAGACCGTTGCCCCCGCCACGCCCATCAGCGCCAACCCGCACAGCAAGGCAGCGATCGAGACGAAAATCCCCATCAGCAACACGCCCATCCGGGGCCGTGCCAGCGCCAGGATCGGCGCAAGAGCATCCAGCGGACGCGGTGCTTTGGTTTGCGTATCGTTGTTCATGTCGTTCATACCGCGCTCTGCAGGGAAACAGCGCGGCCATCGCGCAGGTCGATCCGGGTGCTGGCCCAGTTATGGGCGGCGGTCGCGTGGCTCGCCACAATCACCGTGCGCCCGGCAGACAGACGGCGCAGCGCCTCGAGCAGATCTGCTTCAGTCTCGGGGTCCAGATGGGTGGTTGGTTCATCCAGCAGCAACAGCGGCGCATTGCGCAGGAAAGCACGCGCCACGGCAACGCGCCGGGCTTCCCCACCCGACAGGCCATACCCGCCCTCGCCCACCATCGTATCCAGCCCCAGCGGCAGATTGGCAGCGAACACCCCGACGCGCGCAGCATTGGCGGCAGCGTCTATCTCTGCCTCGCTGGCTTCGGGGCGGGCGAAGCGGATATTGTCGCGGATGGAAGCTGCGAACAGATGCGGGTTCTGCCCCACCCACGACACCAAGCGCCGCAGGGCTGCGGGCACCAGAGTGTCGATGCACACGCCATTGATCGTCACGCGCCCCGAGGCCGGTTTCACGAACCCCAGCAGCACGGCCATCACGGTGGACTTGCCCGACCCGGACGGCCCCGCCAGCACCAGCGTGGTCTCGGCCTGCACCCGGAACGACAGATCGTCCAGCGCCATGCCGCGCGAAGGATCGTATGTCACGCTCACGTTCTCAAACACGATGCTCACGCCTCGCGCCGCCACGGCCCGAACCTCGGCCGCAGTTTCCTCGGGCTGGGCATCGGGCAGCGCGGTCAGACTGCCTGCCGCGCCCTGCGCATGAATGCGGTCCTGATACGCGGCGGAAAAGGCGCGCAGCGGGGCGAAGAATTCGGGCACCAGCAGCAGCACGAACAGCGCATGCGTCACGTTATCGAAGTCGCCGTTCAGCAGGCCGCGCCCGTAATGCAACGCCAGACACGCCAACGTCAGCGCGGCTGCAAAATCGAGCACCGCCGACGATAGAAATGCCACCCGCAGCACGCGCAACGTCCTGCGGCCCAGTTCAGAGGCGGAAGACTGCAACGCTTCGGCCTCGGCTTCGGCACGGCCAGCCAGCACAATGGTGGAAATACCGCGCATCCGGTCCAGAAAGCGGGCCTGCAACCGGGCCAGCGCCTGGAACTGCCTGCGCGACGCTGCCGCCGCGCCCAGCCCCGCCAGCGCCATCCCGAACGGCACCATCAGCCCGGCGCCCAGCAGGGCCAGCCCGGCGATCCAGTCGACGGCGAAAACACACAGCATGATCAGCAGCGGCCCCACCAGCGCCAGCATCGAAGCGGCCGCCCAGCGCGCATGCAGCCCGTCCAGCGCCTCGACCCCGTCCACCAGTGTTGTGGACAGCGTGCCGCTTGAAAACCGCGCCCGCACAGCCCCCAGAACCCGCACCAGCGCCTGTGTGCGCAACCGGCGACGCGCAGCGGCCCCGGCGTCGAAACCCAGCCGGTCGGCCATGACACCTGCCAGCGCCCGCAACACTGCGGCTAGCGCAAAACCGCCAACCGCCAGCCAGGCAACGCCGCCTGCCAGAGCCGTCGCCAATACCAGCGCCGCGCATCCGGCCTGAACGACCCCGAGCAGAACGCCCAACAGCCCCAGCAGCAGCGGCCGCCGCGCAGAAATGCGAGCCAGTCGCATTTCGGTGGACATAAATGCTTTTGCAGCGAGAGCCTGAACCTGATCCATGGGGACATGACATACCCCCCATCAGCATTTTACGCTACGTGCCTTTGCTGCCTCCATTACGGTAAGCACATAAAAAAGCCCCGCGTGATGCGGGGCTTTTCCATTCAGTCAGGCGTGACTGTTACCAGTTCACACGCAGTCCGACGCGGCCTTCGTAGGCGGTGCGATCCACACCACCCAGCCCGAAGCTGTAGCCCGCGTTGGCGATCAGCGACGTTGCGCGGTTGATCTGAGCGTTCACGCCCACATTCACTTCGCCCCACGTCCCGCCAAGGTCAGAATTGAACCGAACGCCGTTCGCCCCATTTCCATCCGCAACCGTCGTGTGTGTGTCACCTTCAAACTCGTGCCACACATTCGGCGAGACCCACGCCGTCAGCAGCAGCGGAGACGCAGTCGGCGTGCCTTCCTGCAACGTCCAGCTGTTCGCAAGACGTGCACCAAGACGACCGGCCAGCGAACGGCCATCACCAAAGTCGACCCGTGTGTTCACATCGGCATCTTCGCTGTCCATGCTGGTCGTCTGCCACACGATCTGCGCCTGCGGTTCAAGAACCAGCGAACCACCCAGACGGATCGGGTAACCGGCTTCCAGCGACGCTGCCAGACCGTAACCGTCTGTCTCGACATTGCCCATCCCACGCGCGGAGGTGATGTCCATGCTGTACAGCGTTCCCTGCAGAACGGCGTCAACATACCAGCCGGTCGGACCGAAGTGTGTCCAGTAACCACCCAGCGAGTAGGCATCCATCTCGTTCTTGCCCGCACGGCTACCGTTCTCCGCCGTCACGTTCGCTTCCATACGGCCAGCGGCCAGATAGAAACCAACATGATCGCGATGACCGGCGTCGCTCGTGTGGCGGAACACGTCCATCCCGCTCTGCACCGTGTAGAGCTTGTAGTCGTAGTCCGGACCGTTACCACGCACGCCGTTGCCTTCGATCTCGCCGAACTGACCGATCATCCGGCCCCAGACGCCGTTCACAACCGAATCACCCGACTGGCCAAGACGCCCGCGCAGATCTTCTTCTTCACCAACGCGCTTGTGCAGACCGTCCAGCAGTGTCCGCCCATAGACCAGCGGCATCGAGCTCGCCGTCGCATACAGCGCCACTTCAGGGCGATAGTTCGGCTGCACCGGCGGAGGCACCGGGCAGGTGTTGGTGGCTTCGCAACCCGGCGGCGGCGGCGGTGCCAGCACGTCAGACCGCAGATACCAGCTGTCCGCCGCACTGCCATCGCGTGCTCCGTGGAACAGCGTGTATTCATATGCACCCGCAGCAACCGGACCGGCCAGAGTAAACGCTCCACCTGTCGTCGCGCCGTTCAGCGCTTCAACAACCTGAATGCCGTTACCCGGCGTCGCCGCACCAAGGCCGCCAACCTGCACGATTGCCAGCTTCGTCGAGCCAGTTGCCGTGCCGCCGTCAACCACGATCCGGTCGGACGAAGAATTGTCCCCACCCAGTACCGTATGCAGACGCACAGTGCCGCCCTGACCGACCAGGTTCTGCACCGTCAGCGTCCGATGCGCACCTTCCGAACCGCCGAGATCAACCAGACCCGCGTTGGTCAGCGTGCTGATCGACGAATTACCCGTCAGCATCCAGCTGCTGGTCGCATCGACCCCGACGCCCATATCCGGGGTCATCAGATCGCCGGTCAGAACCGACGCATTGGTCAGGTTCAGCTGTTCGAAGCTGGTCGCCGCGGCAAGATCCGCCACCGCGTAAGTCGCCGCATCGAGCACCAGCGTGTCGTTACCCGCCGCGCCATCCAGCGCGGTGAATGTGTTGCCGTTGCCACGCAGCGTCACCGTGTCGGCACCACCGGAACCCGTGAAGGTGGTGATCGTCGCCGCATTGGTCAGCAGCAGCGTGTTCGTGCCATCCCCCGACACCGTGATCGCGCCGTTCACCGTGCCGCCGTCAACCGTCATCGCGTTGTTACCCGCGCCGAGATCAACCAGACCGTTCAGAGTGCCCGTATTGACCAGCGTTGTGTCCTGCGCGTCGAACGCCAGAGCCGTGCCAACGCCGTTCGGCGCGGTGATCGTCCCGGAGTTGGTGAAGTTGGTCACCTTGTTGGTG
>JAVBJV010000031.1:0-16444 GCA_031546815.1 Acetobacteraceae bacterium
CATTGTGGTAAAGCAGATCAAGACCGGCGCCCGGCTGACAATCCCGATCCACCCGGCATTGGCGGCTGAGCTGGCGCTTCTGCCGTCAGACCGTCCCGCATTCCTGCTCAGCGGCTGGGGGAAACCTTTCGCCAGCAGCACAGCTTTCTATAACTGGTTCAGGGAACGCTGCCGCGAGGCCGGTATCCGCGATGGATTATCGCCGCATGGCCTGCGTAAAGCGGCGGCACGCCGCCTGGCCGAAGCCGGATGCACCGCGCATCAAATCGCCTCGATCACCGGCCACCGGACCCTGGCCGAGGTCCAACGCTATACGCTGGCTGCCGACCAGGAACGTCTGGCCATCGAAGCCATGGCCCGTATCACTAAGTAAGGTAACGTGAGGACCGATTGGCTAACTTTATACAGTGAGCCAATTTTCTGGCTTCCAACCGATTGGAATATATGAATAATCTGCAGGGGATGGTGGAGCTGAGGGGAATCGAACCCCTGACCTCCTCATTGCGAACGAGGCGCTCTACCATCTGAGCTACAGCCCCATCCCGTGCGAGGGCCGGTTTATCCTAAGCCTGATGGGTTTCGTCAAGCGGTAGAATGCACCCGCGCGAGTCCTGAGTGGATTTTTATGGGCCCCGAAGCCCCGGGCAACTTCACAAGTCTCCCCCCAGACTGATTGAGCATCGGAATTTTTATGGCGTAAAGATTGCTGACACTGTGCGCCCGCACAGCAGCCGAAGCTGGTTACTGCGCGGGCCCGACAAATCTCTACGCGTAAATTATCCCATGATGGTACAGGTCTTCATTCAATGCCTGCACAGTGGCATCCTGAGATATCTGTTGAGCAATCCAGCCTCTACCCTGCCCAGAGCTATACATTGCGGACAGCCAGTAGTTGATTTCAGTTGGAGCAGCATCACGATTCAGGGCGTTGTGATACAGAGTTTGCATGTAGTCAGCGTCTGAAATGTAAGGCAAATGGCCAGAGTTCACCATTTCCTGCGCCACAGTGCCTAGCGACTTGTAGCCACGCTGCATAGCATCAAGCCAGAAATTGAAGGCTTCTTTCGGGAACGGCGAATCGCCATACAGGCTTTCCCACAGATGAGCGAGGGTGCCAGCACCGGGTTTCGGGTTAAACACACTCAGACCGTCTACGTGACCGCTTTTGAGGCTATAGGCCTCCGGGCTTTCGGAAGCTGAAACAAACAGGCCCCCACGATCATGGGTTTGCTGCAGATAATACATGGCATTTGCATAACCCTCCGCATCAGGCGCACGGCTCAGCAGGTTAGTATAGATAGCAGTAACCATCTCATGATCTGACCAGCCAACCGTTTCCTTCGCAAACATGTCGGCAACATACTTCAGACTATAACCAGCCCGCATGGTATTGGTCCAATAAGCGACCTCAGAACCGGCGCCTTCCCGGTTAAACACGATCTCGTACAATCGTTGCACCTGAAACCAAGGGGCGCTGTCGGACAGGACCATATCACCATCAAACAACGAAACCGAAACAACTTCTGCGGGAAGATATTTCGTCCAGCCTATTCCGGTGATGTTGAACCCACCACCGGCTACAGGTGCTGCGTGCAACTCGCTATAGCCCGCATCCCACCCACCATACAGGTGCTGAGCTGCGGCAATGTCATACGATCCCAACCGCGCTGGCTTGACACCAGGAGACGTGTCATATGCCATTACGGTATTGTGCACCGTCATCTCGCCTTGCGGCAGCTGTACGCCAGGATCAAACGGATGCTTGAAACCCAAAGCATGCCCGGTTTCATGCAACATAACCATGTATTCATAGCTACCCGGCTGGAAGCCACTGTTTCCGTAAAGGCCTTTATCAAGAACCAGCCGGCCCGACAGCGAGGAGTTTCCCGGGTAATAAGCATATGCCGCAACGTTGGCCGATCCGATCGCCGCCATATGAATATCGATATCGGCCAGCTTCCACAGGTAATCGGGTAATTCGACGAGAATAATGCCGCTCACATCCGCCCATGCATGCAATGCCTGACGTTCGGCGTTGCGCTGTGCGGCGGTCAAGGGGGACCAGTCATATGGATTGGTATTGTATACCGTGACCTCTCCGGGCGAGTCTGCAAACGCATAAGTTACAATGGTCGAAACCCCCGTTGGTCCGGCCCAACGTGCAGGCTCTCCCCCTGCGTTGTACAACAATGCATCAATGCGATAATTCCCAGAAAACGGCATTTTTTTCCCCTCATCCTAAAATCCGGCGCGCTCTAACTACCCGCCATTCAACACGTGCAGCTCTTAAGGCTGCTCAAATAGAAAATGACTGAGCGCTCAATTTGCTGCATATTTTAAAAATAAAACCTTATGGAATTTATCGCCGTGAGAAATTTACTTTTAGGCGAGTAAAGTATACTTATTTTTATGAAATGAAATTATTGCTGGCATTATTTGCATATTGTTAATTCATTTGGTTTGATCACAACTGATCATCAACCATTTCGGTAACAATCCATTACCACCCGCTGGTCTTTCGTTCGTTGCCGTGACAAATATCGCGCTGCATCAAGAATGGCGGATACCCGGATGGACCACGTACAGATCGATCAGCGCCTCCAAACCATCGGCGACCAACGCGCCCGCTGGCGCGTGGTGATGCTGACCAGCATCGGCGGCGCGATCGAATTCTACGACTTCATCGTCTACGCCATCTTCGCGCAGTACATCTCGGCCGCGTTCTTCCCCTCGGACGATCAGTTCCTGTCCTACGTCAACACCTTCGCCGTGTTCGCCGTGGGCTACGCCATTCGCCCGTTGGGTGGAGCCATCTTCAGCCATTTCGGCGACAAATACGGCCGACGCCCGGTCTTTCTGTGGTCGCTGTTGACCATCTCGCTGGCCAGTATCGCCATGGGGCTGATGCCGCCCTATGCCGTGGGCGGGGCAGCCGCCACCATCGCCTTCGTCGCGCTGCGCCTGATCCAGAGCGCCTGCTTCGGCGGCGAGATCGGTGGCGCCGTTGCCTATGTGGTCGAGACCGCGCAGCGTCGTGCCGGGCTGGCCTGCGGGTTGATGTTCGGGTTGCTGACCAGCGGCGTGATGCTGGCCACCGGCATCAACAAGCTGATCCACATGACCATGGCCCCCGCCGACGTGGCCTTTTACGGCTGGCGCATCGCCTTTATCCTGGGCGGCATTCTGGGGATCGTCGGCTATATCGTGCGGGGCGCGCTGGAGGAATCACCCGCGTTCCTCGGCATGCGGGCACACGCGAAACAGCCGCTGGGCGAACTGGCGCGCAACCATATGGCCCCTGTGCTGGTGGCGTTTGCTGTCTCGGCCGCAACCGGGGCACTGAACGGGCTGATGTTCGGGTATATGCCGTCCTATCTGGTCAAGGTGCTGAACTACGCCCCCGCCGATGCCGCATCGGCCATCAGTCTGGGCACTGGCGTCGCCGCCATCTGTTACGTGCTGGTCGGCATGGTGTCGGACAGCATGAAGCGTTACTGGCTGCACCGCATCGGCTGCGTCGTGCTGATCATCACCGCATGGCCGGTGTTCCAGGCGCTGGCGGGGCACGCTTACAGCCCGATGCTCGTGCTGGTCATGCTGGCGATCTGCAGCGCGCTGGTGAACGGCACCATCGGCGTGGTGCTGGCCGACCTGTTCCCGACCCGGGTGCGGGCCAGCGGGATTTCGATGTCGTATAACGTCGCCATGGCGCTGTTCCAGGGCACCACGCCGCTGATCGCCACGCTGCTGATCGGCCGGACGGGCAACCCGATCAGCCCAGCATACTGGCTGATCGGCATGTGCACGTTCTCGCTGCTGGCGGGGATGTACCTGAAGCGTTACAGCGGCAACATCCTGCGGAACGATAACTAAACTCTTCCGCGGAACCGCTCCACCGCCGCCACCAGCGCGGTGCGGATGCCGGGCTCAAGGGCTGAATGTCCGGCATCGGGGATCACCGTCAGACGCGCCGCGCGCCATGCCGCCGCGAGGTCGAACGCGCTGAACGCCGGGCAGATCATGTCGTATCGCCCCTGCACGATCTCGGCCGGGATGTGGGCGATGCGGTTCATATGCGCCAGCAGCCCGCCCTCCGGCAGGAACAGATCGTGCGCGAAGTAATGCGCCTCGAGTCGCGCCAGCCCCAGTGCCGTGCGATCCTGCGCAAAGGCCAGGGCCAGCGGCGATGTGGGCAGCAGAGTGGAACACACACCTTCATACATGCTCCACGCCCGCGCGGCGGGGCCGTGGATCAGCGGGTTTAAGTCGTTCAGCCGCGCCCGGTAAGCACCCAGCAGATCGGCGCGTTCGCCATCCGGGATGAAGCCCGAAAACGCCGCCCAGGCTTCGGGGAACACCATGCGCATGTCGCGCATGAACCAATCCACCTCGGCCCGCCGCCCCAGGAAGATGCCGCGCAGCACACAGGCCGCCACGCGCTCGGGATGTGCCTGCGCATAGGCCAGCGCCAGCGTGGAACCCCACGACCCGCCGAACAGCAGGAAGCGTTCAATCCCCAGATACACGCGCAGCGTTTCGATATCGCCCACCAGATGCGGCGTGGTGTTGTCGCGCAGTTCCCCCAGCGGATGCGACCGCCCGGCACCGCGCTGGTCGAACACCACGATGCGCCAATAATGCGGGTCGAAGAAGCGCCGGTGCACAGCCCCCGCCCCGGCACCGGGGCCGCCATGCAGAAACATCACCGCCGGGCCGGTCGGGTTACCCGACTGTTCCCAGTACAGCGTATGCCCGCCCGAGACAGGCAGGTACCCGGTTTCGTATGGCCCGATTTCGGGGAACAGATCTCCGCGTGGCATGCCGCATGCTAAACATGCGCGATGCCGGGTCGCTACCGTTTATGGACCAAAGGCGCGCAAAAATGTGTCGGCCGCAGCCTCGGCCACCTGTGCGGTATCCGCGTCGGTCGGCGCGGGGGGCAGGTCCAGCGTGGCGCGGAAGAAGACGCTGGTGCGCAGCATGGCCAGAAAATGCTCGGCCGCCGTGCGGGCGTCGGGGGCGCGCAGATGTCCGGATGCGGTTTCGGCCGCAATCCAGTTGACCATCCATTCCTTCAGCTTGTGCGGCCCGGCTTCGTAAAATGCCGCCGCCAGTTCGGGGAAGCGCGGCGATTCCGCCATCACCACCCGATACAATCCCAGCGTGCGCGGCTGCAGGAAGAACGCCAGCCATTCTGTCCCCATGGTCACCAGAGTCGCCCGCATGTCCGTCGCATGTTCGACGGGGATCTCCTCGGCCAACCGCTGCAATCGCGCGCAATTCGAGGCGACAATTGTCGCGAACAGTTTGTCCTTGCCGGGGAAATGCGCATACAGCGTCGCCTTCGAGACCCCAGCCTCGCGCGCCACCACATCCATGCTGACCGCGCCGTACCCCTGCGAGAGGAACAACTGAGCCGCCGCTTCCAGCACCGCGCGGCGCTTGGGCGATTCATCCAGACAGGCAATCGGGCGAACTTCTGACATTGCATACAGGTGGACCCGCACAGACCGAAGGTCAATCATTCCCCACATAGTGCGCGGAAACCCTGGTATGCAAAAAAGCATACTGAACTGTTCAGTTTACTCTTGAAGGCCGATATCGTTCCGGATCATTGTGCGGCGATGAATGTCATAGCTGAAAAGCCCGTCTCCGACACCACCACAACGGCCTCGCCGCCGACCAGCCGCAAGCGTTACCTGCGGACGGGTGCGGCCATTCTGGGCGCGCTTGCCGTTATCGTCGTCGGTAACTGGTGGCTGGTCGAGGGGCGGTATGTCATCTCGACCGACAACGCCTATGTGCAGGGTGACATCACCGTGCTCAGCCCGCGCATTGCCGGGCATGTGGCGGAAATTCTGGTGCGCGACAACCAGCCCGTGCGTGCCGGAGACCCGCTGATCCGCCTGCGGACCGAGGAATGGCAGGCCCGCCTTGCCAACGCGCAGGCTGGCGTCGCGCAGGCCGAGGCCGCCATCGCCACCGCCCAGGCGCAGATCGCCGCGCAGCAGGCCCAGGTGCTGCAGGCCAGCGCCGAGATCGGCAACGCCGAGGCCGAACGCACCCGCGCCGCCGCCGACGCCACCCGTTATTCGTCGCTGTCCGGACAGGGCTGGTCGTCGCGTCAGGCGGCCGAGAAAGCCGTGGCCGACCTGCGCAAGGCCGAAGCCCAGCTGGCCGCCCAGCGCGCCATGCGCGATGTAGCCGAACGCCAGCTGGATGTCGCCCGCGCCACATTGACCCAGGCCGATGCGCGTCTGCTCGCCGCCCGGGCCGAGGCCGAACTGGCCCGCATCGACCTCGACAACACCGAAATCCGCGCCCCGTTCGACGGCATGGTCGGCAATCGCGCCGCGCAGATCGGCCAGTATGTTGCCCCCGGCACGCTGCTGATCGCCATCGCCCCGCCGCCCGCGCGCCAGTATGTGGTGGCCAATTTCAAGGAAACCCAGATCCCGCAGATGCGCCCCGGCCTGCCGGTAACGCTGACGGTGGACGCCATACCCGATCTGGAGATCCACGGCGTGGTGGACAGTCTTGCCCCTGCCACCGGCAGCCAGTTCAGCCTGCTGCCGCCCGAGAACGCCACCGGCAACTTCACCAAGATCGTCCAGCGCGTGCCGGTGCGGGTCACCTTCTCGCCCAGTGAGGCGGAGAAACTCGCCCAGCTGCGCCCGGGCCTGTCGGTCGAGGCCGAGGTCGATACACGCGGCCCCGGTGCCGTGCGCCACGGCCTGTTCGGCGCGCGGGGGGCGACTCTCGGCCTCGCGCGATGACTGCTGAACTCCCGCTCGGCGACGAACGCCGCAAGGTTACCGCGCGCGAATGGGCGGGGTTCATGTCGATGGTGCTCGGCATGTTCATGGCGATCCTCGACATCCAGATCGTCTCGGCATCGCTGGCGGAAATCCAGTCGGGGCTGTCGGCATCGGCCGACGAAGCGTCGTGGGTGCAGACATCTTACCTGATCGCCGAGATCGTGATGATCCCGCTCTCCGGGTGGATGTCGCGGCTGCTCTCCACGCGCATCCTGTTCACCATCTCGGCGGCGGGGTTCGCGCTGTTCTCGGCCCTGTGCGCGATTGCCACCACGCTGCCCGAGATGATTCTGTTTCGCGCCGCACAGGGCTTTATCGGCGGGGCGATGATCCCCACCGTATTCGCGACAACCTATCTGCTGTTTCCGCCGTCGCGCCGTGCGCATGTGTCGGTGCTGATCGGGCTGACCGCAACGCTGGCCCCCACCGTTGGCCCCACTGTTGGCGGGTGGCTGACGCAGACGTTCTCGTGGCACTGGCTGTTCCTGATCAACGTGCCGATCGGCGCGGCGATTGCGCTGCTGGTGTGGAACCTGCTCGACATCGACAAGCCGAACTGGGCGCTGCGCAATTCGTTCGACTGGCGCGGGCTTGGCTATCTGGCGGCGTTCCTCGGCACGCTGGAATACGTGATGGAGGAAGGCCCCCGCTGGGACTGGCTGCAGGACGAGACGGTGCGCAACCTGAGCTTCATCTGCGTGATTTCAGGCGTGCGGTACTTCCACCGCATGCTGACCTAGAAGGACCCGCTGGTCGAACTGCGCGCCTTCACCAACGTGAATTTCTCCAGCGGCTGTCTGTTCAGTTTCGTGATGGGGATCGGGTTGTATGGCTCGGTCTATGTGATCCCGCTGTATCTGGGGCGCGTGCGCGGTTTCAACAGCATGCAGATCGGCGAGACGATGTTCGTCACCGGGATGTTCATGTTCATGACCGCGCCGATCGCGGGCAAGCTGTCGCGCATTGTCGATCTGCGCGCGATGATGGCGGTGGGACTGGCAATGTTCGGCACCGGCGTGTGGCTGACATCGTTCATGACGTCGCAATGGGGGTTCTGGGAATTCCTGATGCCACAGGCACTGCGCGGGGCATCGATGATGTTCATCATGCTGCCGGTGAACCAGGTAGCATTGGGCACATTGCCGCCCGCGATGATGAAGAACGCATCGGGGTTGTATAACCTGATGCGCAATCTGGGCGGCGCGGTCGGGCTGGGGCTGATCAACACGATTGCCATCGACCGCGGGCAGATGCATCGCCAGCATCTGTCGGAGCAGATCACCTGGGCGCGGCCCGGCGTGCAGTACACCATCGACCAGATGTCGGCCGGGTTGCAGACTCATCTGGGTGGACTGGCGGATCGCGGTGCATTGACGCGTGTGTGGAACATGCTGCAGCAGCAGGCGCTGGTGCTGACCTATAACGACGTTCTGCTGCTGATGTCGCTGCTGTTCTTCGCGCTGATCCCGGTCACCGCGTTCCTGCGCAAGCCGGGGCAGGCTGCGGCAGGTGGGGATGCACATTAAGGGGAAACCCGCTAAACCTGTCGCATGACACGTATCCTGATTTTCATCGCCGGTCTGCTGGGTGGCAGTGGCGTTGCGATGGCCGCTTATGCCGCGCACGGACTGCCCGGACGCATCGATGCCGCGGCACTTGCACAGGTGCATACCGCATTGCAGATCCAGATGTGGCACGCGCTGGCCATCGTCGCCGCTATGGCGTGGGCCACACGCGGGGGCGCTCTGGCGCGCGGGGCGGGTGTGTTGTTCGCGCTCGGCACGGTGCTGTTCTGTGGTGCGGTGTATCTGCTGGCGCTGGCGGGCATTCACACACCGATGATCGCGCCCTTGGGCGGCTTCACACTGATGGCAGGATGGCTGTCGCTGGCAGTATCGGGAGTGCGCGCATCGTGATCGGGTCTGCCTATCTCGCAGCCGATGGATTTCAGCCGCAACTGGAAACTGAACTCACCCGGCTTGGTGTGCGCATCGATGCGTGGCACGGGTTGCTGGCGCTCTCGCCCGATGCACCGCGCCATGCGGCATGGGCACTGGATATCTGGACCGCGCCGGTCGAGATCCCCGCCCCATCGGTGAAGGCCGCCGCCGATGCGTTGCGCGCCATGCAGCGCAACTGGTCGCTGCTGCCCCTGCTGCATCATCGTCGCGCCGCGCTGATCACCGAACGTCTGCCGCCGGTGAAGGCCAAACCGCTGGTGTTTCCCGAACCCGCGCCAACATCGCATCTGGGTGCGTGGACGTTGCTCGCCACGGACCGCTTGCTCGCCAGCCCAACGAAGTCATCCCCGTTCGTGAATGGCGAAGTCGTGTTCGAGGAAGATCACATCGGCCCGCCATCGCGCGCCTATCTGAAATTGTGGGAGGCGATCACCCGCTTCGGCGTGTATCCGAAACCGGGCGATGTCTGCATCGATCTGGGCGCGACGCCCGGCGGGTGGAGCTGGGTTCTGGCCAGCCTCGGCGCGCAGGTGACGGCGGTGGACAAGGCACCGCTTGCGCCGAAGATCGCGGCGATGCCCAACGTGACCTACCGGCAGGAGAGCGCCTTCGGCATCGTGCCCGCGCAGGAACCCACGATGGACTGGCTGGTCTGCGACGTGATCGCCTATCCATCACGCATGGTGCGGCTGATGCAGGCCTGGGTCGACGCGGGCAAGGCACGGAACATCGTCTGCACACTGAAATTCCAGGGCGAGACCGACTTCGACAGCGCTGATGCGTTTGCTGCCATCCCCGGCGGACGCGTGGTGCATCTGTCGCACAACAAGCACGAGCTGACTTTTCTTTGGTCGGAAAATACCGCACAGTTTACGGCATGAAACGTCGCACCCTGATGACGGCCGCGCTGGCCGCCACCGCCGCCCTGCCCGCCCGCGCCGAAGCACCGACCCGCTTCGTGATCGGCTTCCCCGCTGGTACCACGGCCGACACCTGCGCGCGCCTGTTCGCCCATGCGATCAACAGCGCGAGCGACCGCAACATCGTGGTCGATAATCGCCCCGGTGCGGGCGGCGTGATTGCGGCGGAATTCGTGGTGCGGTCGGTGCCGGATGGGCAGACTCTGCTGGTCGCCAATAACGGCACGATGGCGATCACCCCGCATCTGGGGGCGCCGATGCCGTTCAACCCGCTGAGCGACCTGACGCCGATTGCGATGCTCGGCACATCGCAGCAAGTGCTGATCGTGCCGCCGGCGCTGGGCGTTTCCAACGTGGCCGAGCTGCTGGAAAAAGCGCGACAAGGGGATCTGTCCTATGCCTCGGTCGGGACGGGTTCGGGCAGTCATCTGGTGATGGCAGGGCTGCTGGAAAAAGCGGGCGTTCAGGCGCAGCACGTGCCGTATCGGGGGGGGCCGCCTGCGCTGACCGATCTGGTCTCGGGCCGCGTGCAGGCGATGGTGCTGTCATCGGGGTCCGCGCTGCCACTGGTGAACGACGGCCGCTTGCGCTGCATCGCCCAGACCGGCCCCGGCCGTCTGCTGCCCGATGTGCCGACGCTCGAGGAACAGGGTTTCCCCGGTCTGGAACTGCCGACCTGGAACGCGCTGTATGCGCCCGCCAACACACCTGCCGCGATGATCGAACGACTGATCGCCGATGTGCGCCGGGCGCGCGGTGTGCCCGCGGTGAAGACCGGCATGACGCAGGCCGCCTTCGCCATGCCTGTGCTGGATGGCGACGACCTGCGCCACTTCGTCACCACCGAGAACACACGCTGGGCCGAGATTGTCCGGCGTACGGGGGTGACTGTTCTCGACTGATAAAAGGTTAAGGAGCCAACTGCCCTTTTCTGCGCTCAACAGTTGCCTCGCCTTGTTTGGTGATTGTGGCAACATATTCGGCCTGAGCGGGAAGCAGGTCTGGTGGAAGAGCGTTGTCTGCAAAAGGGTTATGAACAATATTCGTGGAGGCATCGTCTCCCAAAGCGATTGGTAAGCCCCAAGCTCCTCCCCAGACTGCACTGACAGGTGCAATTTTTCTATCAAAGAACAGGTCTGTTCGCACAGAAGCATTGTTATTATTTTGAGTGACAGGGGAATAGTTCCAGCCGGCAGAAACAGCCTTATGCTGTTTAGTACAAAACTGCACAAACCGGTCGCCAATGCCTAAAGTTGCTTTGGCAGAAAACGGGTAATCGCTCCCTTCTGAAAAACTGCCGCCCAATAAAACACTATTCACAGCAATGACGTAAATATCATCTCTACAAACAATTCCTTTCTGTCGATACCCGGCGGAAATATTGCCCGTTCTCAAGTAATCTATCCCCAAAAGTTTTTCAGTTTTCTCTTTAATTGCCGCCGTCCAACGTAAGAGTATCTCGCCGGATGGAAAACTATGCCACCCCCCATCTAGCTTTGGATAATCCCTCGGCAAGCCGCGAGGCTCAGGCGTGATAACTTCCACCCAGATTCTGCGGCATTTATGCATGATCAGAAAGTCAGGCCCTTCGGCTCGGCGGTTTTTTTCTGGCACAAGCCCAACTTTCGCAAGTTGCTTTGCAACGAGCGCTTCTGACAACTGCGACCAGAAAACAGACTTATCCATGCTACGTAATCGTTTATCAGCATCCGAATCAGCCAAACCAGAAACAATCCATTTTTGGCAAAACTCTGCTAGAATTCTTTTCTCTTCCTGATGCTGATCTTCAGGAAAGTGATGATTTATTGATTCTTCAAGTGTCATGGTCACACCATAGGCTTCACTTTCAGAGTCGAACAGAATCTAGCCCTCCAGCCTGATCTGTGCCGTCTCGATCACACGCCTCCAACGCAGCACCTCGTCGGCGAAGAACCGGGCACTGCGTTCGGGCGACCAGCCACTCGGGATAACGCCCAGATCGATGAAACGCTGTTTCACATCGGTCTCGGTGACGATGCGGGTAATCTCGCGCGACACCGTCTCGACGATCGGCGCGGGTGTTCCAGCGGGCGCCATGGCCATCACCCAGCTCGATGCCTCGAGCGCCGGGCCGCCGGCTTCGGCCATGGTGGGGACATCGGGCGCAACCGGCAGGCGCTCCTGCGACAGCACGGCCAGCGCCTTGATCCGCCCGCCCTGAACCGATGGCATCAAGCCGGGCGCTACATCGAGCAGGATCTGGATCTGTCCGCTCATCAGATCCTGCAAGGCGGGCGCAGTGCCGCGATAGGGCACGTGCACCATGTCGATCCCCGTCATCTGCTTCAGCAGTTCCGACGTCAGGTGCGCGGCCGAGCCAACCCCCGATGACCCGAACGAGATCTTGCCCGGATTGGCTTTGGCATAGGCAATGAAGTCGCGCGTATTACTGGCCGGAAGATTGGGCGATGCCGCGACGATGAACGGCGCAATTCCCAACAGCGAGATCGGGGTGAAACTGCGCTCGGGGTCGAAGGACAGCTTGCCCGCGTACAGCGTGACGTTGGCCGCATGCCCTGGCAGAATCGATAGAAACGTCGTGCCGTCGGGTGCGGCGCGCGCGGCAAGTTCGGCGCCGATAATGGAATTGGCGCCGGGCCGGTTGTCGATGACGATGGTGCGTTTAAGTGCCGTGCCAAGCTGGTTGGTGACCAGCCGGGTCAGCGTGTCGGTCAACCCGCCGGGGGTATAGGGCACGATCCAGCGGATCGGCGCATCCTCGGCGCGGGCGCGATGAGAGGCGGCCAGCGTCAGCGACGTTGCGGCACCCAGCAGGTGCCGACGGTTTATTGTTTTCATCGTTCGTCTTCTCCCTGCAGGCAGTAGAGAAAAGACGAACGGCAGCGTCAAGGCGTCGCGCAGGCGCGCATGAGTGTCGCGATGTTCCGCATTTCACCTGTCAGGGGAATGTCTGCGCCGCCACCCTGCACGTGCACCTGCAGGACACGCCCGTTATGCGCATGCGGGCAAATTCCGCCGTCAGCTGTGTATCGGCAATCAGGGCATCGCAGGACAACGATTCAAGATCGGCGTCCATCAGCGCGCCAGCTCCGCCAGGGCCGGATACTGCCCCAGCATCTTGCGCCGCCGCCGCTGCACCATCGCGTAGGAGAGTTTCGACGCCCAGTTCGACAGCCGGCCGTGCGGGTTCAGCCCCACCACCTTGAACAGCATCGCCACCGCGCGCGCGATGTGGTGCGGCCGGTAAACGCCCGTCGCGCCGATCAGATACGCCGCCGTGCACTGCCCGTGATTGAACTTCTCCGCCGGGTCCAGATTGCCACAGTGATAGGCAAAGGCCAGTTCATCGTCCTCGCTCTCGCCCACACGGCCCAGCGCGATGCGCAGGCGCTGCCAGAACCACAGTTTCTCGCGCGCCAGATAACGCCGCATGTGATCGTAGAACAGCTTGAAATGCCGATACTCGTCCGCCGCAATCTGCTTGCAGATCGCCTTCAGCACCGGCTCATCCGTGCTTTCGGCCAGTGCAGTGTAATAGCTCGACGTGCCGGTCTCCACCATGCAACGCGCGATCAGCTCGCCGGTCAGCGACCCGCGGATCGAAGTGTTGGCGCTGGTATCGACCTGATAGCCTTCCCGATAACGCTGGAACGCCTCCATAAAATCCCAGGACGGATCGGCCAGCATCGCCCACTTGCCCAACGCATCTCCGTGCTGGGTTTCCTCGATCGACCAGTATCCGGCAGCCCGACAGAAGTCGGGGTCTTCGTGAAACACGCTGCACAGATACTGCGTGTAATCGGCCGCATTGCGTTCAACCATGGCTGCGGCTTTGACCAGCGGAATGATTTTTGGATCGACTTTGGCGGGATCGAAGCGATCCCAGTCCATATCCTCAATTTTCCAGTGCTTCATGGACTCTGCATACCCGTTTGCCGCCGTTTATGCTGCCAAAAACGGCGCGAATAAACGATCGTATCACGCAACCATCGATGCGCAGCCCATAAAAAAAGCGCCCGCAGTTCTGCGAGCGCTTCATATCAGTTTCAGTTCAGTCAGCCGGATCAGGCCGCCTGTGCAACTGCCTGCATGGCACGTGCCGACTGCAGCTTGGCCAGCGCCGCCTCGATCACTTCGGGGGCTGCCATCGCTGCTTCGGCATAGGCCGCTTCCGCTGCCGCAACGCGCTTGGCAGCTTCGGCCTTGCTGACCTCGGCTACCGGCACGGCTTCATCAGCCAGCACGGTGCAACGCTCGGGCGAGACTTCGGCAAAACCACCCGCCAGATACAGACGGTCCGTCACCTGCCCGCCGTCGTGAATGGCGATCACACCACCCTGCAGCGTCACGATCATAGGCGCGTGGCCAGCCAGCACACCCATCTCGCCTTCGGCCGCCGGAATAACGGCCATGTCTACGTCGCGCGAAAGCAGCAGCTTTTCAGGCGAAACGATCTCCAGGCGCGTCTTTCCCATGATGACCTCAGGCCGCCTGCTTCAGGGTTTCAGCCTTCTGCACGGCTTCTTCGATGGAACCAACCATGTAGAACGCGGCTTCCGGCAGGTGATCGTATTCACCCGCGCAGATCGCCTTGAACGACTTGATGGTGTCCTTCAGTTCGACGAACGCGCCCGGCTGACCGGTGAAGATTTCGGCCACATGGAACGGCTGCGACAGGAAGCGCTGGATCTTGCGCGCGCGCGCCACGATCAGCTTGTCGTCTTCCGACAGTTCGTCCATGCCCAGAATGGCGATGATGTCCTGCAGCGACTTGTAGGTCTGCAGAATACGCTGCACATCGCGCGCCACCAGGTAATGTTCTTCACCCACGATACGCGGATCGAGCGCGCGCGACGTCGAGTCGAGCGGATCCACGGCCGGGTAAATCCCGATTTCGGTCAACGCACGCGACAGCACGGTCGTGGCATCCAAGTGAGCAAACGATGTCGCCGGCGCCGGATCGGTCAAGTCGTCGGCTGGCACGTAAATCGCCTGCACCGAGGTGATCGAGCCCTTCTTCGTCGACGTGATGCGTTCCTGCAGCGTGCCCATGTCGGTGGCCAGCGTCGGCTGATAACCCACGGCCGACGGAATACGACCCAGCAGCGCCGACACTTCGGCACCCGCCTGCGTGAAGCGGAAGATGTTGTCCACGAAGAACAGCACGTCCTGGCCTTCTTCGTCGCGGAAGTATTCGGCAACCGACAGACCCGACAGCGCCACACGCGCACGCGCGCCCGGCGGTTCGTTCATCTGGCCATACACCAGCGCCACTTTCGAACCCGGGCCATCGGTCTTGATGACGTTGGATTCGATCATTTCGTGATACAGATCGTTCCCTTCACGGGTACGTTCACCAACGCCCGCAAACACGGAATAACCGCCATGCTTCTTGGCAACGTTGTTGATCAGTTCCATGATGGTCACGGTCTTGCCAACGCCGGCGCCGCCGAACAGACCGATCTTGCCGCCCTTCATGTACGGAGCCAGCAGATCGACAACCTTGATCCCGGTGACGAGAATTTCGGCCGAGGTCGCCTGGTCTTCGAACGACGGAGCGTCGCGATGAATCGCGTAACGCTTCACTGCGTCCACAGGACCACGTTCGTCGATCGGTTCGCCGATCACGTTGATGATGCGCCCCAGCGTGCCCGGGCCGACGGGGACCGAGATCATTTCGCGCAGATCGATCACTTCCGTGCCGCGGACCAGACCATCGGTGCTGTCCATCGCGATGCAGCGGACGGTGCGTTCGCCCAGTTCCTGTGCAACTTCCAGGATCAGGGTACGTTCCCCGACCTTCGTGGAAAGCGCGTTCAGGATGAACGGCAGCTCTCCGTCGAACTGCACGTCCACAACCGCGCCCAAAACCTGGGTAATCCGGCCGACGTTGTTCTTCGCCATCGTACTTGCTCCGCTCGTCCTGTTATTAAACCGCCTCGGCGCCCGAGATGATTTCAATGAGTTCGCTGGTGATATTGGCCTGACGTGTCCGGTTATAGGTCAGCGTCAGCTTGTTGATCATGTCGCCCGCGTTGCGGGTGGCATTGTCCATGGCCGTCATACGCGCGCCATGTTCACCTGCAACGCTTTCCAGCATGGCGCTGAAAATCTGCACCGCCAGATTGCGCGGCAGCAGTGTCGTCAGGATCTGTTCTTCAGACGGCTCGTATTCATAGATCGCGCCACCCACCACCGCGTTTTCGTTCGCGGGCATTGGGGCCGGGATCATCTGGCGGTCGGTCGCCACCTGAGCGATCACGCTTTCGAACCGGTTATAGACCAGGCTGCACACGTCGAATTCATTCGCGTCCAGCATTGCCGACAGACGGTCGGAAATGGCGTGCGCGTCCGAGAATTCGATCGACTTGCGACCCACATAGTTGATGTCGCCGATCAGGCGGTCGGCAAATTCGCGGCGCAGGAAGTCGCGGCCCTTGCGGCCCACGGCCAGCACCTTCACCGTCTTGCCTTCGGATTCCAGCTTGCGGATCAGCGTGCGTGCATAACGGCCAACGCCGCTGTTGAACGCGCCCGCAAGACCACGATCCGCAGTCAGCACGACCAGCAGATGCACCTTGTCGGCACCGGTGCCGACAAGCAGCTTCGGTGCACCCGGCGTTCCGGCCACGGCCGCGCCGAGCGAGGCCAGCATCCGTTCCATCCGCTGTGCGTACGGCCGCGCAGCTTCAGCGCGCACCTGGGCGCGCTTCAGCTTGGCAGCCGACACCATCTTCATCGCGGA
>JAVBJV010000039.1:0-20305 GCA_031546815.1 Acetobacteraceae bacterium
TAAATGTGGTAAATGCGTATTAATGATGCATCCAGATAACGCAATAGGCGAAATTACCGCCGAGCCAAAAATCTCGTAACCCATTGATCTACGGGTATCAGGGAAGGGGGATGAGCCACGATATCCTGTTGGTAACGCGGAACCTGCGCGCCCCCACCGAGCTCACCACAGACATTCCCCCGTGAATTCCTTTAAAATCAAACAGATGGCGATCCGGTTCACGCCATCGCGTTGATGGTGGCACGGAAGCGGGCCAGGGCGTAGCCGAACAGGGCGGTGCCGATCGCGGCCAGCGCCAGGAATTGCGGCCAGACGACCGACAGACCCGCCCCCCGATACAGAATGGCCTGCGCCAGCATGATGAAGTGCGTGGTGGGGGCGGCCAGCATCACATATTGCACGATCTCGGGCATGCTTTCACGTGGCGTGGACCCGCCCGACAGCATCTGTAGTGGCATCAGGATCAGCATGATCAGCAGCCCGAATTGCTGCATGGACCGGGCGATGGTGCCGAGGAAAATCCCCATGGCGGTGGCGGCGAAAAGGTGGATGGCAGCACCGGCCAGAAACAGCGGCACGGACCCCTCGATCGGCACTGCCAGTAATCCCTGCACGATGAACAACAGCGAGAACGTGCAGGCAGACAGCACCACCAGCGCCATCGACCAGATCTTGGCGGTCATGATCTCGAGCGGCGTTACCGGCATCACCAGCAGATGCTCGACAGTGCCGTGCTCGCGCTCGCGGATCAGGGCGGCACCGGTCAGCACAATCGCCAGCATGGTGACGTTGTTGATCAGCTGGATGATCGCCCCGAACCACTTCTTGTTGAGCTGCGGATTGAACCGCACCCTTAACGCCAGATCGATGGGGGGGATGGCGTTGGCGCGGGATCGATCGGTGAAGTTCGCAATCTCTCCGGCGACGATGGCCTGAATGTAACCGCTGCCGACGAAGGCCTGGCTCATCCGTGTCGCATCGACGTTCAACTGGATGACCGGCGCGCGTCCGGCCAGCAGGTCGCGCTGGAAGTTGGGGGGGATATCCAGGGCGAATGTGTCCAGCCCTGCATCCATGCGCGTATCCATCTCGGCCTGCGTAATCATCACGGGACGCAGGAAAAAAGGCGGGTAGAAAGCGCTGGAAATGCGCGACGACAGGGGGGACTGGTCCTCGTCTACAATGGCGATGGGTGCGCGGTTGAGCGTTTCGGGGATGGCGGTTGCTGCCGAATAGATCGCCAGGCTGAACGCATAGATGATCAGCCCGATCATCACCGGGTCGCGCAACAGACTGCGCAGTTCCTTGACGCCCAGATGCAGCACGTTGGCGATGCGCATGGCTCAGCTCTCCTGCTTCTTCAACAGTAAGACGGACAGCCCGAGGATGACGGGTATCGCCAGCGCCAGCGGCAAGAATGACTCGTGCAGATCCGAGAAATTCAGCGCCTTCGAGAACACTCCCCGCGTGATGGTCAGATAATGCGTGGTCGGATAGATCTTCCCGATCAGCGCGCCGCCCCCCTCGAGCGAGGATACCGGGTCCATCATGCCCGAGAACTGTGTGGCGGGCAGGATGGTCAGGATGGTAGTACCGAAAATGGCGGCGATCTGGCTGCGCATGAACGACGAGATCAGCAGCCCCAACCCCGTGGCGGCGGTTGTGTAAAGCAATGTCGCAAGCGTGAGCGTGAGGAAACTACCCTTCAACGGCACCTTGAACAGCAGCAGGGCCATCAGGGTGAGCAGAAAGAAATTCATCATGGCCAGCACGATGTAGGGAAGCTGTTTCCCCAGCAGAAACTCCAGCCGCGAGGTCGGCGTGACGTATAGATTGACGATCGACCCGAGCTCCTTTTCGCGCACCACACTCAGCGCGGTCAGCATGGCGGGGATCAGCATCAGCAGCATCGGGATGACGGCGGGGACCATCGCCACCAGACTTTTCACATCGGGGTTATAGCGGAAGCGGGTCTCGACCGAGGCCACCGGCACTGCGCCGGTGCCTGCATGTGCCATGCGTTTGGCCAGCCAGTCCGCGTGTATGCCCTGCACGTAACCGCGCACGGTTTCGGCGCGCGGCGGCATTGCGCCGTCGATCCACGCGCCGATCTGCGTCGGCCGTCCGCGTGCAACATCCTGCGCGAAGCCGGATGGTATCTCGATCGCCAGCATCAGCTCGCCCGAACGCATGCGCCGGTCAATGTCGGCATAATCGGCGATGGGCGGGCGTTCGATGAAGTAGCGTGACCCTGAAATATCGAACGTGTAATCGCGGCTGAGTGTCGTCTGGTCGCGGTCCAGAACGGCAAAGGTCAGATCCTCGACGTCCATGTTGATGCCGTATCCCATGATGAGCATCAGCAGAAGGCTGCCAATCAACGCCAGTGTTGCGCGGATTGGGTCGCGTTGCAGTTCCAGCGATTCAAGACGGGCGTAACTGAACATACGCCTGATATCGAAGAATTTTCGGCGCGGCGGTGTGTGTGTGTCCGGCGTATGCGTCGCAGGGGGGGCGCTTTCGGGCAGGGGAGGATTTATCGTCACATCGTCCGCCACAGCGTCTTCCAGATAGCCGATGAACGCGTCTTCCAGCGTTGCCACGCCACGGTTTTTCACCAGTGTGGCGGGTGCATCGCTGACCAGAACGCGGCCCGCATGCATCAGCGAAATCCGGTCGCAGCGCTCGGCCTCGTTCATGAAATGGGTCGAGATAAAAATTGTCACCCCATCGCGCCGCGACAGTGTG
Source organism: Acetobacteraceae bacterium (assembly GCA_031546815.1). Classification (GTDB taxonomy): domain Bacteria; phylum Pseudomonadota; class Alphaproteobacteria; order Acetobacterales; family Acetobacteraceae; genus JAVBJV01. The sequence goes on from JAVBJV010000039.1 coordinate 2,749, forward strand.
GCCAGAATGTTCCAGAACCCGTCCCGCGCCACAGGGTCCACGCCCGAGGTCGGTTCGTCGAGGATCAGCATCTCGGGCCGATGCACCATCGCCACCGCAAGCGACAGACGCTGGCGCTGCCCCACCGGCAGTGAAGCGGGCAGGGCATCCATGATCGTGGTCAGACCGAACTGTTCGGCCATTTCGGCCACGCGGGCGGGGATGTCGGCTTCGGGCACACTGAACAGCCGCGCGTGCAATGCCAGATTCTGCTGTACCGTCAGTTCGGTATAGAGCGAGAAATTCTGCGACATGTAACCGACACGCCTGCGGGCCTCGATGTTCTGCGCGTCGACCTGCTTGCCGAACAGCCAGGCCTGCCCGCTGCTGGCCGAGAGCAGCCCGGTCAGCATCTTCATCGTCGTCGTCTTGCCGCAACCGTTCGATCCCAGAAAGCCGAAAATCTCGCCACGGCCGATGCGGAAACTCACATTGTTCACGGCGACGAAGTCGCCGAAGCGCATGGTCAGTTCGCGCGCCTCGATGGCGACGGTATCGTCGGTGCTTTGCGTACGCGGGGCGATGCTGATCGGCTTATGCTCCTTGCGGGCGTCCTCGGGCAGCATGGCGATGAACGCGTCTTCCAGCGAGCTTGTCCCACTGTGTTCAAGCAACTGCGCAGGTGTGCCGGTTGCCAGTACTTGCCCGCCATTCATCGCGGCCAGCCAATCGAAGCGGGCGGCTTCTTCCATATAGGCGGTGGCGACCAGCACGCTCATACTTGGGCGTTCGGCGCGGATATCGTTGATGAGGTCCCAAAACTGCCGACGCGACAGCGGATCGACGCCGGTTGTCGGTTCGTCGAGGATCAGCAGATCGGGGTCGTGGATCAGCGCGCAGCACAACCCCAGTTTCTGTTTCATCCCGCCCGAGAGCTTCCCCGCCGGACGGTCGAGGAACGGTGCCAGTCCTGTGCGTGTGGTCAGCTCTGTGATGCGGCGAATGCGTTCGTCGTGGCCATGCCCGAACAGGCGACCGAAGAAGTTGATGTTCTCGAACACCGACAGGGTGGGGTAGAGATTCTTGCCAAGCCCCTGCGGCATATACGCCACGCGTGAGACGATTGCCTCGCGGTGTCGCCGGTTCGCGATATCGCCCCCCAGCACGCTCACCTGTCCGGACTGCACCACGCGCGCCCCAGCGATCAGCGACAGCAGGCTGGATTTGCCAACCCCGTCCGGCCCGATCAGCCCTGCCATACAGCCAGCTGGAATTTCCAGCGACACGGCGTTAAGCGCCTGCGTCTTCTTGTAATGCAGGCTGACATCGTGGACGCGGATGACAGGCTCCATCACAGCGGTCACTGCAGCAACCGCAATTGCAGCGATGGCGGCCACTCGGCCTGCGGGTCGAGCCGGATATAGGCCATACCCGGAAGGCCGGTTTTAACCTGCGTGATGTATTGGCGGAGCAGGGCAGGGTCGATCTGGGCGCGAATACGGAACATCAGCTTCTGGCGTTCTTCCGCGGTTTCCACCGTCTTGGGCGTGAACTGCGCGACATCGGCCACAAAGGATGCGCGCGCCGGGATCACGTATTGCGGCGCGGCGTCGAGCACCAGCCGGACTTCCGATCCAAGCGCGATCTGCCCGGCGGCTTCGGTTGGCAGGAAGAAGGTCATGTAGACATCGGCAAGGTCGATTATGTTCAGCACACGCCCGCCGGACGAAACCACTTCCCCTACCTGGGCGACGCGATACTGCACGCGCCCGTCGCGCGGCGAGCGCAGAGTGCTGTCGGCGATATCCGCCTGGATGCGCTGGATCGAGGCGCGCACTGCCTCGACATCGGCTTCCGCGCCGATCACTTGCGAGCGCGCGAACCCGATGGCGGCCTCGGCGGCGGCAAGCTGGGCCTTTGCCGCGCTGTGTGCGGCGCGTGCGCCTTCGTATCTGGCGCGATCGTCGTCGAGCGTTTGCTGCGGAGAATTACCGCGCTCGGCCAGTGTGGCGGTGCGCGACAGGCGGCGCTGGGCGGCGTCTGCCTCGGCCTCGCGTTGTGCGACGACAGCTTCTGCGGCGGTTTTCTCGGCCTCGCGCTGGGTCACCTGGCTGTTGGAGGTATCGACACCGATCACGGCGCGCCGCAATTGCGCTTCCGCCTCGCGCAGCTGTGCGGCCAGCACGGCGGTGTCCATGCGCACCAGCGGCTGCCCGACGGTGACGAAATCACCCTCGTTGACCAGAATTTCGACGATCCGGCCGGGGGCCTTGGCAGCGATATCGATCTCGGTCCCTTCGATGCGTCCGTTGCCGCTGGCGAAGCCGGGCGGAAGTCCCGCGGGCTGCAGGGATTTCCATGCGGCATACGCAACCCCGATGCCGATGATGGCGACAGTGCCCCGCAAAAGATTACGCCTGTTCGATGTCATGAATATTCAACCTTGATTGCTGACGGCATGTATCTGTCGATACCTTGTATCAACGTTGCAGCACATATGTGCCGGGTGCGTCGGTAATGGGCGGCAGGTCTTTTTGTGGCGCCCCCATTGTCGGCGGTGCAACGCCCGGCGTGGAGAGGGCGGCCAGCCACGTCTGCCATTCCGGCCACCACGATCCGGGTTTGGAGGGTGTGCGGGCCTTCCATGTGTCGGCGTCTACATAAGGTTCGCCGGGGGGGCGCGCGGCGATGCGGTAGCTGCGACCAGGATGTCCGGGTTCGCTGACGATCCCGGCATTGTGGCCGCCGCTGCTCAGCACGAATGTGATCTTCGCGCCGGCCACAAGGTGGATCTTGTACACCGACTTCCACGGCGCAACGTGATCGCGTTCGGCCCCCACCGCGAATATCGGCAGGGTGCGTGCACCGAACCAGACCGGCCGGCCATCCACCATGTAACGCCCCGCCGCCAGATCGTTGCGCAGGAACAGGTGGCGCAGATACTCGGAATGCATGCGGTAAGGCATACGTGTCGCGTCGGCATTCCAGGCAGCCAGATCATTCATGGGGATGCGTTCACCCAGCAGGTATTCGCGCACGATACGCGACCAGACAAGATCGTTCGAGCGCAGAATCTGGAACGCCCCCGCCATCTGATAGGTGTCCAGATAGCCTTTCTCCCACATCATCGCTTCCAGATAAGCGATCTGGCTTTCATCGACGAACAGCATCAGTTCACCGGCCTCGGTAAAATCGCCCTGTGCGGTGAAGAACGACAGGCTGGCCAGACGCCTGTCGCCGTCGCGCTTCATCACCCCGGCGGCGATCATCAGCAGCGTGCCGCCAAGGCAATAGCCGGTGGCATGCACCTTGCGCCCGGGCATGATGGTCGAGATCGTGTCCATCGCCGCCATGACGCCGCTTTTGCGATAGTCGTCCAGACGCAGATCGTGGTCGTCCGATGTCGGGTTGCGCCACGATATGATGAAGACCGTGTGCCCGCGCTCGACCAGATAGCGCACCAGGGAATTCTCGGGCGACAGGTCGAGGATGTAGTATTTCATGATCCACGCAGGCACGATCAGCACCGGTTCGGCATACACGGTCTCGGTCGCTGGGGTGTATTGGATCAGCTCGATCAGGTGGTTGCGGAACACGACTTTTCCCGGCGTCACGGCAACCGTCTCGCCCACGCGGAATGCTTCTGCGCCCGGGGGCGGCGCATTGCTCATCAAGTGCTGCGCATCCTCGAGCAGGTTCTGCATGCCCTGCACCAGATTGAACCCGCCGCTTTGCAGGGTGACCAGCGCGGTCTCGGGGTTCGACCAGAGGAAGTTCGAGGGAGAGAACGCGTCCAGCCTCTGCCGCACGGCAAAGGCCATGCGGGCTTCTGTCTCCTTCGCCACACCACTGACGCCGGTTGTCGCCTGCTGCCACCAGTTCTGCGTCAGCAGGAACGACTGGGCATACAGATTGTAAGGCCAGCTTTTCCAGCCGGCATGCGTGAAGCGCCGATCATCGGGCTTCGGGGTGACCGGTGCGGGTGCATCGGGGTCGATGAGGGATTGCCCGGCATAGGTCAGCAGTTGCGTGGCATTGCGTGCGGCATGTTCCAGCAGGCCGAGCTGCTTGCCGGGCGACAGGGCCATGTTGGACCACCATTCGACGGTGGTGTTGACGATGGTCGCCGGCGAAATACCGCGCGTAAACCGGGCAAGCTGGGCACGGAAAAACTGGTCTGCAAATGTGTGGATCTGCTGCTGGTCGGACTCTGTGGCAGGGGTGGGCGCCGGTCCTGGACGTTTGGGGGCAGAGCGGAGCATGACAAGTCTCCCGCTGTTCATGGCTTCATTGTAACCGGGTAAGCTCTGCTTGGGAATTCTGAATGTAACGCGCTGGTGGAACACACCGCGCGGAACAGCATGCAGAGTTAATAAATAAACGCCGATCTTGTATGGTATATATCGGCAGATCTCAGTCCGAGGGGAGGGGCGTCCTATGGGTATCGTGCATCGCCGCGCATGGTCTGTGTCTTCCGCGTCCATCACGCCCGAAGCGGTGTACCGGCGACGGCATCTGCTGCTGGGTGGCATGATGGCGACGCTGGCGCCGCACGTGCACGCACAGGAAGCGCCGCGTGACCGGTATCCGCCTGGTCGTGCGCTGTCTGCGGAACGCGATGTCACGACCTACAACAATTACTACGAATTCGGGTCGAGCAAGAATATCTGGACGGCGGCCCAACGCTTGCCGCAACGCCCCTGGTCGCTGAAGATCGAGGGGATGGTGGAAACGCCCCGCACGCTCGACCTCGACGATCTGCTGAAACAGGTGACGATCGAGGAACGCGTCTACCGCCATCGCTGTGTCGAGGCCTGGGCGATGACGGTGCCATGGAGCGGTTTCCCAATGGCCGATCTGTTGCGCCTGGCCAGGCCGCTCGCCTCGGCGCGGTATGTGATGTTCGAGACAGCGACGGCCCCCGGTGTGATGCCGGGGCTGCGGCAGAGCTGGTATTCGTGGCCGTATCAGGAAGGCGTGACGATCGCGGAAGCGGCGAACGAGCTGGCATTCATTGCGACTGGTCTGTACGGAAAACCGTTACCTGCCCAGAATGGTGGCCCGATCCGGATCGTTCTGCCGTGGAAATATGGCTTCAAGAGCTGCAAGGGCATCGTGCGCATGGTGCTCACGGACCGCCGCCCGGTGTCGTTCTGGGAGAAACTGGAGGCGTCGGAATATGGGTTCTGGGCCAATGTAAACCCCGATGTCCGCCACCCGCGCTGGAGCCAGTCGCACGAGCGTCTGCTGGGCAGCGACGAGCGTGTTCCGACGCAAATTTATAACGGTTACGGAGAGTTTGTTGCGCCGCTGTACGCAAATGTGCCGACATCCGAAAAGCTGTTCATGTAAACGGGATTTTTTGTTGTCCTCCACGGCTTGACGCCACCCTCATACCAGCATTTGATATAACAAATGCCAAGGGGGCGGCGCAGGCATGGTTTCTGGGAACAACACTGTATAGCGGTGTCGCCTCGGGATGCTGCTGCGCTTCCGCACTGGCTTGGGTTTACAGCCGGGAAATCTTCTGCTCGTGCAGAAGGTCATAAGGAGCGCGCGTAGCAATGGATCACCAGACAGTCCCCGTACAGCAGAGCCGTGAAGGCGATATTCTGATTTTGGCAATGAACAACCCGCCAGTGAACACACTGGCGCAGGCGGTGCGTGCCGGATTGCAGGATGCGTTGCGCGCGGCCGATGCCGATGCGTCGGTCAAGGCGATCGTGCTGCGCAGCGTGGGCCGCATGTTCAGCGCCGGGGCCGAGATCCGCGAATTCGGTGGCCCGAAGCGCGATCCCTCGCTTGGCGAGGTGATTGCCCAGATCGAAAAGATGAGCAAGCCGGTGATCGCCGCCATTCATGGCAGCGCACTGGGCGGCGGGCTGGAACTGGCGCTCGGCTGCCACGCGCGCATTGCCGCGCCGGGCACCAAGCTGGGCCTGCCGGAAGTGAAGATCGGCCTGCTGCCGGGCGGCGGCGGGACGCAGCGTCTGCCGCGTCTGGCCGGGCCGGAAGCCGCGCTGAAGATCATCACCGAAGGTGAACCGGTCTCGGCCGAGAAGGCGCTGAAGCTCGACATCATCGACGCGGTGGCGACGGGCGATCCGCTGGCCGATGCGGTGGCGTTCGCGAAGAAGGCGGTTGCCAGCGGCCAGAAGTTCCTGCTGGCGCGCGACCGCAAGGACGCGCTGATCCGCCAGAACCCGGAAGCATTCCAGGCAGCGCTCGACGCCGTTTCCAAAAAAGCGCGCGGGCAGCGTGCGCCGGTGCTGTGTGCGGAATCCGTGCGCAACGCCGCCAATCTGGCGTTCGAGGACGGCTTGAAGCGTGAACGCGAACTGTTCACCGAACTGGTGAGCGGCGATCAGTCCAAGGCGCTGCGCTATGTGTTCTTCGCCGAACGCGAAGCCCAGAAGATTCCTGGCATTGCGGCCGACACCCAGATCCCGCCGACGAAGAGCGCAGCGGTGATCGGTGCGGGCACGATGGGCGGCGGCATTGCGATGTGCTTTGCCAATGTTGGCATCCCCGTCACCATGATCGACCTGAACGAGGAAGCCCTGAACCGCGGCCTGAAGCGCTGCGCCGACAACTGGCGCCGCACGATGGAGAGCGGCAAGATGACGGCGGAAGATATGGAACGCCGTATCTCGCTGCTGAAGGGCGCAACCTCGCTCGATGCGGTTGCCGATGTGGACGTGGTGATCGAAGCCGTGTTCGAAGACATGGGCGTGAAGCAGAAGATTTTTGCCGACATCGATCGTCTGGCCAAGCCGGGCGCGCTGCTAGCGACCAACACCTCGACGCTGGACGTGGACAAGATCGCCCAGGCCACGAAGCGCCCGCAGGACGTGCTGGGGCTGCACTTCTTCAGCCCGGCGAATGTGATGCGTCTGCTGGAAATCATTCGCGGCAAGGACACCACGGCGAAAGCCATCGCGTGGAGCGTCGAGCTGGGCCGTATCCTGAAGAAGGTGCCGGTTGTGGTTGGTAACTGTGACGGGTTTGTGGGCAACCGCATGCTCGGCAAGCGCGGCAACCAGGGTGAAGCGTTGCTGCAGGAAGGCGCATTGCCGCAGCAGGTCGACGCCGTGCTGACGAAGTTCGGTCTGGCGATGGGCCCGTTTGCGGTGGGCGATCTGTCGGGCCTCGACATCGGGGCCAGCGTGCGCAAGGCGCGTGGCGTGACGTACCCGATCGCCGACGCCATCGTTGGGGCCGGTCGTCTGGGCCAGAAGACGTCGAAGGGCTGGTATCGCTATAGCGAAGGCTCGCGCAAACCCGAGCCCGATGCCGAAGTGCAGAAACTGATCGAAGATACATCAGCACGACTGGGGATTACCCGGCGCGAGATCAGCAACGAGGAAATCCTGGATCGCATGATCCTGCCGCTGGTGAACGAAGGTGCGCGTATTCTCGAGGAAGGTATTGCCTCGCGCGCGTCCGACATCGACACAGTATGGGTCAACGGTTACGGCTGGCCGACCTGGACGGGTGGGCCGATGTATTACGCCGATCAGCGTGGTCTGAAGGAAGTGCGCGACCGTCTGGCCGCGTATGCCGAAAAGACCGGCGATCCGGCATTGAAGCCTGCACCGCTGCTGGAAAAGCTGGCGGCTTCGGGCGGCAAATTCACAGCCTGAGCGGAAGCTGAGTGATCAATTAAGGATACAGACAGTGGATCTACGTTTTACGCCTGAAGAGCAGAAATTCCGCGAAGAAGTTCGCGCATTCATTGATGCGAACCTCCCCAAGGAAGTCCGTCAGCGTCTGATCGATGGCCATATTCCGACCAAGGAACAGACGGTTGCCTGGCAGCAGAAGCTGAACGCACGTGGTTGGGCGACGCCCGACTGGGCGCAGGAATGGGGCGGTCCGGGCTGGACCGCTGCCCAGCGCTACATCTTCCGCGAGGAACTGCAGCAGGCCCCCGCGCCGTCGCCGCTGAGCTTCAACACGCAGATGGTCGGGCCGGTGGTGATCGCGTTCGGCACGGAAGAACAGAAGAAGCATTACCTGCCGCGCATGGCCAATCTGGACGATTGGTGGTGCCAGGGGTTCTCGGAACCCGGGGCAGGGTCGGATCTGGCATCGCTGAAGACGACGGCGGTGCGTGATGGCGATTTCTACATCGTCAACGGCCAGAAGACGTGGACCACGCTGGCGCAGCACGCCAACTGGATCTTCTGTCTGGTGCGTACGGATACCAAGGCGAAGAAGCAGGAAGGCATCTCGTTCCTGCTGATCGACATGAGCACGCCGGGTGTTACGGTGCGTCCGATCATCACGATCGAAGGCGGGCACGAAGTCAACGAAGTGTTCTTCGACGACGTGAAGGTGCCGGTTGCCAATCTGGTCGGTCAGGAAAACAAGGGCTGGGATTGCGCCAAGTTCCTGCTGGGCAACGAACGCACCGCGCAGGCGCGTGTGGGTGCCAGCAAGGAGCGTCTGCGCAACCTGAAGAAAATCGCCGCCGAACCGATCGACGGTGGCCGTCCGCTGCTGGACGATACGCGCTTCCGCGACAAGCTGACCGAAGTTGAAGTCAAGCTGAAGGCGCTGGAAATCACCACGATGCGCGTGCTGGCCGATGAAGGTAAGCATCACGGTCAGGGCAAGCCGCATCCGGCCAGCTCGATCCTGAAGATCCGCGGCACGCAGATCCAGCAGATGATCAGCGCGCTGTATGTGGAAGCTGCCGGGCCTTACGGGTTGCCGATGTGCGTCCCCGACGCCGACGGCTGGAACGAACCGGAAATCGCGCCCGACTGGGCGGTGATGTCCGCGCCGATCTATTTCAACTGGCGCAAGCAGACGATTTACGGGGGATCCAGCGAGGTCCAGCGGCAGATCATGGCCAAGGCATTTTTGGGACTGTAAGGGCGCAAGAACATGGATTTCGAACTCAACGACGAACAGCGCCTGCTTCAGGACAGCGTCCAGCGTCTGCTGGCGGATCGCTACAGCTTCGAGCAGCGCAAGGGCTACGGCAAGAACCCGGAAGGGTGGAGCCGTGATATCTGGGCGGCGTATGCCGAACTCGGCCTGCTGGGTCTGCCGTTCTCGGAAGAAGATGGCGGCTTTGGCGGCGGCCCGGTGGAAACCATGCTGGTCAGCGAAGCAATGGGCAGCGCGCTGACGCTGGAACCCTATTTCGCAACCGTGGTGCTGGGTGGAGCGTTCCTGCGCCATGGCGCCGATGCCGCGCTGCGTGCCGAACTGGTGCCGCAGGTGGCGGAAGGCACGCTGACGCTGGCGTTCGCGCACACGGAACCGCAGTCGCGCTACGATCTGGGCGATGTGGGCACCACAGCGCGCAAGAACGGCAACGAATGGGTGCTGGAAGGCCGCAAGGGCGTTGTCGTCCACGGCGACACGGCGGACAAGCTGTTCGTCACGGCGCGCGTTGCGGGCGACCGCAAGGACCGCAACGGCGTGGGCGTGTTCCTGGTCGATGCGAAGGCCAGCGGTCTGCATCGTCGCGGCTTCCCGACCTATGACGGGCAGCGCGCGGCGGAAATCCAGTTCGCCGGTGTGCGGGCGCAGGCGGTTCTGGGCGATCCGGAAAACGGTCTGGCGCTGGCCACGCGCGTGGCGGACGAAGGCATTGCCGCACTGGCAGCCGAAGCCGTGGGTGCGATGGAAGCGGCGCAGAAGCTGACTCTGGAATACCTGAAGACGCGCAAGCAGTTCGGCGTGACCATCGGGTCGTTCCAGGCCATTCAGCACCGCGCGGCGGACATGATGGTGGCGCTGGAAGAAGCCCGCAGCATGGCGATGTATGGTGCGATGATGGTGTCCGAAACCAATGCCGCCGAACGCAGCAAGGCGATGTCGGCGGTGAAGGTGCAGATCGGGCGCAGCGCCAAATATATCGGTGAGGAATCGATCCAGATGCACGGCGGGATCGGGATGACGGACGAATACTCGGTCGGTCATTACTTCAAGCGCCTGACGGCGATTGAACATACGTTCGGCGATGCAGAACGCCATGTGGCGCTGCTCTCTGCAACGGATGGCCTGGTCGCGTAATTTCTGCATGCAGCGCCGGGGGAAACCGGCGCTGCATGTCGTCTGGGGGGATGACACATGAACGATCTGTTCCGACTTGATGGAAAAGTCGCGCTGGTAACCGGCGCGAGCCGCGGCATCGGCGAGGCAACCGCAAAGATGCTGGCCAGGGCCGGTGCGAAGGTTGTGGTGTCCAGCCGCAAGCTGGATGCGTGCGAAGCCGTAGTGCGCGAGATCGAGGCTGCGGGCGGCACAGCGTTCGCCGTGGCGTGCAACGTCTCGAAGAAGGCCGACCTGCAGGCGATGGTCGATGCGACCATCCAGAAGTGGGGCCGGATCGACGTGCTGGTCTGCAACGCGGCGAGCAACCCGTATTACGGCCCGATGGCCGAAATCCCCGACGAAGCTTATGAAAAAATCATGGGCGCCAACCTGCAGAGCATCCTGTGGCTGTGCAACATGGCGATCCCCGGCATGGCGGAGCGCAAGGAAGGCTCGGTCGTGCTGCTGGCCAGTGTCGGCGGGCTGCGTGGCAGTTCCAAGCTGGGTGTGTATGGCGTTTCCAAGGCCGCGGTGATGCAGCTGGCGCGCAGTCTGGCGGTCGAATGGGGACCGCAGGGCATTCGTGTGAACAGCGTGGCACCCGCGGTGATCAAGACCGATTTTGCGCGCGCCCTGTGGGACAACCCCGAGATGGAACGCGAAAAAGTGAAGGCCTATCCGTTGCGCCGGTTTGGCGTATCGGATGAAGTGGCATCGGCCATCCTGTTTCTGGCCGCGCCGTCGGGTGGGTTCATCACCGGGCATAATCTGGTGATCGATGGTGGCACCACCATCAACGGCAACAACTGAAAGCACGCGGGAAGACCGAAGGGGGCAGTATGCTGGATAGACGGGTTCATTCGCACCGCGATGCAGTCGCAGGTATGAAAGACGGCGCCGTATTGATGTTTGGCGGGTTTGGTGGCGCTGGTGTGCCGCTGGGGCTGATCGCCGCCATCCACGAAGCAGGCGTGAAGAATCTTACGCTGATCACCAATAACGGTGGCGGTATTGGCAACGACCTCAGCCTGCTGATGCGCGAGGGACGGGTTTCCAAGCTGATCTGTTCGTATCCGAAGGGCAAGACGAACAAGACCATTCAGGAAATCTACGCTCGCGGACAGCTGGAACTCGAGGTCGTGCCGCAGGGTACGCTGGTCGAGCGTATCCGCTGTGGCGGGGCTGGACTGGGCGGGTTCTATACGCCTGTTGCGGTCGGCACAGACCTTGCCAAGGGCAAGGAAACGCGCGTGCTGAACGGGCGTGAATACGTGCTGGAAATGCCACTGCGGGCGGACTTCGCGCTGCTGCGCGGCAAGCTGGCGGACCGTCTTGGTAACCTCACCTACAACAAGACGGCGCGTAACTTCGCCCCGATGATGGCAACGGCGGCCGATATCGTCGTCGCCGAAGTCGAGGATTTTGTCGAACTGGGGGATCTGGATCCCGAAGCGATCGTCACGCCAGGTATTTTTGTCGATCGCGTTGTAAAGATGGAAGCCGCAGCATGACTCCATTAAGTCGTGACGAGATGGTCCGCCGCGCCGCACGGGACATTCCCGATGGTGCGTTCGTCAATCTGGGCATCGGTCTGCCAGACAAGATCCCCGCGCATATCCCCAAGGATCGCGAGCTGTTCCTGCACAGCGAAAACGGCCTGCTGCACATGGGCCCGCCGCCGCCGGAAGGGGAGGAGGACTGGGACCTGATCAACGCCGGCAAGCAGGCGGTCACCATCATGCCGGGTGGGTCGTATTTCGACACTTCGCTGAGTTTCATGATGATGCGTGGCGGCCATCTTGACCTGTCGGTGCTGGGTGGTTTTCAGGTTTCGGTCACGGGCGATCTGGCCAACTGGTCGACCGGCAATCCGGCGGACATTCCCGCTGTGGGCGGCGCGATGGATCTGGCGTGCGGGGCGAAGGTGATCTGGGTGTTGATGGAACACACTGCGAAGGATGGCTCGCCGCGCATCGTGAACAAGTGCACCTATCCGCTGACCGCCAAGGGCGTTGTGCAGCGGATCTACACCAATCTGGCGGTGATCGACGTCACGCCCGAAGGGCTGCTGGTGCGCGAGATCGTGCCTGGTGGAACACTGGAACAGTTGCAGGCCGTTACCGAAGCTCCGCTGCGGATGGCACCTGACGTAAGACTTTTGGCAGCATAGGGGACGCACATGGCACTGCGAAAAAAACTACAGGGACGGCTGTCTCTGCCGGCGATCGCATCGCCGATGTTCATCGTCTCGGGGCCGGAGCTGGTGATCGCGCAGTGCAAGGCGGGGATCGTTGGATCGTTTCCGTCGCTGAATGCGCGGCCGGAATCGCTGCTGGATGAATGGCTCGACCGGATCAAGTCGGAACTGGCGCAACACGATGCGCGCCACCCCGACCGCCCGTCGGCGCCGTTCGCGGTGAACCTGATCGTGCACAAGACGAACAACCGGCTCGAACACGATCTGGCAGTGTGCGAGAAGCACAAGGTGCCGATGGTCATCACGTCGCTGGGTGCACGCGCCGATGTGAACGATGCCGTGCATGGCTGGGGTGGCATGGTGATGCACGACGTCATCACACAGGTCTACGCGCACAAGGCGATCGAGAAGGGCGCCGATGGCCTGATCGCGGTGTGTGCCGGGGCTGGCGGACATGCGGGCACGCAGTCGCCCTTCGCGCTGATGCAGGAAATCCGCGCCTGGTTCGACGGCCCGGTGGCGTTGTCGGGCGCGATTGCGCATGGCCGCTCGATCCTGGCGGCCGAGGTGATGGGGGCGGATTTCGGGTATATCGGTTCGGCGTTCATCGCCACGGCCGAAGCAAACGCAGACCCCGCCTACAAGCAGATGATCGTGGATTCCGCAGCCGACGACATTGTCTACACCAACCTGTTTACGGGCGTGTACGGTAACTATCTGGGGGCGTCGATCACGCGCGCGGGGCTTGATCCAAAGAGCCTGCCGCAGCCGGACCCGGCGAAGACCAGCTTCGGAACCGACCGTGACAAGCGCGCCTGGAAAGACATCTGGGGCGCGGGGCAGGGGATCGGCGCGGTCGATGCCGTTCTGCCGACGGCGGATCTGATCGAAAGACTGCGCAGCGAATATCATGCGGCGCGCTCTGCCATTGCCACGCCGTCTGCGTTGCTGAACCCGGCCTGGGAAAAGCTTCTGCAAAAAGCAGGCTGATCACCTTACTGATGACAGCGCCCCCGAAACAGAGGGGCATTACGTTGAGGACAACTGTTCAATGAGTATCAAGGGTAAAGCGTATATTGCGGGGGCCTTCGAGCACCCGACGCGCAAGGCGACCGACAAGTCGCTTGCGCAGCTGCATGCGGAGTGTGCACTGGGTGCGGTGGCGGATGCGGGCCTGACCATGAAGGACGTCGACGGGTATTTCTGTGGGGGCGATGCGCCCGGCATGGGGCCGCTGTCGATGGTCGATTACATGAACCTGCGCGTCCGGCACATGGATGCAACCGATATCGGCGGTTCGTCGTATCTGTTGCATGTGTCGCACGCGGCGCAGGCGATTGCCGCGGGCAAGTGCAATGTCGCGCTGATTACCCTGGCCGGAAAGCCGCGCACCGAAGGGACGGTCCGTAACGTCAGTGCCGGGCAGCCGGACGCGCAGTGGGAACACCCGTACGGCTTCGCGGTGCTGAACATGTATGCGATGTGCGCGATGCGCCACATGTATGAATACGGCACCACGCCGGAACAGCTCGCCTGGGTGAAGGTCGCGGCGTCGCACCATGCGCAGCATAACCCGCATGCCATGCTGCGTGACGTGGTGACGGTGGAAGACGTGCTGAATTCGCCGATGGTGGCCGACCCGCTGCACCGCATGGATTGCTGCGTGGTGAGCGACGGCGGCGGTGCGTTGCTGGTGGTGCGTCCGGAAATCGCCGCACAGCTGAAGCGCCCGAAGGTGAAGGTACTGGGTGCCGGTGAAGCGGTGAAGGGGCAGATGGGCGGCGATGTGGACCTGACGTTCTCGGGCGCGCGCTGGTCGGGCAAGGCGGCGTTCGATGAAGCGGGCGTCAAGCATGCCGACATCAAATACGCCTCGATCTACGATAGCTTCACCATCACCGTGCTGATGCAGCTTGAAGATCTGGGCTTCTGCGAAAAGGGCCAGGGCGGCAAGTTTGTGGCCGATGGCAACTTGATCTCGGGCGTCGGCAAGCTGCCGTTCAACACCGATGGCGGTGGGCTGTGCAACAACCATCCGGCCAACCGTGGCGGCATCACGAAAGTGATCGAAGCGGTGCGTCAGCTGCGTGGTGAAGCGCATCCTGCCGTGCAGGTGAAGAACTGCGATATTGCGCTGGCGCACGGCACAGGCGGTTTGCTGGGTTCGCGGCACGGCAGTGCCACGCTGATCATGGAACGGGAGTAAGAACATGGCCGAACGTAAAATTCCGTCGGTTCCAGGCAACGTTGAAACCCAGGCGTTCTGGGATGCCGCCCGTGAAGGCAAGTTCCTGATCCGCACATGCACGGCATGTGGCAAGGCGCACTGGTACCCGCGCGCAATCTGCCCGCACTGCCACAGCGAAAAGACCGAATGGCGCGAAGGATCGGGCAAGGGCGAGATCTATTCGTACAGCGTGATGCGTCGCGCGCCGGAACCTTACGCAATTGCGTATGTGCGTCTGGATGAAGGCACGACCATGATGACCAATCTGGTCGACTGCGACTTCGATGCGCTGAAGATTGGTATGAAGGTAAAGCTGGTCTTCAAGCCGACCGAAGGTGATGGCGCGCCAGTGCCGATGTTCACGCCGGCTTAAGACTAAACGCCAAGAATTTTCCTTGCAGAGGCTATGGCCTGGAGCGATCCGGGCCATAGCCTGAATTTTTCCAGATCGGCGAATGCAACCCACATCGCATCGCTGACATCGTCGCCCGCAGTGGCTGCGTCGCCCTGCCAGAGGGCGCAGAAATCGATGATCGTGTAATGGTATTCGATGCGCTGTTCCGCATCGTGGTGGATGCTGTCCACACAGGCGCACAGGTGCAGATCGCCCACGCGCAGACCGGTTTCTTCCAGCAATTCGCGCCGCGCGCAGGCCTCGACCGTTTCGCCGAGTTCCTGCCCGCCGCCCGGCAGCGACCACGCACCGACTGCGGGTGGCTTGGCGCGCCGCACCAGCAGCACGGCATCCGGACGCACCACCACCACGCCAATACCGACCAGCGGACGGGCGGGGTAGGTGCGTCCATCGCTCATTCGCGCGGTGCTTCTGCTGGCGGTGTAATGGCGGGGCGTGGTGCGCTGAGCAGGTCGCTCAACTGCGGCGTCAGGGCCTGTTCTTTCCAGGCGCCGACGCGGAACGCCCAGCCCGCGAAACGTGCCTGCAACTGCGCTGCTTCGGTCGCGGCATCGCCAGTGCCATCGGCGGACAGCTGCGCCCAGACTTCATCGTTGTGCTTCATCACCTGCGCCGTGATGCGCACGCCATTATCCAGCGTGAACACCGACGATCCGATCCGCTCGCCCGGGATCTGCGCGGCTGGAGTGACGTCGATGAAGGCCAGCATCTCGAACGCGCGGGCGCTGTCTTCCAGCTTGTATGGGTCCGTTGCGGCCTGTTCGGAGGATACACCCAGCACGCCATCCGCATTGCGCGCGATGGTCAGATCGTGTCCCCCACGCGACACCTCGACACGCATCACGCGTGCACCGGGAATGTTGGCGATGTCGCGGTCCAGCCACAGCTGACTGTCGGCATCGACCAGCAGACGCCCCTCGGCCAGCCAGGTCTGGTTTTCGCCGGGACGACGCACATAGATGCTCTCGGGCAGATTGCCCTGCGTGCGCACGCGCCGCCGCCCGACGATCAGTTCGACCAGCGGCTTGCCATCGGCGTTCAGAACACGCAGCAGGTTGGCGGTCGATCCAGCGGCAGTCGGGTCTTCAACACCCAGACGGTCCCACTGTGTGGGGTCGGTTGTGCGTGCTTCGGTCAGGCGCAGTTCGGTCAGGCCGGTCAGCAATTCGCGGATGCGTTCGGTGCGCGCGGGATAGTTGTTGCGTTCCGCAATGCCCCACCGATCACCGGGCAGCCGGTCGACCGTCAACGTCTTGTCCTGTCGCGTTACCGTGATGCGCTGCGCAGTGGCCAGACGTTCGGTCAGCCCGGGGAACAGCAAGCGTCCGGCCTGCTGTGTTTCGGACATCACGGCAGGGCCGGTGTCGGACAGGAAATACCCGCCCGCGCCGAAGCCGAGACCGATGATGCTCAGGATAGCCAGAGAACGCGTTTTCATGATGCTTTCCTCAGGCCCGCGCGTTGCTGCGACGGCGTGCGCGGGCAACGCCGATCAGGATCGCAAACACAGTCAGCAGGGCGGGGACCAGCACGATGTTGAACAGACGCATGCGTGTCTCCAGCCCGTCGATGTCGCGCCGCAGATCGAGCTGCACGTTGCGCAGCTGGCGGCGCGTGTCGATCACCTGTTTGCGCAGATCGTCGATCATGTTGCGCTGTTCGGTGCTGATCACCGCCTGTGCCGAGGGGCTGTTGCGTTCACCCTGACGCAATTCGCGCAGACGCTTTTCGGCATCGTCCAGACGGGTCTGCAAGTCGCGTTCGGTGCGGCGGAAGGTGGCTTCGGCATCGCGGCGGATGTTATCGACCGCCTCGAACGGACGCAGGCTGTCGCTGCGGGACCGCAGCCCGATCAGGCTGTCGCCGCCCGACAGGGTATCCAGCATGTTGGCGATGAATGCGCCATTGTCGCTGGTGGGGGTGGCGACCTGCTGGCCCATATAGGTCTGCATGCGCACCCAGAACCGGTCGTCGAGCATGTCTGTATCGGCCACCAGCACCAGATTGGCGGGGCCATCAGTTTCTGCCCGATGCGCCGGGAAGCCGTCCGGCCGCTGTGTGCCTTCGGGCAGTGCGGGCGCTTCGGTAAAGGCCGAGCGCAGCGCACCACGCACGCGCGCCGCGATGGTGTAATGCCGCCCATCCGGCTGGAAACTGGCGAGGATGGCAGCAGGGTTCGGGTTCTGGCGGATCTGTTCCGCCGGGATCACCGCCGATTTGTCGGACGATTGCAGCAGTGGCTGCCATTCCAGTGTGCTGCCCGGAACTGGCGCGAAGAACCCGGCCGAGGCGACCGAGATCTGCTGCAGGTCGCTGGTGCCCGGATCGCTGCGCGAGATGCCCTGACGCACATCGTACCACGCCACGTAATCCACCGCGGCCGCGCGGCTGTTGGAACTGTCGCGCACACGCCATGCGCCGGTCAGGTCGGCGACCACCTTGTCCGGATCGTAGGTGATGCCCCAGGCCTGGAACAGCTTGTTCAGGTCGGACGAAGCAGTGGCACCCGGGGTGCGGTTCTGCGTTTCGCTCTGCGGGTCCACCATCACCATCAGACGACCGCCGCGCATGACGAACTGGTCGATGGCGTATTGCGTCGCCTCGGGCAGGTTCTGCGGCTGCACGACCATCAGCACCTGCACAACGGGGTCGATGACCTGCGCGTCGGGTTCGATGTCCTTCACGG
>JAVBJV010000052.1:0-43498 GCA_031546815.1 Acetobacteraceae bacterium
TGTTGTTGCCTCTGTAAACAGGTTCGTTAGTTTTTTCCAAAAACTTCCAGCTGTTTGCATAGCCTCTTCAGAGACATGTGCAACAGTTCCAGCTGCAGTGCCGGCAACAACAGCCATGCCGCCCTGAAGTTCAGCCAATCCTTCCCCAATTGCAGTTGCAATCTCTGTAAGCTGAACAGCCTCCCCCCCACCCAAGTATAAATACCTTGGAACACTCCATGGCTACCAGCAGCACCCGCACCAATCATACCCAAAGGAATCAGCATCGACCGGCGTTGTTCAGGGCAGCGGTTTATTACGATCTCCAGATCGGTAGCCTGAGCAAGATTTCGACTTGAACTTCGATAGCTGCGGACTCTCTCTGAGGGGGCTCGCAGTTTTTATGGCGCCATACCGACAGTGCTGGACGCTTTCTGGACAGCCACACAGCACCGGAAACCAGCGCAATCGCTTACGTTGGACACTCTGGACGCCTTGGACACTTTTTATGAAAGAAAAACTCCAAAGCAGTGCACGCATAAGCATCAGGGAGAAAGGGTAAATATGACCCCGCAACTTGCTTACAGGCCGCTTACACAAAACAAAACCGCATCCCAATCAAGAATGCGGTTTATGAAAACCAATAGTGTTTTCAAATAGATAAATGGCGCGCCGTGGCGAATGAAGATGAGAAATATGAGTTCGCTGTGACGCTATGATTTTTCATCCGTTGGGGCGAAGGAATTCTCGAAGCCCGGTCAGAGGAGCAAGTTGCACTATGGTGCCCCGTCGCTGTCTTCCCTCATTGCAACGGGCGTCCCACTGCGCCTCGACGAGGCTGGACAGACAGATCCTCATCCTTCTGGTCGGTCTCGAGCCTTTGCAGGATTGGGCAATGGGGGCGGTGGTCACCATGGCAGGCGTTGACCAACATTTTAAGCGTATGGGCCATGTCCTGGAGACCTTTGATCTTCTTTTCCAGTTCGTCGATGTGGGCCTGCGCCAAGCGCTTGACCTCGGCGCTCTGCCGGGTTTCGTCGCGCCACAGGCCAAGAAGATCGCTAATCTCGGCAACAGAAAAGCCAAGATCACGCGCGCGGCGGATGAAGCGCAGCATATGGACATCTGTGTCCGAATAATCACGGTAGCCAGAAGACTTACGGTCAGCAGCCGGAATGAGGCCGGTCTGCTCGTAGTAACGAATCATCTTGGCCGAAACACCCGATGCCTTTGATGCCTGTCCAATGTTCATCAGTATTCTCCCAAAAATGGTGCTTTCAACCCCGATATAGGATCGGATGCCGCACTTTGTCAGTTCACCACCTTGAACCTGCGCAAGCGGAGTGCATTGCCGAGCACGAACACACTGGACAAGGCCATGGCGCCCGCGGCAAAGACCGGCGACAGCAAGATGCCGTAGGCCGGATAAAGAAGGCCCGCCGCGACCGGGATCAGAGCCGTGTTGTAAGCAAACGCCCAGAACAGATTCTGCCGGATGTTGCCAATCGTCGCCTTTGACAGAGCTATCGCGTTCGATACGCCTTGCAGGCTGCCCGACATCAGGACCACGTCCGCCGCCTCGATTGCGATATCGGTCCCAGTGCCTATAGCGAGACCCACATCCGCCTCCGCCAGCGCCGGGGCGTCGTTAATGCCGTCGCCGACGAAAGCGACCTTGCCGTGCTTGGCCCTGAGGCGGCGAACTGCATCGACCTTGCCGTCGGGCAGCACTTCCGCCACCACCTCGTCGATCCCCAGCCGCGCCGCTATGGACCTGGCCGTGCGGGCGTTGTCGCCGGTAATCATCGCGACCTTGAGGTCGAGATCGTGCAGGGCTTTGATTGCCGCGGACGTGGTGTCCTTGATCGGGTCCGCCACGGCGATAATCGCTGCGAGCCTGCCGTCAATTGCGACATACAAGGGCGACTTGCCCTCGTTGCCCAGACGCTCGGCAACATCCGAGAACGCTGCCCCGTCATGGCCGAGTTCGACCATGTAGCGGTCAGCGCCGATCTCAACGGGTTTGCCGTCGACCATGGCCTTGACGCCGAAGCCCGTCACCGACTCAAAATCGGACACGGGCGGCAGCGAGATGCCTTCCCCGACGGCCGCGTCCACAATCGCACGGGCAATCGGGTGTTCCGACTTGGTCTCGACGGCGGCGACAAGACCCAGCACTTTCGACCGGTCGAAGCCGGCGGCCAGTTCCAGATCGGTCAGAGCCGGCTTGCCCTCGGTCAGAGTTCCGGTCTTGTCGAGCGCCACAACCTTGGCGTCCTTCAGCAACTGGAGCGCCTCGCCCTTACGGAAAAGCACGCCAAGCTCGGCGCCGCGGCCGGTGCCAACCATGATGGACGTCGGCGTTGCCAGACCCATGGCACACGGGCAAGCGATGATCAGGACGGCGACGGCATTGACCAGCGCGAAGGTCAGCGCGGGCGACGGGCCAAAGGAGAGCCAGGCCGTAAACGTCAGCGCCGCCAAGGCGAAGACGGCCGGTACGAACCACATGGTAACCTTATCGACCAACGCCTGGATTGGCAGCTTGGAGCCTTGAGCCTCTTCCACCATGCGGATTATCTGTGAAAGCACCGTATTGCCGCCGACCGCCGTTGCGCGGAACGCGAACGCGCCCTTCTGATTGACTGTGCCGCCGACCACCTCACTACCCACCGACTTTGAAACCGGGATCGGCTCGCCGGTAATCATCGACTCGTCCACATAGCTGGCGCCTTCGACCACTTCGCCATCGACGGGCAGACGTTCGCCGGGGCGAACTTCGACGATATCACCGGAAACGACCGCGCCGATCGGCAGATCGACTGTCTCACCGTCCTTGCGGACGCGCGCCGTCTTGGCTTGAAGGCCGACCAGACGCTTGATCGCTTCGGATGTCCGGCCCTTGGCGCGGGCCTCAAACAGGCGGCCGAGCAGAATAAGCGTCACGATGACCGCAGCCGCTTCATAATAGACGTTGATGGTTCCAGGCGGCAGGAAGCCGGGCGCGAAGGTTGCGACCAACGAATATCCATAGGCGGCAAGCGTACCCACAGCCACAAGCGAATTCATGTCGGGGGCAAGACGCCAAAGCGCAGGCAACCCCTTATTGTAAAAACGGATGCCCGGAATGAAGAGCAGAAGCGTTGTCAATGCGAACTGGATGTACCAGTTCCATTGCATGCCAATCGTCGATTCGATGAGGCCATGCACGCCGGGAATGAGGTGCGATCCCATCTCCATGAGAAAGACCGGTATGGCGAGCACCAGGGCCATGGTGAAGTCACGGGTCAGTTCCCGGCGCTCCACCTCCTTCTTCTCGACGCGCTCGGCGTTTTCGTCCTCACCGTCATTGCTGGCGGCCGCGCCGATCACCTTTGCCTCGTAGCCCACGTCTTCGATCGCCGCAATCAGGACCGCCACATCGCTATTTCCGTGGATCGTGGCGCGCTCTGTCGCCAGATTGACCACCGCTCCTGTCACGCCGGGAATTGCCTTGAGAGCGCGTTCGACGCGGCCGACGCAGGAGGCGCAGGTCATCCCCTCGATGGATAGTTCGGTGGGGCCACCCGAACCGGCAGATGTCACCGGAACGGAGTAGCCGACGCTTTCGATGGCCTCCACGAGCTTTGCGCGGGCGACGGCCGATTTGGCGGTGATGCTCGCGCGTTCCGTCGCCAGGTTGACCGATGCGGTCTCGACACCCGGGACGGCCTTCAAGGCTCGTTCGACACGGCCGACACAGGACGCGCAGGTCATACCCTCGATGGGGAGAGATATCGTTTCAAATAAATCTGCTGTTCGAACGGGGGCATTCATAGCCGCCTCCTTTGCTCGTTCCAAAATTCAAGTTCAGAGGAAAGATGAGGCTTCCAACCATGGGAAGGTCAAGACCAAAATTTCTTTATCATACCACTTGACCCTACCATCGTTGGAAGCCCCACCTTGCATGTCATGAGACCCGACCCAAGGAGAATTCTTATGGACCTCAGAATCGAAAGCATGACCTGCGGCGGCTGCGCCAAATCCGTGACCCAGGCAATCCGGTCAGTCGATCCCGACGCCAAGATTGAGACCAATCCCGCCGCACGCACGGTCAAGGTCGAGACGACCGCGACCGCGGCGGTCCTTCAACAGGTTCTCGAAGACGCTGGTTTTCCGGCAACGGCACTCTGAACAGGAACGATATCATGAACAAGCTCACTCCGATCTTCATCGCCGCTGCGCTCGTCATCAGCGCGGGTCTCGCGGTCGCACAGAACCAGATGAACAAGGACGATTCCATGCAGAATCACAAGAATGCGGGCCATTCTATGCCGGTCTCCGACAGCCCGTCCACCAAAGCTTATATGGCCGTAAACGACGGCATGCATAAGGGCATGATGATCGAGTTCACCGGTAACGCCGATATCGATTTCATGCGCGACATGATCCCTCACCATCAAGGCGCAATCGATATGGCGAAAGTCGTGCTTCATTACGGCAAGGATCCCGAGGTCCGCACGTTTGCCGCTGAGGTGATCAAGGCCCAGGAAAGCGAGATCGCCAAGATGAAGAAGTGGCTTGCCGACCGCGGCAAGTAGCCACCGGAGAGGGAGGTTTTCAGGAGCCTCCTTTGGCAAGGAAGATAGGCAACTCATACCAGAATTGAGCGGCCTCGCCGTCGCCTGTCATCCGACGGCGGGGAAACGATCATCGCATCAGTGAACTGTTGTGGGGGCCTGTGAAAGCGAACGAGAATGACCAAGAAAGCCGCCACCCTGCTCCTAGCCGGTGCCGTCATTGCCGGTGGCACCTTTGTCTATCGCAACGACGTGGAACCCTATACAAGCCGTCTTCTGGCACTTGTATCGTCGTCCGAAGCGGCTGCCCAGCCGGGCGAAATGCCCGCGCCACAGGTGCCGGTCGCAGAGGTCGTCACGCGCATGGTCGCGTTTTCGGTGGAGTTCACCGGCCATTTCGAAGCGACCAAGGTCGTCGAACTTCGCCCGCGTATCGGCGGCGTAATCGATGCAGTCAGTGTTCCCGAAGGGGAACTGGTTCCCCCAGGCAAGCTTCTGTTCCAAATCGATTCCAGACCCTTCGAGGTCGCCCTGAATGCAGCCAACGCGCAGTTGCAGCAGGCGCGGGCGTCGCTCGATCAGGCCGAGGGCAATTTCAAGCGCGCCGAAACGTTGGTCCCCAATGGGACCGTATCGCGTAAAACCTTTGACGACATGCAGACCGCACACCGCCATCATCAGGCGCAGGTCGACATCGCCAAGGCAGCCGTGGCCGCTGCTGAACTCGATCTTTCCTTCACGCGCGTCACCGCGCCGATTGGCGGGCGCGTCGACCGGGTTCTGGTCTCAGAAGGCAATCTTGTCACCGGCGGCAATGCCGGAGCCGCGACCCTTCTCACCACCATCGTCTCCACCGATCCCCTCCATGTTTATTTCGATATCGATGAAGCCACCTATCTCGAATTCGCCGCACGGGCGCGGGCGAACGAAAGTGGAAAGGTTGCTGTCAAGTTGCCGGTACAGGTGGGGCTGATGACCGATACCGGCTTCCCGCTTGCCGGCGAATTCGATTTTCTCAGCAACCGCGTTGATCGGAGCACGGGGACAATCCGTGCGCGAGCCATTGTGAAGAACCCTGACGGTCGGCTGGCGCCCGGCCTTTTTGCGCGGGTAAACCTCGTTACCGCAGAACCGGTTCAGGCTGTGCTCATCGACGATCAGGCAATCGGCATCGATCAACGAAGCCGCTACGTTCTGGTTCTCGGAACCAACGACAAGGCCGAATACCGCCCGGTCAAACTCGGACCCATGATCGACGGTTTGCGTGTCGTCACCGCCGGTCTCAATGCGGGTGAAAAGATCATTGTGAAGGGCTTGGTCCGCCCGGGCATGCGAGTGGCCCCGCAGATGATTCCGATGCCACCAGGTCAATCTGCCGATGGCGGCCGGTCCAGGGCTGAAACTTCGGAGGCACGTCGATGAATATCCCGCGCTTTTTCGTCGACCGTCCGATCTTTGCCGTCGTTCTCTCGGTCTTGATGCTGATCGCCGGTGGTCTGACACTCGTGAAGCTGCCGCTGAGCGAATATCCCCAGGTAACGCCCCCGACGGTGCAGGTAACAGCTAGCTATCCGGGCGCCAATCCCGAAGTGATCGCCGAAACGGTTGCCGCACCGCTTGAGCAGGCGATCAACGGCGTCGAAAACATGCTCTATATGAGTTCGCAGGCCGCAACCGACGGACGCATGACGCTGACAGTGACCTTTCAGCAAGGCACCGATCCTGACATGGCGCAGATCCAGGTGCAGAACCGCGTCTCGCGGGTGCTTCCGCGTCTGCCGCAAGAGGTGCAGCGCATTGGCGTCGTGACGCAGAAGACCTCGCCCGACATCCTGATGGTTGTGCATCTCGTCTCGCCTGACGATCGCTACGATCCTCTTTATCTGTCGAACTACGCCCTCCTGCAGGTGCGCGATCAGTTGGCGCGCCTACCCGGCGTGGGGGATGTGCTGGTCTGGGGTGCTGGCGAATATTCGATGCGGATCTGGCTCGATCCGGCCAGGGTGGCGGCGCGCGGCCTGACCGCCTCCGAGGTGGTGGCGGCAATTCAGGAGCAGAATGTCCAGGTCGCCGCCGGCTCGGTCGGCCAGCAGCCGGAGGCCTCGGCGGCATTCCAGATCACCGTCAATACCCTTGGCAGGTTGTCTACCGAGGAGCAGTTCGGCGACATCGTCGTCAAGACCGGCCCCAACGGCCAGGTCACACGTCTGCGGGATATTGCCCGTGTCGAACTTGGTGCGGACTCTTACGCGCTGCGCAGTCTTCTCGACGGTAAGCCCGCGCTGGCGATCCAGGTCATCCAGAGCCCCGGTGCCAACGCACTCGATGTATCGAGTGCCATCCGCAGCACCATGGAAGACCTGCAGAAAGGTTTTCCCGAGGGTATGGAGTATCGCATCGCCTATGACCCCACCGTCTTCGTCAAGGCTTCTCTGGAGGCCGTGGTCATTACGCTGCTCGAAGCCATCGCGCTGGTGGTGATTGTGGTCGTGCTCTTCCTTCAGACTTGGCGTGCTTCGATCATCCCGCTGGTTGCTGTGCCAGTATCGTTGGTCGGCACATTCGCCCTCATGTACATGTTCGGCTTCTCGTTGAACACGCTGTCGTTGTTCGGGCTGGTGCTCTCCATCGGTATCGTGGTCGATGATGCCATCGTGGTCGTTGAAAACGTCGAACGTCACATTACGCTCGGCGAAACTCCGAAGGAGGCCGCCCGCAAGGCCATGGACGAAGTAACCGGGCCGATTATTGCCATTACTTCAGTGCTGTCAGCCGTGTTCATTCCCTCGGCTTTCCTGTCCGGCTTGCAAGGAGAGTTTTACAGGCAGTTCGCCCTCACGATCGCAATCTCAACCATCCTGTCGGCGGTCAACTCTCTCACGCTTTCTCCTGCGCTCGCAGGCGTGCTTCTGAAGCCGCACCACGGCGCGGTGAAGCGCGATCTCCTGACCCGCGCGATCGACGCTCTGTTCGGCTGGTTCTTCCGGCTGTTCAACCGCTTCTTCGACAGCGCCGCGAATGCCTATGTCCGATCGGTGCGGCGCGCCGTGAGGTTCAGTGTGCTCGTCTTGCTTATCTACGCCGGTCTGGTCGGCATGACATGGATGGGTTTCCAGGCCGTGCCCAACGGGTTCGTGCCGGCTCAGGACAAGTATTACCTTGTCGGCATCGCTCAGCTTCCAAGCGGAGCCTCGCTTGATCGCACCGAGGCAGTCGTCAAGAAAATGTCGGAAATCGCGCTTGCCGAACCAGGCGTGGAAAGTGTCGTCGCGTTTCCCGGGCTTTCGGTCAACGGCATGGTCAATATTCCCAACGCTGCCGTCATGTTCACGATGCTCAAGCCCTTTGACGAGCGTAAGGATCCCTCCTTGTCCGCTTTCGCAATCGCAGGTCGCCTGATGGGCAAGTTCAGCCAGATCCCCGATGGCTTTGCCGGCATCTTCCCGCCACCACCTGTTCCGGGACTCGGCGCGACCGGTGGTTTCAAGATCCAGATCGAGGATCGAGCGGGGCAGGGTTTTGAGGCCCTTGCGCAGGCACAGGGCGCGATCATGGGCAAGGCGATGCAAACACCCGAGCTGGCGGGCATGCTCGCGAGCTTCCAGGTGAATGCACCCCAGGTGCAGGTGGACATCGACCGGGTGAAGGCCAAATCGCAAGGGGTGCCACTCAACACGATCTTCGAGACGTTGCAGGTAAACCTCGGCTCGCTCTACGCTAACGACTTCAATCGATTCGGCCGCACCTACCGTGTGATGGTTCAGGCGGACGCGCCATTTCGTATGCAGCCGGAGGATATCGGCCGCCTGAAGGTGCGCAATGCGGCGGGCGAAATGATTCCGTTATCGGCCTTGCTGACAATCAGGCACAGTTCTGGGCCGGATCGCGTCATGCATTATAACGGCTTCCCGTCGGCCGATATCAGCGGCAGCCCGGCGCCCGGATACGCGTTCGGACAAGCGACCGCAGCCATGGAACGGATCGCATCGGAAACGTTGCCACCCGGCATGGCCTTCGCGTGGACGGACCTCGCCTATCAGGAGAAACAAGCCGGGAACACGGCCATGTACGTCTTCCCGCTGTCTGTTCTGCTCGCATTCCTGATTCTCGCGGCGCAATACAACAGTTGGTCTTTGCCGCTCGCTGTGTTGCTGATCGCTCCGCTGGCGTTGCTTTCCGCGATCGCAGGGGTCTGGCTCACGGGAGGCGACAACAACATTTTCACGCAGATCGGTTTCGTCGTGCTTGTCGGTCTCGCCGCCAAAAATGCGATCCTGATCGTCGAGTTCGCCAGAGCGAAGGAAGATGAAGGCATCGATCCGTTCAACGCGGTGCTTGAAGCGGCCCGGCTTCGTCTGCGGCCAATCCTGATGACCTCGCTTGCCTTTATCGCGGGTGTCGTCCCGCTGGTGATCGCCACGGGGGCCGGTGCCGAGATGCGCCATGTCATGGGGATTGCCGTGTTCGCCGGCATGCTTGGCGTCACGCTGTTCGGCCTTGTCCTGACGCCGGTGTTCTACGTCTTGGTGCGCCGTATCGCAATCGCCCGTGAGACGCGAAGTGCCTCCGCCGCAGTACTGGAATCTCCCATCCATGACACGATGTCGGGTGGCAGCGAAAAGGGGTAATCTGTCCTCCCGGAAACAGGAACATGCAGCCGAACTGAAAAGGCGGGCAATGGAATGCGAGGCAAAACTGAACCGCCTCTATCAGGCCATTGAAGACGGAGTTGCCGACCTTGGCGCCTCTGCCTTGAAAGTCCGTATTGCCGAATTGTCTGCGACCCGCGATCAGGCGCGCCATGAGGCAGAGCGGGCGAGTGCGTCCATTGAACGCAATGAGATAAACGTCACCCCAGACGATTTGAAGAAATTCGCCCGTGCGGCGCGGCGAAAGCTCAAGAACGAGGACGGCATATACCGGCGCGAGCATCTGCGGCTCTGGCGCAAAGGATCGAAGTGGTCAGCAAACAGGACATTCGTATTATCGGCAAGAAAAGTGCACTTCTGCAAACACTCGCGACGGCGAATGGCGGCAAATCAAAGGGTTCAGAAGTTCGCAGTTTTGTTCCGAAATGGCGCGCCCGAAAGGATTCGAACCTCTGACCCCCAGATTCGTAGTCTGGTGCTCTATCCAGCTGAGCTACGGGCGCATCCAGAGGCGGGTTGATAGCGACCCCTGCCCCACTCGGCAAGAGGGAAAGATCATATTTTTCTGTAAATATGATCTTCCCGTTCCGTTTTACGCCGCCAGTTCGTCCAGCGCCCGCAGAACCGCGTCGCCCATCGCCTGTGTGCCGACTTTTTCCATGCCCGGCTGCAAGATGTCCGCCGTGCGAACCCCCTTGCCCAGCACCTTCACGCAGGCCTGTTCAACCAAGGCCGCATCTTCCTCCATACCGAAGGAATACCGCAGCAGCATCGCAAAGCTCAGCATCTGCGCCATCGGGTTGGCGATGCCCTTGCCCGCGATGTCCGGCGCCGAACCGTGGATCGGTTCATACAGCGCATGCCGATGCCCCGCCGTGTCCAGCCCACCCAGCGTGGCGGATGGCAGCATGCCCAGACTACCGGTCAGCATCGAGGCCAGATCAGACAGCAGATCGCCGAACAGGTTACCAGTCACGATCACGTCGAACTGACGCGGGTTGCGCACCAGCTGCATCGCGCAGTTATCGGCATACATGTGCGACAGTTCCACATCGGGGAATTCGCGCTGCTGCAACGCCGTCACCACCTGCCGCCACAGCAGGCCGCTTTCCATCACGTTGGCTTTTTCCACGCTGCACACGCGGTTCTGCCGCTTGCGTGCCAGTTCGAACGCCACACGCGCCACACGCTCGATTTCCATCGTCGTGTAGACTTCCGTGTTGAAGCCGCGCTTGCTGCCGTCGGGCAGAGTTTCCACGCCGCGCGGTTCGCCGAAGTAAATGCCGCCCGTGCTTTCACGCACGATCATGATGTCGAGGCCCTTCACCACTTCGGGCTTCAGGGTCGAGGCATCGATCAGCGGTTCATACACCGTCGCCGGGCGCAGGTTGGCGAACAGGCCCAGTTCCTTGCGCAGCGTCAGGATGGCGATCTCGGGGCGGATGGCGAAGCCCAGCGTGTCCCATTTCGGGCCGCCGACCGAACCGAACAGCACTGCATCGGCCGCCTTGGCGCGCTCGACCGTTTCTTCGGTAATTGCCACGCCGTGCGCATCGATCGCCGCGCCGCCGACCAGACCTTCTTCAAGGTTGAACGACACATGCCGGCGACGGTCCATCCAGTCGATCACCCGGCGCACTTCGCGCATCACTTCAGGGCCGATGCCATCACCCGGCAGCACCAGCAATTTCTTGTTAGCAGTCATGGAATTCCCCGTGTCTTAAGTGGCCGAGATTGAGGGCACCCACGGGCGTTCGGTTTGCCGTTTCGCCTCGTAGGCATCAATCGCAGGTGCACGCTGCATCGTCTGGCCGATATCGTCCAGACCGTTCAGCAGAAAATGTTTGCGCAGCGCGTCTACCTCGAACGGAATTTCAGTTCCGTTCGGGCGCACCACAACCTGACGTTCCAGATCGATGCTGATGCGCGCGTTGCCGCCCATGCGGGCATCTTCCATCAGCGCATCGCACACCGCGCGCGGCAGGCGGATCGGCAGGATGCCGTTCTTGAAGCAGTTATTGTGGAAAATGTCGGCAAAATCCGGCGCAATCACGCAGCGAATACCGAAATCCAGCAACGCCCACGGCGCATGTTCGCGCGACGAACCGCAGCCGAAATTTTCATGCGCGATCAGGATCTCGGCCTTGCGATACGGCCCCTGGTTGAGAATGAAATCCGGATTCTCGGACCCGTCGGGCAGATAGCGCATCGGGTCGAACAGGTTCTTGCCCAGACCGGTGCGCTTGATGGTCTTCAGGAAGCGCGCCGGGATGATCTTGTCGGTATCGACATTCGCCTGCGGCATCGGGGCCGCAACACCGGTCAGTTTGGTAAACGCCTGCATCAGCGGAACTCCCGCACATCGGCCAGATGGCCGGTCAACGCCGCCGCCGCCGCCATCGCGGGCGAGACCAGATGCGTGCGTCCGCCCGGACCCTGTCGGCCCTCGAAATTGCGGTTCGACGTGCTGGCGCAACGCTGGCCCGGCGTCAGCTTGTCCGGGTTCATGCCCAGACACATCGAACATCCCGGCTCGCGCCATTCAAACCCGGCGTCGAGCAGGATACGATCCAGCCCTTCTTCCTCGGCCTGCTGCTTGACCAGACCGGAACCCGGCACGATCAGCGCGCGCACGCCCGGCGCTACCTTGCGCCCCTTGGCGAGTTCGGCCACCGCCCGCATGTCCTCAATACGCCCGTTGGTGCACGATCCCACGAACACCACATCGACCTTCACATCGGTCAGCTTCTGGCCGGGGATCAGGCCCATGTAATCGACCATCCGCTGCACCTGGGCGCGGCGGGTTTCGTCGGCAATGTCGGCGGGGTTGGGGACGGTGCCGGTGATCGGCAGCACGTCTTCCGGGCTGGTGCCCCAGCTGACCATCGGGATGATCTGCGCTGCATCCAGCGTCACTTCGGTGTCGTATACCGCGTCCGGGTCGGCCACCAGAGACTTCCACCACGCAACGGCAGCGTCGAAATCGGCGCCCTTCGGCGCAAAGGGACGGCCCTTCACATACGCGAAGGTCGTCTCGTCCGGTGCGATCAGACCGGCGCGTGCGCCAGCTTCGATCGACATGTTGCACACCGTCATCCGGCCCGCCATGTCGAGCGCGCGGATCGCCTCGCCCGCAAATTCGATCACGTGGCCGGTACCGCCCGCCGTGCCGATCTTGCCGATGATTGCCAGCACGATGTCCTTGGCCGAGGTGCCCGCAGGCGCCTTGCCATTCACCGTAACACGCATGTTTTTGGCGGGTTTCTGCAGCAGAGTCTGCGTCGCCATGACGTGCTCGACCTCGGACGTGCCGATGCCGAACGCCAGCGAACCCAGCGCCCCGTGAGTCGATGTATGGCTGTCGCCACACACGATGGTCATGCCCGGCAGGCTGATGCCCTGTTCCGGCCCGATAATATGCACAATACCCTGGCGCACATCATCGATCGGGAAATACGGCACGCCGAAATCACGCACATTCTGTTCCAGGGTTTCCACCTGGATCCGGCTATCCTCTTCCTTGATGCCCGCGCTACGGTCCGAGGTTGCGATATTGTGATCTACAACCGCGATCGTCGCATCAGGTCGGCGCAATTGCCGGTGCGCCAGCCGCAGACCTTCAAAGGCCTGCGGGCTGGTCACTTCGTGGACGAGATGCCGGTCGATGTAGAGAACACATGTGCCATCAGGAAGCCGGTCCACCACGTGACTGTCCCAGATCTTGTCGAACAGTGTGCGCGATTTTTTTTCCTGATCCATGTGTTCCCTCCCTCGTGTGGGTGTTAGGCCCGTTCGGCCGAGCCGGTCTGCGGCACAACCTTTTCGGCAATACGCGCCGACTTGCCGCGACGGCCACGCAGGTAATACAGCTTCGCACGACGCACAGCGCCGCGGCGAACCACCTGGATTTCCGCAATGGTGGGCGCATACAGCGGGAATACGCGTTCCACGCCTTCGCCGTAGCTCAGCTTGCGAACGGTGAAGTTGCTGCTCAGGCCCTTGTTCGAACGCGCAATCACCACGCCTTCATAGGCCTGGGTGCGGGTGCGTTCGCCTTCGACCACCTTCACCATAACGCGCACCGTGTCGCCCGGACCGAAATCCGGAACCGCACGAATGCCTGACAGGCGCACCACTTCGGCGGCCTCGTACTGCTGGATGATATTCATCGCACAAACCCTCTCGTCTGAAACCCTTACGAGGCCGAAGCCCCGGTTGCAACCATGCCCGATCTCCGGGCAGCTTTTTCCTGCGCCCGCGCCGCCCACAGATCCGGGCGACGCAGCCGCGTCAATTCTTCCGCCTGCGCCTGTCGCCACGCAGCTACCGCCGCATGATTGCCGGACAGCAGAACATCCGGCACCGCCAGACCATTCCATTGCACCGGCCGCGTGTAGTGTGGGTATTCCAGCAACCCTTCGGAGAAGCTCTCCGAAACGCCGCTTTCCGCCGCGCCCATCACGCCGGGCAGTAACCGTACACAGGCATCCAGCAAGACCAGCGCCGCAGGCTCGCCACCCGACAGCACGTAATCGCCGATACTCACCTCGCGCAGACCGCGCGCGTCGATCACGCGCTGGTCGATCCCCTCGTACCGGCCGCACAGCAGCACCACGCCCGGACCTGAAACCAGATCGCGCACAAGGTTCTGCGTGAGCGGCGCACCACGCGGAGACAGATAGACCAGCGGCCGGTCATCGGCGACCGAAGCGATCGCCGCATCCAGAACATCCGCCCGCATCACCATGCCCGCACCGCCCCCGCAGGGCGTGTCGTCCACGGTCCGATGTTTGTCCAAAGCGAAACTGCGAATATCGGTGGCATCCAGCGACCAGATCCCGGCCTCCAATGCGCGCCCGGCCAAAGACTGGCCCAGCGAACCTGGAAACATGTCCGGAAACAGCGTGAGGACGGATGCACGCCAGCTCATGCCGCACCTTCCGCTTCTGCGTCTTCCGGACGCACGACCTGTTCGGCCGGCGGTTCCACCACCACGCGACGCCCGGCGATATCGACCACCGGAACGGCCGCCTTGGTGAACGGCACCAACAGCACCGGATCATCCCCACGCGCGATTTCCAGACTGACACCGGCACCATAGTCGTGCACGGCGCTCACCTGGCCCATCACGGCCCCATCCACGCCATGCGCGGCAAGCCCGATCAGATCGACGTAGTAGTATTCATCCGCATCAGGTTTCGGCAGATCTTCGCGGTCCAGAAAAAGCTGCACATTGGTCAGCTTCTGGGCCGCGTCGCGGTCCGAAATCCCATCAATCGCGGCAACCCCATCCCCCGTCCAGCGCAGCACGAAACGACGCCCGTCCAGCGTGGACAGAGCACCATACCGTGTCAGATCGGCCGGATCGGTGGCGTAGCTCATCACGTGGACAAGCCCGCGCACACCGTGCGGACGGCCAATCACGCCCATCAGGATGCGGGTTGCGGACATTCAGGCGTTTGCCTTATGCGCCAGCGCCAGCCGCAGCTGCTGCACGTTCCTGCGCCTTCTTCTTCGGCGCGGACTGCTTCGGCTGTTCGTTCCAGACCGGCATCGGGGCCAGACCGGCCTTGCCGATGAAGCGCGCCACACGGTCGGTGGCCAGAGCACCCTGGCTCAGCCAATGCTTGATGCGTTCGTCGACCAGACGAATGCGGTCGGCATGATCGGCCGGCAGCATCGGGTTGTACGAGCCAACCTTTTCGATGAAACGGCCATCGCGCGGCGAACGGCTGTCCGCAATCACGATGTGGTAGTAGGGGCGCTTCTTCGCACCGGCACGCGCAAGACGAATCTTAAGGCCCATAGTGGGGTCTCTCCTTCACTTATTCATCAAAATGGTCGGCGACCGCCCAGAAGTGCAGCAAGACCGCCACGCTTCAGGCCTTTTTCGCCAAGTTTGTTCATCCGCTTCATCATTGCGGACATGTCGTCGAACTGCTTCAGTAGGCGGTTGATCTCCTGCACCTGCACACCGGCGCCTGCAGCCACCCGCTTCTTGCGGCTGGCCTTCATCAGGTCGGGTTTACGGCGCTCCGCCTTCGTCATCGACGAGATGATCGCCGCCTGACGTTTCAGGATACTCTGGTCCAGATTGGCGCTTTCCAGCTGGGCCTTCATCTTGCCCACGCCCGGCAGCATGCCGAGCAAGCCGGACAGGCTGCCCATCTTGCCAATCTGCTGCAACTGCTTGGCATAGTCTTCCAGGTCGAACTGGCCCTTCGCCATTTTTGCGGCGAATTTCTCGGCCTCGTCCCGGTCGATGGTCTCGGCCGCGCGTTCGACCAGCGACACGATGTCGCCCATGCCGAGAATGCGGCCGGCAATACGTTCCGGATGGAATTCTTCCAGTGCGTCGAGCTTTTCGCCCACGCCGATCAGCTTCAGCGGCGCACCGGTGACAGCGCGCATCGACAGCGCCGCACCACCGCGCGCATCGCCGTCCAGCCGCGTCATCGCGATGCCCGTTACGCCGATCTTTTCGTGGAACGCCTTGGCGACGTTCACCGCGTCCTGCCCGGTCATCGCGTCCACAACCAACAGCGTTTCCGCCGGGTCGGTCAGCTTGCTGACGGCGGCAACCTCGGCCATCAGCGTCTCGTCGATCGACAGACGACCGGCCGTGTCGAGGATCACCACATCGAACACTTCGCGCCGCGCCATATCCATGGCACGCGCGGCAATCTGCACCGGCGTTTCGCCCGCCACGATGGGCAGGCTGGCCACACCAGCACGCTCGGCCAGCTGGGCCAGCTGCAACTGCGCGGCAGGGCGCTGGGTATCGAGCGAGGCCAGCAGCACCTTCTTGCGCATCTTGTCGCGCAGGCGCAGCGCCAGCTTGCCGGACGTGGTGGTCTTGCCCGAGCCTTGCAGTCCGACCATCAGAACCGGCACGGGGGCCGGACGATCCAGATTGATCCCCACCGCGCCTGCACCGCCGAGCGCGTCGACCAGTGCATCGTGCACGATCTTCACGACCTGCTGGCCGGGGGTGATGGATTTCAGGACTTTCTCGCCGACGGCCTCGTCGCGGATTCGCGCGATCAGGTCCTTGACGACGGGGAGGGCAACGTCGGCTTCCAGCAGGGCGAGGCGAACTTCGCGCAGGGCTTCGGTCACGTCGGCTTCGCTCAGTGCGCCGCGTCCGCGCAACCGATCAAAAACCCCTGACAGCTTGCCCGACAGCGCGTCGAACATCACCACAACACCCCAAAACACAACGCGCCGCTGCGCGAAACTCGCGGGGCGGCGGAGTCCCTCGTCGGGAGGGACCGAAAAACCGGCAAAACCGGAACGGAGGGGTTATGCGCGGAAACCGGGGAAAGAGTCAATTTCCAAAGCCCGAACTGGCAGATTTCCGCCTGATCCGACAGCTCAACCCCAAGGAGCAAAGGGGAATCCAGATCCGCATTTCGGTTCCCATGGCCGCCAAACCGTATCAAAATACCCGTCACAGACAGAAACAAGAATAACAACACCTCCTCATGACACATACTTTTTCCGATACGCGTTACCGTCCCCTGTCCTGCTGGCTGGGTCTGGTGGCTGGCATGGTGCTGCTGATGGTCGCACTGGGCGGCGCAACCCGGCTGACCGGGTCTGGCCTGTCCATCATGGAATGGGCGCCCTTCACCGGCGCCCTGCCCCCGGTATCCGATGCCGAATGGCAGCGGCTTTACGACCTGTATCGCACCATTCCCCAATACGCCCTGATCAACGAGGGATTCGGCATCGCCGGGTTCAAGCAGATCTTCTGGCTGGAATGGACCCACCGCTTCTGGGGGCGGCTGATCGGGTTTGCCTTTCTGCTGCCCTGCATCTGGTTCTGGGCCAAAGGGATGATCCCGCGCCCGCTGTTACCGCGTCTCGTGCTGCTGTTCATTCTGGGTGGACTGCAAGGCGCAGTCGGCTGGTTCATGGTGGCATCGGGATTCGAGGCCGATCGCACCAGCGTGTCCCCCTATCGGCTGGTCGTGCATCTGGCGCTGGCGTTTATCCTGTATGCCGCGCTGGTCTGGGCCGTTCTCGATCTGCGGGCCGATAACACCAGGCGCGTGGCGGTGACCCGCACGCAGAAACGTCTGGTCTGGGGCACCGCCATTGCTGCCATTCTCACCATGCTGGCAGGCGGTTTCGTGGCCGGGCTGCATGCGGGGCTGACCTATAATACCTTCCCACTGATGGACGGCGCGCTGATCCCCGAGGGATACGCTCGACTCACTCCCTTCCTGCTCAACTGGACCGAAAACATCCCCGCCGTGCAGTGGAATCACCGTGCGCTGGCGACGCTCACCCTGTTTCTGGGCATTGTCACGCTGCTGCACCTGCATACATCCCCGGCCCCCACGGCGCTGCGGCGCGCGGCACGCTGGCTGGCCGCGCTGATTGCCGCGCAGTATGTGGTCGGCATTACCACGCTGATTTTGGTTGTGCCGGTAGCGCTGGGAACGTTCCATCAGACCATGGCCGTGCTGGTGTTAACGGCGGTGCTGGTTCTGCTACACACCCTGCATCATATCAGCGCAAAATCATAACATCGCCGCTATACTGCGCTCCCCCCTCTTTCAGGACCCTTAACCCGATGAACGCACTGCACACCACCGACACCCTGTTCTTCGGTCTGGAAGACGGCCTCGCCGCACCCAACGATGCCCAGCGCATGGTACGCGCCGCCCTGGGGCAGACGGAAGACGGCGAACTGTTCCTGGAATATCGCGAGAGCGAACGCATCAGCATCGAAGACGGCCGCATCCGCAGCGCCAGCTTCGACACCGCCCGCGGTTTCGGCCTGCGCGCCGTGACGGGCGAGACCGCCGGTTACGCCCATTCCGGCATCATCACCGAGGACGCCCTGAAGCGCGCGGCCGAAACCGTGCGTGCCGTGGCCGAGGGATACAGCGGCACGGCCTCCATCGCGCCGCACTCCACCAATGCGCGCCTCTACAGCGACGCCAACCCGCTTCCCACATTGGACGTGGCCGCCCGCACCGCCCTGCTGGGCGAGATCGACGCCTATGCCCGCGCCCGTGATCCGCGCGTGGTGCAGGTTATGGCGGCGCTGTCAGGCGAATGGCAGGCCGTGCAGATCATCCGCGCCGACGGCACCCGCGTGGCCGACCTGCGTCCCCTCGTGCAATTGTATGTCACCGTGGTGGTCGCCACCCCGGGCGGCAAGCGCGAGACCGGCAGCTTCGGCACCGGCGGGCGCTTCGGCTACGACCGCGTGGCCAACACCGCCACCTGGCAGCATGCCGTGAACGAGGCGCTGCGACAGGCGACACTCAACCTCGAGAGCATCGCAGCCCCCGCGGGCGAGATGGAGGTCGTGCTCGGGTCCGGCTGGCCCGGCATTCTGCTGCACGAAGCCATCGGTCACGGGCTGGAGGGCGACTTCAACCGCAAGAAGACCTCGGCCTTTGCAGGACTGCTGGGCCAGCGCATCGCATCCCCCGGCGTCACCGTGGTGGACGACGGCACGATCGAGGACCGGCGCGGCAGCCTGACCATCGACGACGAAGGCACCCCCACATCGCGCACCACACTGATCGAGGATGGCATTCTGGTGGGCTTCCTGCAGGACCGGCAGAACGGCCGTCTGATGGGCGGCGCATCCACCGGCAACGGTCGCCGCCAGAGCTACGCCCACGCGCCCATGCCACGCATGACCAACACGGTGATGCTGGGCGGCACGCACGCGCAGGACGAGGTTCTGCGCAGTGTGAAACGCGGCCTGTATGCGGCGAATTTCGGCGGCGGTCAGGTGGACATCACCAGCGGCAAGTTCGTGTTCTCGGCCAGCGAAGCCTATCTGATCGAGGACGGCAAGATCGGCGCGCCAGTGAAGGGCGCCACGCTGATCGGCAACGGCGCCGACGCGCTGACGCGCATCACGATGATCGGCAACGACATGGCACTGGACCCCGGCATCGGCACCTGCGGCAAATCGGGGCAAGGCGTGCCGGTTGGCGTGGGCCAGCCGACGCTGAAAATGACCGGGCTGACGGTGGGCGGCACCGCAGTATAACCGACGCAGCCTTCGGTCATTGGCATCCGCTGCTGGCAGCGCCGCGCCGGGTGCCGGTGCCAGCTTTTCAAACACGGCGCACCTGAGCAGCACGACATAGATCCCAACGACAGACTGGTAAAAATCGAAGGATGGCTGCCGCTTACATAAACTGCGCCACCAAAAGATTTCCAATAATTTACTTTTCCCGCACCAAGTGGCAAAAAGCCCTCAAAGCCATATCAATCGCCCCGTTAAATACCGGCCCGAGGAACTTCATGTCCGAGACGCACCCCTCCACTGTCTTGCAGAATCCCGCACTGGCCTGGACCGGTACAAGAAACAGTCTGTTCGGTATCTTCTTCAAGAACCTGTTGCTGACGATCGTCACCCTCGGCGTTTACCGTTTCTGGGCGATCACCAACATGCGTCGCTATCTGTGGTCCAATATCCGCGTGGCGGGGCAGCCGCTGGAATACACGGGCGCAGGTGGAGAATTGTTGCGCGGATTTCTGATGGCAACGCTGTTACTGGTTCTGACATTCGCCGGTGCCTTCGCCATCGGATATGGAATTGCACAGGCCACCGGTTATCCATGGATGACTCTCAACCTGGGGCTCTGGATCTTCTATCCCGTAATGCTTCTGCTGGTGTTTGCGGCATACTTCCTCGGCCGGCGTTACCTGATGACGCGAACATCATTACGCGGCATCCGCTTCGGGCAGGATGGTTCACCGGTTTCGTATGCGCTGCAGATGTTCGGGCAGTCCCTGCTAACCGTCTTTACAGTGGGATTCTACACCCCGTGGATGATCGCAGCGCGCCTGCAGAGAACCGTGGGGGAAACCCGCTGGGGCAATGTAAAATTTGCCTTCAAGGGAGAGGGGAAAAGCCTGTTCCTATGGTATCTGCTGTCTGCCCTGTGCATTTTGGTCGCTGTAATCGTTATCGTTGTCGCTATTATTTTCCTGATGGCCAGCACCTATAACAACGCCCGAAACCCCATAATGGTTCTCGCCAACCCCAGCATATTTATTGTCATTGTTATTGCGTATTTCGTTGCCGTTCTGGCCCCCGCCCTGGTGATGATCTCGGCCGTGCTGCGCTTTACCATCACCAACACCACAATCGACAACGATGCCATGCGCTTCAGCCTGACGGCATCGGTATGGAAGGTTATGGGGCTGGTGGCGAGCAACATGCTGATCGTCATCTTCAGCCTCGGGCTGCTGGCCCCCATCGCCATCCACCGCGTAATGCAGTTCCTCACCACACATATTACCCTGACCGGGTCGCTCGACCTGGCGCGTGTGGCGCAGACACCGGACGAAAGCGGGCAGTTGTCGAATATCATCGGTGCCGGTTTCAACATCTGATATCTCCCATGCGCCGGGCGGTGCATGGGCCATTGGGACAAGGGCTTGTGACATGCAGGATGCCCTGATCTGGCAGGACGGAAAAACCGCCATCGACCATGCGGTCAGCAACGTCAGCATTGCCGGATACGCGTTGGTCATCACCGGAGCGGCAGGCTCCGTCAGCTGGCCCGTCAACGATATCACGGTGCAGGACACACCGCCCGCCACGCTGATCGTCGCCTGCAAGAACCAGCCCGGACGCCTGATCGCCTCGGGCGAGGGTGCTGCGCAGATACGCGCGACGTTGCAGGCATCGGGGGCGTGGCGACGCACGAATAACAGCCGCCGCGGAAAACTGGCGTTCGGGATCACGGCCGTTCTGGCCGCCTCCATCGGGTTGTGGTTCGGATGGCCCAGCGTTGCCGACCGATTGGTCAACATCGTCCCCACCCGCGCGGACGTTTCCATCGGCGAGGCATTGCAGCCGCTGCTGATCGGCACCGAACGGCAATGCGCATCACCCGCTGGCAGCGCCGCACTGGCACAGGTTCTGACGCGGCTGGAGCCATTTACTCCAACGCCCCTGCCGCTGCGCGTGGTCGTCATCGACAGTGACACTATCAACGCGCTGGCCATGCCGGGTGGCACCATCATCGTCTATCGCGGGCTGCTGGATAATGCGCAAAGCCCCGACGAAGTGGCAGGCGTCCTGGCGCACGAAATCGGGCACCAGAGCTACCGTCACAGCATGCGCGGCCTGATGCGCCATGCGGGCATCGCGCTGGTGATCTCGACTCTGGACCCCAGCGGCGGGTTGCTCGGCTCCATCGCCACCCATCTGACGCAGACGGCACACACGCGCAGCTTCGAAGTGCAGGCCGACGAATACGCCGTGGAAGCGCTGCAACGCGCACAGATCAGCACGAAGGGTCTGCTGGAATTTTTCACCCGCCTGCATGAAGCGCATGGCGATGCGACCGGCCTGTGGCGCTATGCCCAGACCCATCCGCCGCTGGCTGACCGCATCGCCCGCATCCCCGAGACCAGCGGCACCCGGTTGCTGGACAGCGACGGCTGGAAGGCCCTGCGCAATATCTGCCGCAGTACCGCCACGCAGAAACCCACCACACCGAACTGAGGGCATGTGATATGATGCCCCGCTTACAGGATTGCAGAACATGAGCTGGTCGGCGTTTTTTCAGAATGGCAATGCGGCCTATGCGGCAAAGGTGTCGATGGCGGGGAATGACCTCACCGTGCTGGATGCCAACGGCCGCCCGCAGACATTCTGGAAGATCGACCAGCTGGTACCGGTGCAGAACAGCCGCACGGAACTGGTACTGACCCAGCGCGGCCAGCCCGGCCGCCTGACGCTGCAGGGCAACGACGCCATCGGCCTGCGCCGCGAGCTTGAACAGACCAGCGCCTGGCGCGACGCCAAAAGCCGCAACTGGAACACCCGGAAAGTAATACGTCTGGTGCCACTGGCCGCCGCCATTGCCGCCGCATGGTTCTTCTGGCCCGCCATCGCCAGCTGGGGCGCAAAAACCCTGCCCGCCAGTGCCGAGACCTATATCGGCCGACAGATGCACACCCGCCTCACCGCGCAGCAGACCGCCTGCACCGGCCAGCCCGGCATCGATATTCTGAGCCGTCTGCTGGGCAGACTGGCACACAACAGCTCTCCGCTCGACGTGATGGTGATCGACGATGCCGCAACTCCCGTCTCGCTGCTGCTGCCCGGACGCAGGTTGATCCTGTCACGCAAAACCCTCGGCGATTTTGCCTCGGCCGACCAGTTCGCCGCCGCGCTGGCGTTCAACATGGCGCAGGCCGACGGCCGGGTGCCGCTGCGCCAGATCATCCGCACGCCGGGCAAACTGGTCTCGACCCTTGTTGAGACACGCGGCGACCTGACGGCCACGATGCGCAATTCCCTGCCCGACCAGACAACGCGGCTGCGCACCGGCACCACATACGACGACATGACCAGCGCGCGCATTCTGGCCGACGCGCAGATCGGCTCGGCCGGGCTGGCAGCGTTGCTGCGCGAACAGGCCGAGGCACGCAGCGCGGCCATTCCGGAAAACACCGGCACACCGTCCCTCAGCAACAAGGACTGGCAGCTGCTGCGGATGATCTGCGATACGGGCGACGTTCAGGACAAGAGCTGATGCGTGCTCGATCAGCCTCGGTCCTTGCACTGATATGTTTCTGTGCTCTGGCACCGGCATCCCTGGCGCGTGCACCTGCCATCAGAACTTCGGACAGCAGCCTGCCTGCCGGCTGGAGCCTGTCCTATTACCCGCAGGCGGGATGTCTGATTTCCAGACGCGTCGGGGATGCGTGGCTCCAACTGGACAGCCAGATCACCGCGCCGGGGATGCACCTGCATATCGGGCACCAGGCATGGCATTTTCCAGATGGTGACGACGCGCCACGGCAGATGCGTATCACCCTGCCTTCCAGCACGCCGGGCATTTTCACAGCGATCCCCCAGCCAGGATATCATCCCGCCCCGCCGATGCAGCGTTCCAAAGTGCAGATAGATATCCCCGACCGCAACAGCTTCATCCGCGACCTGATCGCCGCGCACGAGATTGAAATCTCGATCACCGGAGCATCACCGGCCTCGGTGCGGATTCCGCTGGCGGACACCGCAGCGGCAATCGATGCGTGGACCCGCTGCCAGCAGACACACAGCCGCTGATGCCGCCCCTGCGCAATGTTCTGGTGCTTGGTGCTTACGGGTTCATCGGCAGCCACGTGCTTGCACATCTGCACGCGCACGATTTCACCCTGACCGGTGCCGGACGCGATATCCGCGTGGCCACGCGTCGCTTTCCCTACGCGCGCTGGATCAACATCGACCTTGCGCAGTTGCAGACCGAAGCGGACTGGTTGCCACACCTGCACAACATCGATGCCGTCATCAACTGCGCCGGTGCGTTACAGGACAGCCCACGCGACGATCTGCATGCCATTCACGTCGCGGGCACACTGGCGCTGTATCGGGCCTGCCAGCAGGCGGGAGTAAGACGCATCGTGCATGTCTCGGCCGCCGGTGTGGCGCCGGGGCGCGCGACGACGTTCAACAGCACCAAGCTGGAAGCCGATCTGGCGTTGCAGCAGCTCGACCTCGACTGGATCATCCTGCGCCCCGGGCTGGTGCTGGGGCCGACGGCGTATGGCGGTTCAGCCTTACTGCGCGGACTGGCGGGTTTTCCCGGCATGATCCCCGCCGTGCATGCGGACAGCATCACGCAGGTCGTCTCGGTGCAGGATGTGGCCGAGGCCGCGCGTCGTTCCCTGCAAGCAGATGCACCACTGCGCACGGTGATCGACCTTGTGCACCTGGACCGCGTGGCACTATCCGACGTGCTGCTGCGTCTGCGTGCGTGGCTGGGTGTGCCGCCCGCACCGCTGCGCGCCGTGCCGCCGATCCTCGCGCGGCTGACCGGATGGGCGGGAGATGCGCTGGCATGGCTCGGCTGGCGCAGCCCGATGCGCAGCACAGCGATTGCGCAATTGCGCGACGCCATCACCGGCGACGCGCAAGGATGGCAGCATCTGCACATGCGCCCGGCCAGTCTGGATGCCATGCTCGCCGCGTGGCCGTCGGGCGTGCAGGAACGCTGGTTCGCGCGGCTGTATTTCGTGAAGCCGGCGGCGCTGATCGCGCTGGTGGTGTTCTGGCTGCTCTCGGGGCTGATTGGTTTTGTCGCGCACGATTCTGCAGTGTGTGTGCTGACGGGATGGCCAATGTGGCTGGCATCAACGGCGGTGATCAGCGGAGCGATTGTCGATATCACGCTGGCCGGTCTTGTCGCCTTCCGGCGCACAGCGAAGATCGGATTGATCGGCATGCTGCTGGTCTCGGCCGCGTATCTGTTGGGTGGCACGCTGGTGCGGCCTGATCTGTGGCTCGACCCGCTGGGGCCGCTGGTGAAAGTGTTGCCAGGAGCGGTGCTGGCGCTGGCGGCGCTGGGGATGCTGGACGAGCGATGAGCCTCTATTTCCTCATGAAGGTTCTGCACATTATCGGGGCCTGCGTGCTGCTGGGCACAGGCGCGGGGATCGCGTTCTTCATGGTGATGGCGCATCACACGCAGAACGCCATCGCCATCGCGCACACGGCACGCATCGTGGTGATCGCCGATATGTTGTTCACCGCATCCGCCGTGGTGCTGCAACCCATCACCGGCGCCACGCTGGCCTGCCTGACCGGACAGCCGGTGTTTGATGGATGGATCGGCCTCAGCCTGATCCTGTATCTGGTGACGGGTGCGTTCTGGTTGCCGGTGGTCTGGATGCAGGCGCGCATGCGCGATCTGGCGCGCGTTGCCGCAACACAGGGCGCACCGCTGCCGCCCATGTATTACCGGCTGTATCGGTGGTGGTTCGCGTTCGGCTTCCCGGCCTTTGCCGCCGTGCTGGGAATCGTCTGGCTGATGGTCACACGGCCGCTGCTATAGCCCGGCATCGGCCGCCACATACACGACGCCATCCTGCACACGCACCGGCACGCTCTCCAGCGCATCGCCGCGACACGGGCCGCTGAAGCACACACCGTCCTCGATCGTGAAACACGCGCCATGTGCCGCACACACGATATGCGTGCTATCCGCCGACAGAAACCGGTCCGGGGCGATGTCCAGCGGCACGCCGATATGCGGGCACGAATTCACATACACAAACACATCCGCCCCACGCCGCACAGCGAACAGCCCGACAAATCCACCCGGAGCCGCCGGAAAGCCCTTCGACCCACCGTCCGCAATATCCTCCACCCGGCACAGCAGACGTTCGGGGGCGGCAAGCAGCGCGTCCATCAGCTTTTCAGACCACCCATCTTGCACAGCAGCTTCCAGTGCGCTTCCGACACCGGCACCACCGACAGGCGCGACAGACGCACCAGCCCCAGATCCGCCAGTTCGGGCGTCGCCTTGATGGTCGCAAGGTTCACCGGCTTCGGCATCGGTTCCACCGCGCACATGTCCACGCAGACCCAGTTGCCCTTCTCCTCCAGCCCCGTCGGGTCGGGATATGCCTCGCGCGCCACTTCCACCACGCCCACAATCTCGCGGCCGATGTTGGAATGGTAGAAGAACGCCCGGTCCCCCAGCTTCATCGCGCTCAGGTTATTGCGCGCGGCGTAGTTCCGAACCCCGGTCCAGGGTTCGGTACCATTCGCCACCTGCTGGTCCCACGAAAACGCGTCGGGTTCGGATTTGACCAGCCAGAACGCCATCAGCCCAGCATCTCGCCATTGCGGAACACGCGGCGGAACGCGCGG
The DNA here is from genome assembly GCA_031546815.1 of Acetobacteraceae bacterium. Lineage (GTDB taxonomy): Bacteria > Pseudomonadota > Alphaproteobacteria > Acetobacterales > Acetobacteraceae > JAVBJV01. The sequence continues at coordinate 25,845 of JAVBJV010000052.1, forward strand.
ATCTGGGCGCTTTCGAACAGGCCAGCCTTCGCATACGGGTCGCCCACGGCAAATTCTTCCGCCGCGGCACGGTCGGCCACGTCGATGATCAGCTGGCTGCCGCACGGATTACCGGCCAGATCGAGCAACGGCCCGCCCTCGACGATGACGCCGATCTGCGCCTTCAGATACTCAAGATGCACGGCGCGGGTAGCCATCCGCAGCTCCAGCTGGCCCGGACGGTCAGCGCATACGATCGAAAACAGCATACTTGGCGTTCCTGTCGATAAAAAACCGTTACGAAAATTGAGCCGGGTTATTCCCCAGCCCGGCCGGGACCCTACAATGTTCGGATGAGCCTTCAAACCTGTTCCTATCGCAGCTATACATTGCCGCCGTGACACCTGACCTTGCCCCCCCTGCGCCAAGCAACCTGCACCGCTTCGCCAATCCCGGCCGCTTTCTGCGGATTTCCGGCACCATTCTGCCGTGGCTGGTGGCTGCGGCCGCCATCATCACCATCACCGGCCTCGCCTGGGGATTGTTCGTCTCGCCAGCCGACTGGCAGCAGCGCGATTCGGTGCGGATCATGTATGTGCATGTCCCGGCCGCCTGGCTGGCGATGTCGGGCTATCTGAGCCTCGCCATCGCGTCCGCCATGGGGCTGGTCTGGAAGCACCCGCTGGCCGATCTGGCCGCGGCCGAGATCGGGCCGATCGGCGCGTGCTTCACCGCGCTGTGTCTGGCGACCGGGTCGCTGTGGGGCAAGCCGATGTGGGGCGCGTGGTGGGTGTGGGACGCGCGGCTGACCTCGATGCTGATCCTGCTGTTCCTCTACCTTGGCCATATCGCGCTGGTCCGCGCGTTCGACACGCCCGAGCGCGGCTATCGCGCCGGGGCCATTCTGGCGCTGGTGGGTGTCATCAACCTGCCGGTCATCAAGGTTTCGGTGGACTGGTGGAACACGCTGCACCAGCCATCCAGCATGCGGAACATGAGCATCCATATCGACATGCGCATCCCGCTGCTGATCACCGCCATCGGCTTCTCGCTGGTATTCGCGGCGCTGGTCGTCACGCAGCTGCGTTCGGCGATCATGGAACGCCGCATCCGTTCGCTGCTGCTGGTCCGCGCCCATCAGGCCGAGAACGCGGAGCAACCCGCATGACCCATCTGCCCTACATCGCCGCCACCTATGTGCTGACCGTGCTGGTGCTGGGCGGGCTGGGGCTGCTCGCCCTGCTGCGACATCGCGCGGCGAAACGCCGCCTGCGCGCCATCGACCCGCGTGCGGCCAGAGCGCAGGGCTGACATCATGACAAGCCGCAAAAAACGCCGCCTGATCTTTCTGTGTCTGGGCATGCTGGGGCTGGGTGCCGCAGGTGCGCTGACGCTGACCGCCATGTCGGACAATCTGGTGTTCTTCATCCCGCCATCCGACGTGGCGACCAAGGCCGTGCCCGGCCGTCCGTTCCGTCTGGGCGGGCTGGTCGAGATCGGCAGTGTGGAAAAGGTCGATGAAGCCGGTCGCCCGCTGGCGCGCTTCCGCGTGACCGACGGCCCGGCGACCATCACCGTCACCTATGGCGGTATCCTGCCCGATCTGTTCCGTGAAGGTCAGGGCATCGTGGCGCTGGGTGCGTTACAGCCCGACGGCACCTTCCGCGCGACCGAAGTTCTGGCCAAGCACGACGAAACCTACATGCCGCCCGAAGTGGCCGACGCACTGCGCCGCACCGGGCACTGGAACCCGGAAGCGGGCGCTCCGCCGCCGCCTTCGTCGGAGTGGAATTCCATGCAACCGGCGCGGAGCTCCTCACAGTGATCCCGGAACTCGGCCATTTCGCCATGGCACTGGCTGTGGCGCTGGCCGTGGCACAGGCGATCCTGCCGCTGTGGGGCGCGGCGCGGAACGATGCGCGCATGATGGCAACGGCGGGGCCGTTGGCCACCGGGCAGTTACTGGCGATGACGGTCAGTTTCGCGGCGCTGGTCTGGGCGTATGTCATATCCGATTTCAGCGTCGGCAACGTGGCGAGCAACAGCCACACGTTAAAGCCGCTGCTGTATAAAATCACCGGCACCTGGGGCAATCACGAAGGGTCGCTGCTGCTGTGGTGCCTGCTGTTGGCGGGCTGTGCGGCGGCGGTGGCGGGCTTCGGGCGCAAGTTGCCAACGCGGTTGCGCGCGCGGGTGATCGGCGTGCTGGGGCTGGTGGCTGCTGGCTTCCTGTTGTTCTCGCTGCTTACGTCGAACCCGTTCATCCGCATCTGGCCGCCGCCAATGGAAGGGCGAGACCTGAACCCGCTGTTGCAGGACCCCGGCCTCGCGTTCCATCCGCCGCTGCTCTACGCGGGGTATGTCGGGTTCTCGATTGCGTTTGCGTTTGCGGTGGCCGCGCTTCTGGAAGGGCGGTTGGACGCGGCCTGGGGGCGCTGGGTGCGGCCGTGGACTCTGGCAGCCTGGGCGTTCCTGACCGCGGGCATCGCGTTGGGGTCGTGGTGGGCATATTACGAACTCGGCTGGGGTGGATACTGGTTCTGGGATCCGGTGGAAAATGCCTCGCTGATGCCGTGGCTGACCGGGACCGCCCTGCTGCACTCCGCCATCGTGGTGGAGAAGCGCGAGGCGCTGCGCATCTGGACCGTGCTGCTGGCCATCGCCACGTTCAGCCTGTCGCTGATGGGGACGTTCCTGGTGCGATCCGGCGTGCTGAATTCGGTGCATGCCTTCGCGAACGACCCGACGCGCGGCATGTTCATTCTGGCCCTGCTGCTGGCAACGATTGGCGGAGCGCTGGCGCTGTTCGCCTGGCGCGCGCCGAAGCTGGCACCGACCGGGCTGTTCGCACCCATCTCGCGCGAGGGTGCGCTGGTACTGAACAACATCCTGCTCTGTACGATCACCAGCGTGGTGTTCGCGGGCACGTTGTGGCCGCTGGTGGCGGATCTGCTGTTCGGCATCAAGTTCAGCGTCGGTGCGCCGTTCTTCAATTCGACGATCATCTGGATCGCCTTGCCGCTGCTGCTGGCGATGGCAATCGGGCCGATGCTGGCGTGGAAACGTGCCTCGCTGGAGGACGCCGCGCGCAGGCTGTGGCCCGCCTGTGTGGTGGCGCTGCTGGTGGGCGGCATTGCTTTCTGGGGTGCGCCTGTACTGCCCGCGCTCGGCTTCATGCTGGCGGCATGGCTGGCCGCCGGATCGCTGCTGGATGTAGCAGGGCGCGCCCGTTTCCGCCCGAGCCGGTTGGGCACTGTGCCGCGCGCCGCGTGGGGCACGGCGATCGCGCATATCGGCATGGCGATGAGCATTGCGGGCATCTGCGGCATGGCGCTGGCGAGTGAAACCACCGCCCTGATGCGCCCCGGCGAAACGCTGACCCATGCAGGGTACGACTGGAAGCTGGTGGCGGTGAACGACCGCACCGGCCCGAACTACGCCGCCCGCGCGGCCACGCTGGAACTGCGGCGCGGCGGCGACCTGATCGTCACCATGCACCCCGAACGGCACAGCTTTTCCACCCAGCGCATGACCACGACCGAGGCCGCCATCCACACCAACGGCATCGCCGATTTCTACGTGGTACTGGGCGAGGAACGCGATGGCGCGGCCATCATGCGGCTGCACTACAACCCGCTGGCACCATGGATCTGGCTGGGTGCGTTGGTAATGGCGCTGGGCGGTTTCCTGTCGTTGTCGGATCGCAGCCTGCGCCTCGGCGTGCCGCGCCGGGCCAGCGCCGCCCTGCAGGAAGCAACAGCATGAACCCGGTCACCAGACGCCGCCTGATCTACGCTGCCCCGCTGGGCATGGTCGCCGTTGGCGGTGCCAGTTTCTGGGCGATGCTGAGCGGCATGCAGACCGGTGCCTTCAACCCGCGCGGCGTCCCCAGTGCGCTGCTGGGCAAGGCGGCACCCACCACATCGCTGGCTGCACTCGACGGATACACCGGCTTCACCGATGCCGATCTGCGCGCGCCATCCGCGCCGATGCTGGTGAATTTCTTCGCATCCTGGTGCTCGCCCTGCGTGATCGAGCATCCGCAGTTCATGGCGCTGTCGCAGCAAGGCGTGCGACTGCTGGGTGTGGCGTATAAAAACCGCCCCGAAGACGCGCGCACATTCCTGACCCAGCGCGGCAATCCCTATGCCGCCGTGGTGACGGATCTCGAGGGCCGTGTATCACTCGACTGGGGTCTGTATGGCGTGCCCGAGACCTATCTGATCGACAAGACCGGCATTATCCGCTGGCGCATGGCGGGGCCGATCACGCCCGAGATCATGGCCGACAGTGTGCTGCCTCTGCTGCGGAAATACGGATGATGCGCACAAGACACCTGTTGCTGTGCCTGCTGCTGGCATCGCCCGCCTTCGCCACCACCGACCCCGCCACCATGTTGCCGGACCCGACACAGGAAGCCCGCGCACGCGAAATCGGACAGGAACTGCGCTGCCTGGTCTGCGCAGGTCAGTCGATCGAAGACAGCAACGCCGACGTCGCCGCCGATTTGCGCCGCGCCGTGCGCACCCAGATCGCCGCCGGGGCAACCGACGACCAGACCCGCGCCTGGGTAACGGACCGCTACGGCGACATGGTGCGTCTGCGCCCGCGCTTCACGGCGGCCACCGCACTGTTGTGGATTACGCCGATCCTTGTCTTGCTGGGCGGCTTCACCACCGCGTTCCTGCTGCGCCGCCGCCGCGCCGAGGCCGCCGCACCATTAAGTGAAGCCGAACGCGCACGTCTGGCGGAGATCCTGAAGCAATGATCTGGGTCCTCTGCATCGCGCTGGCGCTGGCCACGCTGCTCCCCTTGCTGCTGGTGCTGCGCCCGAGCACCGCCACCATTACCGATCGGCGCGAGGCCGATGTCGCACTGTATCGGGCACAGACCGAAGAACTGACGCGCGATCTGGAACAGGGCCGTATCTCGGCCGCCGAACACAGCGCCGCAGCGGCGGAAGTCGCGCGGCGCTTGCTGTCGGCCAATGCCGCACCCACCCGCATGGCCACGCTGCGCACTGCCAGCCTGCCGATCCTGCTGGCCTTCACGCTGGTGCCCGCGCTGGGCTTCGGGTTGTATCTGTATCAGGGCCACCCCGAAATCGTCGGCGCACTGGAAGTCCGCGCCGAACAGACCAAGCTGATCGCGCAACTGCGCACCGCCGTCGAACGCCAGGACCAGACAACCGAACGCACCCGCCAGGGCTGGATCCTGCTGGGCAATGCCGAACGCACACAGCAGAACTATGCCGCCACGGCCGATGCGTACAAGCGCGCGCTGGCGATTCGGTTCGAGGCTGAATTGTCGTTCCAGATCGGCACAATGCTGATGGCCGCCAACAACGACATCACCGACGAAACCCGCGATTATTACCGCCGCGCGCTGGAAGCCGCCCCCGCCGATGCACCGTGGCGCCCCATGGCGGAACAGCTGCTCTCACGCGACAGCGGCACGACCGAACGGCGTTAACGCGGCCCGCACGCCTGGCTCAGCGCACGCATCCCCGCTGCCGCCCCGCCAAGCGGAAACGTGAGAGTGCCGATATCGCTACGCAGCGTCAGAGCCCCTTCTCCCGACCGCTCCTGCGCACTTGCGGCGTCAGCCGCGTGCGGCCGATGATCATCGGATTGGCATAATTCGTCATCTCGGCGCGCATCTGCAGATCGATCTGCCCCGCGCCCGAGGCGTCAGCGCTGCGAACGTTGCAGGAAACATCCGCGCGTCGCGCCCTTATCGGGCGCCGCACTGCCTTACAAGCGCCGCCACGCCTGCTGCCGAACCGGCCAGAGGAATAGTCGTCTGTTTGTTCTGCATCTGGATGGTCAGCGTCTGCCCCGACATCACGCGCGCAAGATCGGCCGTCATCGACGTCTGCGATTGCATGACGAACAGGCCCATTTCCTCGTCGCGTTTGCCGGTCATGCTCAGCTGCACACGCCCGGCTTCCGACGACCATGTCACCGGCAGCGCCACGCCATTTGGGGTATTGCCGGGTTCGGCGTTAAAAAAAACATTCAGCCGACGCGTCGCGGAATTACAGGAAAAGCCTGCAATCTGCTGATCCGTATCGGGCTTTTCCCACGCCAGCACGACACCGTCATCGCCGCTGCGAAACCCCCAGGCCATCCCACCGGCGGTCTGCGCATGTGCGCCACCACCCATAACAAGCGCAACCAGCAACGCAGAAGCAAACCGCATCTGAATGTCCCCTTCAGTTACAGCACCACCAGATCGTCACGATGGACAATCTCGTCCCGGCCACGCCAGCCTAGGATGGATTCGATCTCGTCCGAACGCCGCCCTGCAATCCGCCGCGCATCCTCTGCCGCATAGGCAGACAGACCGCGCGCCAGTTCGTGCCCGTCCGGATCCTGCACTGTGACCGGATCGCCACGCAAAAATGTGCCGGTCACAGCGCGCACACCGGCAGGCAACAGGGATTTTCCGTCACGCAGCGCACGGATCGCCCCGGCATCAACCACCATGGTGCCCATCGGCTTCAACGTATTCACGATCCACAGCTTGCGCGCCGAGCGCCCTTCCTGTGCGGGCAGGAACCAGGTGCAGCGCGCGCCGTTCAGCAATTCGCTCAGCGGACGCTGCGCCTTGCCGATCGCAATTGCCATCGCGGCACCGGCTGCGGTCGCAATCCGCGCTGCGATCAACTTCGTGCGCATCCCGCCCGAGGAATAACCCGGCGGCGGCTCGCCACCCATCGCCTCGATCTCGGGCGTGATGCCGGCAACCACAGGGATATGCGCCGCCTGCGGATCCTTGCGCGGGTCGGCGGTGTAGAGACCATCGATGTCCGAGAATAGAATCAGCGTATCGGCCTGCGCCATTTCCGCCACGCGCGCCGCCAGACGGTCGTTGTCGCCGAAGCGGATTTCCGATGTCGCCACGCTGTCGTTCTCGTTGATCACCGGCACGCAGCCCAGATGCAGCAACGTATCCAGCGTGGCCCGTGCGTTCAGGTAACGGCGGCGGTCTTCCGTATCGTCCAATGTCAGCAGCAACTGCGCGGCGGTGATGCCGACTTCCGCCAGCGCCTCGGTCCAGGCCTGCGCCAGACGGATCTGCCCGACCGCCGCCGCTGCCTGTTTTTCTTCCAGCCGCAGCTTGGGCGATGTCAGCCCCAGCACGGGCCGCGCCAGAGCAATCGCGCCTGACGACACCACAATCACTTCCGTGCCGCGTGCGCGGGCCGCCGCAATATCGGTCGCCAGCGCACGGATCCAGTCCATGCGCGGCGACGCACCATCAACCACCAGCGCCGATCCAACCTTCAGCACCAGACGTCGCGCTTTGGCCAAATCGGGAGTGGTCATCTGGGTTTTTCCTCGGCACGTTTGCGGCGTGCTTCTGTTACTTCGGTCATCAGGGCGCGCAGAACTTCCTTCACGCCGATCCCCGCCGCGCCCGACATCACCATCACCGGACTGCCCGATGCGCGCGCCAGCGCCGCCTTGCGCCGCGTGATCTCGGCCGGGGTCAGCGCGTCGCACTTGTTCAGCACCAGGATTTCCTGCTTGTCGGCCAGCCCGCCGCCATAGGCTTCCAGCTCGCCGCGAATCGTGCGGTAGGCCTTGGTCACCGCCGAATCGGTGCCGTCGACCAGATGCAGCAGCACGGCGCAACGCTCGACATGGCCCAGGAACCGGTCGCCCAGCCCGGCGCCTTCGTGCGCGCCTTCGATCAGGCCCGGAATATCGGCCAGCACGAATTCTTCCGTGTCGCTGGGGCGCACGACGCCCAGACCCGGATGCAGCGTGGTGAACGGATAATCCGCAATCTTCGGCTTCGCGCCCGACACCGCCGACAGGAACGTGGACTTGCCCGCATTCGGCAGCCCCACCAGCCCCGCATCGGCGATCAGTTTCAGACGCAGCCAGACCCAGCGTTCTTCACCCGGCCAGCCCTTATCCGCCCGGCGCGGCGCGCGGTTGGTCGAAGTTTTGAAATGCGCATTCCCATGCCCGCCATCGCCACCGCGGCACAGGGTTGCCCGCTGCCCCACTGTCACCATGTCGAGCAACAGAGTTTCGCGGTCCTCGTCGAAAATCTGCGTGCCGACCGGCACCTTGATCACCACGTCTTCCGCGCCCGCGCCGGTGCGGTCGGAACCTGCGCCGTTGCCGCCCTTGCGGGCCTTGAAATGCTGGGTGTAACGAAAGTCGATCAGCGTGTTGAGGCCGGCTGCGGCTTCAAAAATAATATCGCCACCCTTGCCGCCCATGCCGCCATCCGGCCCACCATATTCCAGGAATTTTTCGCGCCGGAACGCGATGACGCCATCGCCGCCATCGCCGGAACGCACATAGATTTTAGCCTGATCGAGAAATTTCATACTGCGGTTCCAGAACGAAAAAGGGGTCCGGCAGCGCCAGACCCCCAAATCTTGCTAGTGGTGCGCGGAGTCGCGGCGCCGTATTACTCGGCGGCCTGCGGCAGCGCATCCACATTCACGCGCACGCGATCGTCCTTGCGGTCGAAGCGGACCTTGCCTTCGATCAGCGCAAACAGCGTGTGGTCGCGGCCGACGCCGACATTGCTGCCCGGCTTCATCTTGGTGCCGCGCTGACGAACGATGATGTTGCCAGCCAGAACCGCTTCACCACCGAACTTCTTGACGCCGAGGCGCCGACCGGCTGAGTCGCGACCATTGCGGGAAGAACCGCCGGCTTTCTTTTGTGCCATAGTGTCCTACTCCCCTGATCAGGCGGCTTTGATGCCAGTGACGCGCAGCACTGTCACGAACTGACGGTGCCCATTCTTGCGGCGGCTATTCTGCCGACGGCGCTTCTTGAAAATGATGATCTTTTCGTTACGCGTCTGGTGCAGCACGGTGGCTGTGACGGACGCGCCGGCGATCACGGGGGCACCCAGCGTCAGGTTGCCTTCGCTGCCCATAGCGAGCACGTCGGTGAAGGTCACCGTTGCGCCTTCTTCGGCTTCCAGTTTTTCAACTTTCAGCACGATATCCTGTGTAACGCGATACTGTTTCCCGCCGGTGCGGATGACTGCAAACATCGGCCTCAACCTCGAAAATACTACACCCGACAACGGGCACGGCGGCAGGGAAACCCCAACCGCCGGAGGCCGGGTTTATTACCCATCGCCCCCCGAGAGTCAACGCACTTTCTGGGGCTTATTTACAGAACAGGAGTTGCAACACCCGCCCAACCCCCCTATAGCACCGCCCCGAGACCTTGCGGAGGGGTGCCAGAGTGGCCGATCGGGGCGGTCTCGAAAACCGTTGTGCGTGCAAGCGTACCGTGGGTTCGAATCCCACCCCCTCCGCCATTCCCGAACGCCCCGACCTTATTTCCACCAACACTAAAGCCGCATCCAACCACGCCATCCGGGCTTCCGGTTATGGGGGTCGCTTCCCGCTCGTGCAGGTTCTATAACCTGCCGCCTGATCCCAATTTTGTTGATGTTCCCAATGACCGAAACACCCGACTACCGCACCGTCAAAGCCTGGCCGTTCGAGGAAGCTGCGAAAATCGCGGCCCGCCTGGCGAAAGCGGGGAAACGGGAAGCCCTGTTCGAAACCGGCTATGGCCCGTCTGGCCTGCCGCATATCGGCACATTCGGTGAAGTCGCGCGCACGTCCTGGGTCCGGCATGCTTTCCAGCGCCTGTATCCCGACATCAAGACCCGTCTGATCGCCTTCAGCGACGATATGGACGGCCTGCGCAAGGTGCCCGACAACGTCCCCAACGGCGACCTGCTGCGCGGCGCGTTGGGAATGCCGCTGACCGCAGTCCCCGATCCGTTCGGCACGCATTCCAGTTTCGGCGCGCATAACAATGCGCGGCTGTGCGCGTTCCTCGATTCCTTCGGGTTTGAATACGAATTCGTCTCGGCGACCGACTATTACAAGGCGGGCAAGTTCGACGCCGTTCTGAAGCGCGTGCTGGAACGCTACGACGCGATCATGGCGGTGATGCTGCCAACCCTGGGCGAGGAACGTCAGTCCACCTACAGCCCCATCCTGCCGATCCATCCGCGCACCGGCCACGTGATGATGGTGCCGATCATCGAACGCAAGCTCGACGCGCATACCGTGGTCTGGAAAGACCCCGCATCGGGCGAAACGTTCGAAACCCCCGTCACCGGCGGGCATTGCAAGCTGCAGTGGAAGGCCGACTGGGCGATGCGCTGGGTCGCGCTCGACGTCGATTACGAGATGAACGGCAAGGACCTGATCCCCACGCGCGTGCTGTCGGGGCAGATTGCCGACATCCTCGGCGGGTCGATGCCGGAAGGGTTCAATTACGAACTGTTCCTCGACGACAAGGGACAGAAGATCAGCAAGTCCAAGGGCAACGGTCTGTCGGTGGAAGAATGGCTGACCTACGCGCCGCCGGAATCGCTGGGCCTGTTCATGTATGGATCGCCGCAGCGCGCCAAGCGTCTGTTCTTCGACGTGATCCCCAAGGCGACCGACGAATATCTGGCGCACACCGAAAAGCTGGCGGTGACGAACGATCCCGCCAACCCGGCCTGGCACATTCATAACGGCGCGTTGCCGAACCATGGCGGCTCGCCGGTGTCGTTCACCATGCTGCTGAATATTGCGTCCGTCGCCAATGCGGACAACGCCGACATCCTGTGGGGCTTCCTGCGCCGTTATGTGCCGGATGCCTCGCCCGAGGCGATGCCGTTCCTGGCGGGGTTGGTCGATCGCGCTGTGCTGTACTATCGCGACTTCGTGAAGCCCGCGAAGAAGTTCCGCGCGCCCAGCGCCGTTGAACGCGCCGCGCTGGAAGACCTGTCGGCCACGCTGGCAAAAATCGCCGACGGCACCGATGCCGCGACATTGCAGAACGACGTGTTCGAAGTGGGCAAGCGCCACTTCGCGAAAGAGGCTCTGCGCGACTGGTTCGGCTGCCTGTATCAGGTTCTGCTGGGGCAGCAGGAAGGGCCACGCTTCGGCGGGTTCGTGGCGCTGTATGGGGTTTCGAACACGGTGAAACTCATCAACGATGCGCTGGCCCGCACGGCAGGAGCCGAGGCGTGAAAGCCAAGCTGCTTGGTCTGCTGAAGACCTATGGCCTGACGGTGATCGGCCTGTGTCTGCTGGCCGCCGCCGTCTGGGTGGTGAAGGAAAAATTCGGCAACCTGCGGCTGTCGGAAATCAAGGGCGCGATGGACGCATTCCCGATGCGCTCGATCGTGCTGGCGGGGATGTGGACAGTTCTCGCCTATATCATCCTGACATTCTACGACCTGCTGGCGACGCGTTATGTGAAGCACCCGGTGTCGTATCCGCGTGTCGCGCTGGCGGCGTGCTGTGCTTACACGTTTGCGCATAATCTTGGCTTTGCCACGGTGTCGGGCGCGGCGACGCGGTACCGGCTGTATGCGCAATGGGGGCTGACTCCGTTGCAGATCGCCGGTGTCGTGGCGTTCTGCAGCCTGACCTTCGGGCTGGGCGCCATGGTGCTTGGTGGCTTCGTGATGTTCACCAATGCCGCCGATATCCCGATGTTCCGCGAATTGCCGACCTGGCTCTGCTACCTGATTGGGGCGGGGCTGTGGGCGGGCGCGGCAGCGTATATCTGCATCAGCATGTTCTGGCGTCGTCCGCTGCGCGGCTTCGGTGGCGAACTGATGCTGCCGGACGTAAAGATGGCAAGCGCGCAGGTGCTGCTGGCGACCGTGGATCTGGCTGCAACCGCGCTGATCTTCTGGGCACTGCTGCCCGAAGCGCCGGGGCTGACGTACTGGCATTTTCTGGGCGTGTATCTGTTCGCGTATTCGGCTGGGCTGGCGGCGCATCTGCCGGGCGGGATCGGCGTGTTCGACACCGCGATGGCCGTGGGTCTGTCTCCCTGGCTGCCTGCGCCGGTCATCTTTGCCGCGATCATCATTTTCCGCCTGTGGTACTACCTGATCCCGATGGCGATTGCGGGCATCGCGTTCGCCGCGCACGAACTGCGCGGTGTGCGACGCTTTGCTGTTTCGGTCGATCCGTTTGTGGTGCCGATCCTGTCGGGCTTTACAGCGCTGGCCGGTGCGGTGCTGTTGTTCGAAGGCGCGCGCGGCGGTCACGACACCCTGACAAGCAGCTGGCTGCTGCAGCTCTCGAAACTTGGTGCAAGCCTGACCGGTGGGGCGCTGTTGCTGCTCGCCTGGGGGCTGCTGCGCCGGGTGACGATGGCGTGGATCAGCGTGGAAGTGCTGCTGGTGGTGGGCGCCGTTCTGGCCGTCGTGAAAGGGGTGGACTGGTTCATCCCGGCCACATTGCTGGGCATGGCGCTGCTGTTATGGCCGTTCCGTGGCAGCTTCTATCGCGATACGCAGCTGAAGAACGAACCGTTCTCGCTGGGCGGCATCGTGCCGCTGCTGGCAGTGCTGGTGTGTTCGGTCGGGCTGGCGCTGTTCACCCATCGTCAGTTGACCGCCAAGGCGCAGGCCTGGTGGGAGATCCCGTTCCATCCCGAAGCGCCGCTGGAATTGCAGGCCAGTATCGTGCTGGGGGCGCTGGTGCTGCTGCTGGCGCTGTGGCGCATGCTGCGTCCCGCGCATGTCGAGGTATTACCCTTCGATGCGGCCGCACGCGCCGATCTGGCCACACGCCGCATTTCGCTGCCGCCCGAGATCGCCAATTCGGACGTCGAATGCATCGTCTGGGGCGAGGCACGCAAGGCGGCGCTGGTGTATCGGCGTTATTCCAACATCTGGGTGGCGGTCGGCGACCCGGTGGGCGACGAGGCAGATCGTGTCTCGGCCATCTGGCGTTTCCGCGATCTGTGCGAACAGCAGGGAGTCGATCCGGCCATCTGGCTGGCGGGGCCGCGCTATCTGAAAGTGTATGGGGATATCGGCCTGTCCAGCTTTGCGCTTGGCAGCGACGGCCAGCCACTGCCCGAACTGCGCACCGACACACCCGCCACCAACTGGTATCTGGTCTGCGAAGCCGAGCGCGACCTGACCACGCTGCTTCCCGTCCTGCCGCGGCTGTAAGTTACAGCCGCGCGCACAGTTTCTAAGGGTCCTAGCGGGGAATAAACCTTAGTACACTGGCTTCATTGACGCAGACCCGGCGCATGCGCCCCACCCGTTCGGGTTCCAGCGGACAGACCGTCATCTGGGTCAGCAGGAATTTCTGCGGGTCGAGCACCGCACGCAGGCCGCTGGGCAATGTGCCTTCCAGTTCGTCGGGCACCGTCATCACGCGGTTGCTGTTGTTCGGGCGAATCCGCACGCGCGGCGACTGGGTGGACGTATACACCCGCCCCGTCACGGCAAAGCAGTCATCGGGGAACGAGATCAGCGCCAGACACTGCGACTGTGGCGGCGGCGGAGGTGGTGGAGGCTCCTGGCACGCTGCCAGCAGAACCGGCAGGCCGATCGCGGCAATCAGACGGCACACAGCACGGCCGGAAGAACGTCGTCCTGCTGTTGCATGTTCAGTCCCGCCTGTCGCGATCATCCACCAAGCCCCCTGTCTCTCTACTCTCGACGCGAGAACCCCGCAGGGGGTCGAACCGCGTCTTTCAACATGCCTGAAAACACAGACCCACGATAGACCATAACGTTCCGCCACCTCTGCCTAAAATTACAAATCTTACGCGCGGCGCAAAAAGCAGGCTGCTGGAATATTTATGTATATCAACGAATTGACGGCCAAAGGCGCATCGCTAAAAATGGTATCGAAAATACTTTGATCTAGATCATTGAGGCAGTGCCCAACTTGCTGCACAGACAGTCCGGCCTGTTAATGAATGTTCAGGGATAATGTGTTGCAACCGCGTGTGAGCGCTCAAAAAACCGGGATCCTGCTGCGAACGCGCCGCTATCTGGCGCGTGCGAACAGTGCGATGCGTGGTTTGATCTGGCTCGCCTGCCTTGCCATGTTCCTGCATGTGGTGACACCGCGCGCACTGCCGATGGGTGCCTCTGCAACGCTGATCGACTTGCTGGGCGACGGACAGGCCTCGTTGTGCGTCGCAGCACATGCCGACCGTTCCGCCAATTCGGAAACACCCGGAACCACCTATCAGGACGACTGCCGCCAGCATTGCCTGCTGACACAGGCGGGTGCCCTCTGGCTGCCGGGCCATGGTGCAAGCGCACCGCTGCCGCTGCTGCTGGGCACGCTGCATGGTTACGACTTCTCGTCGCAACCGGCGACGCGGTTTGTCTGGCATGCCGGGTTCTCCCCGCGCGATCCCCCCTTCCCGATCGGCTGACTGTCACCCCGGCACCAACCTGCCGGGCGCTTTCGGAACACTTCGGAGGGGGTCCATCTATCTGCCCACACGCAGACAGGCGCGGATTCCATAGGAACAGATATGTCACGCTTTACCCTGCTGCAGACGGCTTCGGTCGCTGCATTGCTCGCAGCTTTCGCGCCCGTTGCCGCACACGCGCAACCCACCGTCACGCTGGCCCCCATCAACGTTCAGGCACAGGCGGCCGATCCGCTGGGCACCAGCAGCCTGTCCTCGGGCGATATCCGCGGCCAGCGCATGTCCACCCCCGACACCGCCGGTCTGCTGAGCGGCATTCCCGGTGTGAACATCATGTCCGCCGGTGCCACATCGGGCCTGCCCAGCATCAACGGTTTCGCTGATGATCGTCTGCGCATCTCGGTCGACGGGATGGACCTGACGTCGTCGTGCGGCAACCACATGAACCCGCCGACCTCGTATATCGACCCGGCAAATGTCGGCGGCATCGACGTGATGGCCGGAATCACCCCGGTGCGTCTGGGCGGCGACAGCTTGGGCGGCACCATCGTGATCGACCCGGCCCCGCTGCCGTTTGCCGAAGCGGGCAAGGGTGTGCTGGTCAGCGGCAGTGCCTCGGCCATTTATCGCAGCGTGTCGGAAGGGCTGTCATTCTCGGGCACGGCCACGATGGCGACGGAAGATGTCAGCATCAGCTACACGGGCGCCTGGAACCAGAACAACAACTACCAGCGCGGCGGCGACCATGTGGGCGTGATGTCGACCGAGAGCGAATCCTACACCCACGCGCTGGCGCTGGCCGTGCGCCGCAATGGCGACGTGCTCACCCTGCGCGGCGGGCTGCAGTACAACCCGTATCAGGGCTTCCCCAACCAGCGCATGGATTTGATCGACAATCAGGGTGCATTCCTGAACGCGCGCTATCAGGGCAGCTACGACTGGGGCAAGCTGGACGCCCGCGCCTTCTGGCAGCACGTCACGCACGAGATGAACTTCCTGGAAGACAAGGGCGGTCACGCAAACGGTGGCATGCCGATGCGCACGCGCGGCACCGACCTTGGCTATTCTCTGGCCGCCGAAATCCCCCTGAACGACCGCCACACCCTGCGGATCGGGAATGAACTGCGTTACTACATGCTGGACGACTGGTGGCCGCCGGTGGCCGGCAAGCCGATGATGAGCCCGGGCACGTACTGGAACATCAACAACGGCCAGCGCATCCGCCTTGGCACCTATGCCGAGCTGTCGACCCGCTGGACCGACCAGTGGACCACGCTGCTGGGCCTGCGCAACGACACGGTGTGGATGGATACGGGCAATGCCGTGCCTTACTCCCCGGCCGACACAATCCGCTCCGGCATGATGCGCATGGCGAACCCCGATGCGGCTGCGGCACGGGCCTTCAACGCGCAGGACCACGACCGGACCGATGTGAACTTCGACATCACCGCCATGGCGCGCTTCACGCCGGACACGTCGCAAACCTACGAATTCGGCTATGCGCGCAAGACCCGCTCGCCCAACCTGTATGAACGCTACGCCTGGGGCGTCGGCAACATGTCGAGCAGCATGACAAGCTGGTTCGGCGATGCGAACGCCTATATCGGCAACATCAACCTGTCGCCCGAAGTCGCGCACACACTCAGCATCACCGGCAACTGGCACGACCCCGCCCGCGACGTGTGGGAAATCTCGGCCACGCCGTATGTCAGCTACGTGCAGGACTACATCGATGCGGACCGCGTCGGCCCGCTGGGCACCGACTTCGTGAAGCTGCGTTTCGCCAACCATGATGCACTGCTGTATGGCGTGAACGTCAGCGGTGCGGTGCGGCTGTATAACAGCGACGACTACGGCACCGTGCGCCTGCTGGCCAATGCCGGCATCGTGCGCGGCGAGAACCTGGACCGCCACGGCAACCTGTACCGGATGATGCCGCTGAACGGCCGTCTGGCGGTGCAGCACACGCTGGGCGGCTGGTCGAGCATGGTCGAAGTGAACGCCGTCGCCAGCAAGTCGGTGGTGGACGACAACCGCCAGGAACTGGAAACCCCGGGCTATGCGCTGCTGAACCTGCGCACGTCGTACACCTGGCGCAACCTGCGTGTGGACTTCGCGATCGAGAACGCGCTGGACCAGCGTTACTACTCGCCGATGGGCGGGGTGGACTTCACCGACTACAAGATGAACGGCAACGGCCCGAACCCGCTGGCGGGCCCCGGCCGGTCGTTCAATCTGGGGCTGACGGTCAGCTTCTGACGCTTCCCCGGCAGGGCTGCACCCGCGCGGTGTGGCCTTGCCGGGAGTCGACCACAAATGGTTGCCTTATCAAAATCAATTTCCGGAACTTTTTATTCCCATAATCTAGGGCTTCGCTTTTACCTCCAAAGTGTGTTCAATGCTGCCAAACAAAAACACGACCAAAGGGGAGAAGCTTAATATGTCCAGCGACAAGCTGATTGCCGTCAAACCAGAAATTGCGGCCACCACAAAAGTCACGGCCGAAAAATACCGTGCGATGTATGCCGAAAGCCTGTCCAACCCGGACGGCTTCTGGAAGCGCGAATCGCAGCGCATCGACTGGATGAAATCTCCCACCAAGATCAAGCACGTCGATTACAGCGGCGATGTCGAGATCAAGTGGTTCTGGGATGGCACGCTGAACGCCTCGGTCAACTGCATTGACCGCCATCTGGCGACGCGTGGCGATCAGGTCGCCATCATCTGGGAAGGGGACGACCCGGACACGTCGCTGAAGGTCACCTATCGCCAGCTGTATGAAAAGGTCTGCCGTCTGGCCAACGCGATGAAGGCGCTGGGCGTGAAGAAGGGCGACCGCGTAACGATCTATCTGCCGATGGTGGTGGAAGCCGCGGTTGCGATGCTGGCCTGCACGCGCATCGGCGCGGTACATTCGGTAGTGTTCGGCGGGTTCTCGCCGGAAAGCCTGTCGGGGCGCATTCAGGATTGCGGATCCACATTGCTGATCACCGCCGATGAAGGCCGCCGTGGCGGGCGCACCGTGCCGCTGAAGGCGAATGCCGACGAAGCGCTGAAAACATGCCCGGACTGCAAGAACGTGATCGTCGTATCCGTCACCGGCAAGACCGTGCCGATGCAGGAAGGCCGCGATCATGCCTATGCCGAGATCACCGCGCGCGTCCCGGCCGACTGCCCGCCCGAGGAAATGAATGCGGAAGATCCGTTGTTCATCCTCTACACGTCGGGCTCCACCGGCAAGCCGAAGGGCGTGCTGCACACCACGGGCGGTTACATGGTGTGGGCATCGTTCACGCATGAACTGGTGTTCGACTATCGCGACAAGGAAGTCTTCTGGTGCACCGCCGACGTGGGCTGGGTGACGGGACATACCTATATCGTCTACGGCCCGCTGGCGAACGGCGCGACCACACTGATGTTCGAAGGCGTGCCGAACTATCCGGACTCCGGCCGCTTCTGGCAGGTGGT
>JAVBJV010000019.1:0-21807 GCA_031546815.1 Acetobacteraceae bacterium
GAATATGCGGCGGAACTGGCGCAGTTGCAGTCGAATGCACCGCCGATGGGCTGGCCGTTTGTGCGCCGGCGGATGGCGGGCGAGCTTGGTCCCGCATGGCAGAGCAAGTTTGCCAGTTTCGGGCAGGAAGCGGCGGCGGCGGCCTCGCTGGGGCAGGTGCACAAGGCGACGCTGCCCGACGGGCGCGTGGTGGCGTGCAAGCTGCAATACCCGGATATGCCGAACACGGTGGAAGCCGATCTGCGGCAGATGAAGATGGCGATGTCGGTCTACAAACGCATCGACAACGCGATCAAGCAGGAAGACATCTACGAGGAACTGGTCGAACGCCTGCGCGAGGAGCTGGATTACGAACGCGAGGCCGCGCATGTGCGTCTGTATCGGCAGATGCTGGCGAATGTGCCGGATGTACACGTGCCTGAACCGGTCGAGGGCTATTGCACCGGCCGCCTGCTGACCATGAGCTGGCTGGAAGGCCAGCCGCTGATGAAATGGCTGGAAACCAACCCGTCGCAGGAGGCCCGCAACCGTGTGGCCGAGGCGCTGTTCCGGGCGTGGTATGTGCCGTTCTATCAATACGGCGTGTTGCACGGCGACCCGCATCTGGGCAATTACCAGGTGCGTCCCGATGGCGGTCTTAACCTGCTGGATTTCGGCACGGTGCGGATTTTCCCGGCGCATACGATGCGCGGCGTGCTGACTCTGTACGAGGCGATGCGCGACAACGACATCCCCAAATCCCGTCTGGCGCACGACATCGTGGGTTTCCGCGATCTGAGCGACGAGGCGGTCGATGTGCTGAATATCTGGGCGCGGTTCCTGTATGAACCGGTGCTGGACGATCGCGTGCGCCTGCTGCAGGAAAACGACGACCCCGAGTATCGCAAGGACATTGCTGCCAGCGTGCATGATGGCCTGCGCCGGGTGGGCGGCGTGCGCCCGCCGCGCGAATTCGTGCTGCTGGACCGCAGCGCGCTGGGGCTGGGGGCGGCGTTCATGCACCTGCGCGCCGAACTGAACTGGCATCGCCTGTTCGAGGAAGTGGTCGGTGGGTTTGATGAAACCGCTCTGCAGGAACGCCAGAAAGCGGCGCTGATTGCAGCAGGAGTGCCGGGCGTTAACTAAGGCGCTGGTGCAGCACGCAGATCAGCGTGAACAATCGCCGGGCGGTGTCGAAATCCAGCTTCACCTTGCCGTCGAGGCGCTGTTGCAGCAGTTCCGCGCCTTCGTTATGCAGGCCGCGTCGCCCCATATCGATGGCCTGGATACGGCTCTCGCGCCCGTCCTGCACGGCGATGATGTGGCTGTCGACCAACATCTGATAGTCCTTGATCAGCCGCCGGAATGGACCCAGCGCCAGAATAACCGCGGTCAGCGGCACGTCGTCCAGCGCGCGGATGTCGAACACCAGCCGCCCATCCTGAATCAGCAGATGCAGCCGGTAACGCCCCGGTGACAGCGCTGCCGGTTCGAAGACGCTGTCGGCCAGCAGATCGGCGACGGCCTGTGCGCGGTCCGCCTCCAGAATGGGGGAGAGCCGGGTGAGGGATTCTCCGGTCAGTAAAATCTCGCCGATGCGTGCCTTGTCCGCCATCTCAACTTTCCGATTTCGCCAGGCCCAGATGCAACATCAATCCCACCGTCGCCCCTTTGATCGGGCGGAGCAACGCCAGTGTCAGCAGCGTCGTCAACGGCAGGAAGATCGCCGCATGTACCCATAGCGGGGGCATGTAACAGCGTTCCGCCCACAACATCAACGGGACGACGATATGCCCAACCACCACAATGGTGAAGTAGGGGGGCGCATCGTCGGCGCGCGCGGTGCCAAGCGGGGCGTGGCATACGCGGCACAGCGGGGTTATCCGCAGATATCCGGCAAAGACGTGCCCTTCGCCGCAGACCGGACAGTGATTGGTCAGCCCGCGCACGATCTGCGTCGCAAGCGATGCGCGCGGATGTTCCGGAATCATAAGGGCCGGTTCCCGCTGCTCCGGATGCTGGTCCACAATTGCGTTTCCTTGTTGCGGTGCAGCATGAAGCAACGGACGCGGGCAGGCAAGTCTCTCGATAATCGGACACTTATATATGTGTATGCCCTTATCGTGCGGTAAAACCTGTTGCACACTCCCGCGATGAACAGAGTGATTCTGTCATTTCGGGAGGAAACAATGAAGCTACACGATGTGCGGGTATTTCCGTCCAACAAAACGCTGGCGCGTGAAGATCAGCTTGCCTGGAAGATTGCGGGCGTCGCTGCCGACAAGGTGCCCGTCGAAAAAGACGTGCAGGAGATGATTATCAACCGCGTGATCGACAATGCCGCCGTCGCGGTGGCGTCGGTCAATCGTGCGCCGGTGGTCTCGGCCCGCGCGATGGCGCTGGGGCATGCGCGCAAAGGCGGCGCCACGGTGTTCGGGATGCCTGCGTCGAAAACCGTGTCGCCGGAATGGGCCGCATGGGCGAACGGCACGGCAGTGCGCGAGCTGGATATGCACGACACGTTCCTGGCGGCGGATTACTCGCACCCGGGCGACAATATTCCTCCCATGCTGGCGGTGGCGCAGACGGTCGGCAAATCGGGCAAGGACCTGATCCGCGGTCTGGCGACCGGTTACGAAATCCACATCGATCTGGTGCGCGCTATCTGCCTGCACGCGCATAAGATCGACCATATCGCGCATCTGTGCCCGGCACAGGCGGCGGGTATCGGCACGCTGCTGGGCCTGAAGCAGGACGTGATCTACCAGGCTGTTCAGCAGGCGGTGCATGTCTCGTTCACCACGCGCCAGTCGCGCAAGGGCGAGATCTCGTCGTGGAAGGCCTATGCCCCCGCGCATGCCGGCAAGCTGGCGATCGAGGCGGTGGACCGCTGCATGCGCGGCGAAGGCGCCCCCAGCCCGATCTACGAAGGCGAGGATTCCGTCATCGCCTGGATGCTCGACGGCAAGGATGCCTATTACAAGGTGCCGCTGCCGGGCGCGGGCGAGGCAAAGCGCGCCATCCTCGACAGCTACACCAAAGAACACAGCGCCGAATACCAGTCGCAGGCGCTGATCGATCTGGCGTTCCGGATGCGCGAACAGATCCGCGACTGGGATGCGGTTGAGAAGATCATCCTGCACACCTCGCACCACACGCATTACGTGATCGGCACTGGCGCGAACGATCCGCAGAAGATGGACCCGAAGGCCAGCCGCGAGACGCTGGATCATTCGATCATGTATATCTTCGCCGTCGCCCTGCAGGACGGGCGCTGGCACCACGTGAACAGCTATGCCCCCAAGCGCGCCGGCCGGGCCGACACGGTGCGGCTATGGCACAAGATCGAAACCTGCGAAGACCCGGAATGGACGCGCCGCTATCACGCGACCGACCCAGCCGAGAAGGCTTTCGGTGCCCGGGTGGAGATCCTGCTGAAGGACGGCACGAAGCTGGTGGACGAGATGGCCGTGGCCAACGCGCACCCGCTGGGCGCCAAGCCGTTCGTGCGGGAAGACTATATCCGCAAGTTCCAGATCATGACTGACGGCATCATCACCGCGCGTGAGTCGAACCGCTTCATCGATGCGGCGCAGGCTCTGCCGCAGCTGAAGGCTGGTGAACTGGGTGCGCTGAACGTCGCGCTGCCCGCTGGCACCGTGAAGGAAGGCAAGAAGGGGATCTTCTAAGGGGCTGACTGATACCGCGTTGGTGCGGCAGTTTATCTGCCTGCACCAGCGCCCGACTGCACAGAACCGATAAAACGGGAGGTAAAAATGAACATGAGCGAATCAACGCCACACATCGCCAAGGGTCTGGTTGGCGTTTACGCCGACGAGACCGCCGTTTCCAAAGTGATGCCCGAGACCAACAGTCTGACCTATCGCGGTTATGCCGTGCAGGATCTGGCTGAGACGTGCTCGTTCGAGGAGGTGGCCTATCTGCTCTGGAACGGCGAATTGCCGGACCGCAAGCAGCTCAACGCCTTCCGCCGTGCCGAAGCCGCCGAGCGCAAGCTGTCCGCCAAGTTGAAACGTGTGATTGCGGAATTCCCGAAGAAGTCACACCCGATGGATACGATCCGCACGGCGGTGTCCTTCATGGCGCTGGAAGACCCCGAGACGGCGGATACGTCGGAGGAGGCCACACGGCGCAAGGCGATGCGTCTGCTGGCTAAGATCCCGACGGCGATCGCGGCGGATTATCGCCAGCGGCACGGCAAGCGCCCGATCTCGCCGGACCCGAAGCTCACCTTCGCCGAAAATTTCTTCAAGATGTGCTTCGGCAAGGTGCCCGCCAAGGAAGTGGTGAAGGCGTTCGACGTCAGCCTGATCCTGTATGCCGAGCACGGCTTTAATGCCTCGACCTTTACGGCGCGCACCGTCACTTCGACTCAGGCGGACATCCACGGCGCGGTGGTGGCGGGGATCGCGGCGCTGAAGGGGCCGCTGCATGGCGGCGCGAACGAGGCGGTGATGCACATGCTGAAGGAAGTGCGTACCCCCGAACGCGCCAAGACCTGGCTGACCGACCGGTTCGAACACCGCGCGCTGGTGATGGGCTTTGGCCATCGCGTCTACAAGAACGGCGACAGCCGTGTGCCCACGATGACCCGCTATGCCGAAAAAATGGCGGAAGTCGTAGGGGATCGGCGGTGGATGGAGATCAGCCGTATCCTTGCGGCCGAGATGCTCGAGAAGAAGAACATCCATCCGAATCTCGATTTTCCGGCGGGGCCTGCGTACTATCTGATGGGTTTCGACATCCCGATGTTCACACCGATCTTCGTCGCATCGCGCATCACCGGATGGGCGGCGCATGTGTTTGAACAGGCAGCGGACAATCGATTGATCCGTCCATTGTCGGTCTATAGCGGCGTTGCGCAACGTCCGGTTCCATCGTTGAAGGATCGCTGAGTGCATCATCTGAATTGATGCACATCAAAAATGCAGTGCTTCACACTGCATCATGCGTGAAGAAGACAATGCGTTGAGTGATTCATCATTCGCCGCATTGTCTTCATAATTTGTGGCCTTCACATCACACATGCACACTATGTGATAGAAAAATGCATTGAACATGCATGTTGATGATCGCTTTTTGTTGACATGTATAATCGTGCTGCGGATAGCGTTCACTTGTGCATGTGTTCGCTGTTTCCACGATTCGTGCAGTGTCAATCTGATGCGATCGAAACAGCGACGGATGCCAGAACGAGGAAGGCACGGTTAATGGGCCGCAGTTTCGATCGGTGTGTGCGTTTCGCCCGCACCGGACGGCAGGACGAAGGACGGAGAGTGGGGCGCGGCAATCGCGCTGCGACGCTCGCTGCTTCTTTCCTGTCTGCGGATCTCACGCATGCGGGGCGGGATGCCCGGGCATGTGGAACGGCCAGCCATCCAAGTTTCACCATCCGGGCTCGCCCAATGCAGGTGTGCCGGATCAGTAGAGGAGCCGGATGCATCCCGCAGCCGTTTCCCCAGCAACCGCAGAGAGGGAGTTCCTGCAGGTGACCATCGAAATCGAAACCACTGACGACCTGATTGCCCAGCCCATGGCCGTGCGCGCCGCGAAGAAGACAGCCAAGAAGGCCGCCAAGAAGACGGCGAAGAAGGCAGTCGCCAAGAAGGCCGTGAAGAAGACGGCGAAGAAGGCAGTCGCCAAGAAGGCCGTGAAGAAGACGGCGAAGAAGGCAGCCGCCAAGAAGGCCGTGAAGAAGACGGCGAAGAAGGCAGTTGCCAAGAAGGCCGTGAAGAAGACGGCGAAGAAGGCAGTCGCCAAGAAGGCCGTGAAGAAGACGGCGAAGAAGGCAGTCGCCAAGAAGGCCGTGAAGAAGACGGCGAAGAAGGTTGTCCGCCGCGCTCGCAAGGCCGCGCCGACCCCGACGCCGACCGAAGGCGCGATGTAATCCGCAGCCGGGCTGCTTCGGCCGCCCGGCACTGGTTATGTCTGCAAAAAGGGCACCGCGAGGTGCCCTTTTTTGTATGTGATCAGATGCGCATTGTAGAAAATTTTAGCGTCTTCTCGACATTATCAGGTTCATCGGCGCGTTGAGTCTGCCGTTCAGGATTTGAATGTCGCAATCAGATCTTCAACCTGCGCTGCCGTCAGTGGGCGCACGTTCTGCCCGCGCAGCAGCAGGGCGAGGCGTGCAGCCTCCTCCAGCTCCTCGGCTGCATAGACGGCGTCACGCAGCGTTCTGCCCGATACAGCCGGCCCGTGATTGGCCAGCAGCACGGCAGAGGCATGTTGGGCGGCGTTCTGGATAGCAGGCTCCATCGCCGCGTCACCCGGGCGATAATACGGCACGATCGGCAGATGCCGCCCGATCCGCATTACGAAGTATGGCGTCAGCGGCGGGATCGGCGCGGTGGGATCCGCATCGGCCAGACAGGCGATGGCGGTGGCGTGCGTCGAATGCAGATGCACCACCGCCCCGGCATCGGGCCGCGCGCGATAGAAGGCCCGGTGCATGAACACCTCTTTCGACGGCGCATCACCCGCGATGTGCTGGAAGCCGGCATCCAGCTTCGACAGCCGATCCGGCAGCAACCGCCCCAGGCAGGAATTGGTCGGCGTCATCAGATAGCCATCGGCCAGCCGCGCGCTGATATTGCCCGCCGCCCCCACCGAATAGCCACGCGCAAACAGGCTGGCGGCCAGATCGCAGAGTTCGGTGCGCAGTTCTGCCTCGGTCATGGCAGCATTCCGAACGCCTTGCTGAAGAAGTCGCGCGCACCGAAATTTCCGGACTTCAGCGCCAGCAGCAGGCCGGGATCTTCGGCGCTGCGTTGCGCGTGCGTCCATGGCACACCTGGGTCAATCTCGGGCCCGATGCGCAGCGACTGTACGCCCAGGCGTGACACCACGGCCCCCGATGTTTCTCCACCCGCCACGATCAGCCGACGCACGCCGCGTGCCACCAGACCATCGGCAATGGCGGCCAGTGCGGTCTCGATTAGCGCGCCAGCGGTATCGCGACCCATCTTGCTCTGTAGCGCGGCGATCTTCTCGGGTGCGGCCGAGGACGCAATCAGGATCGGTGTCTCGCCCAGCTTCTCGTCGGCCCAGCTCAGCGCCTGCGCAATCAGGCGGCTGGCATTGGGGTCGGCCAGCGGGTCCAGCTCCAGCGTCGGCAGATGGCCGCGCGCCGCGCCGATCTGATACAGCGTGGCCCGCGAGCACGACCCGGCGATGATGGCGCCATGTCCCGCGATATGCGGCAGCGTGGCGGCGTTTTCGTGTGCGGGCAGCATTCCCTTGCGGCGGAAATTCCCGGGCAGCTCCATCGCGATGCCGGACCCGCCGGTGACCAGCGGATGGTCGGCAACCGCCGCGCCGATATTGCGCAGATGCCCATCGTGCAGCGCATCGACGATCGCATAGTGCCGCCCCTGTTCGCGCAACTGGGTGAGCGCGCGGCGGATGGCGGTCTCGCCCTGTTCGACGGTGGCGTAAGGCACCAGCCCGACGCCGTGTTCCGTCTGCCGCCCCAGCGCGCGCACCAGATTGGCGTCGCGCATCGGGGTGAGGGGATGGTTTTCCATGCCGCTTTCGTGCAGCAGCGCCGCGCCGACAAACAGGTGCCCCTGATAGACGGTGCGTCCATTCACCGGAAAAGCCGGGCAGGCAATCGCCATCGAGGCACCCAGCGTGCGCATCAGCGCATCGGCGACCGGGCCGATATTGCCGTCCTCGGTTGAATCGAACGTCGAGCAATATTTGAAGAAGAACTGCCGACACCCCGCCTTCTGCAACCAGTCGAGCGCCGCGCGGCTTTCGGCGACGGCGCTTTCAATGGGCGCAGTGCGGGATTTCAGCGCGATGATGATCGCATCGGTGTCCGGCACCGGCGTATTGGCATCGGGGACGCCGATCAGCTGCACGGCGCGCATGCCGTTCCTGACCAGCATGGCGGCAAGGTCGGTCGCGCCGGTGAAGTCGTCGGCGATGCAACCGAGCAGCGGGGCTGTCTGCGTCATGCCGTATGCTGCTCCAGCGCAGCGGCGAACAGTTTCGCCTGTGTATCCCAACCGGGCAGGATGGCACCCGCCGCGAAGGCGGTGTCGGCCATCATGCGGCGCAGGTCGGTGTCGAAGATCATCCGGCGCATGGCCTTGGACAGATCGGCATGCTGCCCTGGTTCGACGATGATGCCCGCTTCCATCGGCAGCAGCGATGCCGCCGCGCCGCCGCGTGTCACCGCAACCGGCAGGCCGCGTTTCAGCGCGTTGGCCACTGCCATGCCGTGTCCCTCCCACGCCGAAGTCAGCACGAACATATCGGCGCGATCCCAGGCCTGTTCCAGCGCATCGCCCTCCAGCGCGCCGGCGAAACGTATACGCGGGGTGAGCTTCAGTGTTTCGGCCAGCGTGGCGAGCATCTGCGCATAGGGCGGATCGCGATCCAGCGCCCCCACGATGGTCAGCGACCAGTCGAGGTCCGGCAGGCGTGCCAGTGCACGCAGCAGCGTATCGTAATCCTTGCGCGGCGTCACCGTGCCAACTGCCAGCAGCGCGACACCGGGACCGCCCGAGCCATGTACGCGGGGCAGGGGATCGATCCCCGGTTCCACCACCTGAATGCGGTGCGCGTCGACGGGAAGGTCGGTCAGCAGCATCTCGGCCGTTGCCTGACTGGGCACGATGATGCGCGCCAGACGGGGCAGAACCTCGCGCTCGAGCGTGGCGAGGCGCGTGCGGGCTGCCTCGGGCAGGGATTTGCGTTGCGAGATGGTCGGGTGCAGCAGCGCCGTTGCGCGTTCCAGATCCAGCGCGGCGCAGGCGGGCAGGCACATGCCATCGATGACCGGCACTGCATCGCCGATACTGTCCCACGCAGCCTGTGCCGCAGCGATGGCGGCATCGTCGGGCAGTGGATGGCGACCGGCGATCTCGCAGACCTGCACATCGTGCCCGGCCTTGCGCAAGGCCGCGATCATGTGTCGGTCGTAGGCGTGATTGCCCGCCAATGGGCCGGACTGGGCCGGAAGAAAGAACGCAGATTTCACGCGGACCGCCCCTTGATGCAAACCGGTTTCAACGCGGCATGATAATGCCGTGCGTCGATCTTTCCAGTATTGCGCGTCCCTGACCAGTCCTGCGTGCGGCGAACCGGTGGGGCGGGTGGATTATGCGTCCGCCGACAGTGTCAGCGGTTTACGATACGCGGGTGAGGCTACTTTGCCGCGCCCACCATAAACCGGAGCGATCGGATCACCCGCAGGCAGTGCCTTGGCGATCGATTCAATCAGGTTCGACTGCACACCGATGGCGCGTTCCAGCAGACGGCGGTTGTCCTGCCCCAACGTGGTCAGGCGTTCGTGCAGGCTTTCGAGCGTGGAGCGATCCGCCGCCTCGACCTTTACGCCGGTGCGCATGGCGGCCTGATGGGCGGCCGAGAAACTTTCCATCACGCGGGTCTTGGTGGGCAGCACTTCGGCGGCGGCTGGCATGTTCAACGCTTCCAGCGCGGCGTTCTCGGCTTCGAGGATCTGCACCAGCAATCCGCCGGATGTCAGCACGGCGTCGAGCATGGCTTTCTGCGGTTCGGTCATCGCGTGGCTCCCGGAATGCGTGTGGTCGCGGCGGCGCTGCTGGCGGTGTATCCGGCGGCAGCGGATTCAGCCGCGCGAATGGCCGTGGCGGCGTTGTTGGTGGTGCCAGCCGGCGGTGGGGCGTCGCCCGTGCCATCGGCGGTGCCGACCTGAAGGCGCAGGATTTCCTGGAACACCGGCTCGGCAATGCCAAGCCCACCGGATTTGGCGATCCCCTTCGAGATTTCGTCCACCATCATCGGCTGCCAGGTGCTTTCCGCCGCGCCGCCAAAGAACGAATTCTTCGAGAAGTCGGTCGTCGCAAACATCGGCTGCAGCATCTGCCCCAGCACCATGCCCTCGAACTGCTGGGCGGTCTTGCGGGCGGAGGCCACCTGCTGCGGTGTGGCCGAGGCGATTAGGTTCTGTGGCAGAACACGCATTATCGGATCTCCAGGTCTGCCTGGAGCGCCCCGGCGGCCTTGATCGATTGCAGGATGGAGATCATGTCGCGCGGACCGACCCCCAGCGAATTGAGACCACGCACCAGCTCTTCCAGCGTCACGCTGCTGGGCAGCACGCCCATGCGGCGTTCGCTCTGGTCGTCGACCTCGATGTTGGTGCGCGGCACGGTGCGGGTTTCACCATTGCTGAACGGGGCGGGCTGGCTGACCTGCGGCGTTTCCGTCACGCGAATGGTCAGGTTGCCCTGCGCAATGGCCACAGTCGAGATCCGTACATTGGCGCCCATCACGATGGTACCCGACGCTTCTTCGATGATGACACGCGCCACGGTATCGGGTTCAACGCGGAATTGTTCGATGCGCGCCAGCGTTTCCACCGGATCGCGTCCCCCCAGATCAAGCGAGACGGTGCGCGCATCGATCGAGCGTGCGATACGACTGCCGAGACCGCGATTGATGGCATCAGCAATGCGGCGCGATGTGGTGATGTCGGGGTTGCGCAAACCAAGGCGCAGGTTCTGCTGTCCGCCCAGCGCGTACGGAATTTCGCGCTCGACAATGGCACCGTTGGCAATGCGCCCCGATGTGGGAACGCCGCGCGTGACGCTCTGTGCCGCGCCGCGT
Organism: Acetobacteraceae bacterium; assembly: GCA_031546815.1. Taxonomy (GTDB): domain Bacteria; phylum Pseudomonadota; class Alphaproteobacteria; order Acetobacterales; family Acetobacteraceae; genus JAVBJV01. Next base: position 10,603 of record JAVBJV010000019.1, read on the forward strand.
GCGCTGATTGCGCCGGTCGCCATGGCACCCTGCGCCACTGCATAAACCTCGCCGTCGGCGCCCAGCAGCGGGGTGACCAGCAGCGTGCCGCCCATCAGGTTGGTGGCATCGCCCAGTGCGGAGACGCTGATGTCGATCCGGCTGCCGGCTTTGGCAAACGGGGGAAGGTTGGCGGTGACCATGACCGCCGCAATATTTTTGGTTTCCAGCCGCTGTTCCTGGTCGCGCGTGTTGACGCCCAGACGTTCGAGCATGCCGATCAGCGACTGACGGGTGAACACGGCCGAGGACAGGCGGTCCCCCGTGCCGGGCAGGCCAACGACCAGGCCATAGCCGATCAGCTGGTTGTCTCGCACGCCCTCGACATCGGCGATGTCCTTCAGGCGCACCTGCTCGGCTGCGGCCACACCGGGCATCAGTGCGGTTACGACAGTCGCCAGAAACAGGATAGCAACGCGGATCAGGTGCATAATTTGCATTTCAGCAATGTTTATCGCCGAACCTTTTGCCAGGCGTGGAGGGACTGCATGACATTGCCAGCACAAACTTAAGAGATCGTTTCGCTGACAAGATCGGACAGGCTTTCCCGCAGATTATGTTGAAAAACATGCGGGCATTCCCAATATCGGGGGTGCTATATTCTGCCGACAGGCAACAGGTGACGCGATGTATGTGAATCAGGTTGGCCCGGTCTCTGTCCCCAGCACGACGCGTGCCAAACGCGGCGAAGGGGGCGATTTCGCCTCGGCCTTGCAGCGCGCCAACGCACCGACGCCGACGGTTGAAACATCGGCGGTTGTTACCGCCGGTCTGCTGGGGCTCGAGGTAGTGGATGAACGCGAAGCCCGCAATCGGCGCGCGCGCGAACGGGCGGGCAAGCTGCTGGCCGGGCTGGGGCGAATCCAGCTGGCGTTACTGGGTGGCCGAATCGACGCATCGCTGCTCGCGCAACTCGCCGATCTGGCCGATCTGGCCAATGAAGCAGACGATCCCGCGCTCAAAGGTTTGGTAGACGGCGTGGCCTTGCGCGCCAAAGTCGAATTAGCGCGACTTTCTGCGGTATAGCGAGAAACAAACCTTGCGCGTTGTCTCGAGGCGGGTATACAGCCCGGAGCAGAAGCCGGTCTCATAACGGTCCGGCCAGTTTCGGGAAACGACGTTGATGATGGTGACGCTGCCACCCGATTATAGACCTTCGGATGTCGAAGAGTTTATGAACCCACTCCAGCTGGAATACTTCCGGCAGAAACTGCAGCGCTGGCGGATGGATCTGCTGCGCGACGCCGACGGCACGCTGGCCAGCCTGTCTGAAGGTGGTATTCATGAAGCCGACATTACCGACCGCGCCAGTGTGGAATCCGACCGTGCGCTGGAACTGCGCACCCGTGACCGCGCCCGCAAGCTGATCAGCAAGATCGACCAGGCCCTGCAGCGTGTCGAAAACGGAAGCTACGGATACTGCGAGGAAACCGGCGAGCCGATCGGCCTGAAGCGCCTGGAAGCCCGCCCCGTGGCCACCATGTCGATCGAGGCGCAGGAGCGGCACGAGAAAATGGAAAAAGTCCACCGCGACGATTGAGGCCGCCCGATAACGCGCCGTGGCGGCCGTCTGGCGGCGCTTGCCTGCGCGTCGGTGCTCATGGACTTGATGTCCCTCCGCTCCGGTGCTCGGGAAGCACCACCATACGACTCACCACAGCACGTTCTCGAACGGCCTCCCCAGCGTCATGACGTAGGAAGAAAGCGCTTTTAATGTGCCGGTTCGCCTTGGATGGGCGTTTTTTCCTGGGCGGTAATCATGGCGGTGACTTCGGCGATGGCGGCTTCGGCCTGGGCCGTGTCGGTGCCTTTGGCGACGATGGCGACGCCGTTGCCCTCCGTGCGGTAGAACGGATACGACCCGATCGAGATATCCGGGTAGCGCGCCTGAATCTTCCCCAGATCTTCTGCGATTTTTCCTTCCATCAGCCCCAGCGCATATACGCTGCGTGACTGCACCGGTGTGCCGCCGCGCAGGGTGGGGGCCAGGGCTTCGAACATCGCCTGCATCACGCGCGGAACGCCGGCCATCACGTGCACATTGCCGATGATGAAGCCGGGCGCGATGGAGACAATGTTGTCGATCAGCGTCGCGCCGCGTGGCATGGTGGCCATGCGCTGGCGGGCGGTGTTGAAGTCGCCGGGTTTGTAATGGCGGTCCAGCCGTGCCCAGGCCTCGGGGTGCGGTTCCCACGGTACACCAAATGCCGCGGCAACGCATTCGCTGGTGATGTCGTCGTGCGTGGGGCCAATGCCGCCGGTGGTGAAGACGTAATCGAACCGCGCCCGCGCATCGTTCACGATGCTGATAATGGTCTCGGCCACATCGGGGATGATGCGCACTTCGCGCAGCGGAATGCCAATCTCGCCCAGCCGTGTGGCCAGGAATTTGACGTTCACATCCTGGGTGCGGCCCGAGAGCACTTCATCGCCGATAACCAGCAGGCAGGCAGTGGGATTGTTCATGTGCGCCAGCGTAAGACGTAACCGCTGGCCCGCCAACCACGAAAACGAACCACGCGCACCATGGGGATGATGCGCGCGGGATGTGAAGGCTTAGAACGGCAGGACGATATCCAGAATCTGCTGCCCGTAACGCGGGGTCTGCACGTCGGTCAGCTGACCGCGCCCGCCGTAGCTGATCCGCGCTTCGGCCATACGGTCGTGACGGACGGTGTTATCGGACCCGATGTCCTGCTGGCGGATAACGCCCGAGACCAGCAATTCGCGCAGTTCCGAATTCACGCGCACTTCCTGTCGCCCGGCAACTGCCAGGTTTCCGTTGGGCAGCACCTGCGTGATGACGCCCGCCACGCGCAGGGTGACGGTTTCATTACGCTGGATCTGTCCGGCACCCGTCGATCCCCCGGCAGAATTTGCCGATACCAGGTTACTCGGGTCTACGGTGTTTGGCAGCAACCGGGTGATGCTGGATTCCAGCCCCAGCATGTTGGGCAGGCCCATCGATTCATTACCCGTGCGGGCACGGTTTGATTCGTTCTGCAGTCTGGCCGAGTCACCGATGTTCACCAGCACGGTCACGATATCGCCCACCTGCGCTGCACGCTGGTCGCGGAAGAACGCGCGCGAACCCGGACGCCACAGGGAATTCGATGTAGGGGTTGCTTCCTGCGGGCGCGGCATCGGCATCGTGATCGGGCGCCACGCCGGATCTTCCGTCGGGTTCGAGGGCGGCGTCATCGCCGGAGGACGCCCCACTTCGGACAGGCGTTCAAGTGCGCCGCAACCGACCAGAGGGAAGATAGCAAGCAGAACGATAAAGCGTTTCATCGACATCAAGGATTTTCCTGAACCGAGTGATTGTTATTCATTTGAGCGCGACCAGGACCAGTAACCACAGCTTCAATAACATCGTGTGAACTGGTGTTTTCTATCTGCAGAATTTCCCCGCGCGAGGCCGAAGAAAGTGCCCGGCCACGCAATTGGAGTATCAAGCCACCTTCGCGGAAGGACACGGTTACCGGTGCGCCTTTTTCGATTGTCGCCGGTCGGCTTGCGCTGGCGGCGGTAAAGGGCTGCCCGGCCGCAACCGAACGGCGAACTGTCTGCCCGACTGGTGCTTCCATCACGATATCGGCTGGCACACGCGCTGTGGGCAGGCGTGCCATGCGCACATCCGCGGGCGAGATGATCGACCCGACAGGAAGGCGCCGTGTTGCGACGGGAACTTCCTGCGTCACAACGGCACGTCCACTCAGGCGCAGGCGCTGTGGCTGCATCCCTTCGGCCATGATGTTCAGCACCGTGGTGAAGCGACCGGTGGTGGGGTCCTGTGAAACCTGTTCCACCGACAGCGCAGGCAATGCACCGGACGGAATGGTTGGCATCACGAAGGCGGATAATTCGATGTCGGTATCGGCGGGATCGTCGTTGCTGCGCGTAAGGGTGGGGCGTAGTGCCTCGATGATCTCGTCGCGCGACAGCTGCCGGCCCGGGCGGTCGATGACGATGCGTTCGCTGCCGGTTGCCGGACGCCAGTCGATGCCGTGCAGACGCGCGATATGCGCAAGCTGTTCCGCACTGACCACAATCTGCGAGCCTGGTGCCGGAGCCGGGCCGACCGGGTCGATGGCGCGTTCGCCGACACCCTCCCACAGATCGCCAACGCGCACCTGTCCTGCGTCCAACGATACCTGGGGACGCAGGGTCGGGGCCGCGAGAGCGGGAAACGTGCAGGCGACGATCAGCAGGAGGATGTTGCGAAACATATCAGCGCATCTTCGAAACTGTGGAGAGCATTTCATCGCTGGTGGTGATGACGCGCGAGTTCATTTCATACGCGCGCTGTGCGGTAATCAGGCTGGTGATTTCCGACACCACGTTGACGTTCGATGTTTCAAGGAAGCCCTGCATCACGCTGCCAAAACCGGGGCTGCCCGGCTTACCGCTGATGGCCTGCCCAGATGCCGGGGTCTGCAGCAGCAGGTTGTCCCCGATGGCTTCCAGCCCGACTTCGTTGGCAAACACAGAAAGCTGGATCTGTCCAACGTTCTGCGGCACGACCTGTCCGTCGAGCTTGGCGAGAACTTCACCGTTGGCGTTGATCGTCACGTCGGTCGCGTTGTTGGGAATGGTAATGCCCGGCTGCACGACATAACCATCGGCAGTCACCAGCGTACCTTCGGGCGAGATGCCGAGCGTACCGTCGCGGGTATAGGCTGTTTCACCGGAAGGCATGGTGATCTGGAAGTAACCGTTGCCGCGGATCGCCACGTCGAAGCGGTTTTCCGTCTGCTGCAGGTTGCCCTGTTCGCTGATGCGATACACGGCCGCCGTGCGCACACCAAGACCGACCTGCGCGCCCGAGGGCAGAACGGTGCCCGAGTCAGAACTGGTCGAGCCGACGCGGCGCAGGTTCTGATAGATCAGATCCTGAAATTCCGCGCGCCGGCGTTTATAGCCGGTGGTGGACATGTTCGCGATGTTGTTCGAGATCACTTCCACGTTGGTCTGCTGGGCAAGCATGCCTGTGCCGGCGATGTGAAGAGAGCGCATGTCCTGTGTCCGTTTTCAGAATCTGTTAGCTGGGTTCAGTAAGCAATCGGCGTGCCAGTTTAGCTGCGGCGGCGCAGGAGTTTCTCTGCGATGCTCGACAGCCGTTCGCCTTCCTTGTCGACGAACTGGACAGCCATTTCGAATTCGCGCTGGGCGTCGATAAGCTGAGTAATCTCGATGACGGGCTTCACGTTGCTTTCCTCGATCGCGCCCTGCACCAGATGCGGGGTGTCGACCTGTGTGGCTTCAACGCCATCGGCGCGGTAATTGCGCGAACCTTCGACGCGCAGATTTTCAAGACGGTCGAAGCCGACGATGCGCAGTTTGCCGACCGTGCCGTTTTCTGTACTTACGGTGCCATCCGCGGTAATGGCGATATTACCGGTGCCTTCGGGAATGGTGATGGGCTGGCCGCTTGCGCCCAGCACGGCGTTGCCGTCGACATCGACGATCTGACGATCCTGGTTCAGGGTGAAATGCCCTGCGCGGGTATAGCGTTCGCCACTTGGTGTATCGACGGCGAAAAATTCATCACCCTTGATGGCGATGTCCAGCGGGTTCCCGGTCTGGGTTATGGGGCCGGCTTCCGTATCGCGATAGGTGGCGCGATCCTGTACATACTGAAGCGGTCGGTCGCCCTGGGGGGCACCGGTGCGGTTCTGCTGTACCAGATAGTCCGAGAACAGCATGCGTTCAGTACGATAGCCGGGGGTGTTCATGTTTGCGATGTTATTGGCACGCACATTCGTGGCCCGCTGCTGGGCTACGACACGTGACAGGGCGATCGTCAGAGAATTTTCCATCGCAGGTTGCCTTCGGATTCAGTGAGAGCGGAATTACGGCAACCATGCGCCAGATATGTTAAGATCCGGTGGATTTCGTTGGTAAAGCGGAATTCTTTGCCGACCCGGCAAGGTGAAAGTAGCTGTTAAGATTCAGCGTGTATTGCTGTTGGTGCGCTCCGGGATGGCCGGTGCAATCGTCAGCAAAAGGCAAAACGCATGAGCGACGCAACGGCGACCGAAGCAACAGACGCTACGCCCGGCGAAGAAGTCGTCCCTGGCAAGAGTAAGAAAAAACTGCTGATTTTGGCAGGCGCTCCTCTGCTGCTGCTTGCGATCGGCGGTGGACTGTGGTTCAGCGGAATGCTGCCGGGTTCGCACAAGGTTGAAGAACCAGCCACTGCCCAGGCGCAGGCGGCACAGCCTGTGTTCATCGACCTCCCCGAAGTGATCGTGAACATGAACGCCGGTGGGCGTCGCGCAACGTTCCTCAAGATGCGCATCAAGCTGGAAATCGCTGCCGCAGATCAGGCCGCCGTGCAGGCATTGCAGCCGCGCATCATGGATCTGGTGCAGACATATCTGCGTGAACTTCGCCCCGAAGAACTGCGTGGGTCGATGGGCACGCATCGTTTGCGCGAAGAACTTCTGTCGCGCATCAATATTGCAGTTGCACCCGCGCGTGTGCGCGATGTGCTGTTTGTGGAAATGCTGGTTCAGTAAGGCCACACCAAATGGAACCGATCACCTGGATTATCGAGATTGCCGTTACCGCATTGCTCATCGTGGCATTGTGGCGTGCTGCACGTCTGGAACGTGCGCTCTCGGTCCTGCGTCAGGATCGCGCGGCGCTTGAAGCGGCTGTCATGGCGTTTCAGGACAGCGCGCGTCTGGCCGAGGAAGGTGCGCGCAAGCTGCGTAATGCAGCGGATGGCGCAGATGAAAAACTGGCAGCAGGCTTGCGGGCTGGCGACAATCTCCAGACGGAACTTTCCTACCTGATCGAGCGTGGCGACGCGATGGCGGCGCAGCTTGAAGGTCTGATCCGTGCGGCGCGCCCCGCTGTTGCGGCGATGAATACAAGCCGTACACCTCCGGCCGATGCAGCGCCCGCGACCGTCAGGGCGGCGCCAGTTGCACCTGCGCCTGTAGCACCGGCGATGCCGGAGCCCGAGGCCGATCAGCCTGAAGAACGTGCAGCCCGTCCGCGCTTTGCTGCGACGACTGAACGTGAACGTGAAATTCTGCGCGCATTGGGATTGTCGAAATGAAGAACGCTGCTTCGAAGAAGACCGTTTCTGCAAAGTCGGCACCGGCCGCAAAGGCCAAGCAGGGCAAGGTGCGTCGCTCGCACGTTCTTCCCATTGCGATCGCCGGTCTTTTTACACTGATTGCGGTGAAGGGCATTGAAGTAACGCGCGTGTTGCCCATGCCGCATATCTGGTCGGGCAGTGCGCTTGCATCGGCACCGACGCCAGCCCCGGCACCTGCACGCGCACCGGCGGCAGCACCTGCGCCTGCCGCACCTACTGCTGCGCCAGCTACTGCTCCGGCAGCGGCTCCTGCGGCACCTGCTGCAGCGCCGCAGGATCAGGGATTGCTCGACGATCTGCGCGCTCGTCGCCAGCAGCTGGAGCAGCGTGAACAGGAAGCCAGCGCGAAGGAAGCCGTTCTGGCCGCCATGGAACGCCGCATCACCGAACGCGTGGCCGAACTGGATGCTCTGCGTCAGCGTCTGGAACAGGCGCAGCATGCAGCCCAGCAGCGCGACGAACAGGCGTGGAGCGGGTTGGTCAAAACGTATGAAGCAATGCGCCCGCGCGATGCCGCGACGATTTTCAATGAACTTGATATGACCGTTCTGGTTGAAGTACTGGACCGCATGAAAGAGACACGTGCTGCGCCGGTCCTGGCTGTCATGCAGCCTGAACGTGCGCGCCAGGCCACCATGGAACTGGCACGTCGACGGACGGCGTCTCTGGCACGATGATTATCGGAGGGTGCAAAATGCGCCTGTTACGACTGCTGTTTCTTTCCCTTGCTCTGACGGCTTTTTGTCAGACGGGCAGTGCCTTTGCGCAGTCGCAACCGCCGCAGCTGCGGGCCGGAAGTCATGCCGGGTATGGACGTCTGGTGTTCGAATGGCCGCAGCAGACCGAGTATCAGATCACTGAAACATCCGGCCGTGTGCTGATTGAATTCGGCGTGAATGTGGCTATTCCGTCGCTCACGGGCCGTGCGGCACCGCGCAATGTGCAGTCGGTTGCGGGGCGTGCGGGGACTGCGGTTATCACCCTGGCGCCGGGTGCGACGTTTCGCCATTACCGGCTGGGCAATCGTATTGTGATCGACGTTGCTGATCCGGCTTCGGCGGCGACGCCTCCATCTGCGAATGGCGGCCTTGTGCGCAGCGAACGTGAACGGCAGACGTCTTCGCGCGCCGGGCGCGATGCAGATGCACGGGGCAACGGCACACCACAGCGCATTGCGCCTCCGCCTGTTCCACCGCCGGCACCGCCCTCGGGCCAGCGTCCGGCAACGCAGGCGCCTTCATCGCGGATACAGACGGATGGGCAGGTGGAGACGCCTGTTGCGCCGCCTGTTGTGGCACCGGAACCTTTGCCCGCGGCACAGCCGGCAGTTCCTGTTGCGCCGACGGTCAATGCTCCGGCGCTGCAGATGCCGCCGCGCGAAAATATCCCGCCCGCTACTCCGGCACCAGCGACTGAAGCGCCCGCACTGCCGAGGCGCAGTGACGATGCTGCGCCGCCCACACCGGGAACCGCAGCCGAACGCGCGCCGTCGACTTCAACGCCTGCAGCGCTGCGCCCGGCAACAGGTGACAGACCAGCATCGCCTGCACCTACGACTTCGCCCGCAGCGGGAACCGCAGCAGAACGCGCGCCAACGACCTCGACACCCGCAGCGCCACGTCCGGCAACAGGTGACAGATCTGTTCCGCCCGCAGCGGAACGTGCACCAACGGCCTTAACACCTGCACCGCAGCGTCCGGCGACACAGGCTCCGGCGGAACGTCAGACGTCTGTGGCTCCAAGATCCTTGGCGCAGCGTCGTCCCGCGCCAACGCTGGCCGGGATGGTCGTGCGCACGGAAACTGATGGCGATGCCGCCGTGTTCGAACGCAATGGCGCATATTGGCTGGTCTTCCCGGATGGGCGACTGGATACGGTTGAGGCTCTGCCGGACGGGGTGTCCGTGGAAAACACCGGCGGCACGCTGATCATCCGCCAGCGCATCGAACGCGCCGGGCCGCCGAGTATTCTACGCACACAGGGTGGCTGGCGGATCAGCGAAGCTGGTGGAATGCCCGCATTGGCACTCGCCCCGCGCGTCGACGCGAGCAGCGGTCTGCTGAGCATCCCAGTCGACGGTCCGGGTCGCGTTGTGGTGGTGGCCGACCCGCAGACGGGCGGCAATCTGCTGATCGGCACGCTGCGCAATGCGGCGGCGGGTGTTTCCCTGCCGCGTGAATTCGCCCAGTTCTCGGTCTTGCCGTCGGTGCGCGGCGTCGTGGTGCTGGCGATGTCCGACGATGTGTCGATGCGCGCCAGCCCCGAAGGATTCGTGATCGGCCGCGCGCAAGGCGGCGAGGGTGGGCTTGCCCTGTCCCAGGGGGCCGAAGTCCCGGCGATGGTTGCGTCTGCAACCCGCGTCATGGATCTGCCCCCCGGCGAACCGGAAGGTCTGCTCGAACAGCTGAAGAACGATCTGGCCGAAGCTTCGACATCGCCGCCGCTGGGGCGTGGCCCGGCGCGGTTGCGTTCGGCCCGCACGCTGATCTCGCTTGGCATGGGAATCGAAGCGCAGGCGGTGATGCGTCTGCTGGCGACTGAAGACCCGCGTCTGGCGCAGACGCCGGAAGGGCGGCTGATGCAGTCGGCCGCCGCCGTCATCGCCGACCGTGCCGACGAAGCCGACGACCTGAACAAACCCGGTCTGGGCGAGAGCGACGAGGTTCGTCTGTGGCAGGCGTTGCGTGCGCTGGAGCTGTGGCAGAAACCGGCGGATGTCGCGTCGTTCCTGCAGGCCGGGATCCCGATTGTTCAGTCCTATCCGCGCAACCTGCGCACCCGTCTGGCTCCGGTGGTTGCCGAGGCTCTGCTGGATGCCGGGCAATTGCAGCCCGCACGGACGCTGATCCACAGCATGCCCAACATGCCTGAACTGGCGATGGCCCGCGCCATGGAGAAGGAAGCGGCGGGTGATGTATCGGGTGCAATCGCGGCCTATACCGCGCTGGTGCAGGGACCCAATCGCTGGAACAGCGCCCGCGCCTGGCGCAAGCTGGTCGAGCTGCGTCTGGCTGCCCATGAAATCCCCCCGGCCGAGGCGGCCAATCTGCTGGAATCGCGTCTGGCTGCCTGGCGTGGCGATGCATATGAACGCGATCTGCGGGTGCGCATTGCCGATCTGCGGAGCCAGACCGGCGACTTCCCGGCGGCGATTGCCGCACTGCGCGAAGCGATCGAGGTATTCCCCGATGACGCCGTGCTGTTGCGCGGTAAGCTGACCGCGATGATGACGGCGATGGCCGAGGCCGACGCCGCCGACAAAATTCCGCCCATGGCATTCGTGACCATTATGGAACAGAACGCTGATGCGCTGCCGCAGGGCGAGACAGGCACACGTCTGGCAAGTCTTCTGGCGGACAAGCTGCTGGCTCTGGATCTGCCAGCGCGGGCAGCAGCCGTGCTGGAACGCGTGATGCAAGCCAGCACCGATCCGGTCGAGCGGTCGCGTCTGGGGCTGCGGCTGGCTGACATCCAGATCCGCGAGCGCGATGGTGCGGCAGCGCTGGCGGCGTTGGCAAAGTCGGTGCCTCCCGCGGGCACAACCCTGCCGGCACCGCTGGCCGAGGCGCGCGGGCTGGCATCTGCCCGGGCCGAACTGGCGCGCAACAACAAGGATCGTGCCATGGCCATTCTGGGCGATCTGGGTGGAGATGCGGCGGATTCCCTGCGCGCCACCATTCTGGCGCAGACTGGCGACTGGCAGGCGGCGGGGAATGTGCTGAGCACATTGGCCGCGCGCACGATCCCAGCCACTGGCACGCTCGACGACAACGCGCGCCGCCTGCTGCTGCGTCAGGCCGTTGCGGCGGCCATGGCGGGCGATGCAACCACCTTGCAGCAGCTGCGCGAGAAAACCGGCCCCCGCTTTGCCGACGGTCCGCTGAGCGACATGTTCCGCGTTTTGACAGCCAAGGATGTGAGTTCTCTGGCGGATCTGCCGCGTCTGGCACGTGAGATCGAGCTGGCGCGGGCTGCGCCGGGTGCGCTGGGGGGATTATCGCAGCAGCCGTAACCCGATGTTTTGTGTGGGTTTTGGGAAGTTAAAAATTTATTTT
>JAVBJV010000057.1:0-24883 GCA_031546815.1 Acetobacteraceae bacterium
CGCATCGGCACGGCTGGCACCGGCGCGTTGCGATCCCAGTGCGGCAATTTTTCCTTGCCGAACCATTTGGCCTTCAGCGCATAATAGCGATGCGACAGGCGCGGATAATCGGCGCGCACGGCCGAGACCAGCGCATCGACCACTTCGTCTTCCACCATATTGGCGCGGTTACGCGACGAACCGGGGCGCGGATACTGGCGCCAGTCGTCGATGATTTCCTTGTCCTTCGCCAGCGTGTTGGTGATCAGCGCGAACAGCTTCACGTTGTCGCCGAACGCGGCCCCCACCGCCTTGCCTGCCGCTTCGCGCACCGCACGGTTGCGGTCCGACAGCTTGTTCAGCGCGGCCGAAACCGTCAGGCTTTCGCCCAGCACGGTGATGCGCATGTTGGCGATAGTTTCATCGAACAGGCGCGACCAGGCGGAACGCCCCGTCACTTCCTTTTCGTGCAGCAGCTTTTCCAGATCGTCCGACAGCTGATGCGGGCGGAACACGCGCAGATCGCGCAGCCACGGGCCCCAATGTGCGAGTTCCGGCGTGAGCATCTTTGCATTCAGCAGGGCATCGTCGATACGGTTCAATTCCAGCGCGAAGAATAGCATGTCGCTGGAAATCGCGGTCACCCGTTCCTGCATCGTCTGGTAGAACCCGCCGATCGCCGAATCCGTGGAATCGCCGCTGAACATCAGCTGCGCGTACGAGATCACGCGCCCCAGCACTTCCTCGATCCGTTCATACTGCGTGATCGCACCGGCAAGGGCGGCGCCATCCAGCGCGGCGAGCTTCCCCGCGTACTGCGTGGCAAAGGCTTTTGCGTCCAATGCGGCGCGGTCCAGATCGCCCAGCAGAAGCTTGCTGTCGGGGGCCGGGTACAGGTCGCTCAGATCCCAGCTCGGGAGGTCGTTCTGTTGTTTTGGCATTGCGGCTTTGACTGACATGTGCTGCCCATATGGGGGTATGAAGCGGACTATATAAGGGTCATGCCCTTCATGGACCGCTGCCGCAAGAGGAATCGCGCCGTTATGCCCGCTCTCGCCCCCTATCTGGACTGGCCAAATCTGCCCACCATGATGCTCGATCGCGCCCGGTTATGGGGCAGTCGCCCCATGTTGCGTCACCATCAGGACGGCGCGTGGCACAGCACAAGCTGGCGGGATTTTGCACAGAAAACGGCATCCTGCGCGGCGGCATTGCGGGCGCGTGGCGTCTCGCCCGGCGACCGCGTGCTGATCGTATCGGAAAACCGTCCGGAATTCCCCGTGATCGATACCGCAATCATGGCGGTGCATGCGGTCTCGGTCCCGGCCTACACGACCTATACCGTGGACGACTTCGCCCATGTGCTGCGCGATTCCGGCGCGCGGGCGGTGTTCGTCTCGGGCAAGGCGCTGACCCGGCGCGTGCTGGACGCCGCGCGGCAGACCGGTGGACTGGATCTGTTGATCACCACGCAAGACCCCGGCGAGACCGATGGTATTGCGGTGCTGCAGTGGACGGATGCCTGCGCGATGCCGGGCGATGTGAACATGCTGCTGGCCGAAAGCACCGAGATAAGCCGTGATGCCCTCGCCTGCCTGATCTATACCTCGGGCACGGGCGGCGCACCGAAGGGGGTGATGCTGTCGCACCGGGCCTTGCTGTCGAACTGTCATGGTGCGTATCACCTGATGAAGCCGCTGTTGAGCGATGGCGAGGTGTATCTGTCGTTCCTGCCGCTATCGCATTCGTATGAACACACGATCGGGCAGTTCTTCTTCTCCACCATCGGGTCCGAGATCGTCTACGCGCGCGGCACGGAACATCTGGTGGCCGACATGCCCGCCGTGCGCCCGACGGTGATGACATCGGTGCCGCGCATTCTGGAACTGGTGCGCACACGCACCTTGCAGGCCCTTGCGAAGCAGCCCGCGTGGAAACAGCGGATGTTCCAGATGGCGCTGGATATCGGCCTGAAACGCCAGACCGGGCAGCGCCGCAATCCGCTGGAATGGCTGGCCGACCCGGTACTGGACCGCATGGTCCGCCGGCAGGTGCGCGATCGCTTCGGCGGTCGGTTAAAGGGCATCATGTCGGGCGGTGGGCGTCTGGACCCCGATGTCGGACGGTTCTTTCTGGCGCTCGGTCTGCCGGTGATGCAGGGCTATGGCCAGACCGAAGCCGGGCCAGTCATCAGCGCCAACCCGCCCGGGCGCATCCGCATCGAAACCGTGGGGCCGCCATTGCGCGGCGTGGAGCTGCGTTTCGCGGATGACGGCGAAATTCTGGTGCGCGGCGATCTGCTGATGTCCGGCTACTGGAACAATGCGGACGCTACCGCCGATGCAATCCGTGACGGCTGGCTGCATACCGGCGATATTGGTGTGCAGGACAAGGGCGGTTACCTGCGCATCACCGACCGCAAGCGCGACATCATCAAGACCTCGGGCGGCGACATGGTCAGCCCGGCGCGCATCGAAGGGCTGCTGATGCAGCAGGTAGAAATCGCACAGGCGGTGCTGGCGGGCGATGCACGCCCGCATCTTGTCGCGCTGATCGTCCCCAATCCGGGTTACGACGATACTGCAGTTACACAGGCAGTAGATCGTGTGAACAAGATAACCACAACCACCGAACGCATCCGTCGCTGGCACAGAGCCGATGCTTTCACAATTGAGAACAGAATGCTGACCACCACACAGAAAATCCGTCGCGCTGCCGTATTGAAAGCCCATGACGAGGAGATTTCTGCCCTGTATCGCTAATTCACAGGGGGCGCGCGGAATGTCCCTTCCCACGTGTCCCCTGTTATTGCAGACTTCCCCCATAAGGGGCGTAAAGCCCGTACAGTAACAGGACGCACGCGAACGAAACGTGCCTTAAGGGGGACTAAGCGATGGGTATCAATCGTCGTACTTTTATCGGGGCTGCAAGCGGCGCGGCTGTCTGCGCAACCTATCTGCGCCATGGGATCGCGCAATCAAACGAACCTATTCGTCTCGCATCCATCGATCCGCAGTCCGGCATGCTGGCACTGTCGGGTGATGCCACATTCAAATACACGCAGTTCGGCGTGCACCGGGCCAATGCCAAGGGTGGCGCGCTGGGACGCAAGCTTGAAATCACCGCCTTCGACAACAAGGCAAACGCTCAGGAATCCGTGCTGCAGCTGCGCGCGGCCATCGATCAGGGCGTCCGCTTTATTGTGCAGGGCAACGGCACCCATGTCGCGCTGGCGCTGATCGAAGCGATCGAAAAGCACAATCGCCGCAACCCCGGCCAGGAAGTGATGTTCATCAACATCGCAGCGGTCGATCCGGTGCTGACCAACGCGAAATGCAGCTTCTGGCATTTCCAGTACGACCTCAGCTCGGCCATGAAGATCCGCGCGCTGACGCAGACCATGGCGACGAACCAAGAGATCAAGAAGGTCTATCTGGTCAACCAGGACTACGCCTTCGGCCGCACCTGCGCCGAGGAATTCCAGGCACGGATCAAGGAACTGCGCCCCGACATCGAAGTCGTCGGCAGCGACCTGCATCCGCTGGGCCGCGTCACCGATTTCTCGCCCTATATCAACAAAGTCCGCCAATCGGGCGCGCAGGCCGTGTTCAGCGCCAACTGGGGGTCGGATCTGGCGCTGCTGGTGCGCGCCGGGGCCGGTTCGGGGCTGGATGTGGATTACTACACGTTCTACGGCGCGTCGGTCGGGGTTCCCGCAGCAATCGGCCCGGCGGGGATCGGGCGCGTCATCATGTCGTCGACCCATCACGACAATCTGGGCGTCGAACTTCAGAACGCGGAACTGCTGGGCCGCACCACCGAATTCCGTGAACGCTACAACATGGACCTCAGCGGCGGCGGGTATACCAATATGATGCTGCTGCTTGCCCAAAGTATCAACGCTGCCGGATCGATGGACATGAAGAAGATCGCGCTGGAATTCCAGAACGGCAGCATCGACACGCCGACCGGCATTTACAAGTTCGGCGCCGGACATCAGGGCATGGGGGACCTGTTCGTTGCCCGCCTTGAACGCGGTGTCCGCTTCGAGGCCGAAGGCGTGGGCGGCGGCTGGAAAACCATTCGTCGCTTCAACGCCGAGGAATTGGTCGTCCCCAACAGCTGCCAGATGCAGATGCCCGACTGAACCATCGCTACCGTCGGGACTATCGGGTCAATTTCTGGAGGTATCTGCAGATGCAGCTTATCAGCGTCTCGCTGCTTAATGGCGTTCTCTATGGCATGTTGCTGTTCCTGCTGGCCAGCGGGCTGACGGTTATTCTCAGCCTGATGGGCGTGCTGAACTTCGCGCACACCAGCTTCTACATGATCGGCGCGTATCTTGCCTTCACCATCAGTCAGCTGGTGGGGTTCTGGCCCGCGCTGATCATCGCGCCGCTGCTGGTGGGCGGGATCGGGATCCTGGTCGAAAATTACGGCCTCCGACGAGTGCACGCACAAGGCCATCTGATCGAACTGCTGTTCACCTTTGCGCTGGCATTCGTGATCGAACAGATGGTCAGCATGATCTGGGGCAAACAGCCGGTGCCGTATCGCATCCCCGAAAGCATGAGCGGCGCAGCCTTCATCATGTATGGGGCAGAAATCCAGATCTATCGGGTGTTCATGTTCGTGCTGTCGGCCGTGGTGTTCGTGGGACTGTTCTACGGACTGGTGCGTACGCGCATCGGACTGATCGTGCAGGCCGCCCTCACCCATCCGGAAATGGTGGGCTCGCTGGGGCATAACGTGCCGCGCATCTTCATGTTTGTGTTCGGCGGCGGGGCCGCGCTTGCGGGTCTGGCCGGGGTGATCGGTGGGAATTACCTGTCCACAAATCCGGGCATGGCGTTGCAGCTTGGATCGATCGTGTTCGTGGTCGTCGTGCTGGGTGGGCTTGGCTCGCTGCCGGGGGCGTTCATCGCCTCGCTGCTGGTCGGGCTGATCCAGACGATGGCGGTCTCGGTCGATGTGTCTGCCGCCGATGGGCTGCGGGCACTTGGCCTCAGCGTGCATGGCTGGTGGCTGGAAGAGCTGCTGAGCCTGAGTGTGGCACGTATGGCACCGCTGTTGCCGTTCCTGCTGCTGATGCTGGTGCTGATCTTCCGCCCACGCGGCCTGATGGGGACACGCTGACATGAGCACGACAACAACAACCGCTTTCCAGCCGCGTCAGCCCGCCCTTACCGGGCGTGCCATCCTACGGCGCAGCAGTTTCTGGATCTGCGTCGGGTTGATCTGGACGCTGTTGCTGCCGTTCACGGTACGCACCGGACTGGTGGAAACGCTGCTCGGCCAGTTCGGCATCGGCAGCAACTTCGCTCTGTCGCTGTTCATCCAGGTGGGTATCGCCGTGATGACCGCGCTGTCGTTCAACATGCTGCTGGGACATGGCGGCATGCTGAGCTTCGGGCACGCGGTGTTCTCGGGGCTGGGCGGGTTCTTCGTCATCCATGCGATGAACGATTCCCTCTATATCCCGCTGGAACTGCTGCCATTGGTGGGGGGCGTGGCGGGTTGCTTCTTCGCGCTGCTCTTTGGTTCGATCGCCACACGGCGTTCGGCCACCGCCTTCGCGATGATCACGCTGGGCCTGGGCGAACTGATGTCCAATGCGGCCTTCATGCTGGAAGGCTTCTTCGGCGGGGAAACCGGCGTTTCCGGGGACCGTATGGACCCGGTGAAGCTGCTGCCGTTCACCTATGGCTCGAACCTCGAAGTCTATTACCTCACCATGTTCTGGACGCTGGTGGCCGGGTTGCTGATGTGGCTGCAGACGCAGACTCCGCTGGGCCGCATGATGAACGCCGTACGCGACAATGCCGAACGGGCGCAGTTCATCGGGTACGATCCGAACCGCGTGCGGCTGTATCAGTTCGCACTGTCGGGGCTGTTCGCGGGTATGGCGGGCGGCATGTTCGCCATCAGTCAGGAGCTGGTGAATTCGGAAGCCGTCAGCCTGCATCAGTCGAGCCTACTGCTGCTGATGGTGACGATCGGCGGGATCGGCATTTTCTATGGCCCCATTGTGGGCGCCATGCTGGTCACCGTGCTGCAAAGCGTGCTGAGCCTGCATACCAGCGTGTGGATGCTGTATTTCGGCATGACCTTCCTGCTGGTGGTGCTGTTCATGCCCGGCGGCATCGCCGGGTTCCTCAACATGCATCTGCCGGTCCTGAAGGCAGGCATGTTCGGGCGGTTGATTAAGCCGTATCTGCTGGCGTTCATCCCGCTGGCCGTTCTGCTGGCTGGCAGCATCATGCTGACGGAAATGATCTACGCCCTGACCGACACGGCCGGCAGCGGTACCACCGGGGTCTGGTGGATCAAATGGAACCAGAACAGCGTCATGCCATGGCTGATCGGCGGTGTGCTGCTGGTGGCAGGAGGCGTATGGTTCCGCTATGCATACGTCGCCGCGCAACAGGCATGGAACAGCGTCAACACCGATCTGAAAGCCGCCGAGGCACTTCAAATTCAGGCAGAACAGGCAGGTGCCGCATGAGCACGTACGCACTCGATGTCAGCAATCTGCAGAAAAGCTACGGGCTGACGAAGATCATCCAGGGCCTGTCGGTGCAGATCGAAGCCGGGGAACGCCACGCGATCATCGGCCCCAATGGCGCGGGCAAGACTACGCTGTTCAACCTGATCAGCGGGCGCACGCCACCCACGGGCGGCAAGATCCTGCTGAACGGCAAGGACATCACCGGCCTCGACCCGCACCAGATCAACCGGCGCGGCCTGTCGCGCAGCTTCCAGGTGACCAGCCTGTTCCATCGCCTCAGCACGTTCGAGAACCTGCGTTGTGCGTTGCTGTGGTCGCAGGGGTATCGCTATTCGTTCTGGAACCTGCTCGGCACGCAGAAGAAGCTGAATGCGGAAGCCGATATGTGGCTCGACCGCTTGCATCTGCGTCATCGGCGCGATGTGCAGGCGGGGCTGCTGTCCTATGCCGAACAGCGCGCGCTGGAGATCGGCATGACGATCGCGGGCGGCGCACAGGTGGTGCTGCTCGACGAACCCACCGCGGGGATGAGCAGCGCCGAGACCGAGCAGGCCGTCAACCTGATCCGCGAGGTGACTGCCGGGCGCACATTGCTGATGGTGGAGCACGACATGGGCGTGGTGTTCGGCCTTGCCGACCGCATCTCCGTGCTGGTGGCCGGACAGATCATCGCCACCGACATTCCCGCCAGGATCCGCGAGAATGCCGATGTGCAACACGCCTATCTCGGCCAGATGGAGGCCGCATAATGCTTCAGATCAACAATCTGCATGCCTATTACGGCAAGAGCCACGTGCTGCACGGCGTGAACCTCAACGTGCGCGAGGGCGAGATCGTCAGCCTGCTGGGCCGCAACGGCGTGGGGCGGTCCACCACCTGCAAGGCGGTGATGGGTCTGGTGCCCCCGGTTGGCGACATCGTCTACAAGGGGCGCAACATCTCGGGGCTTGCCCCGCACCAGGTTGCACAATGCGGCATCGGTTATGTGCCCGAGGACCGGCAGGTCTTCGCCAGCCTGACGGTGCGTCAGAACCTCGACCTGGGGCGCAAGGGCGGGCAGACCGGCGGGCGCTGGTCGATGGAGGACATGTTCCGCCTGTTCCCCCGGCTTGAGGAACGCGGCGATGTTCCGGCGGGTGCGCTGTCGGGTGGGGAGCAACAGATGCTCACCATGTGCCGCACGCTGATGGGCGACCCCGATCTTGTGCTGATCGACGAACCGACCGAGGGTCTGGCCCCCAAGATCGTCGAACAGGTGGGCGACCTGCTGGCCGAGATCACCCGGCGTGGCGTTTCCATCCTGCTGGTCGAGCAGAAGCTGACAATCGCGCTGCGTATCTCGCACCGTCTGTATGTGATGGGGCATGGGCAGATCGTGTTCGAAGGCACCGTCGACGACTTCAAGGCGAACGACGCTGTGCGCAAGGAATGGCTGGAAGTCTGAGTGTCGGACGGTTGGAACGAATCGGCTGAGGGATGGCTGGCGGAGATCGGCACAGAAGGTGACTGGTCCCGCCGCCACGTCCTTGACCGCCCGATGATGGAGCGCGTGACCCGCCAGCCCTTCTCGTCCGCGCTGGATATCGGGTGTGGCGAGGGGCGGTTCTGCCGCATGATGCAGGCGCACGGCATCCGCACCACAGGCATCGACCCGACCGTCGCGTTGATCGATCAGGCGCGCAGTCTGGACCCTGCTGGCGATTACCAGGTCGGACGGGCCGAGGCGCTGGGTATTCCCGATCGGTCATTCGATCTGGCGGTGAGCTACCTCACGCTGATCGACATTCCAGACCTGTCCGGAGCAATTGCGGAAATATACCGGGTTCTCCGACCGGGCGGCACGTTCCTGATCGCCAATCTGCAAAGCTTCCATACGGCGGGCGGCCCGAACGGATGGACCAAAAGCGCCAACGGTCAGGCGCGTTTTTGCATCGACCATTACATGGATACGCGTGCCGAATGGGTCACCTGGGGCGGGGTGCGCATTCAGAACTGGCATCGCCCACTTGGCGTTTATATGCAGGCGCTGCTGCAGGCAAGCTTCGAACTCCGCCACTTTGCCGAACCGGAACCCACGGACGACGACACAAAACGGGTGGCACGCTATCGGCGTGTTCCGTTTTTCCTGCTCATGGAATGGGAGAAGGTCTGACGCAGGCCCTCACGCCGCCTTGAAGCGCGCGAATATGCCCTCGATCTTCTTGCGAACCTTGCCGATCAGCGCCGTGTTGGCAAGGCGGCGGTCCAGAAACGCCAGTGTTTCCGCCTCGTCGGCGCTTGTGTCGCGCAGCCAGAACAGCTGCGTGGTGGCATACACACCCGCCAGAATGACGCGCTTGCTGTACCACGAAAAATCATCCGACTGATCGCCCGCCGCACGCCAGATCGCATCGGCCGTGCGCCCGGTGATGCACGATGCGCGCACGGCATTGCCGGGCAGCGCCAGCACCGCCATGGCGCGACGGATAGCCTCCTTGTGCGACCGGTTGAGCTGCAGCCGCAGCACGATCAGCACCCGCACACGCTGCGAGATCCGCATCGACGGCAGATCCAGCGCCTCGGCCGCCTCCGCCATGCGGCGGTCGGTCAGGTCGCAGGCGGTCTCGATCATCTCGATCGCGCCGTCGGGAAACAGGGGCTGCGCAGTGGCCGGGTCCTGCCCGATGTCGCCCAGTGCCGCTTCCAGCGCACGCTGCGACCAGCCGTATTCCGGCACGCGCGGCAGCAGCGCCATGATGGCGGCATCGCGTTCGGGGGAGCGGTGCGGTGTGCGCATGGGCGTTTCCTATTTCTGTTTGGCGGCGCGCATCAGTTCTTCAGTGTAGCCGAACAGCGCATGGTCCGTCATGCGGCTTGGATACAGAATGCCGTCCAGATGGTCGTATTCGTGCTGCACCACCCGGGCGTGAAAACCGCTCACCTCGCGCTCGATCCGCTGCCCGTCGCAATCAACGCCGTGGTAGCGGATGCGGGCATGGCGCGGTACGCAACCCTGCAGGCCGGGAATCGACAGGCAGCCTTCCCAGCCGTCCTCCATCTCGTCGCCCACGGGAGTGTACCCGGGGTTGATGAGCACGGTCGGCAACACCGCGTCATCCCCCGGGCGCCCGCTGGAGCGTTCATCGCGCACACGGAACACGAACACGCGCAACGGCACATGCACCTGCGGGGCGGCAAGGCCGGCGCCCATCACGTCGTCCATGGTCTCGATCATGTCGGCAACCAGACGGCGAATGTCCGGCGCGCCGGGGTCGGGCACCGGGGCGGCTTTTTGCGACAGAATCGGCAGGCCCATACGGGCGATTTTCAGAATGGACATGGGGGTCAGGTAAGTCTTCACCCCCGGTTTGACGAGGGGAGATCGATAATTTCGGGCATTTTTCCGGTGTTTCCTGTATTTAGGGCGTTGGCGTGGGCGGAAAGACTGTGTATATCGCCTGTCTCCGCACCGGATTCCCGGCGCGGCACCCGTTTTTGCGCTCCGGGCGGCTGGGCGCTTCAGAATTCAGGAGTACAGAACCAAGTGCAGGTTCTCGTTCGCGATAATAATGTTGATCAGGCGCTGAAAGCGCTGAAGAAGAAGCTGCAGCGGGAAGGTGTTTTCCGTGAAATGAAGCTGCGTCGGCACTTCGAAAAGCCGTCCGAACGCAAGGCGCGCGAAGGTGCAGAAGCCATCCGCCGCGCCCGTAAGGTCGAGCGCAAGCGTCTGGAACGCGAAGGCTTCTAAAGCCTCTCCCCTGGCCGCCGGGGGATACCGAACAGAACAGGAAGACCGCGGCGAGGATTTATCCTCGATCCCGCGGTTTTTCTGTGTACGGCGTTGAGGGAACTCAACGCGTTTTCGTGAGAACTTCGTATCATTCCTATGTCGTGAATCAGTCGCATCGGCCCCTTTGAAATCACGGTCGTGCGGCGTGTGCATGACGTTGTGTTGGCAGAAGGAAAACTCTCATGATCCGCGACGTTGAAGGCGACATCCTACTTTCCAAGGCGCAAGTCATTGCGCATGGCATTGCGCCGCAGGACCACTTCGACAGTGGCTTGGCTTTAGCCCTGCGCGAGCACTGGCCGGCGATGGTGAAAGACTATCGCCATTATATGCATTCCCACCCCAAGGACCCCGGCGAGATCTGGGCCTGGCATGGGAAGGACGACAAAGGCGCCCCGATCCATATCGTCAATCTGCTGACACAGGACATGCTGCACGGCCGCACTGGCAAACCGGGTAAAGCGACGCTGGAAAACGTCGGGCAGGCGCTGAAGGCGCTAGCCAAACACGTTCAGGCCGAGAACGTCAAAAGCGTTGCCCTGCCCCGTCTGGCCACCGGTGTTGGCGGGCTTGAGTGGGCGGACGTGAAGCCGCTGGTGGATCTGTATCTGGGCGATCTGAAAGACGTGCAGGTCATCGTCTACGAGACCTTCCACAAGGGACAGCAGGCCGACGAAAAACTGGCCTGATCCTATAAAAAGAAAGGGGCACCGGTTGGTGCCCCTTTTTCGTTTCAGTGCCCGAGGGCCTGCACGATTTCTTCCGTCATCTTCTTCGCATCGCCGAACAGCATCATGGTGTTCGGGCGGAAGAACAGCTCGTTCTCGACCCCCGCATAGCCCGACGCCATCGAACGCTTCACGAACAGCACCGTCTTGGCCTTATCCACGTCCAGGATCGGCATGCCATAGATCGCGGACTTCGGATCGGTCTTGGCCGCCGGGTTGGTCACGTCGTTCGCGCCAATTACGTATACAACGTCGGCCGTGCTGAATTCGTTGTTGATCTCTTCCAGCTCGAACACTTCGTCGTAGGGCACGTTGGCTTCGGCCAGCAGCACGTTCATGTGGCCAGGCATACGCCCGGCCACAGGATGGATAGCATATTTCACTTCCACCCCTTCCTTCTTCAGCGTGTCGGCCATTTCGCGCAGGGCATGCTGCGCCTGCGCCACCGCCATGCCGTAACCCGGCACGATGATCACCTTCGACGCATTCTTCATGATGAACGCCGCATCGTCGGCCGCACCGGTCTTCACCGTCTTGTCGCCGCCAGCAGCACCCGCAGGCCCCGCCGCACCCGTGTCGGTCCCGAAGCCGCCAAGCAGCACGTTCAGGATGCTGCGGTTCATACCCTTACACATGATGTAGGACAGAATCGCACCCGACGCGCCCACCAGCGCCCCGGTGATAATCAGCGCCACGTTCTGCAATGTGAAACCGATCCCCGCCGCCGCCCAGCCGGAATACGAGTTCAGCATCGACACCACGACCGGCATATCCGCGCCACCGATCGGAATGATGATCAGGAACCCGATCACGAACGCCAGCAGCGCGATCAGCCAGAAGAACACCGAATGCCCGGTCATCACGAACAGCACCACCAGCACGACCAGCGTCAGCGCCAGCAGCAGGTTCAGCTTGTGCTGCCCCACGAAGGTGATCGGCGCGCCGCTCATCAGCGCCTGCAACTTCGCAAACGCGATCAGCGAGCCCGAGAACGTCACCGCCCCGATGGCCAGCCCCAGCGACATTTCCACCAGCGACCCTGCATGGATATGCCCTGCCGTGCCAATGCCAAACGATTCCGGCGCATAGAACGCCCCCGCCGCCACCATCACCGCGGCCAGACCGACCAGCGAATGGAACGCCGCCACCAACTGCGGCAGCGCCGTCATCTTGATGCGCTGGGCGGTTACAGTGCCGATGGTGCCACCGATCAGCATGGCGACCACGATCATCCCGAAGCCCGACCACGTCATGCCGCTGCGCAGCAGGGTAACGCCGATGGCGATCGCCATCCCGGCCATCCCCATCTGGTTGCCACGCCGCGCGGTTTCCGGGTTCGACAGGCCACGCAGGGCCAACACGAACAGAACGGCAGAAATCAGATAGGCGAGTGTTGCTAAACTGGCGTTCATCTTACTTCGCCTTCCTCTTGAACATCGCCAGCATTCGCTGCGTGACAATGAATCCGCCGAAAATATTCACGCTCGCCAGCAGCGCCGCGATAAACCCGAAGGTCCGCGCCAGCATGCTGTCGGCCATGCCGGTTGCCAGCAGCGCCCCCACGATAATCACCGAGGAGATTGCATTGGTCACCCCCATCAGCGGCGAGTGCAGCGCCGGCGTCACGTTCCAGACCACGTAATACCCGACGAAACACGCCATCAGGAAAATCGCGATCAGGAACACGATCGGTTCGATGTTGCCCACCGGAGCCGTCATCGCCAGCGAACGCGCCTGCGCGGCCAATGCCAGCATACGGTCCGCGAGTTGCGTGGCTTCGTCTGCCAGTTGTGCCGGGTTCATGCTGCGTCTCCCTTGGGGGCAAAGTTCGGATGAATGACCACGCCGTCGCGCGTGATCAGCGCGCCTTTGACGATATCGTCCTCGGCGGGCAGTTTCGGCGCCTTGGCGTCCTTGTCCCAGAAGGTGGACAGGAACGTCAGCAGGTTGCGCGCATACAGCGAGGACGACGCCACCGGAATACGCCCCGCCCAGTTCCGATAACCAAGCACGCGCACGCCGTTGGCGGTGGTGATCGCCTCGCCCGGCACGGTGGCGGCGCAGTTGCCGCCCGCTTCCGCCGCGATGTCGATAATCACGCTGCCGGGCTTCATCGCGTCCACCATCGGCTGCGTGACGATCACCGGTGCCTTGCGGCCCATCACCAGCGCCGTGCAGATCACGATGTCGTTCTTGCGCAGCGTTTCTTCCATCAGCGCGGTCTGCTTCTGGCGGAACGCGTCGCTCATTTCCTTGGCATACCCGCCCGAGGTCTGGGCGGCAGCTGTCTCGTCATCTTCCACGCCGACGAAGCTGGCGCCCAGCGACTTGATTTCTTCCTTGGCCGCGGGACGCACATCGGTCGCCGAGACAATCGCGCCCAGGCGACGCGCCGTGGCGAACGCCTGCACCCCGGCAACGCCAGCGCCCACTACAAACACGCGGGCGGGCGGAACCGTTCCGGCTGCGGTCATCATCATCGGGAATCCGCGTTCGAACGCCGCAGCCGATTCGATCACGGCGCGATACCCGGCAAGGTTGGCCTGCGAGGACAGCACGTCCATCGACTGCGCGCGCGTGATGCGCGGCAACCATTCCATAGCCACAACGTTCACGCCGCGCGATGCGTATTCTGCCGCACGCGTTGCATCGGCATTGGCAATGCACAGCACCAGCGCGTTGCGGGGCAGCAGTGCTACCTCGTCCACGTCGCCTTCGCCGGCGGCCAGCGGGGCTGCGACTTTCAGCACAATCTCCGCACCTGCCAGCGTGCCGGCCGCATCGGCACAGATCTGGGCGCCAGCGGCAACGTATTCCGCATCCGCAATGGCTGCCTGAGAACCCGCACCGGTTTCGACCGCAACCTCCAGCCCCATGCCGATGAATTTCTTCACGGTCTCGGGCGTGGCGGCGACACGGGTCTCGGCCAGTCGGCGTTCCTTCAAAACCGCAAGACGCATGAGCTTAAGCCTCTCTATCAAAAGGGGCTGAATCATGCGCGATCGCGCCATAACAGGCAACCCGCTGCCGCCCCTCTTCGCGGTTTTTTGGACGTTGTGGCTTCACAGTTTCATCAATTCCTGAAAAGATCATCTCAATCAAATCAACGAGGCATGACTGATGGAACGGATCCAGGTCGGCGGGCTCGCCGTATCGAAGACATTGTACGACTTTATTATGGCCGAGGCGCTGCCCGGCACCGCTGTCACAGCGGATGCGTTCTGGAATGGTCTGGGCGCCATCGTGCGCGATCTGGCGCCGCGTAATCGCACACTGCTCGACAAGCGCGACCAGCTGCAGAACCAGATCGACGCCTGGCATCAGGCACGCCGCGGCCAGCCGCACGATGCCGCCGCGTACGACGCGTTCCTGCGCAAGATCGGTTACATCGTCCCTGCCCCGGCACCGTATGCCGTCAGCACGCAGAACGTCGATGACGAAATTGCCCGTCTGGCCGGACCGCAGCTTGTGGTGCCCGTCACCAATGCCCGTTACGCCCTCAACGCCGCCAATGCGCGCTGGGGCAGCCTTTACGACGCGCTGTATGGCACCGACGCCATCCCCGACGCCGGCGATACCGCGCGCGGCGCACAGTTCAGTCCGGCACGCGCTGCCGCGGTGATTGCCCGCGCACGCACCTTCCTCGACGAAGCGGTGCCGCTGGCCGCTGGCACGCATCTGGACGCGACGGGCTACGCCGTTGTGGGCGGTGCGTTGCAGGTGACGCAAAAGGACGGTTCCACCACCTGGCTGATGGATGCCGATGGCTTCGTCGGCTACACGGGCAGCGAAGCCACCCCGACATCGGTCTTGCTGCGCAACCACGGCCTGCACATCGAACTGCGCATCGACCGCACGCACAACATCGGCAAGACCGATCCGGCGGGCATTGCCGACATCGTGCTGGAAGCCGCACTCTCGACCATCATCGACTGCGAGGATTCGGTCACGGCGGTGGATGCCGACGACAAGGTGCTGGTCTATCGCAACTGGCTGGGCCTGATGAACGGCACGCTGAGCGCTGCCTTCCCCAAGGGCGGTTCCACCGTGCAGCGCAGCCTGAACCCGGATCGCAGCTGGACGGCCCCCAGGGGCGGCACCGTCACCCTGCATGGCCGCAGCCTGATGCTGACGCGCAATGTCGGCCATCACATGTTCACCGACGTCGTTCAGGACGCGGACGGCAACGACATTCCGGAAACCATTCTGGATGCCGCCGTCACCTCGCTGATCGCGCTGCACGATGTGCGCGGCAAGCGCCTGAACAGCCGTGGCGGGTCCGTCTACATCGTGAAGCCGAAGATGCACGGGCCGGAAGAAGTGGCCTTCGCGAACGACCTGTTCACGCGCGTGGAAGAAATGCTCGGCATGACGCGCGACACACTGAAGATGGGCATCATGGACGAAGAACGCCGCACGACGGTGAACCTCGCCGCATGCATCCATGCAGCAAAATCGCGCGTGGTGTTCATCAACACCGGCTTCCTGGACCGTACGGGCGACGAGATCCATCCCTCGATGGAAGCTGGCCCGATGATCCGCAAGAACGACATGCGCGGCACGGCGTGGATCAAGGCGTACGAGGACAACAACGTCGATACGGGCCTTGCCTGTGGCCTGCGCGGCAAGGCGCAGATCGGCAAGGGCATGTGGGCCGCGCCCGATAACATGGCCGACATGCTGACGCAGAAGATCGGCCATCCGCGCGCCGGTGCGAACACAGCGTGGGTGCCATCCCCCACTGCCGCCACGCTGCATGCGCTGCATTACCACGACGTCGATGTGGCCGCGCGCCAGACCGAACTGGCGACACGTGCACCTGCAAAACTGGGCGACATTCTCACCCTGCCGCTGGCCGACCGCCCGAACTGGTCGCCCGAAGATCTGCGCGCCGAGATCGACAACAACGCGCAGAGCATTCTGGGGTACGTGGTGCGCTGGGTGGACCAGGGCGTCGGTTGTTCCAAGGTGCCGGACATTCACGATGTCGGGCTGATGGAAGACCGCGCAACGCTGCGTATCTCGTCGCAGCACATCGCCAACTGGCTGCGCCACGGCGTGGTGACCGAGGCCCAGGTGATGGACACCATGCGCCGCATGGCAGGCGTTGTGGACCGTCAGAACGCCGACGATCCGCTGTATGTGCCGATGGCGCCGGGCTTTAACGGCCCTGCGTTCAAGGCAGCGTGCGATCTGGTATTCCAGGGCTGTTCGCAGCCGAACGGCTATACCGAATTCATCCTGCACGCCCGCCGGCGTGAAGCGAAGAAGATCTGAACCCAAAGTTGCGCGGAAAGGCGGAAAATACGCTTTTCCGCGCAACTGATTCACGGATTATTAACGCGCTGTCTCTTTAATGGCCTCGATTCCAATCGAGGCAGCAGAAGAGCAAATGTGCGATGAGTATTTTTCCGACTGAAACGAATTTCGGCCCATCCGCAACTGCGCGCGCGCTGCGCCATACCGACGACCAGAAGCCCGTCACCAAGACCATGCAGGCTGCGTCTACGCAGCAGACGGTGCAGGATCTGAACAAACCGCATGTCCCCGCGGTCACCCCGGCCATCCGGGTTGATCCGTCCACCAATATTCCCGTGCTGGAAATTTACCAGGGCAGCGAAGTGGTGTTCCGCACCCCGACCGACCGCGAATTACGCGCCTATCGCAACGGGGAAAAGACCGAGCACGAACAGAACGCCGAAGCCAAACCCGACGAACCCCGCCCCGAAGGCGGCCCCAGCGGCTTCCACCAGATCGTCGCCAAGAATCAGGTAGACTGACGCTCTCCCCTGAGGCTGTGCGGGAATCGCTCTCATGCCGCGTGCTTCGTGCGCACGGCATAATGCTATCTGCAGGTTTGGAATGCCCTCAATGCAGCCCCGAAAAACCGTTCGAGACTGCGCTGGTGTGAGTCGTATGGTGGTGCGGATCGAGAACCGGCGCGCAGCGGACGCTTGTCCGTGAGCACCGGAAGCGCAGAGCCGTGCCGCCAGACGGCCACACCAGTAGCGGTATCGAATGGTTTTTTACATGCCGAGTGCGTGGCGGTAGACGTCCAGCAGGGATTCCTGTTCTTCAACGTCGTTCGGCTCCTGCTTGCGGATTTTAATGAGCTGCCGCAGCACTTTGATGTCGAAACCGGCTGACTTGGCTTCGGCGTAGATATCCTTGATATCGCCGGCCAGAGCCTTGCGCTCTTCTTCCAGACGCTCGATCCGCTCCACAATGCTGCGCAGCCGGTCAGCGGCGAGGCCACCGACATCACGGGTTTCTTCGGTCATCTTGTCTTCAGTCATCGCGGACATTGCGGCCTCAAGCTTGGTAAAATTGAGAACGGGTTTTAGCCTCCCCGCTCCGGACACTCAATGCCCCGTCCGATCCCCCTTGGCGAGGGCGGTATCGGGGCTGCATAGTCCGCCCTCACCCTGCCGGACGAGACCGCCATGGCCTGGACCGATTCCTCTGCCCGCGCTGCGCTGCGCAGTCTGTTCGATACCGCCATCAAGGCGGCGGATCCGCGCCATGTGCTGCCGCGCCACCTGCCCACAGCGCCGCGTGGGCGCACGGTGGTGGTCGGGCTGGGCAAGTCCGCCGCGCTGATGGCCCAGGTGCTGGAGGCGCATTGGCCCGCGCCGTTATCGGGCGTGGTTGTCACCCGTTACGGCCATGCGGTCCCCACCCGGCATATCCGCGTGATCGAGGCCGCCCACCCGATCCCTGATGCCAACAGCCAGATGGGCGCCGAAGCTCTGCTGCACGCCGTGCAGGGGCTGACGGAGGACGATCTGGTCATCGCGCTGGTCTCGGGCGGTGGTTCGGCGCTCGCGGTCAAACCGGCACCAGGCCTGTCGCTGGCGGACAAGCAGGAGATCAACCGCGCCCTGCTCGCCTGCGGGGCCACTATCGGCGAGATGAATACCGTGCGACGCCACCTCTCGGCGTTCAAGGGCGGGCGGCTGGCGCTGGAAGCCGCGCCCGCGCGCGTGGTGACGCTGGCGATCAGCGATGTGCCGGGCGATATCGCGCAGGTCATCGCCTCCGGCCCTACAGTCGCCGACCCGACCAGTCTGGAGGATGCACGGACTATTCTGGCACGTTACGGCATCACCCCATCTGCCGCTGTGCAGCATGCGTTGGATGACGCCGGGAACGAGACCCCAAAACCCGGCGACCCACGCCTGCAGCACAACAGCTTCACACTGATCGCCACTCCACGCATGGCGCTGGAAGCCGCCGCCGAACAGGCGCGCGCGCTGGGGCTGACACCGGTTATCCTCGGCGATGCACTGGAAGGCGAAGCGCGCGAAGTCGGCACCGCGATGGCGGGCATCGCGCATTCGGTGCGACGCTACGGCACGCCGGTCAGCGCACCTGCGCTGCTGCTCTCGGGCGGAGAAACAACCGTCACGCTGGGCACGTCAACACCAGGCCGAGGTGGACGCAATACCGAATTCCTCGTGGGGCTGGCGCGCGGGCTGCAGGGCGCGCCCGGCATCTGGGCGATCGCGGGCGACACCGATGGAATCGACGGCGTGGAAGACGCAGCCGGCGCGCTGATTGCACCCGACACCATCCTTCGCACCCGCAACATCGGAGAAACGCTGGATGGTATACTCTCGCGTCACGATGCCACGGGACTGTTCGCGCAGTTGGATGATCTGGTAATCACCGGCCCAACCCTGACCAACGTGAACGACTTCCGCGCCGTGCTGATCGTATGATGAATCAGGTATCAGGTGATCTGGTAACCAAGTCCTGCTAGAAGGTTCGGTATGTCAAGCCGTATACCTCTGCGTCGTCATCGGCGCACCAAGATCATCGCCACACTTGGCCCTGCCTCCTCGACTGCTGAAGTCATCACCCGCCTGTTCTACGCCGGGGCCGACGTATTCCGACTGAATTTCAGTCATGGCAGTCACGAAGACCACGCCGAGCGCATCGCCATCATCCGCGAGCTCGAACGCAAGACCGGACGACCGATCGGTATTCTGGCCGACGTGCAGGGACCGAAACTGCGCGTGGGCAAATTCCAGGCCGGGCGCGTGCATCTGCAAACCGGACAGAAATTTCGCCTCGACCTCAGCCCCACACCGGGCGACGCCTTGCGCGTCAGTCTGCCGCACCCCGAGATCATCAAGGCGGCGCAGATCGGCACCAACCTGCTGCTGGACGACGGCAAGCTGCGCCTGCGCGTGACCCGCGTGCGCGACGATCATCTGGAGACCGATATCGTCGTCGGTGGGCCGCTGTCGGATCGCAAGGGCGTGAACGTGCCCGACGTCATCCTGCCGATCCCCGCGTTGACCGAGAAAGACCGGGCCGATCTCGCCTTCGTGCTGGAACAGGGGGTCGAGTATATCGGCCTGTCTTTCGTGCAGCGTCCGGAAGACGTGGCCGAAGCAAAGGCCATCGCCAATGGCCGCGCCTGGATCATGGTGAAGATGGAAAAGCCGCAGGCGCTGGAAAATCTCGACGCCATAATGGCGCTGACCGATTGCGTGATGGTGGCGCGCGGCGATCTGGGCGTCGAACTGCCGCCCGAGGAGGTACCGCTGGCACAGAAGCGCATCGTGCAGGCGGCACGCATGGCAGGCAAACCGGTAGTTGTGGCGACGCAGATGCTCGAGAGCATGATCAGCGCCCCATCCCCCACCCGCGCCGAAGCATCCGACGTGGCGACCGCCGTGTTCGATGGTGCCGATGCCGTCATGCTGTCGGCGGAAACCGCTGCGGGTCAGTTCCCGTACGAAGCGGTCAACATGATGGACCGCATCGTGGCGCGCGTGGAGCAGGACTCCTACTGGCGCGAGCTGACCGATGCCAAGCGTCCTGCACCGGAAAAATCGTCCGCAGGCGCGATCGCTACGGCAGCACGCCAGGTCGCGGAGACGATCGATGCTGAACTGATTGCCACCTTCACCTCGACCGGCTCCACCACACTGCGTGTCGCGCGTGAACGCCCCAGCGTGCCGATCATGGCGATGACGCCGCATGTCAGCACATCGCGTCGCATGGCAGTGGTCTGGGGCGTGCATCCGCTGATCGTGAGCGAGCCGACATCGATGACGGAAATCGTCAGCAAGGCGACGCGTGCTGCCATGCAGGAAGGTTTCGCCAAAGCGGGTGACGAAATCGTGGTCACCGCCGGGTTCCCGTTCGGCCAGCCTGGCACCACCAATTCGCTGCGCGTCGCCGTAATTAAATAGGCGCAGCAAAAACAAAAAGGGCTGCAGTGGCACACACCACTGCAGCCCTTTTTTTATATCGCTACGCTCAGGCGACCGAACGCGATGCCTCGCGCACTTTCTGCGTGGCCTGATTGATGTGCCCGGTGGACCCGGCAATCGCATTCATGTTCAGCGTGACACGCGACACACCGTCGGCGGCCACCTGCATGTTCGACGACATCTCGCTGGTCACCGCCGCCTGCTGCTCGACAGCCGAGGCGATGCTCGCCGAGATGTCGTTGATCTGCGTAATGGTGGAGGTGATCGATCCAATCGCCACCATCGCATCTTCGGTCGACCCCTGCACAGCGGTGATCTGCGCGCTGATCTCCTCGGTCGCCTTGGCGGTCTGGATCGCCAGGTTCTTCACTTCGGACGCAACCACCGCAAACCCTTTGCCCGCTTCGCCCGCACGCGCGGCTTCGATCGTCGCGTTCAGCGCCAGCAGATTGGTCTGCCCGGCAATCGTGTTGATCAGTTCGATCACCGTGCCGATTCGTCTGGCCGCGTCACTCAGACCAGAAACCGTGTCGTTGGTCTGGTTCGCCTGATCAACGGCGGTGCTGGAAATTTCCAGCGCGCGCGTTACCTGGCGGGTAATTTCACCAACCGATGCGGCCATTTCCTCGGCACCGCTGGCAACGGCCTGCACGTTGGTCGATGTCTGCTGCGACGCCTCGGCCGCTTCTGCCGTCTGTCGGCTGGTTTCCGAAACGGCTTCGGTGATTTCGCCTAGCTCCGTATCGATCTGCCGCTGCACGGTCGCGCGACGCAGACGTTCGGTCACCTGTGCGGTGATGTCGGTCGCGAACTTCACCACCTTGGCCAGATTTCCACTGGCATCATACACCGGGTTATACGACGCCTGAATCCAGACCTCGCGCCCGCCCTTGCCGATGCGCTTGTATTCCGACGCCTGGAATTCACCACGACGCAGCGCCGCCCAGAACTGGCGATACTCCTGACCGTCGCGATAGGACGGTTCGACAAACATCGAATGATTCTTGCCGGAGATTTCTTCCAGCCTGTAGCCAAGCGCGTTCAGGAAATTCTCGTTGGCGCTTACCACCGTCCCATCCATGGTGAATTCGATAACGGCCAGCGCCTTGTTGATGGCGTTGATCTGCCCTTCATGGTCGGCGGCACGCAGCTTCTGTTCGGTGATGTCGGTTGCAAATTTCACCACCTTGAACGGCTTGCCGCTCCGGTTCAGCAGCGGGTTATAGGTCGCCTGAATCCAGACCTCGCGCCCCCCCTTGCCAATGCGCTTGTATTCGGCGCGCTGGAATTCACCACGGCGCAAAGCGGTCCAGAACTGGCGATATTCCTGGCTTTCCTTGTAAGCGCGGTCCACAAACATGGAATGATTCTTGCCACGCACATCCTCCAGCGCGTAGCCCAGAACATTCAGGAAATTCGCGTTGGCGGTAACGACCGTTCCATCCATATCGAATTCGATGATCGCCTGGGATTTATCCAGGGCTTCAAGCTTTGCGTTTGTCTCGGATGAAAAAGAAAACATTCTCACGTGCTGCCTCGCAATTTTCCGGTACAGGAATACGCAATCGCTTGTGATTGCCGGATATACTTGCAAGAGGTTTACGTGTTTAAGATTTCTGTTTTATGAACTTCCTTTGAAATTTCTCTACCGCAGGGTGGATTTCTCCTTTTCCAGCAGCGCTTTCTTTCGCGGGATACCCCACCGATACCCCGTGAGATCCCCATTGCTGCCCACCACCCGATGGCACGGCACGGCAAGCGAGACTGGATTGGTCGCACAGGACCGCGCCACTGCACGCACGGCACGCGGCATTTCCATCATCGCGGCAAGCTGTGCGTAGCTGCGTGTTTCGCCCGGCGGAATCTGGCGCAGCGCATCCCACACCCGTTTCTGAAATGCCGTGCCACGCAGATCCAGCGGCAGATCGAGCGCTGCCTTCGGTTCTTCGATGAAGCCAAGAATGGCGCGCAATACATCGGCCAAACCGTCGGTATCTTCGATAATTGTAGCGGCATGAAAACGCCGCCGCAGATCCCCCATCAACGCGTCGTCGGGTTCTGCAAAGCCGATGAAGCACACGCCCTGATCCGTCATCCCCACCAGCAAACGCCCGAACAGGCAATCAGCGAACGCAACACGAATGACCTCGCCCTTGCCGCCACGCCGCGCCGCCCCTGGCGTCATGCCGAGGTGCTTGCGCGTGTCTTCGTACACACGGCTTTCCGAACCGAACCCAGCATCGTTCACCGCGTCCACCACCCGCACACCTTGCGCGAGGGACGCCTGTAACCGGCGCGCACGAACGCTTTCCGCGTAGCTGCGCGGCGTCACACCCACGATTTCCTTGAACATGCGCAGGAAGTGAAATTTCGAATAACCGGATTTTGCCGCCAGCACATCCAGACCGGGCATAGTGTCGGATACAGCGATCTGTTCACACGCGGCCTGCACCGCAGCGCGCGCCAGTGCCGCACGATCCCCCCTGGGGTCGCAGCGTTTGCAGGCACGAAACCCGGCGGCCTCGGCTTCGGAAACCGTATCGAAAAACCGGGCATTCTTCCGCAACGGGCGCCGCGCCGGACAGGTCGGGCGGCAGAATACCCCCATCGTCACAACGCCATAGAGAAACGAGGCATCGATCCGCTGCAAGACCTGCTCCCAACGATCGTCTTCGATCCGGGCCGCCTGATTTTCGGAATTGCTCGTCATAATATTCAGCATGGCATTTCCTTTCCTCCC
Organism: Acetobacteraceae bacterium; assembly: GCA_031546815.1. Classification (GTDB taxonomy): domain Bacteria; phylum Pseudomonadota; class Alphaproteobacteria; order Acetobacterales; family Acetobacteraceae; genus JAVBJV01. Next base: position 22,952 of record JAVBJV010000057.1, read on the forward strand.
CTCACAATGCCCTACACATGCGGATACCAGCCATCCGGGAATTGCGCTGTATTTCGCTTTCCAATCCTGGCGACTGGCGGCACATTAAGGATATGAATACCGCTGACCTCCGCCGGGCGGACCTGAATCTGCTCACTGTTTTCGCCACCCTGATGCACGAACGGTCAGTCACCCGCGCCGGGCAGAAACTGTTCCTGAGCCAATCCGCCACATCATCCGCCCTCGCCCGGCTGCGCGAGCTGTTCCAGGACGAGCTGTTCATCCGGGCCGGGCGCGAGCTTGAACCCACCGCCCGGGCGGTGGAATTGTGGGAGAACCTGAACCCGGCGCTGCTGTCGATCTCCTCGGCGCTGGGCACTGCGATGCCGTTCGACCCGGCCAACGACACGCGCGAATTCCGCATCGGCATGCCGGACGATGTCGCCATGTATTTGCTCCCCCGGCTGATGGCGCAGCTGCGCAGCGAGGCACCGCGATGCACGCTGGTTGTGCATCACCTCAATTTTCGCAGCGCCGCCGCGATGCTGACCTCGGGCGAGATCTCGACCGCTATCGGCTATCTGGATGACCTGCCCGCCACCGCCAAGGTGCGTGCCCTGCACCACAATGGCTGGAAAATCCTGCGGGCGGACGACACGCCCGGCACGCTGACACTGGAAGAATACGCCGCCCGCCCGCATGTGCTGGTTACCCCCAAAGGCGATCTGACCGGCGTTGTGGATCGTGCCCTGGCGGAAGTCGGGATGACGCGCCGCGTGGTGCTCGGGCTGCCGAACTTCACGCTTCTACCCGCCGTGCTAACGGGAACGGATATGCTGGCCACTGTATCCTCCTACGCCGCGCGCGACCTTGCCGCTGTCGGCATCGGGTTGCGGGTCGAGGAACCTCCCCTGACATTGCCACGCCCAGGCGACCGCATCGCCTGGCGTGCCACGGCCGATTCAGACCCGGCAGAAATCTGGCTGCGGCGCCGCATTATCGAGGTATTCGACAGACTATGAGCACATTCCCTCTCAGCACTCTGGATATCATCGCACTGCTGGTTTTTCTGACCGGTATGTTTGGTTACAACATGCTGGTTGACCGCATCGACCACATTCACCGGCGCAGCGTGATTGCCGCCATGAACAAATGGCGCGAACGCTGGATGCTGCGCATGACAGAGCGCGACACACGTATCTTCGATGCCTCGATCATCGGTAACATCATGCGAAGCGTTCAGTTTTTCGCGACCACCACGATGTTCGTGCTGGCCGGTCTGGTCGCCATGCTGGGCGCCGGGGACCGCGCACTGGGCGTTGTGGCCGCCCTGCCCTTTACGGCGCCCACCAATCCGGGCCGGTACGAGATGCAGATCTCGCTGCTGATTTTTGTCTTCATCTACGCCTTCTTCAAATTTACCTGGGGGTTACGGCAGTTCAACTACGCCTCGACCGTGATCGGTGCGGTTGCCCATGCCAATACCGAAGAAGAAAAAGAAGAGGACGCCATGGTTGCCGCACGTGTCGCCAATCGGGGTGCATATCACTTCAACAGCGGCATCCGCAGTTACTATTTCGGGCTGGCAGCGCTTGGATGGTTCATCCATCCGCTCGCGCTGATCATGACCAGCCTGTGGGTTGTTGTCGTGCTTTACCGACGTGAATTTCGTAGCGCGGTTCTGTCCGCCCTGGGGCACGATGTGCGCAACCCGCTGACCGGTCGTTAAAAACGATCGGGGCCGGAGGATTTCTCCCCCGGCCCCGATCAGCTTTAGTTCAGTTTGTCTTACGCGACCTGCACGTCACTCAAGAACTTGTCCACCACCGACTTCAGCGCCCCGGACCGGTCACCCAGTGTTCGTGCGGCACCAAGCACCTGTTCCGCGCCAGCACCCGTGTCGTTCGCAGACTGCGACACACCGATGATGTTCGACGATACCTGCATCGTGCC
>JAVBJV010000014.1:0-80718 GCA_031546815.1 Acetobacteraceae bacterium
GGCGATGTTCGCATCGAATGCCTGGGTCAGTTCAGCCAGACGTACACCGCGTGCTTCACGCACCCGCAGCGCTTCCGCTTCCGCCGCAGCCGCCGCACGGTTCGCAACGATGGTATCGCGGAAGGCGCTCATCGTGTTGCCAATGTCACCGATCTCGTCCTTGCGACCGGCACCGTAGATCGGGCTGTCCGTGTCGCCATCGGCAAGCGCCTTCAGGCGGGCAACCGACATACCGATCGGGCCGCTGATCCCGCGGCTGGCAATCAACCAGCCAATCAGGCTGCCCAGAATGATGACAAATACAGACCCAAAGATCATGACGAACATCATGGTTGATGTCAGGGCCATATTTAACTGGGTCACCGCCTCCGCATACCGCATGGCGTATGCAGTGTAATTGCGCAAAGCCACAAACGCTTCGTCGGCTTCGGCGCGGCTGGTTGCCACACTCGTAAAGAGCAACTGACGCCCTGTGGGGTCCGAGAAATTGTTATTCAATCCCCGCAATTTCGAAAGTGTGTCATCGACCTCCACAAGATACGCACGGTATTTCCTGTCTATTTCACCGACCATCCGGCTGCCTTCTGCATCGGATGTGGAAATCGCATACAGTTCATCGATCAGCTTCGGCACAAGCACGCGCTGCTCTTCCATGATCTGGATGGCGGCCTGAGCCTGTTCCGGAAGGCTGCTGATGCGATATTCGGCACGATTGATGATCAGGACGCCCTGATTGATCTCGTTCCCAAGTTCAGCGCGGCGGTCAGCGGTAACAATCTCCACTATGCCTTTATGAGCAGAGCGCAGACTATAAACGCCAGCTCCACCGACGATTACCAAGCCGGTCAATACAACACCAACCAGCACGGTTAGCTTGCCGCCAATACGCCAGTTTTCAAACGCCATCGGAAAATTCCTGCCCACACAAAAGGTGTGGCAATATTCACCGATAAGATAAATGAATTATTTCTTTTGCAGAATAAAGGTTGTCCATGTTTCACCATGGACAACCCTTACTTAATTACCGCCGAGTTATTTTGCACTCAGGCCGAAAGCCCCGCCTTTACTGCAGCCAATGCAAGTTCGGTATTGGCGACATCGGGTCCACCGGCCTGCGCAAGATCTGGCTTGCCGCCCCCCCCCGAACCGCCCAGCGCGGCTGCTGCCAGCTTCACCAGATCAACAGCCGAATGCTTCGCGGTCAGATCCTTGGCCACGCCGACAACGACACTCGCCTTGCCATCGGCCGTCGATACCAGGGCGACGATGCCACCCTCGTTCTGCTTCAGAATGGCTTCGGCAATGCCGCGCAGATCGCGCGGCGGGACCTCGCCCACATTGCGCGCGGCGAAACGGATACCGCCCACATCTTCGAACGCCGGGCCGCCACTGCTGCTGGTGGCCAGCTTGCGGCGCGCATCGGTCAGTTCGCGTTCCAGCTTGCGCACCTGTTCGACCAGCAATTCCACGCGCGATGCCACTTCGTGACCGGGGGCCTTCAGCAGGGCCGACACACGCTGCAGGTTACGTTCGTTCTCTTCCACCAGCGCCAGAGCCGCCTGCCCCGTCACCGCCTCCACGCGACGCACACCGGCGCTGACCGCGCCTTCGCTGACAATCTTGAACAGCCCTATCTCGCCCGTGCGGCGCACATGCGTGCCACCGCAGAGTTCAACCGAGTAGATGCCCTTCTTGTCCGCCGCATCGGGGTCAATCCCCATGCCGACAACACGCACTTCCTCGCCGTATTTTTCGCCGAACAACGCCATCGCCCCTTCGGCCACTGCGGCTTCCGGAGTCATCAAGCGTGTGGTCACGGCGCTATCCTGACGAACACGCGCGTTCACTTCGTTTTCGACCCAAGCCAGATCTTCGTCGGTCATCGGCTTCGGGTGGCTGACGTCGAACCGCAGACGGTCCGGCGCATTCAGACTGCCCTTCTGTGCGACATGCGTGCCGAGCTTACGGCGCAGTGCCTCGTGCAGCAGATGCGTGGCCGAGTGATGCGCGCGGATCGTGCCACGACGCGTGCCATCCACTTCCGCCAGCACGGCCTGCCCGACGGTCGCTTCACCCTCAACCACCTTGCCGATATGCACGAACAATTCGCCGAGCTTCTTCTGCGTGTCGGTCACTTCGATCCGCAGGCCCGGCGCAACGATCGCGCCCGTGTCGCCCACCTGACCGCCGCTTTCGGCGTAGAACGGCGTCTGGTTCAGCACCACGCACACATCCTTGCCGACCGCAGCCTTGTCGGCCGAAGCACCATCGACCACCAGACCCATGATGCTGGCTTCCGCCTGCTCAGTCGTGTAGCCAAGGAATTCGCTGGCGCCGGTTTTTTCCTTCACCTCGAACCAGACTTTTTCCGTCGCCGCTTCACCCGAACCAGCCCAGGCGGCACGTGCACGCGCACGCTGTTCGGCCATCGCCACATCGAAGCCCGCCGTATCGACCGTGCGGCCCTGTTCGCGCAAAGCGTCCTGAGTCAGATCCAGCGGGAAGCCGAATGTGTCGTACAGGCGGAACGCCACCGCGCCCGGCAGAGTCTGCCCAGCGCCCAGCTTGCCGGTTTCTTCGGCCAGCAGGTGCAGGCCGCGATCCAGCATCGCCTTGAAGCGGGTTTCTTCCAGCTGCAGCGTTTCGGTGATCAGCGCTTCGGCACGCGCCAGTTCGGGGTAAGCCTGCCCCATCTGACGCACCAGCGCCGGCACCAGACGATACATCACCGGATCCGCAGCGCCCATCATGTGCGCATGGCGCATCGCGCGCCGCATGATCCGGCGCAGCACATAACCGCGCCCTTCATTCGACGGCAACACACCATCGGCGATCAGGAACGACGTCGCACGCAGATGGTCGGCCACCACGCGATGGCTGGTCTTGTGCGCGCCGTCCGGATCCTGATGCGTGGCCTCGGCGCTCGCCAGAATCAGCGCGCGCAGTGTGTCGGTGTCGTAGTTGTCGTGCTTGCCCTGCAGAATGGCGGCGAAGCGTTCCAGCCCCATGCCCGTGTCGATCGACGGACGCGGCAGCGCGGTGCGCGTGCCCGGGGGGCCTTCTTCGTACTGCATGAAGACCAGGTTCCAGATTTCGATGAAACGGTCGCCATCCTGATCCGGCGAACCTGGAGGGCCGCCCGGAATCTTGTCGCCATGGTCGTAGAAGATTTCGCTGCACGGACCGCACGGCCCCACATCGCCCATGCGCCAGAAAGTGTCGCTGGTGGAAATGCGGATGATCCGGTCGTCCGACAGCCCGGCGATCTTCTTCCAGAAGCCGGCCGCGTCCTCGTCCTCGCTGTAGACGGTAACCAGCAGGCGGTCCTTGGGCAGCGCAAAGTCCCTGGTGATCAGGTTCCAGGCATGTTCGATCGCCTGTTCCTTGAAGTAATCGCCGAACGAGAAATTGCCCAACATCTCGAAGAACGTGTGATGCCGCGCGGTGTAGCCCACGTTGTCCAGGTCGTTATGCTTGCCGCCAGCGCGCACGCATTTCTGCGCCGTGGTCGCGCGCACATAGGGGCGCTTTTCCTGCCCCGTGAACACGTTCTTGAACTGCACCATCCCCGAATTGGCGAACATCAGGGTCGGATCGTTCCGCGGCACCAAGGGCGAGCTTTCCACCACTTCATGCCCATTGCGAGCGAAGTAGTTCAGGAAGGTCGCACGAATATCGTTACTGCTGCTCATGGGCTTTGGGCACTTTCGCAAAGCAAAAAATTTCGACCGACTTTCCTAGAGCAATTCCGGGCGGGATAGAACTCCCCCGAGTGCAGGAAAGACAACAAATCCGGGCATCTGGGAAAAATAACGGCCCTTCCTGCACCGGGAAGAGCCGTTATCCATGTCCTGTCGGGCGGAAAACCCCTTAGGCTGCATCGCTCTTCAGCCCGGACTGGCCTGCAAACGGCATTTTTCTGCGCTTCCAGTGCTCACGGACCTTAAAGTCCGCTCCGCGCTGGGTCTCGAAAAACACTGTTTTCGGCTCAGCCTGAACTGAATATCGATACAGCCTAGTGATCGCGACGAACGCTGATCACCCGGCCGCCATTCGCTTCGATCAGCACTTCAAGCTGAAGGTTCTGCGCGTTCCGCCCCTCGATATCCCAGCGGCCACCGTCGCATTCAACGTCGGTGATAACGGCGACCCCCTGCGTGCGCGCCACACCGATGGCGGCCTCGGCCTTCATGTGGGCTTCGCAGCTGGGGTCGGAGGCCAGGGCGGCACCCGCACCGAAGATGGAAAATAAAGCTACAGCGGTAATTATGCTCTTCACTACGCTCTCCTCCAAAAGAGTTATAATTCTAACATATCCGTTAAATTATTCCAGCACTGGTTATCCAGCCTGACTGTCCGCTGTCGGGGCTTTTATTCCCCCGCAAAAGAAAAACGCTCCGCCACCATTTGGCAGCGGGGCGTTTTTCTCGGAATTTAGTACGTCAGTCGGCGGCTTCGGAAGTCTCGTCCTCCGTCGGCGCGGCCAGCATGGTTTCCACCACGCCTGCTGCCTTGGCACGGATCTTGGCCTCGATCTCTTTCGCCATATCGGGATGATCGCGCAGGAACTGCTTGGCGTTCTCGCGCCCTTGGCCAATGCGGGTGCTGTCGTACGAGAACCACGAGCCGGACTTTTCGACCACATTGGCCTTCACGCCCAGATCGATCAGTTCGCCCATCTTCGAGATCCCCTCGCCATAGACGATGTCGAACTCGACCTGACGGAACGGGGGGGCAACCTTGTTCTTCACCACTTTCACGCGGGTCTGGTTGCCGACCACTTCTTCCTTGTCCTTCAGCTGGCCGATGCGGCGGATATCCATGCGGACCGAGGCATAGAACTTCAGCGCATTGCCGCCCGTGGTGGTTTCCGGGTTGCCGAACATCACGCCGATCTTCAGGCGGATCTGGTTCAGGAAGATCAGCATCGTGTGGCTGCGCGAGACCGAACCGGTCAGCTTGCGCAGCGCCTGGCTCATCAGGCGGGCGTGCAGGCCGACATGCGTGTCGCCCATCTCGCCTTCCAGTTCCGCGCGCGGCACCAAAGCGGCCACACTGTCCACCACCAGAATATCGACCGCCCCCGAACGCACCAGCGTATCGGCAATTTCCAGCGCCTGTTCGCCGGCGTCCGGCTGGCTGATCAGCAGATTATCCACGTCCACGCCCAGCTTGCGCGCATAGCCGGGGTCGAGCGCATGTTCCGCATCGATGAACGCACAGGTTCCGCCCAGCTTCTGCGCTTCCGCCACGACGTGCAGCGCCAGCGTGGTCTTCCCCGAGGATTCCGGACCGTAGATTTCGATGATACGCCCGCGCGGCAGCCCGCCGACCCCAAGCGCCATATCCAGCCCCAGCGACCCCGTCGACACGACGTCCATCGCCTCGCCGATGTCCTTGGACCCCATCCGCATGATCGAGCCTTTGCCGAAAGCCCGTTCGATCTGCGCCAACGCGGCATCCAGCGCCTTGCCCTTGTCCATGCTCTAACTCCAAACCCCATGCGCAACGGGGGAATATCCCGCGTTTTCACCGATACCCCGGGAATATTGCGCAGAGGATCGAGTCCGCGCCACTTCCGAGTCGGCTATGGATGTACCCTATTTGTTCCCAGTTCCTCAAGGGGGCATTTTGCCCCGCTTGGGCTGAATACCGATACAACCTCAGAACTGCACGGGCGGGGGCGCGGGACGCAACCCCATCACAAAGGCGATGATTTCGGCGATGACCTGATACTGTTCGGCCGGGACCTCGCCGTTCAGATCGACCTTGTAGAGGGCACGTGCCAGCGGCGGATTGGCGACCAGCGGCACGCCGGATTTTTCGCCCAGTTCGCGGATGCGCGCCGCCACATCGTCCAACCCCTTGGCCACCACGATCGGCGCGGCGTTCTTGTCGCGGTCGTAGCGGAGCGCGATCGCGTAGTGAGTCGGGTTGGTGATGATCACCTGCGCCTTCGGCACCTCGGCCATCATGCGCTGGCGCGAACGCTGCATCTGCAACTGCTTGCGCCGCCCCTTGATGTGCGGGTCGCCTTCGCTTTCCTTGGATTCCTTCTTCAGATCCTCGCGACTCATCTTCAGGCGCTTGTAGTGACGCAGGTTCATCCATATCACGTCGGCCCCGGCCAACAGACCGAATGCCATCAGCACCGACATCAGCAGATGTTTCACCTCCTGTCCGGACTCTGCGAACACATGCATCGCGTCCAGCCCGATAAAGGCCCCCATCCGCGGCAGGTCCTCGCCCAGCACATTCCAGATCGCGATACTCAACACGCCCACCTTGCCGAGCGCCTTCAGAAACTCGACCAGATTATCGACGCCGAATAACTGCTTGGCCTTGCTCAGCGGATTGACCTTGCTGAACTTCGGCGCGAGCGATTTCGCGTTGACCAGAAACCGCGTCTGCAACAGCGTGATCCCCGCCCCCAGCGCCATCGGCACAACAAGAAACGGCAACACGGCGATAACCAGCAATGTCACCGCCTGCCCGGCCGCCGCACCGGGCGTGAGTTGATGTGAATTTTCGATCAGCTGCTCAAGCCCCAGCGACAGACGCGCAGCCGATCCCGGGCCAAGCATCAGCAACGCAAGCGTCGCCCCGCCAAGCGAGGCAAGGGTCGAGAACTCGCGTGATAACGGAACCTGTCCATCTTCGCGTGCTTTTTGCAGCTTTCGCGGTGATGGGGCTTCGGTCTTGTCCTCCGCATCGCCTTCTTCGGACATCACTGCCCTCCCGGCAGCATGCCGAACAGAAGCCGCGCACCGTCACGCCAGTGCTGCAACACCGAAACCATCAATAACGACAGCACCAGCAATCCGGCCAACATCTGCCCTGGCATGGCGACCGTAAAAATCTGGATCTGCGGCACCAGTCGGGTCACCAGCCCAAGCGCCGCCTGCACAACGACCGAGAATACAAGAAACGGCGCCGCCAACCCAAACGCAAACGCGAACCCCTTGCTGAACATCATCAGCAAAGTCTGCGTCATGTCGCCCATCACCAGCGTCGCCCCTGGCCCCAGCACGGTGTACGACGCCCCCAGCGCCTGCAGCGGATACACATACAGCCCCGACAGGAACATCAGCGTAATACCACCCAGCGAGAACAGCCGCGTCAGCGCCGTGGCCTGCCCGCCGAAACTGGGATCGGGCTGCAGCACAGAGCTCATCCCCACCAGCAGCGATATCATCTGCCCGGCAATCGGCAGGGCCAGCAACACAATGCGCGCCATGAAACCCAACCAGATACCGACCACCATCTCGCCGCCCAGCATGATCGCCAGAGGCATCAGATTGTCGGGAATGGTCGGCAGTTGCAGCGTCGGCATAATCAGCGCCGACATGCACAATGCCAGCGCCAGACGCACCGGCATGGGAACTTCGGACTCGCCGATCCCCGGCAGCAATATCATTGCCGCACCGACACGCGAAAACACCAGCATGAATCCGAATGCGTAACTCGGCCACGCCGCCATGTCTGCGGCGTCCAGCATGTTATGAAACCCCGACCACCAACACCTGGTCGAACAGGCGTGTGGCGTATTCGGTCAACTGCCCAACCATCCAGCCGCCCGTCAGGGCGATCACCAATGTCACGGCAACCATCTTGGGGACGAAGACCAGCGTTGCCTCGTTGATCTGCGTCAGCGCCTGCAACAGCGCGATCACCAAACCAATGGCCAGCGCCGCCAGCAAGGGCGGGGCCCCCATGATCAGCATTACCTGCAAACCATCCTGGAGCGACTGTGCGAAATCAACTTCACTCATCCGCCAAACTCCGTTCGTTGGTCGGCCTCAGGCAGAAACCGTTTGAGAATGCGCTGTGGTGAGTCGTCTGGTGGTGTTCTTCGAGAACCGGAGCGGAGTGGGCCCTTGCCCATGAGCACCGGAAGCGCAGAAAACGCCATCAGACGGCCACCACAGTAGCGTTATCAAACGGTTTCTCAGATGGACATGCGCATGATGTCTTGATACGCCTGCACCATCTTGTCGCGCAGGGCGACCGTGGTCTGTAAGGCCAGCTCCGCTTTGGAAACTGCCAGCGCCAGATCGGTGACGTTGCCTTCGCCGGAAATTGCCCTGACCGATTGTGCATCAGCCTGACGCCCCGCATCCACAACATTCCCGAGCGCCTGGCCCATAACGCTGCCAAACGAGGAATTTCCTGCCGCTTCGCCCCCGGACACCGTCGGTGCCACCGGGCGCGAAATACCTGCCTGCGCTGAACGATACGCTGCAAGGCCGGTATTAGCCGTCGCGCCGATCATCCGCGCAGCATATCAATGGCGCGCACCAGCATCCCGCGGGATGTTTCGAGTACCGCCATATTGGCATTCCAGGAACGCTGCGCTTCTCGCATGTCCATTGTCTCCACAAATGTATTCACATTCGGCTTCTTCACGTAACCGTTGGCATCCGCCGCCGGGTTACCGGGATCGTAGCTGAGCTGAAAATCGCTCTGATCGCGCCCGACGGAACTCACACGCACAGTCTCCGCACCCAGTTCACGGTCGAGCCGCGTCTGGAATGTCACCGTCTTGCGACGATACGGATCTGCACCGGGGGTAGAACCAGTGGTGTCGCGGTTAGCGATATTTTCGGCAATTACACGCAGGCGTGTGCCCTGTGCTTCCATGCCACGTGCGGAAATAGCCAGCGCCTTGTTCAAATCCATAATAAATCTCCCTCAACGCCCAAGGGCCATACGAAACAGCCCCATGTATTTACGCACCACAGTAGTTACCAATTGCTGATTGGTGTCCGTATCGGCAACTTTCATCATCTGATCTTCAAGCGAGACGGAATTCCCGTCCGGCGTGCGTTCCACCGGCACACGTTCGCGTCGCACGGAAACATCGCCCGACGTGCCGCTGGCATTCATGTGCAAGGATGAGGTGCGCACCGGTTCTGACGCCGAGGCCAGAATTGAACGAAAAGGCGTCACATCGCGCGCTGCATAGTTGGGAGAGTCGGCATTGGCGATATTCTGCGCCAGCACGCTCTGCCGCTGGTCGAGCCACTGCAGGCGGCGTTCAGCCAATCCAAAAATACCTGTGCCCGTCGGATCCATTTTGGCTCTCCTTCAGGGGGCATATTCCACGCATTCAGTAAAATTCAGGTTAACGGCTGCCGGGTTGCACGCAGTTAGAAATCGTAAAGGAAATGCAGCGATACTTCCGGGATGGTCACACCCGCACCCTCCCCCCGAATGGACGCTGCAGACGCGCTGGTATCGGCGATAGATCAGGCAGCGGGAACACTCACACTTGCGATTGCATTCGCCCAGGGCGGCCGTGCGATTGATCTTGCAGGACTGGATCGGGATATCGGTAAGATCTGCGAGGACGTGCTCAAGCTACCCCCAGAACAGGGATACGCGCTGCGCCCCGCATTGCGTACGGTTCTGGATCTGATCGACCAGATGCAACAGGCGACAAACACGGTCAGCTAAAACGCTGGCTGCATAACGGCAAAAAGGCCGCAGCATGACGACGGTTGGCTCCACCTCTCTTCTCACGGCTTTGTTCGCGCTGATCTTTGTGATTGCGCTGGCGTACGGCCTTGCGCGGCTGCTGCGCAAAATCGGGTTCGACCAGAATACCCGCAAGGGCAAGCGGCTCTCCATCACCGAAACACTGCAAGTGGATGCCAAGCGCCGACTGGTGCTGGTGCGGTGCGACAACTGGGAAGCCACAATCCTGACCGGCCCTGCAGGCGATCTGCTGGTGCATCGCCGGGAAGACGCACAATGAACAAGCATATATCCGCACGCCGAATCTGGATTGCACTGCTGCTGTGCGCAGTGGTGTTCCTGCTGCCGCATGCAGCGTTTGCACAGTCGGTGAACATCGATCTGGGCGGCGGTGATGATGGGGCGACCGGTGCGACCGGCCGTCTGGTGCAGCTGACGGTCGCGATCGGCGTTCTGTCTCTGGCGCCCAGTTTTCTGGTGATGGTGACAGCGTTCACGCGCATCATCATCGTGCTGTCGATCCTGCGCAGCGCCATCGGCGCACAGGGCACGCCGCCCAATCCGGTGCTGATCGGGATTGCGCTGTTCCTGACCTTCTTCGTGATGGAACCGGTCCTGACGCAAGCCTGGACGCTGGGCCTGCAGCCGATGTCACAGGGCACGATCACCGAGATCGAAGGCATCACCCGCGCTGCTGCGCCGTTTCACAAGTTCATGCTGAATCAGGTGCGGCCGGCGGATCTGAATCTGTTTCTGGATCTGGCCAACGTCACCCCGCCGACCGACCCCGACACCACCCCCTGGCGCGTGCTGGTACCCAGCTTCGTGCTGGGCGAACTGCGCCGCGGGTTCGAGATCGGGTTCCTGCTCTATCTGCCGTTTCTGGTGATCGACATGGTGATCGCCAGCATCCTGATGGGCATGGGCATGATGATGCTGCCCCCCAACGCGGTGTCACTGCCGTTCAAGCTGATCTTCTTCGTGCTGGTCGATGGCTGGCGGCTGACGGCGGGCAGTCTGGTGCAGGGATTTCACATCACTTAGACCAGACTGCCACGCGATCTTCAGTTCACCGGACGCACCTGCATCGCCGTTGTGCGTTCGTCGGTGCGCGGGGTGTAGCGCAGGTTGCTGCGCGTCGCCCAGTTGTTGATCACCTGCACCATCGGGATAACCGGCAGATCGGCCATCGCCATCCGCGTTGCCTGATGCGCAAGCTCCATTCGCTTTGCGTCATCCGGTTCGCTGGACACGCGCGCGATGAAGGCATCCATAACCGGGTTGGAATACCGGCCATCATTGCCGTTGCCGGTGCGCAGTTCGCGGTTATAGGTGCTCACCACGTTGGTGAGGAAATTCAGCGGCTCGCCGGTCGAACTGCCCCAGCCGATCAGGAACATCGAGAATTCCTGCCGCCCGGAACGGCTGGCAAAACTGCTCCACGGCAGCGCCTCGACCTGGGTCTGCACGCCGATGCGCGTCCACATCTGCGCAACCGCCTGCGCCAGCTTGGAATCGTTGGGGTAGCGGTCGTTCGGCGTATGCACCGTCATCCGGAACCCGTTCGGAAAACCAGCCTCGGCCAGCAGCTTGCGCGCGCCTTCCGGGTCGGCCGGGCGTGGCTGCAGATCCGGCACATAACCGGGGAGACCCGGCGGCAGAAACTGCATCGTGGCGCGCCCCGCGCCTTCCATCACGCGCTGTTCCAGCGCGGCACGGTCGATCGCCATCGACAGCGCCTGACGCACGCGCAGATCCTGCAACGGGTTGTGCGCAAGGGGCTTGCCGTCATTATCGGTGATGAAGGGCTCTTCGCCAGTGCGGCTCAGCGTCGGTTCCATATACAACAGGCGCAGCCCCGGCACCTGCGACAGATGCACGCGGGAATCCTGCCCCAGTCGCGCCAGATCCGCCGCCGGCACCTGGTCGATCACGTCCAGATCACCGGACAGAAGTCCTGCCGTCCGGGATGTCGGGTTGGTGACCTCGCGCATGATCACGCGCTGCCAGGGTTCGCGCCCGCCCCAATACTGGTCGTTGCGGGTCAGCTCCATCTGTTCCTTCGGGCGATACCCGACGAACCGATACGGGCCAGTGCCGATCATCGCCCGGCCTGCGTTGAAATCCTCGGTCGTCGCGGTTTCGGCAATCCGGCGCGGCACAATGGCCAGCGCTGCCAGATCAGTCGCCAGATTGGGATAGAACACTGGTGAGTGAATCCGCAGCGTGCGCGCGTCCACCACTTCAACCTGCGAGACCATGCGCAGATACCCCGCCGTGCTGGACGGGCTGTTCGGCACATTCGGCACGCGCGTATAGGTGGCAGCCACATCTTCCGCCGTCAGCGGGGAACCATCGTGCCAGCGCACGCCTTCGCGCAGCTTGAACTCCCACACCGTGTCCGAGATCCGGTGCCAGCTTTCGGCCAAACCAGGCTGCACCTGTGCATTCGCATCGCGCGTAACCAGACTGTCGAACACGTGCATCGCCATCGCGAAGTTGGGCGTGCCGTTATAGTAATGCGGGTCCAGAGAATTCACCGCGCCGCCATACCCGATGGTCAGTGTCTGCCCACACACCGGTTGCGCCACCAGCAATGCCACACCGCACAATCCGGCCGCCCATGTTCCCGTACGCATTCGAGTGTTCACCATAAGAAAAAAGCCGCCCTCGTTCGAAGGCGGCCATTCTCTTACATCCCGAGGCTTTGAACCAGACTGTTTATTCAGCCGGCCGCGCGCCCATGGCGATCGTCATGTCGTCCATCCGCGCCGTGTATTGCAGCGCCCGACTGGTAGCCCAGTAATTGATCACTCGTTGCAGAGGGATAACGGCTACATCATCGATCGCCATCCGCGTTACGTCTTGCAGCATCGACTGGCGCTTTGCCTCGTCCTGCTCGCCGGACAGGCGCTGGGCCAGGGCGTCCAGGGTGGGGTTGGAGTAACGCCCGGCATTGGCGTTGCCGGTGCGGCGTTCGGTGTTGAACGTGCTGACCACGTTAGTGAGGAAATTCGTGCCCTCGCCCGTCGTGCTGCCCCAGCCGAGCAGATGGATGGCGAATTCCTGCCGGTTCACACGCGGCACAAAGGCGCTCCACGGCAGGGCGTCGACCTGCGTGCGCACCCCGATGCGCGTCCACATCTGCGCCACGGCCTGCGCCAGTTTGGAATCGTTGGGATAACGGTCGTTCGGAGCGCTCAGCGTCATCCGGAACCCGTTGGGGAAACCGGCCTCGGCCAGCAGGCGCTTGGCCCCTTCCACATCGGCGGGGGCGACCCGCAGGTCCGGCGTGTAGCCATAGGTGCCTTCCGGCATCCACTGCATCGTTGCCTGCCCGACGCCTTCCATCACGCGCTGTTCCAGCGCGGTACGGTCGATCGCCATCGACAGAGCACGGCGCACGCGCACGTCGAGGAACGGGTTGCGCGGCAGCGGCTTGTCGTCGTTATCGGTCACCGACGCCAGTTCGCCCGTGTGGCTGAAATCCGGCTGGATATACAGCAGCCGCAATCCCTGCACCTGGTTCAGCCGCACCCGCGGGTCCTGCCCCAGACGCGGAAGATCTGCCGCGGGCACCTGGTCGATCAGATCGACATCGCCCGACAGCAGCGCCGCCGAACGGGATGCCGCATTGGGGATCTCGCGGATCGTGACGCGCTGCCAATGCTGCTGATCGCCCCAATACTGGTCGTTGCGTTCGAACACCGTCCGATCTTTGGGCATATAGGAAACGAACCGATACGGGCCGGTGCCAATCATCGCGCGGCCGGTATTGAAGTCCTCGGTCGTAGCAGTTTCCGCCAGGCGCTGCGGCACGATGCAGATGGTGGCAAGGTCGGTCGGCAGGATAGGGTAGAAACCGTTCGTGTGGATCCGCAGCGTGCGCGCATCGACCACTTCGACACGGTTCACCATCCGCAGATACCCGGCCAGGCTGGACGGGCTGTTCGGCACATTCGGCACACGGCGGTAAGACGCCGCCACATCCTCGGCCGTCAGCGGTGCGCCATCGTGCCAGCGCACGCCCTCGCGCAGCTTGAATTCCCAGACGGTTTCGGAAATGCGCTGCCAGCTTTCCGCCAGCGCCGGCTGAGCCTGCGCCATGGGCGAACGCCCGACCAGCGTGTCGAACACATGCCGCGCCACCGCCAGATTGGGGATCGCGTTATAGTAATGCGGATCAGTCGACGTTACCGCGCCGCCAAATCCAATGGTTAGGTTTTGTGCCGCAAGCGGAACAGGGGCAAGCAGTAAGGCCCCCATCAACAGATAACGCATCATCGAAACTCCTGTAACTCTTACATTCCCATACCCCGCCCCGCGCCCAAGCAAAAGGCCACCCGTTTACTGAGTGGCCTTTTGTAGTCAGATCCGACGCCGCTTTCAGTTGGCGGGGCGCACCGACATGGCGATGCTGCGTTCATCCATACGCGGCTCGACCGTCAGGTTCGGCTTGCTTGCCCAGTAATTCATCAGCTGGTGCAGCGGAATGACCCCAAGATCGGCAATCGCAAACCGGGTCGCATCCTGCAGAGCGCGTTCACGTTCCGCATTGTCCAGAATGCTGGAGGCACGCGCCGTCATCGTATCCAGTTCCGGATTGGAATAACGGCCATGGTTGTTGGCCCCAGTCCGACGATCGCGATCGTACGTGTTGAGGATATTCACGATCATGTACGAAGGCTCGCCCGTCGTGCTGCCCCAGCCCAGCAGGCGGGCCGAGAATTCCAGCCGCGCCATGCGCACGGAAAAGGACGACCACGGCAATGCCTCGACCTGGGTCTGCACGCCGATGCGCGTCCACATCGCGGCGACGGCCTGCGACGTCTGGGAATCGTTCGGGTAACGGTCCTGCGGCGTGTGCAGCGTCATCCGGAACCCGTTCGGGAAACCGGCTTCCGTCAGCAGACGGCGGGCTTCGGCCTGATTGACCGCAGCGGGGCGCAGATCCGGTACGTAACCGTAAGCACCTTCGGGCATCCACTGCATGGTCGGCGTGGCGGTGCCTTCCATAACGCGCTGCGCAATGGCGTTGCGGTCGATCGCCATCGACAGCGCCTGACGCACGCGCAGATCAAGGAACGGGTTCTGCGCCAGCGGCTTTCCGTCGTTGTCAGTCACAAACGGTTCTTCACCGGTGCGGCTGAAGTCGAACTGTAGGAAGATCATCCGCAGGCCCTGCGTTTCGCTGATCCGCACGCGCGGCTCGCGGCGCAGGCGCGCCAGATCGGCCGCGGGCACCTGGTCGATCACGTCCACATCGCCGGACAGCAGTGCGGCCGTGCGTGCGCCGTCACCCGGAATTTCCCGCACCAGAACGCGCTGCCAGTGTTGCTGTCCGCCCCAATACGCATCGTTGCGCGCCAGTTCGGTCACTTCCTTGGCGCGATATGCAACATACCGGTACGGACCGGTGCCGATGGCCGCCTTGCCGCTGTTATAATCCTCGGTCGTCGCGTTCTGCCCGACATGGCGCGAGACAATCGCCACCGCCGCCAGTTCAGTCGGCAGATTGGGCGCCGGCGCCGCCGTGTGAATGCGCAGTGTCAGCGGATCGACCGCCTCCATTTTCACGATCGAGCGCACGAACCCGGCATACCCACCCGGGCTGTTCGGCACGTTCGGCACGCGTTCGTAGGAAAAAATAACGTCATCGGCCGTGAAGGGCTGCCCATCGTGCCAGGTGACGTTCGGGCGCAGCTTGAACTCCCACTCGGTGTCCGAAATATTGCGCCAGCTCTCGGCCAGACCAGGGCGCAGCCGTGCCTGCGCATCGCGCATCACCAGCGTGTCGAACATGTGCATAAACATGCTGTTATTCGGCGTGGAGTTGTAAAAATGCGGATCAATTGACGTTACTGGCGCAGCAACCCCCACAGTCAACGTCTGGGCAAAAGCCTGCATTGGAACCAGCACTGTAGCTGCCAGAAGTAGACGGCGCATCACACTCTCCTTACACGCGTTTTTTGGGTCCTAACTGTTTGGACCCTAGCAGGCTGGCTATAAACCTATCTACAATCGTCTGAAAGCTTCAAAGCGGCTTCATGGGATCGGGAGACATCAAATGGCTTTTTCGAGAAGAACGGCACTGCTGGGTGCCGCGTTCATTACGACTGCTTACGGCACTCGTCAGACTGCCCTGGCACAAGCGGATACGCAGACTCTCAACATGGCCGTCGGCGCACCGGTAACATCGCTGGATCCGCATTTTCATCAGCTGACCCCGAACAATTCCGTCGCGGACATGATCTTCGACACGCTGACCAAGTTCGATGGGCGCGCACGTCTGCAGCCCGCGCTGGCCACCGAATTCCGCGCGATCGACGAGAACACCTGGGAATTCAAGCTGCGCCCGAATGTGCGCTTCCATAACGGCAACCCGTTCACCGCCGAAGACGTTGCCTTCACCTTCGCGCGTATACCGAATGTGCCGAACAGCCCGGCGTCTTACACGACCTTCGTGCGCCCGATGAAAGAAGTGATCGTCGTCGATCCGCTGACCGTCCGCATCCGCACCGACGGCCCCTATCCGCTGATGCCGATCGACATCGCCAGCCTGCGCATACTGAACAAGGCCACGCACGAAAACGCCACCACGGAAGATTTCAACAGCGGCAAGGTCGCCATCGGCACCGGCCCGTTCAAGGTGATCCGCCATCAGCAGGGCGACCGGATCGAGTTTGAACGCAACGACAATTACTGGGGCGAAAAACCCGCCTGGGCCAAGGTGAACTATCGCATGATCACCAACGACGGTGCGCGCACCGCCGCCCTGCATGCGGGGGACGTGCAGTTCATCGACACACTGCCCACCACCGATCTGGCCCGCGCACGCACCAACCGCGACATGCATCTGTCGGAAATTGCGGGCACACGGTTGATCTATCTGGCGCTCGACCAGCACCGCCGGACCGAGGCAACGCCCTTCGTCACCGACCATAACGGCAAGCCGATCACCCCGAACCCGCTCTGCGATGCGCGGGTGCGCAAGGCGCTGTCGCTGGCCATCGACCGGCCGGCCATTACCGCCCGCGTGATGGAAGGTGCCTCGACCCCCGCCGGGCAGTTCCTGCCGATGGGCTGCTTCGGGTCGATCCCGGACCGTGAAGTTCCACGCCTGAATATCGAGGAAGCAAAGCGCCTGCTGGCCGAAGCTGGGTTCCCGAACGGGTTCAAGGTAACTCTGCACTCGCCCAGCGATCGTTACGTAAACGATAGTAAAATCGCCCAGGCGATCGGCCAGATGTGGACGCGTATCGGCGTACACAGCCAGATCGATGCACAGCCCTGGACTAGCTATGTGGGCCGTGTAACACGAGGTGAACTATCAATAATGTTGTATGGATGGACTTCTACAGGCGCCGAGGCTTCCAATCCGCTCAGAAATCTGGTTTCCACTATTTCGCGGGAAACGGGGTATGGTGCATCCAATCGTGGCCGGTATTCAAACCCGGCCCTGGACGCACTGGTCGCGCAGGCGATGCGCACGCTGGACGACAAGCAGCGTGAAGCAACCCTTCAGGAAGCGACGCGTGTAGCTATGGACGATGTTGCGTTAATCCCGCTGCATTTCCAGACCAACATCTGGGCCATGCGCCGCGGTTTGAAGCACGAACCGCGCGTTGACGAATTGACCCGGGCGCAGGATATCTCCCGCGCCTGAGGGCTGAAATAGAGACCGGGGTGTCGTCGTGGCACCCCGGAAGACTGGCTAATCGCTTGGGAGACGCTGAAAAGCCGATGACCGTCTATCTGATCCGCCGCCTGTTTCAGGCCATGTTCGTCATCCTGGCGATGAGCCTCATCGTCTTTCTTGGTGTCTTTGCCATTGGCAATCCCGTCGAAATCCTGATCGCGCCCGACGCTGACCAGATCGAGCGTGAACGCGCGATTGCGGCGCTCGGCCTCGATAAGCCGTTGTGGATGCAATACCTGGTGTTCCTGGGCAATGCATTGCGCGGCGATCTTGGGCGGTCGTTCGTGTTCAACGAACCGGCATTGCAGCTGATCGCGCAGCGCGCCCCCGCCACACTGGAACTGGCCGTTGCATCGCTGATCATCGCGCTGCTGATCGGTATACCGTTGGGGATGTATGCGGGCCTGAAGCCGAAATCGATCGCCTCGCGCTTTATCATGACGGGCAGCATTCTGGGCTTCAGCCTGCCGAGCTTCTGGGTCGGGCTGATGTTGATCCTGCTGTTCGCGGTTGAACTGGGCTGGCTGCCATCCACCGGGCGCGGCGACACCGTCACGCTGATGGGGATGCGCTGGTCGTTCCTGACGGGCGATGGGCTGCTGCATATGCTTATGCCGGCGGTCAACCTGTCGTTGTTCAAGATATCGATGGTGATCCGTCTGGTAAGGTCGGGCGTGCGCGAGACCATGCAGCTCGACTTCGTGAAATTCGCCCGCGCCAAGGGACTTAGCCCCAGCCGCATCGTCGGCGTGCATGTGATGAAGAACATCCTGATCCCGGTGGTCACCGTGGTGGGTCTGGAATTCGGTTCGACCATCGCCTTTGCGGTGGTGACGGAAAGCATCTTCGCGTGGCCCGGCATGGGCAAGCTGATCATCGACAGCATCAACGTGCTCGACCGCCCGGTGATCGTCGCTTACCTGATGATGATCGTGCTGATGTTCATCGTCATCAATCTGGTCGTCGATCTGCTGTATACCGTGATCGATCCGCGCGTGCGGCTGGAAAGCAAGGCGTAAGGGGAACAGGCATGAACACAGTTACCGCCTCCACCCCGGTCATAGCCCCGCGGGAAGAAACACCGTTCCGGCGCTTCGTGTCGGAATTCATGGAATCGAAGATCGCCGTTCTCGGGCTGGCCATCGTGTTCCTCATTCTGCTGGCCGCGATCTTTGCACCATGGATCGTGCCGCAGAACCCTTACGATCTCGCGCAGCTCGACATCATGGACGGCAGAATGGAACCGGGGTCCGTCAACGGCACCACGGGCTACACCTATCTGCTGGGGACCGACGATCAGGGCCGCGACATGTTCTCGGCCATTATCTATGGCCTGCGTATCTCGCTGAGCGTCGGGATCGGCTCGGCGGTTTTCGCCGGGATTGTCGGCACCACGCTGGGCATGCTGGCGGCGTATGCGGGCGGCAAGACCGACACCGTTATCATGCGTCTGGTCGATCTGCAGCTCTCATTCCCGTCGATCCTGGTCGCACTGATGATCATGGCGGCGTTCGGCAAGGGCGTCGGCAACGTGGTGATGGCGCTGGTGATCGTGGAATGGGCCTATTACGCCCGCACCGCGCGCGGCACTGCGCTGGTGGAAAGCCGCCGCGAATACATCGAAGCAGCAGAATGTCTGGCGCTGCCCTCGCGGCGCATCGTGTTCCGGCATCTGCTGCCCAATTGCCTGCCGCCGCTGATCGTCATCGGCACCATTCAGGTGGCACGCGCCATCGCGCTGGAAGCCACCCTGTCCTATCTGGGTCTGGGCGTGCCGATCACCGAACCGTCGCTGGGGCTGCTGATTGCCAACGGGTACGAATACATGCTGTCCGGCAAATACTGGATCAGCTTCTATCCGGGGATCGCCCTGCTGATCACCATCGTCGCCATCAATCTGGTCGGCGATCATCTGCGTGACGTTCTGAACCCACGGCTGAAAAAATGAGCGAAGCCCTTACTCTGGACGTGCGGAATCTCCGCACGCACTTCTTCACCCGTGCTGGCGTGGTCAAGGCCGTGGACGATGTGTCGTTCTCGGTCAGTCGCGGCAAGATCCTGGGGCTGGTCGGCGAAAGCGGATCGGGCAAGTCGGTCACCGGGTTCTCGATCCTCGGGCTGGTGGACCCGCCCGGGCGGATCACCGGTGGGCAGATTCTGTTCAAGGGACAGGATCTTGCCAGTATCTCGGAAGAGCAGATGCGCAGCCTGCGCGGCAATCGCATCGCGATGATCTTCCAGGACCCGATGATGACACTGAACCCGGTTCTGCGCATCGACACCCAGATGATCGAAACCGTGCTCGCCCATGAAAAGGTCTCGCGCGAGGAAGCCCGCCAACGTGCGCGCGATACGCTCGGCATGGTGGGCATTCCCAGCCCGGACGAACGACTGAAAGCGTATCCGCACCAGTTCTCGGGCGGGATGCGCCAGCGTGTGGCGATTGCAATTGCCCTGCTGCACCGCCCCGACCTGATCGTGGCGGACGAACCAACCACCGCGCTCGACGTGACCATTCAGGCGCAAATTCTGGCCGAGGCGCAGACCCTGTGCCGCGACTATGGCACCGCGATGATCTGGATCACGCACGACCTGTCGGTCGTGGCGGGTCTCGCCGATGAAGTGGCGGTGATGTATGCGGGCCGCGTGGTGGAAAAAGGCACAGTCAACGAAGTGCTGGACCAGCCAACGCATCCCTATACGCATGGGCTGATCGGGTCGGTCCCCAGCCGTAACCACCGTGGCGAGAAACTGCGCCAGATCCCGGGCATGACGCCGAACCTGCTCAGTCTGGAACCGGGCTGCGCATTCCGCACCCGCTGCTTCCGTGCCGGCCCCGCCTGCATGGAAGAACCCGGCCTCACCACCGTCAATCCGGGCCACGAGCTGCGCTGCTTCTACCCGCTGAGCAAGGATGCTGCCGCATGAGCGACACCACCCGAAACACCACTACCCCGATGATCGAAGTGCGCGACGTCTCGCGCCGCTTCTCGCGCAAGCTGGATTTTGCCGCGAAACTGGCGAAGAAGCTCGGTGCGAATGTCAGCGAGAACACCGTGCACGCGGTGGATGGCGTCAGTCTGCAGGTTTACGAGGGCGAAGTGGTCGGCCTGGTCGGCGAGTCCGGCTGCGGCAAGTCCACGCTGGGCCGCATGATCGCGGGTATCCTGCCGACATCAGACGGCGAGATCCTGTGGAAGGGCCAGAACCGCGCCACTCTGGAAGGCGATGCCGCCCGCAGCGCCAAGCTGCGCATCCAGATGATCTTCCAGGACCCGTATGCCAGCCTGAACCCGCGCATGCGCGTGGAAGACATTGTGGGCGAAGCGCCGCTGTATCATGGCATGACGACTTCAGCTGAATACGGCACCTATGTCGATGCACAGATCCGCCGCGCGGGCCTCGATCCGGCATACAAGAAGCGTTATCCGCACCAGTTCTCGGGCGGGCAGCGCCAGCGTATCGGCATTGCGCGCGCGCTTGCCGTGCAGCCGGAATTTCTGGTCTGCGACGAAGCCGTCGCCGCGCTCGACGTATCGATCCAGGCGCAGATCCTCAACCTGTTCATGGACCTGCGGCGCGATCTGAACCTGACCTATCTGTTCATCAGCCACGATCTGGGCGTGGTGGAACATCTGTCGGACCGCGTGGTCATCATGTATCTGGGCCGCGTGGTGGAAGAAGCCCGGACGGAAGAAATCTTCGCCCGCGCCAACCACCCCTATACCCAGGCATTGCTGAACGAAGTGCCGCGCATCGACACGCGCAAACGCATCTTCGAGAGCATCAAGGGTGAAATCCCCAGCCCGCTGAACCCTCCGCCAGGCTGCCATTTCCACCCGCGCTGCCCCTATGCAACCGACCGTTGCAAACAGGAGCGCCCGGTACTGCGCGAAATCGCCCCCGGGCATCGCAGTGCCTGTCATCTGAACGACCAGCTGTAAAACAACCGAGGCCGGGCATCATCCCGGCCTTGATTTGTTTCGGGGGCAAGCCGATTATTATCGGCATGATCGACCCGTTCGGCCGTACTGTGTCCTATCTGCGCGTCTCGGTCACCGACCGGTGCGATCTGCGCTGTGTGTACTGCATGGCCGAGGACATGACGTTCCTCCCGAAGGCGGAAATCCTCTCGCTGGAAGAACTGGAACGCCTGTGCGGCGCGTTCATCGATCTGGGCGTGCGCAAGATCCGCCTGACCGGCGGCGAGCCACTGGTGCGCAAAAACCTGATCTGGCTGATCAACGCGCTGGGTGCGCGGATCGGCCACGGGCTGGATGAACTGACGCTGACCACCAATGGCACGCAGCTCGCCACCCACGCCGAGGCCATTGCGCGGGCGGGGATCAGACGCATCAATGTCAGCCTCGATACGCTGGCCCCGGCGACGTTCACCGCCCTCACCCGGTGGGGGCAGATCGGCAAGACACTGGACGGCATTTTCGCGGCGAAGGCTGCGGGGCTTGCCATCAAGATCAACGCGGTAGCCATGAAGGGCGTGAACGAACACGAATTCGACGCCCTGCTGCGCTGGTGCGGCACGCACGGGTTCGATCTGTGCCTGATCGAGACCATGCCACTGGGCGAGATCGGCGTGGATCGCACCGACCAGTATCTGTCGCTGCATGATGTGCGTGCCGACCTGTCGCAACGCTGGACGCTGACCGACACCGACTACCAGACCGGCGGCCCGGCGCGTTATGTGCGGGTGGCGGAAACCGGGCAGCGTCTGGGGTTTATCACGCCGCTCAGCCATAATTTCTGCGAAAGCTGCAACCGTGTGCGGCTGACCTGCATGGGGCAGCTGTATATGTGCCTGGGACAGGACGATTCCGCTGACCTGCGCAAGCCTCTGCGCGAAGGAGCCGATTTACAGAACGCCATTCTGCGCGCCATTGCCCGCAAGCCGAAAGGCCACGATTTCATCATCGACCGTCAACACCGCGCCCCTGCCGTCGCGCGCCATATGAGCGTGACGGGAGGTTGACTTTAAGGTAGACCCTCGGACGTTATGCATCCCATGATCGAACTGCCGGACTGGCTGCCCTGGTGGGCGCCAATTGTCATCATTGTGCCGCTGGCACTGTTTGCCATCGCCTTCCTGCTGATGCCGTTCAGCGTGTTCGGCGTGAAAAGCCGGCTCGACGAAATTCAGCAGCGGCTGGACGACATCCAGACCGAAATCCGCAGCCTTGCCCTGCGCCTGCCCGATCCGGGGCATGGGCCATTCCTGCGCGACGATGACAGCATGTATGTCTCACCGCCGCCCATGCCACCGCAGCCCGATTACACCAGCTATGCGCGCCCGCCGATCCCACCGGCAGCGTCGGAACCGCTGCCCCTGCGTGCTGCACCTCCGGCATCGCGCCCCGTGGCAGCCGCGCGTCCGTCCGCTCCACCAGCCCCGCGTGCCGAACCGCGGCTGGACTGGCCACGCAACTGAACCCGGAAACCGTCATGCGCATCAGCATCGCCCAAATGAATGCAGGCCACGACAAGGCCGCGAATATCGAACAGGCCCGCGCATTGCTGTCCGATGCTATCGCGCAGGACCGGCCCGATATCGTCGCGCTGCCGGAAATGTGGACCTGCCTGGGCGGCAACCGCGATGCAAAATTTGTGCAGGCGGAAGAACTCCCCGCGCCGGGATCGGACGGCACGGGCGGCGCTGCGTATGAATTCCTGCGTGGTCTTGCACGCACGCATGGCGTGCACGTGCATGGCGGGTCGATCGGCGAGAAAACCAGCGACAAGCTGTTCAACACTACCGTTGTGTTCAATCCCGATGGGCACGAGATCGCGCGCTATCGCAAGATCCATCTGTTCGACATCACCACCCCCGACGGCACCGGCTATCGTGAAAGCGCCACCTTCGGATCGGGCGAGGACATCGTCACCTTTCAGGCGGGCGGCATCACGTTTGGCTGCGCGATCTGTTACGACGTGCGCTTCCCCGAACTGTTCCTGGAACTGCGTCGCAAAGGGGCCGAGGTCATCTTCCTGCCCGCCGCCTTCACGCTGCAGACCGGCAAGGACCACTGGGAAACGCTGATCCGCGCACGCGCCATCGAAACGCAGTGCTGGATCGCAGCGCCCGCCACGTGTGGCAAGCACCTCGACAACAGCAACGAAGCGCGCTTCACCTATGGCCATTCGCTGATCGTCGAACCTTGGGGGCACGTGGTGGCAAAAGCACCGGACGGCATCGGCTGGACCAGCGCACGCATCGATCCCGCCATCACCGCACAGGTCCGGCGCAATATGCCCGTGCTGGAACACAGAAAGCTGGTCTGACCATGTCCCGCATTTCCTTTCTCGCCACACAGAACGCCGAGGCAGAACGCCTGCGTCTGATTGAACGCTGGGGCGATGTCGCGCCCGAAGATGCCGACATCATCGTCGCGCTGGGCGGCGACGGCTTCATGCTGGAAACGCTGCATCGCTTCATGCAGCACCCGGTACCTGTGTACGGGATGAACCGTGGCTCGGTCGGCTTCTTGATGAACGATTACATCGAGGACGACCTGCCCGCACGTCTGGCCTGCGCACAGGCGGCCACGCTGCATCCGCTGCGCATGCACGCCGTCACCATGGCAGGCGCGGTTGAAGAAGCGTTGGCGATCAACGAAGTCGCGCTCCTGCGCCAGTTGCGTCAGGCCGCCAAGATCCGCATCAGCATCGACGGCAAGCAGCGCATGCCGGAACTGATCTGCGATGGTGTGCTGCTCTCCACCCCTGCCGGATCGACCGCGTATAACCTCTCGGCCCATGGCCCGATCGTGCCGATGACGGCCAATCTGCTGCCGTTGACGCCGATCAGCGCCTTCCGCCCACGGCGCTGGCGCGGTGCGTTATTGCCGTCGAACGCGGAAGTGCTGTTCGAGATTCTGGAAGCCGACAAACGCCCAGTCTCGGCCGTGGCCGACTTCAAGGAAGTGCGCGATGTCGCCTCGGTCGCGGTCAATCAGGATACCAGCGTTGCGCTGACCATCCTGTTCGACCCGGGTCGCGAACTGTCAGAACGCATTATCAGCGAACAGTTCTCCTAACCAACTGTCCCCACCACGCGGATGCGCGCACGTGCGTGCATCTCGGACTGCGACAGCACGTGCGTGGCTGGGCGGATGCGTTCCACCACGGCACGCAGATGCGAACGCAACGCGGCCGAGACCAGAACAGCCGGTTCATAACCGCCATTCACCGCTTCCTCGATCCCCTTCTTCAGCGAGCGCATGAATTCCGACAACCGTGTCGGGTCCATCGCCAACTGACGATCCTCGGTGCCGCCAGTCAGTGCGCCGCTGAGCTCACGCTCCCAGTCCGAACTCAGGGTCAGCAGCGGGATGAACCCATGCCCTGCATCGGTGCAGGACTCGCAGATCTGCCGGGCAATGCGCACGCGCACATGACTGATGATATGCGTGAGCGATCGGAAACCAGCCGCGCACGCTTCCTGAATACCTTCCAGAATGGTCGGCAGATCGCGGATCGAGATACGCTCGGACAGCAGCCCCTGCAACACGCGCTGAATGCTGCCGACATTGGTCTGCGACGGCACAATTTCGTTCAGCAGCTTGCGGTACTCGGCGGGCAGATCGTCCAGCATCTTCTGCACTTCGCCATAGGACAGCAGTTCCGACAGCGAATCCCGCACCAGCTCAGTCAGATGTGTGGTGATAACGCTGTGCAGATCCACCACGGTGTATCCACGCCCCTGCGCTTCCACGCGCATGATTTCCGGAATCCACATCGCGGGCAGACCGAAGGCAGGTTCGGTTGTCGGTTCGCCGCTCAGTTCCGGCATACCGCCACGCGGATCAAGCGCCAGCAGCATACCCGGTTTCATCTCACCGCGACCGACCTCGATTTCCTTGATCTTGATGGAATACGCATTCGGCTCCAGCTGCATGTTGTCCTGAATGCGCACGACCGGCAGCATGAAGCCCATATCCTGCGCAAAACTGCGGCGCGTCGCGCGGATCTGTTCAGACAGCTGCGCTGCCTCGCCCGTCGCCATCGACAGCAGACCATAGCCGAGCTCAACGCGGATCTGGTCCACACGCGCCAGATCGGCCGCCGTCGGTTCAGACGGAGCACTCTCCAGCACGGGCGCTTCATCAACCTCGTCATCGATGCGCTGTTCGTGCTTGTGCCGATACCAGGCACCGGCACCACACAGGGCCGCCAGCGTCAGGAACGGCAGCATCGGAACACCCGGCGCCATCGCCAGAATAACCGCCGTGCCGCTCGCAATCGCCAACGGCTTCGGCGACGCACCCAGCTGGCGCACCATGGCGGTGTCGGCCGAACCTTCCGTCCCCCCCTTGGTAACCACGATACCGGCGGCAACCGAAATCAGCAGCGCGGGAATCTGCGACACCAGACCGTCGCCCGCCGTCAGCGCGGTGAATGTCTGCGCGGCTTCGCCAAACGGCAAACCATGACGCATCACCCCGATCGCCAGACCCCCCAGAATATTGATGAACGTGATAATCAGACCGGCAATCGCATCGCCACGCACAAACTTCGCAGCACCGTCCATCGTGCCGTAGAAGCCGCTTTCCTCTTCAAGTTCCTTGCGCCGACGACGGGCCTCGCCCTCGCTGATCATCCCGGCGGACAGATCGGCGTCGATCGCCATCTGCTTGCCGGGCATGGCATCCAGACTGAAACGCGCCGCCACTTCGGCGATGCGGCCCGACCCTTTGGTGATGACCATGAAGTTCACGATCAGCAGGATCGAGAACAGGATCAGCCCAATCACCACGTCGCCGCCCATCAGGAAGCCGCCAAACGCCGCAACCACATGCCCCGCCGCATCCGGGCCTTCGTGCCCGTGCGAGAGGATCAACCGCGTCGTCGCCACGTTCAGCGACAGGCGCAGCAGCGTCGTCACCAGCAGCAGCAGCGGGAACGATGTGAAATCCAGCGGGCGCTTGATGAACAGCGACACCATCAGCACCAGCACGCTGGACGTCACCGACAGCGCCAGACCAACGTCCAGCAGCGTGGGCGGCAACGGAATAACCAGCACGCCCAGAAGCAGAATGACCGCAATCGCCAGACCAACGTCGGAACCTGGTGTGTATTTGCGGTACTTCTCGAATGTACGACTAAGCTCTCCCACGTCTTATGCTCCCGCCACACCCGAATACGGACGCGGCACAGAAACGCCGGACGATGTGTATTCACGCAATTTGTTACGTAAGGTGCGGATCGAAATCCCCAGCATCATCGCGGCCTGCGTCCTGTTCCCCAGACAGTGAGTCAATGTGTCGAGAATCAGGGTGCGTTCGACCTCCTCGACAGTACGGCCGATCAGTGTCCCCGATGCCTCCGCGGCGGGCGTAAGTTGCGCCGACAAAATCTGCGCATCCGCAAGCGCGGGAGATATACTGCGTTTCACACCGGGAAGCTCGATCGCGCTTTCATCCAGTGCGTCCCCCTCGGCCAGCAGCACAGCGCGATGCACGGCGTTTTCAAGCTCACGCACATTTCCGGGCCATGGATAATTCTGCAGAAGCGACAATGCGGCAGGCGTAAACGCGCGTTCTTCGAACCCGTTCAGCTCGGCATATTTATGCGCAAAGAACGCCGCCAGAACCGGAACATCGCGCGGACGCTCACGCAACGGCGGCAAGCGCAATGCAACCACGTTCAAGCGGAACAACAGGTCTTCACGAAAACGCCCTTCAGCAACCGCCGCATCAAGATCCCGGTTCGTGCTGGCGATGATCCGCACGTTGATCTTCACAGGTGCCGCACCGCCGACCCGATCGATCTCGCGTTCCTGAATGGCGCGCAGCATCTTGGCTTGCAGGCGCATATCCATCTCGCCGATTTCATCCAGCAGCAGAGTCCCACCCGAAGCCGCCTCGAACCGCCCCACCCGCCGGGCAACCGCGCCCGAGAACGCGCCCTTCTCGTAACCGAACAGTTCGCTTTCCAGCAGATGCTCGGGGATTGCAGCACAATTCACCGCCACAAATGGGCCAGCAGAACGACGTGACTGGGTGTGGATATGACGCGCGAAAACCTCTTTCCCCGTACCGCTCTCGCCGGTCAGCAACACGCTGGCTTCAGACCGGGCAATCTGCTCGGCGCGACGCACGGTTTCGCGTGTCAGAGGATCATCCCCGATCAGATCGCGCGAGTTGGAAGACGCCGTTTCCAGCATCGCCGCAATCAGGTCGGCATCAGGGGGCAAGGGCAGAAAATCCTTGGCACCATCCTTGATGGCGCGCACAGCAACATCGGCACTGGTATTTTCACCACACGCGATAACCGGCACGACAATGCGTTCGCGTTCAAGCGCGCTGGTCAGCGCCCCCACATCGTGCATGACGTCGCACAGCACAAGCTCGCCAGCGCCCTGACGCAATTTCTCAATGGCCTGCCCAACACTATCGGCCTGAGTCAGGCTGGCACCGCGTGCCATGGCAATTTTCGCGGCCTTACCCAGCTCTCCGGCCAGAGAACCCACGATCAGAACACGCATTCTGCGTCCCTTCTGGTCTTATGAAGACTTAAGCGGGCTTATCGGTCTTCACGATTTCCGTCATCGTAATCCCAAGCCGATTGTCATCGACCATCACAACCTCGCCACGCGCCACCAGACGGTTGTTCACGTAGATGTCGATCGCCTCACCAAGCTTCCGGTCGAGTTCGACAACCGCACCGCGCCCCAGCTTCAGCAGCTGCGACACCTGCATCGTCGACTTTCCCAGCACGGCAGAAACCGTTACCGGGATATCGTACACTGCCCGCAGATCTGCGTTCTGGCCATTGCCGACCAGCGCCGACTGGTCCGCGCTCAGTTCATTCAGGTTGAGTTCATCCGACATTTTTGTCTCCTGCATTGTTGTCCCCCAACCCCAGAGGGGCCAGCGCCAACACGATATCCGCCCACAGATCTTCGCAGCTCAGTTTTGCGCTGCCCGATTTCCACGCAATGGTTGCATCCCCCAGAGCAATCGCTTCGCTTGGAACAACTTCGACCATCGGGGCCGAAGCCCCCGGCAAAGTCAGATGCCTTTCAACATCGGCAGCCAATGCCACGTTCACCAGAACGCGTGGCTGTATTCCATCAGCAACGCGCGGAACGATTGCACGCGCCATTGCAGCAATTTCCTCGGCCCCGTAGCGCTGCATCAGTTCCGGCAACATTGCCCGCAGAGCTGCAAACAGCATCTTGGCCAGATCATCCGAAACTTCGGTTACCGACTGATGAACAGCTTGGGTGGCTCCTGGCATCAACGTTGAAATTCGTGTCATCGCCAACGCCACAGCCTGTTCGGCAGAGCCTTTTCCCGCAGCAAGCCCCTCTTCACGGCCGACCTGATTTCCCTCGGCTCGCGCTTTTTCTATCGCGGCGTTCAGCTCCGCCTGCGAGAACATACGCTCTACAGGAATGGCCTCCAGCGAGGGCTTTTCCTCGGGCTGGCGGTCGAACGATACACTGCTGCCAAAATCATCACCGAATACCGAGAAGCTGCGGTCGCTCCGGAATGGCTTTGCCGACCGATCAATCACATCAAACGACAACGTTTCAAAACCAGGCATGGAAATTATCCCACCATCTGTTCGTCGGTTGAGTCGTTGATTTCAATTTCACCACGATTTGCCAGATCCTTGACCACCGCAACCACGGCAGCCTGAGCTTCATCAACATCACGACGACGCACAGGTCCCAGCGAGTCGATATCTTCGCGCAGCATCTTCGAAGCACGGTCGGGCAGGTTTCCAAACACCAGCGCCTGCACCTGCGGCGATGCTCCCTTCAGCGCCAGCGGCAGACGATCCTTCGGCACGGCGCGCAGCATGACCTGCACCGCCTGCGGCGTCAGACGCACCAGGTCGTCGAAGGTGAACATCAGCGACTTGATCCGTTCGGCCGCTTCCTGATCCTTGCCTTCCAGCGTGTGCATGAAGCGCGATTCCGAATCGCGATCCAGGCTGTTGAAGATTTCGGCCATCAGCTCGTGCGCATCACGACGCGTCGAGCGCGACAGGCTCGCCATGAAGTCAACGCGCAGTGTCTTTTCAACGCCATCCATGACATCGCGCTGCACGGCATCCATCCGCAACATGCGCATCACCACGTCAGACGCAAAGCCTTCGGGAAGCAGCGCCAGAACCTTTGCCGCATGTTCCGAACGGATGCGCGACAGAATGACGGCCACCGTCTGCGGATACTCGTTGCGCAGATACGCGGCCAGCACGGATTCGCTGACATTCGCCAGCTTGTCCCACATGGTCCGCCCAGCCGGGCCGCGGATTTCCTCGAGGATCTGGTGCGCCTTGTCCTGTGGCAGAATTTTCATCAGCAGGCGTTCGGTGCTCTCCAGGTTACCCAGAAGATTGCCGCCGCCACCCGTCTGTTCGCTGAACTCGCGGCAGATCTCTTCGACCATCTCCGACGAGATGCGCCCCAGCTGCGACATCGCTGCCGAGATCTCGCGGATCTCGTCCTCGTGCAGGGTCGAGAACAGTGGTGCGCTCCGTTCTTCTCCCAACGCCAGCATGACGATCGCTGCTTTCTGCGGGCCGGTCATCCCGTGGCGGCTTGAACGCGACCCGCTCATGCCCGGTCTCCTGCCAGCCAGACGCGCAAGGCGGCTGCCGATTCACCCGGCCGCTGTTCGACCAGATCGGCCAGCTTCCGAAGCGACGCTGCACGAACCTGTCCTTCAACCTGAGCCATGCTGACCATATCCTCTGGATCAGATGTCAAAGCCATTGCTGCCGATGCACTGCCGAGTGCTGCCGACGCCGAACCATCCCCAAGACCAGCCAGGATCTGTTCCGCCGTCTGGCCGATCTCGCCACCACGCATGGTCGTCAGACGTGTCAGTGCGGGGCGGGCGAAGAAAAGAACGAAGACCAGAAACAGAACGACACCACCACCAGCTTCGATAAGGCGCATCATGTCGCCACGTTCCAACGGCAGGCCCATCAAGCCATTTCCTGCAGCGGCATCATCCGCAGGCGCGGCCTGGGCAAAGCGCATGCTGGTCACTTCCACCTTGTCGCCGCGGCTTTCATCATATCCGACAGCCGAGCGAACAAGCGACGAAATCTGTGTAATTTCCGCCGGGGTGCGTTCGCGCCATACGGGATTACCATCCGGGCCAGGTTCGGTGACGCCATTTACCAGAATGGCCATCGACAGACGCTTCAGAACCGGCTGATCGCGAACGATGCTTCTTACCGTGCGGCTGATTTCATAGTTGTTGGTTTCGTCCTGCCGGTTTTCCTGCGTGCCTGCGTTACTCGCCGCATTGCCCGGGTTCGGGTTCGGCAGGTTGTTCTGCACGGTGACAGCGCCCTGGGCTTCGTTGGTGCGGTTCGATTCACTCGTGCTGTGCTGGCTGCGCAGAACCTGGCCATCCGGATCGAACTGTTCCTGCGTTTCATTGACGCGGCTCTGGTCGTATTCCAGCGACGCTTCCACGCGCACATTGCCCGGTCCAAGCGTGCGTTCCAGAAGAGTTTCCACACTGCGCGCCATCCGGCTTTCGGCCGCGCGCTTGGCTTCGTCCTGAGTCGTTGCCGCACTGCCACCGTCCACTGCCCGGCCGCCATCGGCCAGAACTTCACCGCGTGAATCGATGATCGAGATGTGCTGCGCCTTAAGGTTAGGAACCGCAGCGACCAGAAGGTTCACGATTGCACGTGTCTGATCTTTGTCGAGGCGCGTAACGCCGGCAAGCGTCAGAACAACGCTGGCCTGCGCTTCCTGCTGTTCGCGCGCAAACGGTTCGCGGCGCGGCAGCACCAGGTGCACACGTGCAGCACGCACCGCAGATATGGTACGGATCGAACGGCTGAGCTCACCTTCCAGCGCACGTGCCAGATTCATCTGCTGCTGAAACTGCGATGTGCCGAGGCTTTCACCCCGGTCAAACAATTCGTACCCCAGCGAGCCACCCGACGGCAGCCCCTGACGCGCCAGTGCCAGACGCGCCGACGCGACCTGATCGGCCGCGACCATGATCTGCGTGCCGTCACCGCGCAACTGATACGGGATTTTCAGTGTGTCGAGCTGTGCGACAACCTGCCCTGAATCGCGCAGGTCAAGGTCTCCATACAGCAGCGCCATCGGACGCTGAGACCCGCGCAATGTCAGGAAAAGCAAGAACCCCAAGACAACCAGACCGACTGCAGCGATAGCTGCAATCCGCAAAGGCCCAAGTGATTTCAGACTCTGTTTTAGCGAACCCATATCGACTGCCTGCACCATACAATGAGCGATCCGGCTTTTTGCCGTCTTCACACAATGCCGTATGGTGTTTACTCAGCCGTTAAGCGTTGCCCACTCCAAGCATATTTTGCCTACCGAAATCATCAGAGCAGCGAGGTGATTTTACTCATATCAACTGTCACGTTGCCTATACGCACATTCATACCGTTTCCGCTGCGTTCAGCGCCGGTCACGGTGCCGATCACACCATAATCGAGCGCGTGCATTTGCCCGGCAGCATCTGCCTGCATGACGCTCACGCTGTACTCACCATCGCGCGCCTGTGCACCTGTTGCGGTTGTTCCATCCCAACCCCAGACGTTCGATCCAACCTGCGGCGTGTATGTACCGGTATGGATAGTGCGCCCGGCCTGATCCATAACCGAGATCATCACCGGCATCGTCGAGGTTGCTTCAAACTTCAGCCCCGCAGAACCGTTCTGCACAATCACCTTGTCGCTATCCATCACCACCTGCGCGCCCATCATCTGCGAGGCCTGCATCATCTGCTGCCCCTGCGTCAGAGAGATCAGCTGTTCCAGGTTGGTGTTCTGGTTGATCTGCTGTTCAACGCTGGCGAACTGCACCAACTGATTAGTAAATTCATTCGTATCCAACGGATTGGTCGGATCCTGATTCTGCAACTGGGTCGTCAGCAGCTTCAAAAAATCGTTGAAGTTGCTGGCGATCTGACTTTTGGGCAAACCACTTGCCGCTATAGCTCCGGCCGGTGACTGGGTTGTGTTGCCAACAGTACTCATAATCCAACTCCGTTTTAGGCGGTTATGTTCAGACCAGCATGCATTATGCGTGCCAGTTTCACCGGAATTCGTGCAGCGATGTTATTTTCAACGCTGCCATGTCCGGCACGGCGAGAGTCTCCATTCCGCGCATCGCCGTCAGCTGACTGGTTTTCCTGCTGATCCGAGGATGAGAATTCGGATGCCAGCTGAAAACTGGTGCTCTCGTGTGCGTCCACACCGATGCGTTCCAGAGCGCGGACCAGTTGCACGTGGTCTTTCTGCAAAAGCAGAAGTGTCTCGGGGCGTTCGGCGATAATCTCGACCTGCACGCGGGCACTTTCTTTCTCGCGATGCACGCGCACTTCAACCTTGCCAAGGTTTTCCCGGTCCATTCGCACCATTGTACTCTGCGTACCGATGCTGGACTGTGCAGCCATGGTCACAATGACCGGCAAGACCTGCCCCATCGGAGGAGTGACTGGCCGCGCCATCTGGGCGTCTCCATGACGCGCCGCAGAAACTGAAAAATCGGTCTGAACCGAGATGTTCATCGGAGTCGGCTGATGCAGCACCGGCCGTTCAAACGTTGCCGTCGCGGCGGACGCTTTCTGCGCATCAGTCCCATCAACCTTTGATGCGAACTTCATATCGGCTTCAGCGCTGGCTGCTTCTGTTTTTTGCACAGCTGCGTCTGCATGGATCTTTGTGTCTGCGGTATTTTCAGTGCGTGCATCGGCCAGAATGTCGGCTTTCACGCTGTCCATTGCTGTCGTGCGCAGAGAATCCGCCGGCACGATATTTTCCGGGACTGCCGCTGTCAGAGTGGCATCAGACTGAGCTGCAACAGTTGCTCCAGAAGCGTTCTTCTTTCCCATTTGTGTCTCTGCCACCAACCGGTCGGCAGATTTTACCGGGGGGGCTGCACGAGAAGCCTCGGCCGATGCGGCAATATTTACCGCATCCGGCAGATCCATATTCACCGGAGCATCCGAAACAACACTCAGTTTCGGCGGTACAGGTTCAGGCGCTGAATCTTCTGCCTGCGTTTTCGCCTGATTTTCAGCCAACGCCTGAGATACATTCAGATCAGCAGAGGGCGCCGCCGACTTTCCTTTGCTCTGATCACTTACTGGTGTCGCCTCTATATGCTCTTCAGCCTGCGCACCGGAAGATAACGGAACAGAAGGCCCATCTTTACTGTGTAATGCTTCTGGCTCCGCGTCATCAGATCCCTGCTTGGCAGTCTGTCCGACAATCTCGTCACTTCCTGCCTCAGCCGTTTCTGCGTCTTCGAGGGGCGCGTTCTGAATTACGGCATCTGCAACCGGTGGCGTCTTCTGCGGAATCATCTGCGCGAGAAGACTGGCCGCTGCTGTCGCATCGATCGTGCTTTGCTTTTCCTCGGCAGCTTCCGCTTCGGACGCAGCAACTTCTTCGCTGTCGGTTTTTGTTACTACACGCATACCGGCGGTATTCGCCTCGTCAACAGGCTGCGCAGCATCACTCTGCATCTCGACGCCCTGCAGGACAGTTGAAAAGCTGGGGGCATCCGTCGCTTCAGCCTGAGGCTGGCTCGGGGTGTTCGCTACGGGCGCTAATGGACTGAGTACTGTAGATACGGAAGCTGACACTGTTTTTTCTCCACGCCCGAATATTTCAGTACAGTTTTTACAAATCGCAAACCTAAGCGAGCGAAACTGCTTCCTGAAGCACATAGCTGCAAGCCACGACGCAAATGCTGCGCCAGTTTCTAGACCTCCGGAAAAACACCGGAGTTGGCACGCAAAATGCATATGGATTTGCGAACCGCCCATCCGGGCTTATTGGATTAAGGAGCTAACCATGTCTCTGTTTGGTGCCATGACTACCGCGATCAGCGGCCTGAATGCTCAGAGCAAGGCTTTGGGTAATATCAGCGACAACGTTGCCAACAGCCAGACAGTTGGTTTCAAGCGCGTCGATACAAAATTCGTCAACTATCTGACGACATCATCCCCAACCAACCATTCACCTGGTTCGGTTGTCGCGCGCCCGGACTTTACCAATAACGTACAGGGCACGATCGAACAGTCCGACAACACGCTGAATATGGCAATTGCCGGTCAGGGTTTCTTCCCGGTCTCGCTGAGGAACGGCGACGTAAAGGGGCAGCCGACATTTGACGATCGCGTTTTCTATACACGCGCTGGCGATTACAACGTTAACAAAGATGGCTATCTGGTTAACGGATCTGGGTATTTTCTGCAGGGCTGGGCGATTGATGGCGCCGGCAATGTTGACCGTACGCACACCAGCGAAATTCGTGTGGCAGATACAGTGTACAATCCGGTGCCGACATCGGAAGTCACCATGAATGCCAACCTGCCGGACTCTCCGTCCAACCCGATCCAGGGTAGCCAGGTGCAGATCTATGACAGCCTCGGCTCGCTGCGTACCGTCAACCTGACATGGACGCAAAACGCCCAGAACGAATGGAGCCTCGGCATCGATGTTCCTGATGATGTCAACAGCACCGCGCGCGGCACGGTTGACCTCAAGTTCGGGGTGGCGAGCACCAATCCGGTTCCCGCAGGTACAGTGGGTGAACTGGCAAACACAACCGGCAGCGTAACCGCCGCCGCCTTTGTCCAGGGCGATCCGACCACGGTGTCGTTCACGGCTGATTTCGGTAACGGCCCGCAGTCGGTGACACTGAACCTCGGCACATTCGGTACTGCGAACGGGATTACCCAGTTTGCTGGCAGCGAATACTCGGTCCGCAGCCTGAGCCAGAACGGGGTGCCGTTCGGTTCCTACTCGTCGCTTGGTTTCCGCGAAAATGGCGACGTCGTGGTTAATTACGATAACGGCCAGTCCCGCACGATTGCACGCGTTCCGGTTGTTGTGTTCAACGACCCGGACTCGCTGCAGCGCCAGGATGGGCAGGCGTTCACCCGCACGATGGAAAGCGGTGAAGCCCGCGTGCTCGACACCAATAACAGCGGCGCTGGCAAGCTGATCGTCAGTGCGATTGAACGTTCGAACGTCGATATCGCCGCTGAATTTACAAAACTGATCGTGGCGCAGCGCGCATATTCCGCAAATACCCGCATCGTCACCACATCTGATGAACTGCTTCAGGAAACGCTCAATATGAAGCGTTGATACAATAACAATTTAACTCCAGGCGCATCATGTCACTACAGTCCTCTCTCTCCATATCATCCAGCGGGTTGGCGCACATCAATCGCCAGCTCGCCGTGGTATCGCAGAACATCGCAAACGCGGAGACTGCGGGCTATACGAAGAAGACCATCAACGGCTCGTCGCTCACTGCGGCAGGTCAGGGGATGGGCGTCAAAAGCGGGCTGATCACGCGTAACGTCGACGAAAAGCTTATGGCCGACGTCAACCAGCGCAACGCCACGGTCGCCGCCTTGACGGTTCGTGAAAACCTTCTTTCAGGTATTGAAACAGCACACGGGATCGTCGAGAACGGAGACAGCCTCGGCGGTCTTGTCGGCTCGCTGCAGAACAGTTTTATCAATCTGCAGGGGAATCCGTCCTCCAGTGCACAGCAGTCGGAAGTCGTGCAGGCGGCCGCGTCGCTGGCCACACGGATCAACGGTATTGGGCAGGCCGTCACAACGGCGCGGCAGTCTGCGCAGGACGGTCTGGTATCCTCCGTCGAAGGACTCAACACAGCGCTTGATGACCTCGGCCGACTAACCAAGGACATCAAGTCCGAGAAGGTTGCCGGGCGCAGCACCGCCGATCTGGAAGACAAACGCGACGCGATCATGTCGCAGCTCTCAAGCCTGGTTGGCGCGAAGTTCGTCAAGCAGGAAGATGGCGGCGTTCTGGCGTATGCATCAGGTGGATCGATGCTGCCGCTGGACGGCACGAAGTTCTCCATCAGCCAGGCGAATGTCGGGCCGAGCGCGTATTACCCTGGTGGTGGTCTGCCGGGCATTACGTTCCAGGGACGCGATGTCTCGGCAAACCTTACCGGGGGGCAGATCGGCGAACAGCTGCGTATGCGCGACAGCACGCTGCCGCTGTATCAGGCCGAGATCGATGAGTTCGCGCAGAAGCTTGCCTCGCGCTTCGACGAACAGGGCCTGAAGCTGTTCGTCAGCACAGGTACGAACACCGTTCCCGCGCCATCGGCAACGCCGCCGACGCAGACTGGGTATGTCGGGTTTGCACAGACCATCACCATCAACCCGGCGGTCATGAATCAGCCATCCCTGCTGCGCGATGGAACGCATCCGCTTTCTACGGCTGACGGGAACCTGATCGACTTCACTCCCAACCCGGCTGGCGGACCGCAGGATTTCACCGGTGTTCTCGACCGGATCGTCGATTTCACGTTTGGGAAAGAAGCCGCACCCGGTGTGCCGCAGCAGGCATTTTCCACGGGTGGGCTCGGGCCGCAGGGCAACGCGTATGTGCCCTTTAACGGTGGCAACAGCCTTGCTGATTTTTCGTCTGCGCTGGTTGCCAGCCAGACGCAGGATCGTGCGCAGACGACATCGCGTCTGGATACGGAAATTTCGGTACAGTCTTTGCTTCAAACTCAGTTATCGGACAGCTCCGGCGTCAACATTGACCGAGAAATGGCCAGTATGGTGACGCTTCAGACCAGTTATTCGGCAAACGCCCGCGTCCTGTCTGCCGTGCAGGCCATGTGGGATCAACTGCTCTCGGCAGTACATTGAGGAAAAACAGCATGTCGTGTCTGGTTATTGAACTCCGCGCCGATGATACCCTGATCGTCAATGGATCGTGCCTGCGTGTCCGCAATAAAACGCGTGTCGAATTCACATCGCATGCGCGCTTTCTGTTCGGCAAGCAGATCATGAAACCGGAAGAAGCAAACACCCCTGCCCGTCGCCTGTACTTTGCACTGCAGATTGCCTATGCCGGAGAAGACGGCCAGCGCAACACGGCACTGGAACGCGCGCGTGATCTGGCTATGGAATTCTCGTCACACACGACATCGGGTCTGGCCCGGCATCTGTGTGCGGAAGCCCTGAGCGCCGCGGAAGAAAGCGACGGATATTCGGCCCTGAAGCATGCGCGTCGCCTTATCCAGCACGAAGACGCCATCTTCAAAGACGCACGGGAGAAGTGTGCATGATATCTTCTTCATACGGACAGATGTCGCGGCTGATGGACGTCTCGACACGGTCGATGGACCGTTTCAACGAAGTCCAGAAGCAGATTGCAACCGGCAAGAAGTCCGACACGTTCGGCGGGTATGCTCCCGTCGCACGCACGGTCATCAACCTGCGGAACGAGATATCGCGCCGTGAATCCTATATGGATTCGATCAACGTCGCGCAGCCGCGTCTGGTCTCGAGCCAGACGGCGCTGGGCCGCATGGGCACAATCATGAGCGACATCCAGAAGACCGCTCTGACAGGCGCCGGCACGGGTCCGAAAGATGCCGCCCTGATCCGCCAGCAGGCACAGAGCGCGCTGAAAGAAATGACGTCGCTGCTGAACACCAAAAGCGACGGCCAGTATGTTTTCGCCGGCAGCGATTCAAGCAACGCCCCCATCTCTTCGAACGACCTGATGAGCGGCACACCGAGCCTGTTCACCGATATCTCCACCCGGTTGAGTCAGCTGGATGGCACGCCCGGCAATACGCTCGACGATGTGATGGCGGACCTGAATACGCTGTCGATGGACGACACCGGCGGTCGGTCAATCTTCTCTGCCAGCCTGTCGGCGCCCAGACCTGCGGGCACACAGGACGAGGCTCCGCGTTCCATCGTCGCCGATGATGGGCAGCGCATCACCGTTGCCGCGAAAAGTATCAGCTACAAGGACCCGGCTGCTCCGGCAGATTCGACCGGCTCCTGGACGCGCGACATGATGCGCGATCTGATGATGCTGGCATCCGCGTCGGACGAACTGCTCAACAGCGACGATGGCGCCAAGATGATGGGCCGTGTTTCCGCCAACATGGATCGGAACATGGTGTCCCTCAACCGCACGACGGCGGATCTGGCCATGTCGCAGCGCTCGCTTGATGCATTGTCGGACAAGCATGCGGATATGCGGGTTGCACTGAAGTCGCAGTCATCGAACGTCGAGGACATCGACTACACCGATGCCGCGGCCCGGTTGAAGATTCTGGAAACGCAGCTGCAGTCGTCGTGGACCATTCTCAGCAAGATGGGCAGCATGTCGCTGGCCAACTTCCTGCGCTGATCTGCAATATTGATTTTCATGGGATCTGGCCGCATACCAGACTCATGAAAATCGAAGGCACCCATTACCACAGCATCTGGCTGGGCGACGATGCCTGGTCCGTTCATATTTTCGACCAGACCCGCCTGCCCTGGAAGCTCGACATCCTGCGGCTGACCAACGTGCAGCAGGTGGCGCATGCCATTAAATCCATGCAGGTGCGCGGTGCGCCGTTAATCGGCGTGGCCGGAGCATACGGACTGGCGCTCGCCCTGCGCGAAGATGCGTCCGATGCCGCCATGCAGCAGACCGCTTCCATGCTGGCCGAAACGCGCCCCACCGCCATCAATCTGCGCTGGGCCTTGGCGCGGATGCTGTCTGTGCTGACGCCTGTCCCCCCGGCCCAACGTGTGCAGCGTGCCTATGCCGAAGCCTCTGCCATCGCCGATGAAGACGCGGCGATGAACGAGGCGATCGGTCGGCACGGGCTGCCTCTGCTGGCGGATATTGCCCGCACGAAAGGCCGCGTGAACGTGCTGACGCATTGCAACGCTGGCTGGATCGCCACGGTCGACTGGGGAACCGCGCTGGCCCCAATCTATATGGCGCATGATGCCGGGATCGATGTGCATGTCTGGGTCGATGAAACCCGCCCACGTAACCAGGGTGCCCTGCTGACGGCGTGGGAACTTGGCAAGCACGGCGTTGCGCATACCGTTATCGCCGACAACGCGGGCGGGCATTACATGCAGCACGGCGACGTCGATATCGTGCTGGTCGGCACCGACCGCGTAACGCGGCAGGGCGATGTTGCCAACAAGATCGGCACCTATCTGAAGGCGCTGGCCGCACACGATAACAATGTGCCGTTTTATGTCGCCCTTCCCTCCTCGACCATCGACTGGTCGGTGAGCGACGGCGTGCAGGACATCCCCATCGAGGAACGCGCCGCCACCGAGATCACCACCGTGTCCGGCCGGGCGCTGGATGGCAGCATTGCCACGGTGCGCGTGGTGGCATCCGGCAGTCAGGCAGCGAACCCGGCGTTCGACGTAACGCCCGCCCGACTGGTCACCGGCCTGCTGACCGAACGCGGTATCTGTGCGGCCAGTGAAACAGGGCTGTCCGCCCTGTTCCCTGAAGACGCAAAAGAGTCAGTCTAACTCTGGTTGTATCAACAGTCAGTTCAGACTGAGCCGTTTGCAGGCCAGTATGGACTGACTGTTGATGCAACCTATCTCTGCATCCACGGCAGGTTGGAGGCCTTCCAGCCTGCCGCCGTGCCACGATGCCTGTTATCATCCAGCGGCCCTTCGAACCCGTCGAGGATGTTATAGGCATTTGGGAAACCTGCCTGAATGGCGGCATTCGCTGCGGCAACGCTGCGCACCCCTGAACGGCACAGGAAATAGATTTTATGCGCGGGCGTCAGTCCTGCCTGGCGCATGAACTCAACGAACTCTGTGTTGATCTGCATGCTGGGAAAAATCTGCCACGGAATCATCAGCGGCTGCTTTCCCGTCGCCTGCAGATTGGGAATCCCCACATACATCCACTCGGCATCGGTGCGCACGTCCACCAGCACAGCGTTCGGATCCGCCCGCAACGCTTCCCAGGAAGCTTGCGGCGATACATTTTCAACCATAGTTCAGCCCCTTCATGACATGGCCGAATGTCGCACCAAATTCCTTCGGGGGGAACCTCCGGGCCGAGGAGGGTTTCCAATTTCTCCGGCACGCGCCCCCGGCGATATAAGCAGGCTGCCGTTCCCCTGAAGAAGAGACGGACATTCCACCCTCATTCGGCCTAGAATGCGGTATGAGCACCGCCATACCCCACCCCGCCATCACAGACGGGCTGCTTGCCGCCATCGGCCACACGCCGCTTATCCGCCTGCCACGCGCCAGCCGCGCAACGGGGTGCAACATCCTCGCCAAGGCCGAGTTCATGAACCCGGGCGGGTCGATTAAGGATCGCGCCGCGCTTGCGATTCTGCAGGATGCCGAAGCACGCGGTCTGCTGAAACCGGGTGGCACTGTGGTGGAAGGAACGGCGGGCAATACCGGAATCGGCCTGACTCTGGTGGGCAATGCGCGCGGCTATCGCACCATCATCGTGATGCCGGAAACACAAAGCCGCGAGAAGATCGACTTCCTGCGCATGATCGGCGCGGACCTGCGTCTGGTGCCTGCCAAGCCGTTCAAGGACCCCGGCAATTATGTGCATGTCTCGCGCCGCCTGGCCGAGGAAGTCGGCGGCGTGTGGGCCAACCAGTTCGACAACACCGCCAACCGCGCCGGCCACGAAACCACCACCGGCGCCGAGATCTGGCAGCAGACCGAGGGACGGATCGACGCTTTCACCTGTGCCTGCGGTACGGGCGGGACGCTGGCGGGCGTTGCCCTGGCACTGAAGCAGCGCAAACCAGATACACGCATCGTGCTGGCCGACCCGATGGGCAGCGCGCTGTATTCGTGGATCAGGAACGGCACGCTGGAATCGACCGGCACCAGCATTACGGAAGGGATCGGCCAGTCGCGCGTCACCGCCAATCTGGAAGGCGCGCCGATCGACGACGCCGTGCAGATCGACGACGACGCAGCGCTGGAGCAGATCTTCGACTTGCAGATCAACGAGGGCCTTTCGGTCGGCGGCAGCTCCGGCGTGAATGTCGCCGCGGCGATCAAGGTCGCGCAGGATCTCGGGCCGGGCCATACCGTCGTCACCATTCTGGCCGATGGCGGTGCGCGATATCAGTCGAAGCTGTTCAACCCGGACTTTCTGCGCGAGAAAAAACTGCGCCTTCCGCCATGGCTGGTTTAGGCTGATACGCAGCACGATCAGGAGAGGCTTCCCGCAGTGAGTCCGGATATCTCGCCCACGTCGCCGCTTCCCCGGTTCAATGTCCGAATCCCGATACCGGATCTGTCCGCATGGCGCGCCGGCAATATCGGCATCCCCGGCGTCTGGAGCTTCTCTGCCGCTCAGCCGGGGCCGCATCTGGTTGTGGTCGCGCTGATGCACGGGAACGAGTTTGCCGGCGCAATCGTCCTCGACCGGTTGCTGCGTGCAGGTGTTCGTCCGGAGCGTGGGCGGCTGACTCTGATCTTCGCCAACCTGACAGCGTTCGACCGGTTCGATGCCGCCAATCCCGTCATCACGCGCTTCATCGACGAAGACATGAACCGTGTCTGGGAGCCATCCCTGCTGGACGGTGACACTCAGACACTCGAACTCACCCGTGCCCGCACCCTGCGACCGATGATCGAACAAGCCGACGTGCTGCTGGATCTGCACACGATGCTGG
Source organism: Acetobacteraceae bacterium (assembly GCA_031546815.1). Lineage (GTDB taxonomy): Bacteria > Pseudomonadota > Alphaproteobacteria > Acetobacterales > Acetobacteraceae > JAVBJV01. The sequence continues at coordinate 41,652 of JAVBJV010000014.1, forward strand.
TCGATTCCGCGCCGCTGATCCTCTGTGGCAACGGCGACAAGGGACGCAAACTGGCGCAGGAGCTGGCATCTCCGCATCTGATCATCGCCGATGCGGGACACGCAGGCGGGCGACGGCTGATCGATTACCCCGCGTTTCTGTCGCCCGGGAATTCACGCTGCGCCATTCTGCTCGAAGCCGGACAGCATTGGGCGCCGGAAGCGGTGGATGTCTCTGCCGATATGCTCACCCGTATCGGGGCGCTGACCGGCGTGCTCCCCGCCCCGCCAATGCCGCAGACAACACCGCGTCTGGCCGAGGTGACGCACGCGATCACCGCACACAGCAATGCGTTTTCGTTCGTGCAGTCGTGGCAGGGGCTGGACCGCATTGCCCAGCGCAACACGCTGCTCGCCATGGATGGCGATACGGAAATCCGCACACCTTATGCCAATTGTATTCTGGTAATGCCCGCCTTGCGCCCCGCGCGCGGCCATACCGCCGTGCGGCTGGCCCGGATGACCGGCTAGCCCGATACAGACTGCCGCAAAGCTTCACGCGCACGCGACAGGCGCGATCGCACGGTGCCGACCGGCACATGCATGATGCGCGCCGCATCGACGTAGTCCATCCCTTCGATCACGATCAGCAGCACAACTTCCTGCTGACTGCGCGGCAGCTTGCCGAAGCCGCGTGCCAGATCGCGCAGTTCGTGGCGCTCTTCCTGACGGCCCGAAACCGGCGGGGCCTCGCCCGGTTCGGCAGAGATTGAAACCGGATTGCGCGCATGCCGTCGCATTTCCGCCAGATGCGTGTTGCGCAGAATGGTGAACAACCACGCGCGCAGATTCGTCCCGGGGGTGAATTGCTCGATCGCTGTGGTTGCACGCAGCAGCGTTTCCTGGGTCAGATCGTCGGCAGTGTCCGGCGTTCTGGCAAACAGACGGGCAAAGCGGCGCAGACGCGGGATCTCGGCCGCCATCTGTTTCAGAATGGCGTCTCGTGTAGGCGAAGCCTCGACCACTGTCATGTCATCTGCCAAGACGCCTGCTTTCGTTTCCTCAATCTGATTGTATGTGCATTATCACGCAAAAGTCATCATAGCCTGACGCGAGCTATCCTAAAACTCGAGATTTAGAACAAACCCGTTATTTTCCCGCCATCCTCCAGGCGGATCGTCTCGGCTGCTGGCACACGTGGCAAACCGGGCATCGTCATAATATCCCCACATACCGCCACAACAAATCCCGCCCCCGCCGAAAGTCGCACATCCCTTACCGGTATCACATGATCCTCGGGGGCACCAAGCAATGTCGGCACGGCGCTGAAGCTGTACTGCGTTTTTGCAATACATACCGGCAAAGCCCCAAATCCTGCGGCTTCGAAGCCAGCCAGCTTTTTTGCCGCCGCGTCACTCAGCAACACATCACTGGCACGATAGATGGTTTGCGCAACCGTAAGCAGCTTGTCCTTCAGCGACATCACATCGGGATAGATCGGCGCAAACGATGATTTGCCTTCGTGGATGCACGCCTGCACGGCCTCGGCCAGTTCGGTCGCGCCCTTGCCGCCATTGGCCCAATGCGTGCAGAGAACTGTCTTCACACCCAGCGCCTTCATGGCGTTCTGCACAGTGGCAATTTCGGCCACGGTATCCGTGGTAAAATGATTCAGCGCGACGATCACCGGCAGACCAAACCGCCCCATGTTCTCGACATGACGCGCAAGATTGCTCACGCCACGGCTGACCGCGCTGACGTCCTCGCACCCCAGATCCGCCTTCTGAACGCCGCCATGCATCTTCAGCGCCCGCACGGTGGCAACCACCACCGAACAGGCCGGAGACAGCCCGGCAATCCGACACTTAATGTCGCAGAACTTCTCGGCCCCCAGATCTGCGCCGAACCCGGCTTCGGTCACCACCACATCGGCCAGCTTCAGCCCAAGCTGCGTCGCCATGATCGAATTGCACCCATGCGCGATATTCGCAAACGGCCCGCCATGCACCAGCGCCGGTGTCCCTTCCAGCGTCTGCACCAGGTTCGGCTGCAACGCATCGCGCAGCAGCGCCGCCATCGCGCCATCGGCCTTCAGGTCGCGTGCGGTGATCGCCCCGCCATCGCGCCGCCAGCCGACCACAATGCGGCCCAAACGTTCCTGTAAATCGTCCAGATCGCGCGCCAGACAGAAAATCGCCATTACTTCGGAGGCCACCGTAATGTCGAACCCATCCTCGCGCGGATAACCGTTCGCCGCGCCCCCCAGACTGTTCACCACCGAGCGCAACGCGCGGTCGTTCATGTCCACCGCACGTCGCCAGGCGATCTTGCGCGGATCGATGCCCAGCGCATTGCCCCAGTAGATATGGTTGTCGAGCATCGCCGCCAGCAGATTCGCCGCCGATGTGATGGCGTGGAAATCCCCCGTAAAATGCAGGTTGATATCCTCCATCGGGCCGACCTGCGCATAGCCACCACCCGTCGCCCCGCCCTTCACACCAAAGCACGGCCCCAGCGACGGTTCACGCAGACAGATCATCGTGTTGACGCCTGCGGCGCTCAGCGCATCGCCCAGACCGATGGTGGTGGTGGTCTTGCCCTCGCCCGCCGGAGTCGGGCTGATGCCGGTCACCAGCACCAGCGCGCCCTTGCGTTCGGGCAGCGCGTTGATGAAGTCGAATCCGACCTTCGCCTTGTATTTACCGTAGCTCTCCAGCGCATCGGGCGGGATACCGGCTTTTTCGGCGATGGCGGCAATCGGGTGCAGTTTGGCCGCCTGCGCAATGTCGAGATCCGATGCCATTCATTCGCTCCTATGCGTAAAGGCGGCTGGACGTGTTCACGAGATGTTCTATACCCATCCCGTGAACTGTTACATACACCCACAGCACGGGCGCGCCCAATGATGTATCTTGACCACCTGAACCCCGAGCAGCGCGCGGCTGTGGAAAACACCGATGGACCGCTGCTGGTTCTGGCGGGTGCGGGCACCGGCAAAACGCGCGTGCTGACCACGCGCTTTGCGCATCTGCTGCTCTCGGGCCGGGCGATGCCGCATCAGGTGCTGGCCGTCACCTTCACCAACAAAGCGGCGAAGGAGATGCGCGAGCGCGTCGCCACCATCATCAACCGCCCGGCCGACGGGCTGTGGCTGGGCACATTCCATGCGTTGTGCGCGCGGATGCTGCGCCGCCACGCCGAGCATGTGGGGCTGAAACCGGATTTCACCATCCTCGATACCGACGACCAGCTGCGTCTGCTGAAGCAGGTGATGGAAGCTGCCGGGATCGACGCGAAACGCTGGCCGCCACAGGCGCTGATGTCGCAGATTCAGCGCTGGAAAGACCGCGGCCTGCCGCCCGCCCGCATCACCGCCGCCGACGACACCGACTTCGCCAATGGCAAGGCGCGCAGCCTGTATGCGGATTATCAGGCACGACTGGTGACGCTGAATTCCGCCGATTTTGGCGACCTGCTGCTGCACATGACCGAGATCCTGCGCACCCAGCCCGACGTGCTGGCGCAGTATCACCGGATGTTCCGCTACATTCTGGTCGACGAATATCAGGACACCAATCTGGTGCAGTATATGTGGCTGCGGCTGCTGGCACAGGCCAGCCGCAACATCTGCTGCGTGGGCGACGACGACCAGTCGATCTATTCCTGGCGCGGCGCCGAAGTGGAAAACATCCTGCGGTTCGAGAAAGACTACACCGACGCAAAAATCGTCCGGCTGGAATCGAATTATCGTTCGACCGCGCCGATCCTCGCCGCTGCTTCCGGGCTGATCGCGCATAACGAAGGCCGCCTCGGCAAGACGCTGCGCCCCGGCCGCCCCGATGCGCAGAGCGGCACCAAGGTGCAGGTCGTCTCGCTGTGGGACAGCGACGAGGAAGCCCGCATGGTTGGCGAACAGATCGAGCAGTTCCAGCGCCAGCAGCACAGGCTCGACCAGATCGCCATTCTGGTGCGCGCCGGTTTTCAGACCCGCGCGTTTGAAGAACGGCTGATCACGCTCGGCGTGCCGTATCGCGTGGTGGGCGGGCAGAAATTCTACGAACGCGCCGAAATCCGCGATGCGATCGCCTATATGCGCGTGCTGCATCAACCCGCCGACGATCTGGCGTTCGAACGCATCGTCAACGTGCCGCGCCGTGGTGTGGGCGATGGCGCATTGCAGACCCTGCATGTGCGCGCCCGCGCCGACAACATCCCGCTGACCACCGCCACCGAATGCCTGTTGGCCGAAGGCGCGCTGAAAGGCCGCGTGAAGGAATCGCTCGGCAAGCTGCTCGAAAACTTCGCGCACTGGCGCACGATGCTCACCCAGATCGGTCATGTCGACACCGCCGCACTGGTGCTGGACGAGAGCGGCTATACCGAAATGTGGAAGCAGGACCGTTCGCCCGATGCGCCGGGCCGGCTGGAAAACCTGAAGGAATTCGTGCGCGCACTGGCCGACTACGACGGCATCGGCACGTTCCTGGAACACATCGCCCTGGTGATGGAGAACGAGGAAGCCACCGACACCGACCGCGTCGGCCTGATGACGCTGCACGCCGCCAAGGGGCTGGAGTTCGACACCGTGTTCCTGCCGGGATGGGAGGAAGGTCTGTTCCCCAGCCAGCGCACCATGGACGAGTCCGGCCTGAACGGGCTGGAGGAAGAACGTCGCCTCGCCTATGTCGGCATCACGCGCGCCCGCAAGAACGCCATCATCAGCCACGCGGCGAACCGCCGGATTTATGCGAACTGGCAGTCGTCCCCCCCGTCGCGCTTTATCGATGAACTGCCCGACGAACATGTCGAACGGATCAGCGGTCTGGCGGGTGGTTCCCGGCAGCACAGCTATGCCGCGCGGCATGTGCCGGAGTACGAATTCTCGCGCTCCATCCATACCCCGGTGCCGCAGGCGCGACCCGTGGCGATGCGCCCCACGCCCACGCGCCAGACGTCCGAGGGCGGAATGAAGGTCGGGCAGCGTGTATTTCACCAGAAATTCGGCTATGGGCGGGTAACGTCGGTCGCCGACGACAAACTTGATATCCTGTTCGACAAATCCGGCGCCAAGCGCGTGCTGGACCGCTTTGTGGAGAAAGCATGAGCCTGCAAAACCCCTGGCCCGTCAGCGGGCGGCACGCGACACGCCTGGAAACCGTCTGGGTGGACGTGCCCGAGGACGCGCTGGAAGCCTGGGAAGCCGCCATCGGCGAGGCCTGCGGCACGGTGGACTTTTTCGTCGATGACGACACGGGTCTGTGGCGCGTCTCGGGCGTGAAGTCGGCCGGCGAGAACGAGGTGGAGCTTTCCACCGCCTGCGCCCTGGCGGCGATGGTATCCGGCGTGAACGCCACGCTGCACCGCGAGGAGGTGGCAACCGAAGGCTGGCTGGAACGCACGCGCGCCGCCTTCCCCGAACAGCTGATCGGGCGCCGCTTCGCCATTCGCGGCACGCATCTGCACGACCCGCACACACCGGGCCGCATCACGCTCACGCTGGATGCGGGCGTTGCGTTCGGGTCGGGCGAGCATGGGTCCACGCGCGGCTGCCTGCGTGCGTTCGAGAAGATCGCGCATACCAATCCGCGCAACATTCTGGATCTGGGAACGGGGTCCGGCATTCTGGCGATGGCGGCAGCGGCGCTGCTGCACCGGCGCGTGCTGGCAACCGACATCGAACCCTGGTCGGTGCGCACCACGATGGAAAACACCGTGCTGAACGGATTGAAGAACCGCGTGCACGCCATCCGTGCCGATGGCTGGCAGGACGTGCGCGTGCGTCGTCCCGCCCCGTATGATCTGATTTTTGCCAACATCCTCGCCCGGCCGCTGTGCCTGATGGCGACGCATCTGGCCACCCATCTGGCCCCCGGCGGTTACGCCATTCTGGCTGGGCTGCTGAACACGCAGATGCGCATGGTGCTGGCCGCGCATCGCCGCCACGGGCTGGTACTGCACGAACGCATCCGCGAGGGCGCGTGGTCATGCCTCATCCTGCGAAAGTAACGCTGAAATACAAAAAGGCACCTCAAGCGGGTGCCTCTTTTGTAGCGCAGATGCGAGCGTAAAATTACGCGGCTTCTGCTGTCTTGCTATCGGCTGTGTTGCAGTTGGCCGGTGCCAGCGCCACGATCGCCGCACGGCGGCTTACGCTGAATTCGGTTGCAAAATCACGGTCGAATACGCGAGGAATATCCGTGCGGGTCAGCCCGATATCGGCCAGTTCGCGGTCACCCAGCGCACTCAGCTCCGCAAACACACGGCGACGACGCGGCAGCGATGCCATCTCGCGCAGGGCGCTCCAGGCGGTATGCAGCGCGCTCTTCAGGCCATGCGCTTCGGTTGTGTTTGTGGGCGACAGGAAAGCCATTTCCTGCCGTGTAAAACGGGGATCCATCATTCATTCCTTATAGAAAAGCGGCCTGCGTGCGGACATCCTGTCGCGACGCGCTTCACCTTATTTAGTGAGCACACTATACCTCGTTCCCAGTACCGCGTGCTCCGCAGAGTTCATGCTGCTGCAATGCAGCAAACGCATGCTTCATTACGGAGGTATGCACTTTTCGTTAACCTGCCCTGTTGAAACCAGTGGAGAGATCATGCCCTTCCGTACTCGCCTGCAGCATTTGCGTCAGGAACTGACCAGACAGGGGCTGGATGGTTTCATCATCAGCCGCGCCGATGAACATCTGGGCGAATACATCCCCGCCAGTGCCAATCGTCTGGCCTGGATGACGGGCTTTACCGGTTCCGCCGGTGTCGCCGTGGTGCTGGCCGATCGGGCGGCGGTCTTCTCGGATGGGCGGTATGTGCTGCAACTTGCATCGCAGACCGATCCCGCCTTGTGGGAACGCCTGCACATGGTCAACGAACCCGCGCCCGACTGGCTGCGGACCAACGCGGGCAAGCAGGCGCGCATCGGCTACGACCCGCTGCTGATCAGCGCCGACGGGCTGGCGCAGTTCGCACGCGCGAACGTCACGCTGGTGCCGGTTGAACAGAACCCGGTCGATGCGATCTGGGCCGACCGTCCCCCCGCTCCCGTTACCCCCGCGATCATCCAGCCGGACAGTTTTGCCGGACGCAGTTCGGCCCAGAAGCGCGCCGACATCGCCGCCGCACTGAAAGCCGCCGAGCAGGATGCGGTGATGATTACCGACTCTGCCTCGGTCTGCTGGCTGCTGAACATTCGTGGCGCGGATGTGCCGTATAACCCGTTCGTGCTCAGCTTTGCCGTTGTACACGCTGATGCGCATGTCGACCTGATCTGCGACCCGGCCAAGATCAGCCCCGATGTCGCCGCGCATATCGGCAACCACGTCGCGCTGACGCCGCGCACGCATCTGAATGCGGTGCTCGACCGGCTGGCCGGACGCACCGTGCGGGTGGATGCCGCCGGATCGCCGCTATGGTTCTCGCAGTATCTGGAAAAGGCCGGCGCCACGGTCGTCGCCGGGCAAGACCCCTGCGCCCTGCCGCGTGCCTGCAAGAACGAGGTCGAATGCCAGGGCGCCCGCACCGCGCACGAACGCGATGCCGTAGCGATGGCGCGCCTGCTGCACTGGGTGGACGCGAATGTCGGCACCGGCACGCTGACCGAGATGTCGGTCGCCGCGCAGCTGCACGCCTTCCGCGCCGAAGCGCCGGAGTTTCGTGGACCAAGCTTCGAGACGATCTCGGGTGCCGGGCCGAATGGCGCGATCATCCATTATCGCACCTCGCCCGAGACCAATCGTACACTGGGCAGGAACGAGACCTACCTGCTCGACTCTGGTGGGCAGTATCCGGATGGCACCACCGACATCACCCGCACGATCTGGACCGGGCCGGACACAGCACCCGCGCATATCCGCGACCACTTCACCCGCGTGCTGAAGGGGCATATCGCGCTGGCCACGCTGGTGTTTCCGCAGGGCGTTGCCGGGTCGCATATCGACGCGCTGGCCCGCGCATCGCTGTGGCAGGTCGGGCTGGATTTCGACCATGGCACGGGGCACGGGGTGGGGTCTTACCTGTCCGTGCACGAAGGCCCGGCGCGCATCGCACGTGCGGCAGCACCGGTGCCGTTGGCCGAGGGGATGATCCTCTCGAACGAACCGGGTTACTACCTGCCGGGCCAGTATGGCATCCGTCTGGAAAACCTTCTGCTGGTGCAGCCGTCAGAACTCGGGCCGAAGACGCGTCCGTTCCTGCGGTTCGAGACCATCACCCTGGCCCCGTTCGACCAGCGGCTGATCGATGCGGATATGCTGACCGCCGCCGAACGCGCATGGCTCGACGATTACCACGACTACGTTCTGGAAACCGTCGGCCCGCAGTTGTCAGCCGATGTGCGCAGCTGGCTGGAACACGCCTGCCGCCCGCTGGGCGCTTGATCTACAGACCAAACCGGGCAGCGAACCCTCGCTGCCCGGCGACTGTTACACGCAAGGCCCGGCTGTTCGGCACCGGCGCAACCCAGCCCAGCGCCTGCACCCGCCCAAGCAGAGCCGCCCCCAGTTTTCCCGCCAGATGCGGACGACGTTCGCTCCAGTCGAGGCAGGTGCGACACAGCGGGCGCTGACTGTTGCCAGCTTCAAGATCGATCCCGAAATCGCAGAAGAATTCCCGGCCGGATGCCGTCACCCGCCCGACGCCATCGCCCAGCACGACATGCCCCTGCGCACATAACGCATCCGCCAGCGCGATGCCCAATCGACCCGCCATATGGTCGTAACAGGTGCGGGCGGCGCGCAGGGCCTCGTCCTTCGGGCCGGTGGGGCGATAGCGCTTCGGGCCGTTCGAGGCCATCGTCATCAGGGCTTCCATCACCTGCGCAACCTCGGGGCCGGTCAGCCGGTAGTAACGGTGCCGCCCCTGCTTTTCCTGCACGACAAGCCCGGCTTCGGCCAGCTTGGACAGATGCCCGCTGGTGGTCTGCGCGCTGACCCCGGCATGCCAGGCCAGCTCGCCCGCCGTCAGGGCGCGACCGCCCATCAGCGCCGAGAGGATGTTCGCCCGCGCCGCATCGCCGATCAGGGCGGCGACCTCTGCGATCGTATTGCCCGATGCCATGTTCACCATCGCCCGACTATACGCCCGGCATGTCGGAAACGCAGCCATCCATAGTTCGGCCTGCGCCGAAACATCGTGGCTGGTTTACGTGCCATGGAAGGTTCCGTAACTTCCTCCGGCAACAGGAAACATCCATGATCCGGCAGAACAGCCTGAGCTTCGAACTCGCACTGCTGATGCTGCTCGCCACGTTATGGGGCGCGTCCTACACGTTCATCAAGATCGGGATCGAGACCATTCCCCCGTCACCCTGATCGCCGGGCGCACGCTGATTGCAGGGGCGATCCTGACAGCCATCATCTATGCGCGCGGACTGCGTCTGCCGACCGATGCGCGCACATGGGGGAAGTTCCTGTTCCAGGCCTGCCTGAACAGTGCCATCCCCTTCACCCTGATCGCTTGGGGGGAACAGAGCGTGCATGCAGGGTTGGCGGTTATTCTCAATTCGACCACGCCGATCTTCACCTTTCTGATCACCGCGCTGATCACGCGTCACGAAGCCATCACCACCCGCAAGGCGTTCGGCGTTGCGGCCGGGATTGCCGGCACCTGCCTGATCGTCGGGATGGAGGCGCTGGGTGGTTTCGGGCAGCACATCTGGGCGCAGCTGGCGATCATCGCCGCCACGGTGTGTTATGCGGGAGCGGCAATCTTCGGGAAGAATTTCGGCGGTCTGGACCCGATCATGCCCGCCGCCGGATCGCTGATCTGCGGTGCGTTGCTGCTGCTGCCCGCCAGTCTGCTGATCGACCAGCCATGGACTTTGGCACCATCCACCCGGTCGCTGCTGGCGCTGCTGGGGCTGGCGGTATTTTCAACTGCTGGTGCATTCGCGATCTATTTCCGGCTGATCCAGACACTGGGTTCAGTCGGCACCACCGCGCAGGGTTATATCCGCGTGCCGATCGGCGTTGCGATCAGCGTGGCGTTTCTGGGCGAGAGCCTGCCCGTCAGCGCGTGGATCGGCCTGCCCTGCGTGGTGATCGGCGTGTTCGCCATGACGATCCCGGCGCGTCGGAAAGCAGCGGTCTAGACTGTATTGTTATTCAGCTCAGTCTGAGTTGAAGAGCGATACAGTCTAGCGCCAGGTGAAGCGTGTGCATCCTTGCGCCAGCGGATCGCATTGATCGTCTGTCACCAGCACCGACAGAACGTAATCGCGCCCACGGGTCAGGCGCTGGTTGGAAAGATTGGCAGTGCTGAACGCCTCGCCCATGCGCTGCCAGGCGAGGATCGGGCCCTGTTCGGCACGGCCGATATTCGCAGGGTCGATCAGCGCGGCGTAGGTGTAAGCGGCTTTATCGATCTCGGGCCATGAAATCTGGTTGCTGCGCTGAGTCATGACGAACGAGGTTTCCTCATCGGCGCTCCACAACGCGCCGGTGCGCAGCAGCATCCATTCGGCACCTTCGGGCATGTTGCTGGCAACGCATCCCGCGGCTGTCGGCTCTAGCGCCGCCATTTTGCCGGCAAGCGCGCCCGACGGCAGATCCTGACCATCCGTCAGAAACTGGGCCGAGGCACCCTCCGCATCCAGACTCTCGCGCCAGATGCCGGAGAGCTGCGTGCCGACCCGCTGCCCTTCCAGCGTGCCGACATTGTGCGAACGGCAGCCTTCAAACGGAAAAAACAACTGCCCCGCAAACGCACCATTCATCACCGGCACGCGCGCAAACAGAACACCGGGGCGCACGGTTGCCGCATCGGGGAAATTCAGCGGGATATAATGGCCGACATACAGATCTTCCGTCGCCTGTTCCTGCGCACCCGCACCACGCATCGCACCCACCGCCGCACCAACCAGTGTCATCCGCAAAAACTGCGCACGTGTCATCATGCTGCATCCATCCCCGACATATCCCGCCATTCGGCTTCCGTGAGAGTCTTCACGCCATACTCTGCCGCCTTCGCCGCCTTGGATCCGGCATCGGCCCCGACGATCACATAATCCGTCTTGCGCGAAACCGCTTTCGTCACCTTGGCACCCAGCGTTTCGGCACGGGCCTCGGCCTCCTGACGGGTCATGGTTTCCAGCGTGCCGGTGAACACCACCGTCTTGCCCGAGAACACATTGTCCCCCGCCTGCGCCACCGCGACATCCTGTATCGTCATCGCCGCCGCCAGCGCCCCGAGCGATTGCAGATTGCGTTCCTCGGCGAAGAATTCCGCCAGTTCTTCGGCAATCGTCGGGCCGATCCCGTTGATCGAGCCAAGCTCCAGCCGCGCGTCCGACCCGATCTGGATCGCCGCGATCATCTGTGCACGCCAGTTCGCATAACTGCCGTAATGCCGCGCCAGCAGCTTGGCATTGGCATCGCCGATGCGCCGGATACCCAGCCCGAAGATGAAGCGGTCCAGCGGCATGGTACGCCGCGCCTCGATCGACTGCACCAGATTGCGGGCCGAGGTCCCGCCCCAGCCTTCGCGCTTGGCAATTACTGCTTCGTGTTCGTGCAGGCGGAACAGATCGGCGGGTGCGTGCAGCAGACCGTCGTCGAAAAATTCCTGAATGGTGCGCTCACCCAGACCTTCGATATCGAACGCCGTGCGCGACACCATGTGCCGCAAACGCTCCACCGCCTGCGCGGCACAGGTCAGGCCACCGGTGCAACGCTTCACCGCCTCGCCGGGCGGGCAGATCGCGTGGCTGCCACAAACCGGGCACGTGTCGGGGAACACGAACGGCACGGCATCGGCAGGGCGCTTGTCCGGCACGGAAGAGACAATCTGCGGAATCACATCGCCCGCGCGTTGCAGCACCACGGTATCGCCGATGCGCACATCCTTGCGGGCGATCTCGCCTTCGTTATGCAGTGTGGCGCGCGAGACCAGCACGCCGCCAACATTCACTGGCTCCAGAATGGCAACCGGAGTCAGCGCGCCGGTGCGACCGACCTGAATCTGGATATCCAGCAGTTTCGTGGTTGCCTGTTCGGCCGGAAACTTCCACGCAATCGCCCAACGCGGTGCGCGCCCCACAAAGCCGAGCCGACGCTGCAAGCCGATATCGTCCAGTTTGTAGACCACACCATCAATATCATAGCCGAGCGCCGAACGTGCCGCACCGACCTCGGCCTGGAACGTCATCACGTCGGCGTCGGTCTTCAGGTGACGCGACAGAGGATTAACCTGGAATCCCCACGCTTTCAGGCGCTCCAAAAATCCCCACTGCGTCGGCGCTACCGGCCCGCTGACATCGCCCATCGCATAGGCAAACAGCGACAGCGGACGCAATGCGGTGATCCGCTGATCGAGCTGCCGCAGACTGCCCGCCGCCGCATTGCGCGGGTTGGCGAAAATCTTCTGCCCGGCTTTTTCCTGCGCGGCATTCAGCGCAAGAAAATCCGCCTTGCTCATGAACACCTCGCCGCGAATTTCAATCACCTCGGGCGCGTTGCCCGCCAAACGCAGCGGGAGATCTTTCAGAGTCTTCAGATTAGCAGTGACATCCTCGCCCTCGGTCCCGTCGCCGCGCGTGGCGCCGCGCACGAAGCGCCCGTTCTCGTATGTCAGGCTGATCGACAGGCCGTCGATCTTCGGCTCGCCCACAAAGGCCAGCGGTGTGGCATCGGCCAGTCCCAGAAACCGGCGGATACGCGCGCAGAAATCGGCGAAGTCGCCTTCCCCGAACGCATTATCCAGCGACAGCATCGGCACGCGATGCCGCACTTTCGAGAACGTGGCAGACGCCGCATGCCCCACTTTCTCGCTGGGACTGTCCGCGCGCTTCAGGTGCGGGAAGCGGGCTTCAATGGCGCTGTTACGCTGCTTCAGCGCGTCATACGCCGCATCGCTGATCGTGGGGGCGTCGTCCTGGTGATAGGCAAGGTCATGCCGCGCGATCTCGGCCGCCAGCGCGGCAAGTTCGGTCGCGGCCTGCGCCTCGGTCAGCGCGGCGACATCGATGCTTTGGTATGTGCTCATTCTGCGTTCGCCAGCAAACTGTCCGCAGCCGCGCGTGCGGCCGCCGTGATGGTTTCACCCGCCAGCATGCGGGCAATTTCCTCGCGCCGTTCGGCTTCATCCAGTGGGGCAACCATGGTGGTCGTCATGCCGCGCATCACCGACTTCGCCACCTGCAGATGCACTACGCCACGCGCTGCCACCTGCGGGCTATGCGTCACCACCAGCACCTGCAAGCGTTCCGCCACGCGCACCAGCCGTTCACCCACCGCCGCTGCCGTGGCACCGCCGACGCCGCTGTCCACTTCGTCGAACACCAGGGTTGGCACCGGCGACCCACGCGCCAGCACGACTTTCAGCGCCAGCATCAGACGCGACAATTCACCGCCCGACGCAACCTTCGCCAGCGCGCCCGCCGCCTGTCCCGGGTTGGTCGCCACCAGAAACTGCACGGCATCGGCCCCATGCGCACCCCAGCTAGTGTCGGGCAGAGCCGTCACGTCGGTCGTGAAGCGGGCCTTGTCCAACCGCAGCGGAGGCAGCTCCTTCGCCACCTCCTTGTCCAGCTTCGCCGCCGCACTGCGCCGTGCATCGCTCAGCGACGAGGCCGCCGCCACGTAATCGGCCCGCGCCGTGTGCGCCGCCTTGTGCAGGGCCGCCAGATGGCTGGTGCCAGCATCCAGCGCAGACAAGCGTTCCTTCAGCGAGACCAGCAGCGGTGGCAATTCCACAACCGCCACCGCGTGCTTGCGCGCCATGGCGCGCAGCGCGAACAGGCGTTCTTCCACATGTTCCAGTCGACGCGGATCTGCCTCGACGTCCGATGCCAGACGGGCGAGCAGCAGATCGGCTTCGGCCAGCGCTTCCTCGGCCCGTTCCAGCGCCTCCATCGCAGGAGTCGCTTCATCGTTCGGGGCGGGCAGACGCTGCAACGCACGCACCGCGCCACGCAATGCCTGCGCAGGGCCGGAACGCCGGTCGCGCGGAGTAAGCTCGGCGATTGCGGCGGCGATTGCCTCGGCACGGCGCTCACCCTGTTGCATGCGCTGGCGTTCGGTGGAGAGTTCTGCTTCCTCGCCCTCGGCCGGGGCCAGTTTGGAAAGTTCGTCCACGGCGTGACGCAGCCATTCCTCGTCGCGCGCGGCCTGTTCGATCGCGGCTTCGGCGCTGTGCAGCGCATCGACGGCCGCACGCCAGACCTTGTGCGTCGCCGCCACGGCATCGCGCAGTTTGGCGGGCACGCCGAATGCATCCAGCAGCCCCATATGCGTGGCCGGGTCCGCCAGCCCCACCTGGTCGTGCTGGCCCTGCACTTCCACCAGCAGCGCCCCGATCCGGCGCAGCAACGCCACGCCCGCGGGCTGACCATTCACAAACGCACGGGATTTTCCATCGGCCGCGACCACACGCCGCAGGACAAGATCCTGTTCGACCTCGATCCCCTGTTCGGCAAGCAACGCCTGCACGGGGTGGCCGTCTTCCACATCAAAACTTGCGGCGACGCTTGCTTCCTTCGCGCCAGTGCGCACCAGACCGGCATCGGCGCGCATGCCCAGCGCCAAGCCCAGGCTGTCCAGCAGAATGGATTTCCCCGCCCCGGTTTCACCCGTCAGCACCGAAAGGCCGGGCCCGAAAGACAGGTCCAGCCGTTCGATCAGCACCACATCGCGGATTGAAAGCGACTGGAGCATCGCTGCGAATCACCCCACTCAGGAAAAAGAACAAAAAGGGCGCTTGCGCGCCCTTTTCAATATCGCACCCGGCCTGTTCAGAAAAGCCGATCCAGCCAACTGCGCGAATCGCCACTCGGCGCGGCCTCTCCACCCGGAGCGGGCAGATCGCCATATTCGCGCATCAGCTTATAACTGTCCTCGTACCATTCGCTGCCCGGGAAGTTATGCCCCAGCACCGCCGCCGTCTTGCGCGCTTCGTCGCGCAGACCCAGCGTCAGGTAGATTTCCGTCAGGCGATGCAACGCTTCCGGCACATGGTTGGTGGTCTGATACGCCTCGATCACACGGCGGAAACGCCCGATCGCGGCGGTATACAGACGCTGACCTTGATACCAGCGCCCGACTTCCATTTCCTTGCCGGCCAGATGATCACGCGCCAGGTCGATCTTCAGGCGGGCATCACGCGCATAGGACGTATCGGGGAAGCGGTTCACCACTTCCTGCAACGCCGTCATCGCGGCGGCCGTCCCCTGCTGGTCGCGCTGCACGTCCGAGATCTGTTCGTAATAGCAGAGCGCGCGCAGGTAATACGCATAGGCGATGTCCCGATTTGCCGGGTGCAGCTGGATGAAGCGATCCAGCGCGCCGATTGCCTCGGTGTATTTCTGCCGCTGATACTGGGCATAAGCCGCCATCAGCTTGGCATTCACTGCCCACGACGAATACGGATGTTCACGTTCGATCAGGTCGAACATCTGCACAGCCCGGGAATATTCCTCGGCCTGCATGGAATCAACACCCATATTATAGATGGTTTCGGGCGAGGTCTCCGCCGTCACACCATCCGGACGCCGAACGTCTTCCGGTTCGTCGCTCGACGAGCAGCCTGCCGTCACCAGAAGAAGAAAAACAGCCAAAACGCGCAGAATCATCAATGCATGCCCCGTTTACCAACGGTCGTATAACACGTTGCCGCGTACATCGAACCCTTTATTTTCAGCTCTCAGAGAGCGGGCGACGCGGCCGCCGAAACCGGCAGGCGCGGAGCTGCCGAACGGCTGGTCGCTGTATCGTCGCTCCAGCGCCAGTTGGCCGGATCGGCGAACAGGGCGTGCAGCACACGGTTGTTCAGCGCATGTCCCGTGCGATGGCCGATAAACCGGGCCTGCAGCGGGGCACCGGCCAAAGCCAGATCGCCCACCGCATCCAGCAGCTTGTGCGCGGCAAATTCGTTCTGCATGCGCAATCCACCCGGGTTCAGGACCTGGCTGCCATCGACCACCACGGCGTTGTCCAGGCTGCCGCCCAGCGCCAGCCCGACCGAGCGCAGATATGCAACTTCGGTTGCCTGGGTAAACGTGCGTGCCTTGGCGATTTCGCGCGTAAAGTTCGAGCCGGTCAGCGTGAGATCGGCGCTCTGCGATCCGATGGCTTCGGCCTGGAAGTTGATCGACACATGGGCGACCAGCGACGGCACCGTGCCCGGATGCAGTTCGGCCGTGGCCTCACCGTCCGACACATAAACCGAACGCAGAACCTCGATCACGCGGCGCGGCGCGGCCTGCGAAATGACGCCGGCGCTTTCGATCAGAAACACGAATGGCGCGGAGGAACCGTCCAGAATGGGAATTTCGTGACTGTCGACATCGATGATCGCATTATCGATCGAGCAGGCAGCCAGCGCCGCCATAACGTGTTCGACCGTGCTCACGCGCGCATCCGGGCGGCCTTCGGCGGCCAGCACTGTGCACAGACGCGTATCGACCACCCCGTTGTACAGGGCCGGGATATCAACCCCTAAGTCAGTGCGGCGGAACACAATGCCCGTGCCTACCGGCGCGGGATGCATGGTCAAGTTAACGCGTTTGCCCGAATGCAACCCAACCCCAGAGCAACCAATCGACCCCCGCAGCGTGCGCTGCTGGGCAGGAAGAATAGCGGTTTCAACCGGTTTGATATGCATGACAACCCATCATCAAGTCAGTCGCCGCGCGACAAAACCTGCGCGACAGGTTGCAAAATAGGGAAGGTTAACGCCGCGGTAAAATCAAGGAATGTTGCTGCACATTTCAAAATAATACCTTGAATTAAAAAGAAAAATTATTTTTCTTCCCGCAATATTGCAACCCATGCCTTCGCAGTGCAGCACAGGATGCCACAAAAATGGGGCAGCCCAGATGGGCCGCCCCATAGATATCGAGTCTCAACCCAGAGGAATACTCAGTTCGCCTGACGACGCAGGAACGCCGGGATGTCCAGGTTATGTTCTTCCGTCTGTCCGCTACGCTGGGCGGGGCGCGACACTTCGTTGACCATTGCAGGCTCAACCCGCACCGGCTGCACGACGGGCTGCACGGCAACCGTCGGCGTCGGGGCTTCGTGCTGCTGCGGCATGTGCGGCCGACGGATCAGGCCGGTCACCGCCTGGAACAGGTTCATGCGCGGTGCCGGCGTGGCTTCCATCGGCGACAGGCGCGGCAGCTGCACGGATGGCGCGGCCGGTTCGACCAGCTGCGGTGCGGCTTCCGCCACTTCAGCAACCTGTTCTTCTTCCTGCACGACTTCCGTCATTGGCGGCACAATAACCGGCGTCGGCGCGGAAACAGGCGCCGCGTTCATCGCCACGATCTGCATCGCCGCCTGCTGCATCGGTGCATGCACAACGCCCGGACGCGCGATCGGCGCTGCCACGGCCACAGCCGCACCACCACCCATCGCCACCAGCTTCGGACGCGGCATTTCGGCTTCGTCAGCCTTGATCCCCGTCGCCACGATCGACACGCGAATACGCCCATTCATCGATTCATCAACCGACGACCCGAAGATGATGTTCGCTTCTTCGTCGATTTCCTGACGGATACGGTTGGCCGCGGCGTCAACTTCCATGATCCCCATATCGAGACCACCCGAGATGTTGATCAGCACGCCCTGCGCACCGCGCATCGACGAATCTTCCAGCAGCGGGTTGCTGATGGCGGCTTCGGCAGCCTTGATGGCGCGATCTTCGCCCTCGGCTTCGCCGGTGCCCATCATCGCCTTGCCCATTTCTGCCATCACCGAACGGATGTCCGCGAAGTCGAGGTTGATCAGACCCGGATTCACCATCAGGTCGGTCACGCCGCGCACGCCCACGTACAGGACGCTGTTCGACATCTCGAACGCTTCCAGATAGGTGGTCTTCTCGTTTGCCTTGCGGAAAAGGTTCTGGTTCGGGATCACGATCAGCGTATCGACGTACTGCTGCAGTTCCTCAATCCCCGCTTCCGCGGCCTTGCGACGGCGCACACCTTCGAAGTCGAAGGGCTTCGTCACCACGCCGACCGTCAGAATGCCGCGTTCACGTGCCATGCGCGCGATGATCGGCGCGGCGCCCGTGCCCGTGCCACCACCCATGCCCGCCGCCACGAACACCATGTGCGCGCCATCCATGTGACGCGCGAGTTCTTCCGCCGCTTCTTCCGCCGCACCGCGTCCGATCTCGGGCTTGCCACCAGCACCCAGACCCTGCGTCAGGTGCGGGCCAAGCTGGATGCGGCGTTCCGCACGCGAACGCACCAGCGACTGCGCGTCGGTGTTGGCCACAACGAAGTCGACGCCATCAAGACCCATCTTGATCATGTTATCGACTGCATTGGTCCCACCACCGCCGACACCGATTACCGAGATGCGGGGCGTGAAATCCGTATGTGCAGTCTGTGGGATGGTGAGGTTCAGGGTCATTGTGCGGGCTCCAGACAGCGGGCTGAATTCTTTCGGCGGCGAAGATTCTTTTCTGCGTTACCGACTCGCCCGTAGCCGGGGCAAGAGCTTATTGTCGAGATTGTACGGTCAGCGCGATTTTCTTGTGTCATGCCCATCACACCCTCTCTTTCAGCCAGTTGATAACCCGACGCCATGTGCCCGGACGCTGATTGGTCATCAGGTCCACATCATGCAGAATATGTCCTTCACCCGCCGCCCAGCGCAGCAGTCCGGCAGCAACGGCAAACGCAGGCCCCGACGCTGAGTCGGGCATGCCGCGCAACCCAAGCGGACGCCCCAGACGCACCTCGCGCCCCAGAATGCGCGCCGCCATATCACGCACGCCTACCAGCTGACTGCCACCACCGGTCAGCACCACGCGCGCATTGGCGCGACTCATGCCCGACGATTCCAGACGGTCCTTCAGCAGCTCGAACGTTTCTTCAAGACGGGGACGAATCACATTCACCACCATTGTGCGCGGCACCTTGGCGATGTGGTGCTCTTCCTCGCCCACCAGCGGCACAGCCAGCAATTCGCGCGCGTCGTCCGGGCTTTCCTGCACGCCGCCATACAGCGTCTTCATACGCTCGGCGTGCGCCACCGTGGTGGAGAGCACACGCGCCAGATCGTTGGTGACATGCATGCCGCCGACAGGGATCTGCGCCGTGTGGAGCGGTTGCCCCTCACTGTAGACCGCAAGGCTGGTGGTGCCGCCACCCATGTCGATCACCACCGCACCCAGTTCACGCTCGTCCTCGACCAGCGCTGACAAACCAGCAGCCAACGGAGCAGAGACCAGTTCGGCGATATCCAGATCGCACCGGGAAATGCAGATCCCCAGATTGCGCAACGCCGTGTCGCTGGCGTCCACCACATGCAGGCGCGCGCTCAGCGTATCGCAGTGCAGCCCGCGCGGGTCCAGAACGCGCACGGTTTCATCCGCCGAAAACGACAGCGGGATCGAATGGATCATCCCGCGCCCTTCGCTGGCGGCACGCGCCCGGCCCTCACCCACGATGCGACGCAGATCGCTCTCATCCACGGCGCGGCCACCCACGGGCCACTGCACATTGAACAAGCGGCTTTCCGGCCCGCCACAAGACAGGTTGAGCGTCACCGAACGCAGGCGCGTATCAGCCATTTCCTCAGCCTGGCCGACAGCAGCGCGGATGGCCTGCACGGCTTCGTCCAGATCGGCGATACCGCCATTGCGCACCCCACGGCTGCGCTGCCAGCCGAAGCCAAGCACACGCAGGGTGCCATCGCTCTCGCCACGCCCGATCAGGCAGGCAATCTTGGTGCTGCCAACATCGACAACACCGAACGGTCCGCTGCGCAGCACACGCTTGCGCGGCGCTTCTCCCATGTCGGTCAGCGGCGGCGCGGGGCGGCGGGAAGCTGCAAGATCGCTCATCATTCCCCCCTATACCGGCCGGCGCTGTACGCTGGAGCCAGACGCCGGAGATTCACTGCGCGGACGCAGAACCATCCGATCCGGCAGACGCATATCGATGCTGCTCAACGGCCGGGCCAGCACGCCTTCGCGCTGGTCGATCTCCAGCAGGCGCTGCAGTGCCGCGTCTTCGTGCCCTTCCGGCAGCATGATATCCACGCCCGACTCAAGGCTGAGGTTCCAACGCCGTTCGGACACACGCACCAACGCCTTCACACGTCCCTGGATCGCTGGGTAATGACCCAGCAGCTGCAACAGTTTCTCGGCATGCATCGGCGCACCCGCCCCCACGACCAGCGGCAGGTTCGAGAATGCACCGATATTCTCCGCTTCAATCGCATGGCCCGACCGGTCGATCAGCGTATAGCGACCATTATTCTGCCAGACCGCGAACGGCGCACGCTCGACGATGCGCACAACCAGCGTTCCGGGCAGCACGCGCTCGACCGAGGCGGATTCCACCCAGGACAGCGTTTCGACCCGTTCGCGGATTTCCGTGGGGGATACAGAGAAGATCGACGCGCCAATTGGCGCGGACACCGCCGCATGCAGCAAGGGTTCCGGCGTCAGGTTGCGCCCTTCGTAGCGGATCTCGCGCACGCTGAGGCCAGCGGCCGCGGTCAGGCGGTTCACGCCCTGCCCAATATGCCCGCTGGGGTCGGCCGACTGCACCAGCAGCACCATGCCGCCAATCACCAGCACACCGGCCAGAATTGGCAGACCGAAGCGCAAATTCTTGCGCTGGCGCTTGAAAAACAGGCGCAGTCTGCCGGGGCGATCCTGCTTCTTGCGGCGGCTTGTGCTCACGCGTCGCATCGGGCGTTCTCCACCATCCAGGCACAGAGTTGCGAAAAGGAAAGACCCAGATACGCGGCCTGTTCCGGAGCCAGAGACGTCGCCGTCATGCCGGGCTGCGTGTTGACTTCCAGCACATACAGCTTGCCGGGTTCACCCGCCGTATCGTCGTAGCGGAAGTCGGTGCGCGACACACCACGGCAGCCCAGCGCACGATGCGCCTGCAGTGCCAGTTCCATCGCCTGTGCATACACGTCCGGGTGGATCTGCGCGGGGATTACGTGCGCGCTGCCGCCTGCCGCATACTTCGCATCGTAGTCGTAGAACACGTGACCGGTGTCGATCTCGGTCACCGCCAGCGGCTTGTCATCCATCACCGCAACCGTCAGTTCGCGCCCGGGGATGAAGGTTTCGGCCAGCGCTTCCGCGCCATACGTCCAGCTCTCGACAATCTTCGGGCGGCGGTTATCGCCCGCGCGCACAATATGCACACCAACCGAAGACCCTTCGTTGATCGGCTTCACCACATAGGGCAGCGGCAGAGGATCGCCCTGCATCAACGACGCAACTTCAATCACCCGGCCAGCGGGCACCGGCAGACCGGCTGACGCCAGCACGGCCTTCGCCGTCACCTTGTCCATCGCCAGGGCCGAGGCACGCACGCCGGAATGCGTATACGGAATCCGCAGCCATTCCAGCACGCCCTGAATCGTCCCGTCCTCGCCGAAACGGCCATGCAGCGCGTTGAACACCGCATCCGGGCGCGGGGTGAGCGCGGCAATCACCTGCGTGATATCGGCGTTCACCTCGACCGGCGTCACATCGTACCCGGCTTCACGCAGGGCAACGACAACCTGCTTGCCGCTGTTCAGACTGACCTCGCGCTCGGCCGAGATGCCGCCATACAGAACTGCAACGCGTTTCTTTGAAATCGTCATATCAAACCTCAACCTTCGACGCGGGCACGCCCACGCGGCGGATTTCCCATTCGAGCATCACGCCCGATGTTGCATGCACGCGGCGGCGAACTTCCTCGCCCAACCCCTCGATATCGGCCGCAGTGGCTGCACCGCGGTTCAGCAGGAAATTGCAGTGCAGTTCGCTGACCTGCGCATCACCCAGCGCCAGACCGCGGCAGCCGGCCGCATCGATCAGGTCCCACGCCTTCATCCCGTCCGGATTGCGGAACGTGGATCCGCCCGTGCGTGCGCGCACAGGCTGCGAGGCCTCACGCTTGCTACGGATCTCGCCCATACGCGCAGCAATGGCTGTCGGTTCTCCGGGCTGCGCACGCAACCGCGCCCGCACCACCACCGCACACGGCGGCAACGTCGCGTGCCGATACGACAACGACAGCGCCGAGGCAGGCATACGGTGCAGGCTGCCATCACGCGCGACGATTTCCACCCAGTCGAGCACCGCCGCCATGTCGCTGCCATATGCGCCCGCATTCATCGCCACGGCACCACCGATCGCACCGGGAATGCCGGACAGAAACTCCAGCCCAGTCAGTCCGGCTTCGGCGGCATGTTCGGCAACCGTGGCATCCAGGGCAGCGGCTCCGGAGATCACGCCGTCTTCTTCCACCACCACATCGCCAAACCCGCGCGCCAGACGGATCACCACGCCGGGCACACCACCATCGCGGATAATCATGTTCGAGGCCGCGCTGATCACCAGCACCGGAATCTCCAGCGGCAACGCACGCAGCAGCGTGGACAGGTCGTCCACATCCGCCGGACGCACCAGCACTTCCGCCGCGCCGCCAACGCGGAACCAGGTGAACGGCGCCAACGGCGCCTGCACCGCAACACGCCCACGCAGGGACGGCAGCATGCTCACCAGATTTGTGTCGGCGAATGCGGCTGTCATCATTTGCCACCACCGCGCTTGTTCTGGGTGGCGAAATGCTGTGTCAGCTGTTCCGGCAACGCATGCGCCCACTGGGTGATGTTCCCGGCACCCAGACATACGACAAAATCACCCGACGACGCGATCGAACCAATCATCTCGGGCAGATGCGCCGGGTCCTGCAACGGCACCACACGGCGATGCCCGCGCGCGCGCAGACCTTCGACCAAAGCGTCGCGGTCCACGCCGGGGATCGGCGCTTCACCGGCGGGATAAACGTCCGCCACCACCACGGTGCCTGCATCGTTCATGCAGGTGCAGAAATCCTCGAACAGCGATTGCAGGCGCGTGTAGCGATGCGGTTGCACCACGGCGATCACGTCGCGCGCGCCGGCCTGCCGGGCCGCATGCAACACGGCGGAAATTTCCACCGGGTGATGCCCGTAATCGTCAATCACCGTGATGCCGTTTGCCTCCCCGGTCTTGGTGAAGCGGCGCTTCACGCCCTTGAACGACGCCAGTGCCGAACGGATGGCGTGTTCGGGCACGCCGATTTCCATCCCGATGGCAATCGCGGCCAGCGCGTTCTGCACATTGTGCCGCCCCAGCATCGGCAGGCGGAACGGGCCAAGCGTGCGCGAGCGACCGGTGGCGCGGTCGCTGTAGACAACCTCGAACGTGGCGCCCAGACGGTCGGTCAGCACCTTGTCGGCGCGCACATCTGCCTGCGGCGAGAACCCGTATGTAATCACGCGCCGGTCTGCCAGATGCGGGATCATCGCCTGCACATCATGATGGTCGATGCACAGCACCGCGAAACCGTAGAATGGAATGCTGGACACAAACTGCTGATAGGCACGGCGCATGGCCTCGCCCGTGCCCCAATGGTCCAGATGTTCGGGGTCCATGTTGGTGACCACGGCGATCACGGCGGGCAGTTGCAGGAAAGACCCGTCGCTCTCGTCGGCTTCCACCACCATCCATTCACCTTCGCCCAGGCGCGTGTTGCTGCCATAGGCGTTGATGATGCCGCCGTTGATCACCGTCGGGTCCATGCTGTCGAGCACCGCCGCCACCAGACTTGTCGTGGTGGTCTTGCCGTGCGTGCCGCCGATCGCGATGCCCCATTTCAGGCGCATGAGTTCAGCCAGCATTTCCGCACGCCTTACCACCGGGATCATCCGTTCACGCGCTGCCATTACTTCGGGGTTGTCGCGCTTCACAGCGGTGGAGGTCACCACCACCTGCGCATTGCCCAGATTGGCGGCGTCGTGCCCGATCATCACGTTGATCCCGGCCTCGCGCAGACGGGCAACATTGTAATTGTCCGAAATATCGCTGCCCTGCACCGAATAGCCGAGGTTGCTCAGCACCTCGGCGATCCCCGACATGCCGATCCCGCCGATACCGACGAAATGAATGGTTCCAATGGAAAGAGGCATCGCTCTCATGCGCGGGTCTCCTGTTGTGCCAGCGCGAGAACAAGGTCGGCCAGGCGTTCTGCCGCATCCACGCACCCCAGACGGAGCGCGGCTTCTGCTGCACGGTTCAAGGTTGCGGGATCTGCCAGCGCATCTTCCAGACGCGCGGCCAATACCGCGGAGGTAAATTCGGATTGCGGCATCAGCCACGCACCGCCGACATGCGCCAGCGCGCGTGCATTCGCCGTCTGATGATCGTCGATCGCGTGCGGCAGCGGCACCAGGATCGAGGGTCGCCCCACGGCCGCCAGTTCCGCCACGGTGGAAGCACCGGCGCGCGCGATCACCAGATGTGCCTCGGCCAGCTTCACGGCGATGTCGCTGAAGAACGGCGCCAGTTCGGCCTGAATGCCAGACGCATCATATGCCGCGCGTACACGTTCGATGTCCTCGGTGCGGCATTGCTGCACCACGCGCAGGCGCTGCTTCTGCTCCACCGGCAGCGCGGCCAGAGCATCGGGCACGATGTCGCTGAACACGCGCGCGCCAAGCGAGCCACCCAGCACCAGCACATGGAACGCCGTGCTTGCCACAGGTTCGTCGTACGCCTGCCCGGCCAGCACGCTGATCTCGGGGCGCACGGGATTGCCGGTCACCACCACTTTCTTGCGGGCCGCATCGCTGAGTGCCGCCGTTTCGGGGAAGCTCAGCGCGATCTTGTCGGCCCAGCGCACCAGAACGCGATTGGCGCGCCCCAGCACGGCGTTCTGTTCGTGCAGCACAACCGGCGGCGCATTGCCCAACAAGCGCGTTGCCGTCAGCGGCGCGAATGACGGATAACCACCAAACCCCACCACAGCCGAGGGTCGCATCCGCGCCAGAATGGACCGCGCCTGAAAGACCCCGGCGAACAACCCGATGGCCCCGTTCGCCGCACGCAGCACGCCGCGCCCGGCGATACCCGCGCCACGGATGATGAACTTCTCGCTGTCGGCAAAAACTTCGGAATGGATCTCGGCACGACGCTGGTCGGTCATCAGTGCAACCCGCGCGCCACGCTTCAGCAGGCTGGACGCCAGAGCTTCCGCCGGGAAGAAATGTCCACCGGTGCCACCGGCTGCGATGACGATGGGTCTCATTCGATGTCCCCATGATAACGACGCCGCGTGAGGGCCAGCAGCATGCCCATCCCCAGCGCAATCGCGAACACACTCGACCCACCATACGACACGAAAGGCAGCGTCATCCCCTTGGTCGGGATCAGGTGCAGGCTGGACGCCATGTTCACAAACGCCTGCAACCCGAATGCCGTCAGCAGGCCGGTCGAGGCGAACACGACGAACAGGTCGTTCTCCTGCAACATTCGCAGAAAGCCGCGCAGCACGATGAAGGCGAACAGTCCCAGGATCAGCAGACAGATGATCAGGCCGAACTCTTCACCCACCACGGCGAATACAAAATCCGCATGCGCATCGGGCAGCACGTCTTTCACACGCCCCTCGCCCGGGCCACGGCCCAGCAGGCCGCCATTGCCGAATGCTTCCAGCGCTGTCGTCACCTGATAGTTATCGCCCGCCGCCGGGTCCAGAAAGCGGTGCACGCGCGACTGCACATGCGGGAACACCAGATACGCCGTGAACGCCACGCCCGCACCCAGCACGCCCAGCGATCCCACCCACAGCATGTTCAGCCCGCCGATCACCAGCTGCGCAAAGAACATTGCCGTCACAATCGCCAACATGCCGATATCGGGCTGCGACTTCAGCAGCAGCGCAATCACCAGATACACCGCGCCCGCCACCCAGGCGCCCGGGAAGCTGGACCGTTTACCTTCCGCCATCAGCCAGGCCGCCACGATGGCAAAACAAGGCTTCAAAAATTCCGACGGCTGCAAGGTCAGCCCCGGCACCGATATCCAGCGCCGCGCGCCCTTGATTTCCTGCCCCATCACCAGCGTTGCCGCCGTCAGCAGCAGCGCGATGCAGCACCCAAGCAGCGCCATGCGGCGAATATCGCGCGGCGAGAGCAACGACACTGCCACCATGATCGACGCCGCCAGCGGCAGATACAGGATCTGCTTCATCACGAACGCATTGCGCGCCAGCCCGATGCGTTCGGCCACCGCGGGACTGGCGGCCAGCATCATCACGTAACCAATCCCGATCAGCGCAATCAGCGAGGCCAGTGTCCAACGGTCCACCGTCCACCACCAGCGCCCCAGCATCGAGTTATCGGAACGTGACAGAGCGGGCATCAGCGTCCTCCCTGTCCGGCAAGCGCCTGCACCAGTGCGCGGAACGCGTCACCACGCGCATCGAACCCGGTGAACTGGTCGAACGACGCACAGGCGGGCGAGAGCAAAACCGTCTTCACCCCCAGCCGCTTCGCCGCGACAAAGGCCGCAGGTACGGCGGCTTCCAGCGTTTCCACCGTATCGTGTGCAACCTTGTGGGCGCTCAACGTGCGGGCAAAACCCGGCGCGTCGCGGCCGATCAGCAATGTATGCGCGACACGCGGGAACAGATGCACCAACGGCTCGATCCCGCCCGCCTTCGCCATACCGCCCGCGATCAGCACCACGCGGTCGTAGCTGAGCAGCGCACGTTCGGTGCTGTCGGCGTTGGTCGCCTTGCTGTCGTTGATGAAGGTGATGCCGTCGATCGTCGCAATACGCTCCAGACGGTGCGGCAGGCCCGGATAGGTCAGCAGCCCTTTCGCCAGCGCCTCGCGGCTGACACCGAAATACAGCGCCATCGCCGCAGCGGCCGCCGCGTTCTGGGCATTATGTGCACCGGGCAGCGCCAGCGCCTCGCCCAGATCGACAATCACGCCCGTTGCGTCGCGCAACAGACGGCCATCGGCCCAGATGTCGGCCTTTTGGCTGCCGGAAATTTTCACCTTGCGCGCCGTATGCGTCGCCAGCGATGCCGCCAGTGCCTGTGTGTCGATATCGTCGTCGCCGAACACTGCCAGCGCGTTGCTGTCCTGACGCTTGAAAATACTGCGTTTCACCACGGCATATGCCGCCAGGTCGCCATGCCGGTCCAGATGGTCGGGGCTGAGGTTCAGCACCACCGCCGCATCGAACCGCAGCGTCGCGATACGTTCGAGCATATAGGACGACATCTCGATGCAGTACACACCGTCATCACCCAGAATATTCAGCGCCAGTGCTGCGGGACCGAGATTGCCACCGGCCTCGGTCGGGATTCCGGCCGTGCGCAGGATATGCGCGAGCAGTGCCGTCGTCGTGGATTTTCCGTTGGTGCCGGTAATCCCCGCAAACCGCGCGCGCGAACCCAGAGCACGCACCGCACGGAACAGAAACTCGGCATCAGAATAGATCGGCACACCCGCCGCCAATGCGCGCGCCGCCACCGGATGCGGCTTCGGCAAAGCGTGCGGAATACCGGGCGAAAGCACCAGCGCATCCGCGAACCGCCCCTCGCCCACTTCGCGCACGATCACGCCGGCGGCTTCGGCTTCGTCGCGGGCGGCTTGCTTGTCGTCCCATGCCGTCACATCTGCGCCCAGCCGGGCGAGCGTCGTGGCGGCGGCCAGTCCGTTCTTGCCCAGCCCAAGCACCACAATTTTCTGACCGGAAAACGGGGTCATCGGATCTTCAGGGTCGCAAGGCCCACCAACGCCAGGATCATCGAGATGATCCAGAAGCGAATCACAATGGTGGGTTCCGCCCAGCCTTTCTTCTCGAAATGGTGATGCAGCGGCGCCATCAGGAACACACGCTTGCCGGTGCGCTTGTACCAGAACACCTGCACGATCACGGAAATCGTCTCGACCACGAACAACCCGCCGACGATGGCCAGCACGATCTCGTGCTTGGTCGCAATCGCCACGCCGCCCAGGGCACCGCCCAGCGCCAGCGAACCGGTGTCGCCCATAAACACCGCAGCCGGCGGCGCGTTGAACCACAGGAAGCCCAACCCCGCACCGATCAGCGCCGAACAAAACACGGCGAGTTCACCCGTGCCCGCCACCGCGTGCAGCTGCAGGTAGTCCGAGAAAAACTTGTTACCGACCACATAGGCAATCAGCGCGAACACACCCGCCGCGATGATCGTCGGCACAATCGCCAGACCGTCCAGACCGTCGGTCAGGTTCACCGCGTTCGACGATCCCATCAGCACCAGCATGCCGAACACCGGGAATGCGAAGCCCAGCGGGATCAGCAGTTCCTTGAACACCGGCACGGCCAGCACGGTCGAGAGTTCACCGCGCGTCAGCCACATGATCCAGTATGTCACGCCAAGGCCGATCACCGCCTGGCCGATCAGCTTGTAACGCCCGGACAGCCCCTTGGTGTTACGCTTGGTCAGCTTCAGGTAATCGTCCAGCCCGCCGATCACGCCGAAACCCAGCGTCACCGTCAGCACGGCCCACACGAAGCCGTTGCGCAGATCCGCCCACAGCAGGACCGAGACGGTCAGCGTGAACAGAATCAGCAGCCCGCCCATCGTCGGCGTACCTTTTTTCTCGATCAGGTGGCGTTCGGGGCCGTCGCTGCGAATGGGCTGGCCCTGCTTCTGCAGCGAACGCAGATACCGGATCAGCATCGGGCCAACACACAGCGACAGGATCAGCGCCGTTATACACGCGGCGCCCGCCCGGAATGTTTGATACCGGAACAGGTTGAACAGCCAGAAAGTGCCCTCCCCAGACGGCAGCGCGAGCAGGTTATAGAGCATCCTGCATTCCCCCCGCGGCAATCGCATCGACGATCGGTTTCATCTTTGTGCCAAGGCTGCCCTTGACCAGAACGGCATCCCCCGCACGCAGCGCGGCCGTCACGACCGGTGCCAGCATCTGGCTTGTTTCAACATGAGCAGCACGCATCTTCTCGGGTATCGCCTCGTATAAATGTCGCATCAGGGGGCCGCAGGCGAACAGCAGATCGGCACATTCCGTCACCGCGTCCGCCAGAGCCGCATGTTCAGCCGGGCCAAAATCGCCCAGCTCACGCATATCCCCAAGCACGGCGATTCGTCGCCCGGCGTTTTGGGATTTCAGCACTGCAAGGGCAGCACGCATCGACGCACCGGACGCGTTGTAACTCTCATCCAGCAGCAACAGCTTGCCACCCGCCATTGGCACATCGCGCCGCAGGCCACGCCCGGCCATCTGCCCGGCCTGCGCGAACGCCGCTGCGCCGCGCCCGACATCACAGCCCAGCGCCTGCATCGCCGCCAGAGCAGCCACTGCGTTCAGCGCCATATGCGCGCCCGGCAGCGGCAGGCGGAACGGCACGTCCTGTCCGTTCAGACGCGCCAGGACGGTGCTGCCATCTGCCTCCAACCGCGCATCCAGCAACCGCGCATCGGCTGCGACATGGCGGCCAAAACTCTGCACACGCAGGCCGGAGGTTGCAGCCAGCAAACGCGGGAACATCTCCGAATCGCGCGGTAGGATCGCCGTGCCGCCAGGTTCCAGCCCCTGGAAGATCGCGGCCTTTTCATCGGCAATCGCCTCGATACTGCCCAGATAGCCCAGATGCACTTTCTCGACCGTGGTGATCACCGCCACATGCGGGCGCGCCAGTTGTGCCAGCGGGGCGATCTCACCCACGTGATTCATGCCGATCTCGATCACTGCGAAATCGGTCTGCTTGGGCATGCGCGCCAGAGTCAGCGGCACGCCCCAATGGTTGTTATACGACGCTTCCGCCGCATGCACCGAACCGCATGTGGCCAGAATGGTGCGCAGCATTTCCTTGGTGCTGGTCTTGCCGACGCTGCCCGTCACCGCGACAATCTTCGCCGCCGAACGCGACCGCGCAAACCGCCCCAACGCATGCAGCCCCGCGAACGTATCCGCCACCTGCACCAGACGCGCGGGATCGGCGCCCGGCACATCCGCATGCACCATCGCGGCCACCGCACCCCCGGCCAGAGCGTCCGCCACGTAACGATGACCGTCCCCCGCTTCGCCCACCAGTGCGATGAACAGATCGCCCGCGCGCACCGTGCGGCTGTCGATCGACACACCCTGCACAGCCACATCCGCAACCGGGCGCGCGCCAAGCGCCGCCAGCAGATCCTGCGATGTCCACAACGCGCTCATTCCGTCATCCCCGCAAACCGGCGCACGACGCTGGCGTCGTCGAACGGCAGAGTTTCCTTGCCGACGGTCTGCCCCTGTTCGTGCCCCTTGCCCGCCACTACCAGCACATCGCCCGGTGCCAGATCGTTCATCGCGGACGAAATTGCCGTCCGCCGATCGCCGATTTCTGTCGCACCCGGGCAGGCCGCCATGATCCCGGCGCGAATGCTGGCAGGATCTTCGGTGCGTGGATTATCGTCGGTCACGATCACCCGGTCGGCATAGCGTGTGGCAACCGCACCCATCAGCGGACGCTTGCCACGATCGCGATCACCGCCCGCGCCCAGCACGATATGCAACCGGCCGCGTGCATGCGGACGCAGGGCAATCAGCAGACGTTCCAGCGCATCCGGCGTGTGGGCGAAATCGACATACACCGCCACGTCGTTCGGCAGCGTCGCCGCCAGTTCCAGCCGACCGCGCACGCCGTTCAGCTGCGGCAGAAAACCGAACGCCTCGTCCGTGCCCGTCGCGTAGGCAAGCGTCGCGGCCAGCAGCGCGTTGTCCGCCTGGAAGCGCCCCGGCAGTTTCAGCGACAGCAGACGCCGTTCGCCGAATACATCGATCGACAGGTCCTGCCCATCGGGGCGCGGAATGGCCGAGAGCAGCTTTACCGCCGCCCCTTCTTCCCCCACCGTCAGCAGCATCAGCTTGCGACGCTCGGCAATTTCCTGCAGCGTCAGCAGCGTTTCCGGATCCATCTCGGTATTGGCAACGGCGGGCGCACCCTGTGGCAGCAATGTCGTGAACAGCCGCAGCTTCGCCGCGCGATAGGCATCCAGCGATCCGTGATAATCCAGATGATCGCGCGTCAGATTGCTGAACCCCGCCGCGTTCAGACGCACCCCGTCCAGACGGAACTGATCCAGCCCGTGGCTCGATGCTTCCATCGCGGCATGGGCGACACCTTCACGCGTCAACTGCGCGAGTGTCGCATGCAGCGACACCGGATCCGGCGTGGTCAGCCCTGCGCCCGGCACGTGGCCCGGAGCAACCATCCCCAGCGTGCCGAGGCTCGCCGCGGGCAACCCCGCCAGCATCCAGATCTGGCGCAGGAATTCCACCGTGCTGGTCTTGCCATTGGTGCCGGTAACCGCAACCATCGTCGCCGGCTGCGCACCATAAAATGCCGCGGCCACCTGCGCCAGGCGGCGGCGCGGTTCCGGATCGGTGATCATCGGCCGGGGCGGCACACCCGGCGGCCATTGGGTGTTCTCGGGTGCCAGGATAATCGCGGCACCACGCGCCACCGCATCGCCGATGAATGCGCGTCCGTCGATCTTCACACCGGGTAGTGCCGCGAACAGATAACCGGGTTTCACCTGCCGACTGTCGGCCGTGATGCCGGCGATCTTCAAGCGTGACAGATCCCCCGCGGCAGATCCGTCTGGCAGGCGCGACATGTCTGGAATTCTGCGCATGATCTCACTGAACTCCATTCTGTGCCTCGCGCCGGACTGACACGGGGGCAGGAGACGCCGCCCGCGCAGGCTGACGCGGCGGAGCGACGGCAGGCGCGCGCACTGCCGACGGCGGACGCACCGGCTGCATGGGCAGTGCCAACGACTGTTGAATTGCCTCGGCCCGATCGGTTTCCGGCAGGATGCCAAGCATCGGCCCGATACGTTCGATGATGTCGTGCGCCGCCGGCGCCGCCACCCAACCGCCCGTCGCAAAGCCGTGCGATTCGACAGTGCCCTTGGGTTCGTCGACCATCAGATAAACGGCATAACGCGGATCGTTGATCGGGAACGCCCCCGCGAATGCCGAGATACGCGAGTTGCGGTTATACCCGTGCCGACCCGGCTTTTCCGCCGTGCCGGTCTTGCCGCCCACAAAATAGCCGGGCACTTCCGCCGATCGCGCCGAACCATGCGTCACCACAAGGCGCATCAGGCGGCGGATCATCACCGATGTCTGCGGCTGGATCACGCGCACGCCTTCGCGCGGCGGTGCGCCCGGTTCCTGCGCCAGAATGGTGGGGGAATACAGAATGCCGCCATTCGACAGCGCCGACACACCCGTCACCACATGCAGTGGCGTCACCGCGATACCGTGACCGAAGCCGACCGTCATCGTGGCAATCTCGCGCCAGTTCGCTTCACGCGGCGCCAGCGGGGCGGCGGTTTCCGGCAGCTCGATCGTCTGGCGCGACAGCATGCCCATGCGCTGGATGAACGCCCGATGGCGCTGCACGCCAACCTGTTCGGCCATCCGCGCCGCGCCGATGTTCGAGGAATAGGCAAGCACTTCGGGGAAGCTCAGCACACGGTTCTTGCCGCGATAATCGCTGATGGTGAACCGCCCGATGCGAATGGGACGCGAGGCATCAAATGTAGACCAGGTCTGCACCGTGCCTGCTTCCAGCGCGGCGGCGGCCGTCAGCAGCTTGAACGTGCTGCCCGGTTCATACACACCCACCGTGATGCGGTTGAAGCGCTGATCCGGCGTGGCGCGACCGACTTCGGAGGCCTCGTAATCGGGCAGGCTGACCATGCCCAGCACTTCGCCAGTGCGCACATCCATCACCGCCGCAGCGCCACCGATGGCACTGAAGGTGCGGATCGTGCGTTCGAGCACATCGCGCAGCACCGCCTGCACGCGCACATCCAGCGACAGACGCAGCGGTTCGGCGTTTTCGCGCAGGCGCTGGTCGAAATAGCGTTCGACCCCGGCAATACCCTGACCATCGATATCGACGCCGCCCAGCACATGCACCGCCGTGCGACCCAGCGGATAATGCCGACGTTCCGACGCTTCGAAATACACGCCGGGGATACCCAGCGCATTCACCGCCATCTGCTCGCGCGGGGTGATCTGGCGCGCCAGGTAAATAAACTGCCGCCCGGACGACAGACGCCGCCGTGCGGTCTCTTCTTCGATACGCGGAACGGCGGCATGCAGACGACGCGCAGCCTCGTCCGTGTCGATCATTTCGCGCGGGTTTGCATACAACGCCGAGGTCGGCAGCGAGATCGCCAAAATTTCGTTGTTACGGTCGACAATCATCGCCCGTTCCTGACGGATCTGCGACGAAGATCCTTCGGCGATGCTAGCCACCGTCGGCATCACCACCGCGCGGCGCGGTTCCATCGGCGTGATCACCGTCACGAATGCCAACCGCACGGCAACCGCACAGAAGAACAGGCTGAACATGATCGCGCCCATCGCCAGACGGCCGCGCACACGATCCATCAACGCGCGGCGCGCAAGGTCCGGCGCGGTGACGCGCACGGTTTCCATACGCGGCACAGCCCCACCTTCGGTCGGGCCGCCACGTGCATGGCTAGGTACAGCCGCGGCCCGCCAACGTGCTGGCGAGCCGGGCGGAGGCGCATCCGGGTCTGGGGCGTTAATCATCTGGCCCCGACTGGCACGGGCGGTGCCAGCGTCGAACGCGCGCCACCAAGCGCCGATGCCCCGGCGACTGCGGCGCTGACAGATGCGGCAGTCGATTCACGGCGCGTCTGCGGTGCAACGCGTGACATGCCTGTGCTTGATGGCACCGTTGCGACGGCCTGCGTAATCGCCGAGCGCGTAACCGGAACCACCGCAACCGGACGCCGCACCGGCGCAACAGGAGCCACCTGCGGCTGCGCCACGACCGGAGCAACACGCGCCGCAACCGGCACTGCGGCAACGGCCTCGGCCCGCACATTTGTATCACGCGGTTCGGCATCGCTGTCGCGCACCGAAACCGGTGCCGCCACCACGGCCGAGGCAGACGCCGTCTGCACAACTTCCGCACCGCCAACACGACGCATGAAATCGGCCATCGATGCGTACTGGCTGGGTTCAACCTTCACCAGCGACAGATGCCGCCCGGCCACATCGCGCAGTCGGTCGGGCAGATTGAGCAGCGCCCATTCCGCACGCAGGATGGCGATACGGTCGCGTGCCAGATCGGCCTGACGCTGCATGCGCAGGATGTCGCGGTCCATCAGCTGCGCTTCGTGCTTCACCTGATACAGCCAGGCACCCGCCACGACAGCGACAATAAAACACAACAGGGATACAGGACGGATCATACCGCAACCCTTTCAATCGCCCGCAAGCGCGCACTGCGCGCCCGCATATTGGAGGCAAGTTCAGCTTCACCCGGAGACACTGGCTTGCTCGTCAACGACCGGTATTCCGCCACGGTGCGCGGCAGGAACGCCGCCAGTGTGTGCCGCGATCCGGCACCGGCGCGCCCCGAAGCTTCAGCCATCATTTTCTTGACTATCCGGTCTTCCAGCGAGTGGAACGAAACAACCACCAACCGACCGTGCGGCGCGAGCATCTTCATCGCTGCGGCCAATGCGCGTTCGATCTCACCAAGCTCATCGTTCACGCGGATTCGCAAGCCCTGGAATGAACGCGTTGCGCGATCGATCCCCGATACATCACGCGGCACCACACGGCGGATAATTTCGGCCAGTTGCAGCGTTGTGGTGATCGGTGCCTCCACGCGCGCCGCCACAACCGCACGCGCAACACGGCGCGCACAACGCTCTTCGCCATAATGGTAGAAAATATCTGCCAGTTCGGCTTCAGACAGCGTCGCCACCAGATCGGCCGCGCTCGGGCCGTCGCTGCCCATGCGCATGTCCAGCGGGCCATCGGCGCGGAACGAGAAGCCGCGCTCGGGCTGGTCAATCTGGAACGACGACACGCCAAGATCGAGCACGATGCCATCCAGCGTCGCCACATCGCGCGCCGCCAGCAGATCGAGCATGTTGCCGAAGCAACCTTCCACCATATGCAGCCGGCCCGGATACCGCGCCGCCAGCGCGACACCACGCGCCACCGCCGCCGGGTCGCGGTCGATCGCCCACAACGTGCAGTCGGCCGCCTTCAGAATGGCCTCGGCATAGCCGCCGCCGCCGAATGTGCCATCCAGATAGATACCGCCATCGCGCGGCGCCAGCGCTTCCAGCACTTCGTTCAGCAGAACGGGGATATGGCCGCTCATGCCGCACCTCCGCCAGACGGTAGCGTGACGCGACGCGCGCGGGCGCGTTCCGCAGCTTCCAGACGACGCTGGTTGCCGGCACCCGGCTCCCAGATCTGGAATGTGCGGCCGACGCCCATGAACATCACCTGATCGGTCAGTCCGGCATACAGCTTCAGCGCTTCGGGCAGGATGATCCGCCCCTCCTTGTCCGGCGACAGCGCGTGCGCGTCGGCATAAAGCGTCATCGCCATGTCGTCGTGTGCCTCGCTGAACATATCGAGTCGATCGAGGCCACCGGCCAGCGCATCGAACACGGCCACAGGCCACGCCTCGATGCAGGCATAGGTATGCGAGGGGCGCAGAATGACCGTGGGCGCACCTTCCCCACCATTCCGCAACGAATCGCGGAACGGCGCAGGCACCGAGACGCGGCCTTTCGCGTCCAGTCGGTTCTGGTGAGTGCCCAGAAATTGGGTCATACCCGGCTCTGTCGCCTCTCGAAAAACAGTTACTGAGGTCAGCCACCCTGACTGACTCATGGGATATTATGGGATATCATGGGTGAGCATGGTTTTCAAAGGGAAAACCGCAAAAAACCGCCAAATTTCACGGACTTGATGCCGATTTTTGGAACAAATCAAGAACCACTCCAGGCAATTTTCTGGCGGCCTAACTCTACTGAAAATATTCAGGAAATTATTTCTATTACGATAGAGAAATACCAGACGGCCTGTAAGCCGGGTTCTGTCCCACCCTTGCGGGCTTGGACGACCATTCCTCTGGGACACCTGTTGCCAGATGCCTCGCGCGACCAACCCGGGCAACTGTGCGGAAACACACTCGCGTCAGTCCCATGGTTGCCCATGCGACCCGCCGGTCACCCCTATACGGTCTTGCTCCCGGTGAGGTTTGCCCTGCCGCCGCTGTTACCAGAAGCGCGGTGCGCTCTTACCGCACCGTTTCACCCTTCCCCGCTGGCATTGCTGCGAGAGGGAGGTTTGTTTTCTGTGGCACTGTCTCTGGGGTCGCCCCCGCCGGCCGTTAGCCGGCACCGTGTTTCCGTGGAGCCCGGACTTTCCTCACCCTGCATTGCTGCAAAGCGCGGTCGTCCAGCCGTCTGGTAGCCCCGACATGCGCTGCCGGGGCGCGCGGGTCAAGCCCGTTCCGCCACCGCCAGCACATCGGCCAACCGCACCCGGGTGGGCAGATCGGGCGATCCGGTCAGGTTTTCGGGCAGAAAATGGCGCTGGAACGCGCGCAGCAGCACTGGCAGTTCGATCTTCGGGTCATAGCCGATCCGGGCCAGAACCGGCCGCACCTGCTCCTCGGCCACCGGGGCGCGGCCCTGGGGTTCGGGCCAGATGCCGACACCGTTCTGCGCCAGGCCACACCAGTCGAACAACTCGCCGGGGTCTTCCTTGCGGGCGGGTGCGATGTCGCTATGGGCAACCACGTTGCGTGCCGGGATGGAATGGCGGGCCAGAATATCCAGGCACAGGTCGCATACCGCCGCCATCTGCAGGGCCGGAAAGTGCCGATAGCCGAATTCGTGCCCCAGATTGACGATCTCGACCCCGACCGAACGCGCATTGATGTTGGTCGCCCCGCGCCAGAACGACACACCGGCATGCCAGGCGCGGCGTTCTTCGGGCACGTGGCGATAGACGGTGCCGTCCTCGTCCACCGTGTAATGGGCTGAAACCTTGGCCACCGGGTCGCACAGTCGCCCCAACGCCTCGGCAGCAGAACGCATCCCCGTGTAGTGTAACACCAGCATATCCACCGCCGCCCCGCGTTCATCGTGGTTGGGGCTGGGCAGATCACGGATCACAGGCCGCGCTC
Organism: Acetobacteraceae bacterium; assembly: GCA_031546815.1. Lineage (GTDB taxonomy): Bacteria > Pseudomonadota > Alphaproteobacteria > Acetobacterales > Acetobacteraceae > JAVBJV01. Next base: position 78,419 of record JAVBJV010000014.1, read on the forward strand.
TTTCTTCACGGCGTTCCACGCAGCGTTGATTTCGGCCACCTTGTCGGTCGCGCGCTTGATGAATTCCGCTGGCACGCCGCGCGCCGCCAGAGTGTCCGGATGGTTCTCGCGCATCAGCTTGCGCCAGGCGACGCGCAACTCCTCGTCCGACGCGGTGCGCACAACCCCCAGAACGGTATACGGGTCTGGCCCGGTGTCCTGCGGGGTGCCATCGCGCGCGCGATCCCACGCCCCCAGCGGCAGGCCGAACAACTGGTGCACGCGGACCAGAAATGCCTGTTCGCGCCGGTTGATCGGCGCATCAGCGCGGGCAATGGCGAACAGTGCGCCCAGCACGTCTTCCAGCACGCCGTGGTTATCCGAGAACGCTTGCCCCAGCTTTTGGGCGAAATCCTCGAACCCTTCGTTACTGTCGCGCGCCTGGTCGAACAGCAGGCCGACATCGTGCACCCCCTCGGGCGGAATACGGAAACTGCGCTTGAACGCGTCGATCTCGATGCGCTTTACCGGGCCGTCGCACTTGGCCAGCTTGGCCGACAGCACCACCACCGCGATCGAGAACAACTGTTCGCGGTTTCCCAGCAGCGCCGCCAGATTGGCCGACTGGAACGGACGCAGAACAGCCCCGCTATCGAGCGCATGGCCGACCGCCGCCCCCACCACAGCACCAATCGGGCCGAAAAAAGACCCAACCGCACCACCCAGAATTTTGCCCCAGAACTGCACCGACCCATCCTATGCCAGGATCGCTCGTATCACGTCTTTCATTAACACGGCAAAAATGCGATTCTTTGGGGACTCCCGCTTGCCCTTGGCCGCCTCTGTCAGCATGTTGCGGCGTTACTCACATACGAAAGCCCACCCGCAGATGACCGCCCGCCCGCCCGGAGCAATCCCCGCATGAGACGATCACGCCGTCTTGCCCTGACTGCCTGCGGGTTACTTCTGGTCATGGTGGCGTTCCTTGTCTGGTTTGTGCCGCAGCAGATCGACTGGAGCCGTTACCGCTCGCAGCTCGAAGTGCTGGCAACCTCGGCATTGGGGCAGGATGTGCGGATTACCGGTCCGATCCGGGTGGAGCTGCTGCCTTACCCCGTGCTGACCGCGGGTAGCGTGCGCGTCGAGAACACGGGCGAGAACGTGTCGATCAATGCGCGCGAACTGCGCCTGCGCGTGGGGCTGGGGGCGCTGCTGACCGGCCGGCTGGACCCGCGCGAACTCACGCTGCGCCGCCCCGACATCCGCATCACCGGCATTCTGCCACCACTGCGCCCGCATGTCTGGCAGAGCACTATGACGACGCATATCGTCAACGGCACATTGCAGCTTGGCCCGACCCGCATCACGGGGATCGACGCGTCGCTCGATACCACCGACGGGCTGCATGTGCGTGGCGAGGCAAGTGTCAACAACGCGATCTTCACCTATACGGCGCGCCTGTCATCGCCGGACGGCCACGGAACCTCCGTGCTGGAGATCCAGGCGGGCAGCGGCAGCCTGGACAATGTACGCGCCACGTATTCCGGCACGCTGACTGCTGCAGGAGAGATGAACGGACAGCTCGCCGCCAGCGGGGGCAATCTGGCGCGACTGGTTGGGGCGGCGGTGCAACCGTTCCAGATTCAGGCCGTTGTGCATGGCACGGATGGGAGCATCTCGGCGGAGCCGCTCTCCATCCAGATAGATCAGGAGCGCCTGCAGGGGCGGGCAACACTGACATCAGCCCCGCAGTTGACGGTCGCATTGTCGGCGGCGCAGCTCGACCTGACGCCCTGGGTAGCACTGTTGACACGCAACGGGGATTGCGGCGTGCCGGTGGATATCGACCTGACTGTCGAAGGGGCGACGCTGCATAACCGGCTGCTGCGGCGCGCAACTCTGGGCGTGAGTGCGAACGGCGACCACGCACATCTGCGCCATGCCAGCGCCACACTGCCCGGCGACGCACAGATCGAACTGCACGACGTGACGGGGCAAAGCGGCGAGCAGCCGGTATTTACCGGCACCGCCAGCATCGACGCGCCGACACTGCGCACCACGCTGGACTGGCTGGGCCTCGCGCAGGACAGCATCCCGCCCGAAGTGTTGCGGCAGGCCAAGCTGCAGGGGGGCTTCAGCGTCAGTCCGAATACGTTCACGGCCTCCAGCATCACCGGCACAGTCGATAACGTGCCGCTCAGCGGCAGCATTGCATTGCGGTTCGCAGAACAGCTGACGGCATCCGCCAATCTGACGCTGGAGCGCCTGTCGGTCGATTCGTGGCTGGATGCTGTTTCCATGCCTGTAAAGCCGCTGGCGGA
>JAVBJV010000038.1:0-30830 GCA_031546815.1 Acetobacteraceae bacterium
GCGTCCTTGCAAAACAGAACCGCGCGGCTGGATGTTCCAGCCGCGCGGTTTATCTGTAGCACAGACCGGTCTGAAAAATCAGGCGGCTTTCAGTGCCACGGCCTTCACGTCCGCGCCGACGCCGGCTTCGAACGCTTCGAAGTTCTTTTCGAACAGGCCGACCAGCTGGCTTGCCGTGCGATCGTAGGCGGCCTTGTCGGCCCAGGCATCGCGCGGGTTGAGAACATTGTTCGGCACGCCTGGCACGTTCTGCGGCACCATCAGGCCGAAATGCGGATCCTTCACGAATTCCGCCTTCGCCAGGCTGCCATCCAGCGCCGCACGCAACAGGGCGCGTGTGTGCTTGATGCTCATGCGGCTGCCCGTGCCATACGCGCCGCCGGTCCAGCCGGTGTTCACCAGCCAGCAATCCGCGCCATGCTTCGAGATCAGTTCCGACAGCATCTGGCCATAGACTTCCGGACGACGCGGCAGGAACGGCGCGCCGAAGCACGACGAGAACGCCGCCTGCGGTTCCGCACCCAGACCCTTTTCCGTGCCGGCCACACGTGCGGTGTAACCCGACAGGAAGTGATACATCGCCTGCGCCGAGGACAGCTTCGAGATCGGCGGCAGCACGCCGAACGCATCGGCCGTCAGCATCACCACGTTCTGCGGCTGCCCGCCCATGCCCGAGGGCACAGCGTTGGGGATGAAGTCCACCGGGTAGCACGAACGGGTGTTTTCAGTCAGCGAACCGTCGTTCAGGTCCAGATTGCCACGCGCATCCATCACCACGTTTTCCAGCACGGCGCCAAAGCGATGCGACGCGGCCCAGATCTCGGGTTCGGCATCCTTGGACAGGCGGATCACCTTGGCATAGCAGCCGCCTTCGAAGTTGAAGACGCCACCGGCGCCCCAGCCGTGTTCGTCGTCGCCGATCAGCGGACGTTCCGGGTCGGACGACAGCGTGGTCTTGCCAGTGCCCGACAGACCGAAGAACAGCGCAACGTCGCCGTCCTTGCCGATATTGGCGCTGCAATGCATCGGCAGTACGGCGCGCTCCGGCAGGCGCCAGTTCATGGCGGTGAAGATGCTCTTCTTGATTTCACCGGCATAGGACGTGCCCGCGATCACGATCTGGCGCTGGGCGAACGACATGCCGATACAGGTGCTGGTCTTGCAGCCGTCGATTTCGGGTTCGGCCTGCATGTCGGGTGCGTGCAGAATCACCCAGTCGGGTTCGAACCCCGACAGGTCGGCTTCCGCCGGACGCAGGAACATGTTGCGCGCGAACAGCGCATGCCACGCACCCGTGGTGATCAGGCGCACGCGGATCCGGTGTGCCGGATCGGCGCCCGCATACAGATCCTGCACGAACAGTTCGCGCCCCTGCAGATAGGCCTGCACGCGACCACGGAACGTGGAGAAATGCGCACGCGACATTTTCTGGTTGATCTTGCCCCACGCGATATCGGCGGTGGTTTCCGGTTCATCGACCACGAACTTGTCGTTGACCGACCGGCCCGTGTGGATGCCGGTGCGGACCGAGAATGCTCCATCGGCCGACAGCACACCTTCACCCTTGCGGATGGCGTGCGCGACCAGAGCAGGTGCAGTTTCGTTGGCATGAACAGTGGCAGAGGTGATACCCGTGCCAGCAAGCGTGGTAGCGATCACAGGGAGACTCCCAAAAAAGCCGACCCGGCAGGGCCAGACAGATAACCGGTCTTTTACGGGAGTTCGCGGCAAAATAAAGGCAGTTGCAGGAAATTATGCTGCAATATTTTTGTATAGTGTTGTGCACTGCAAAATATTTTGCAGTGCATCAAATCATTCCAGTATTGCTTTAATACAGCGGATCATCGCGTTACGGACATCTTCGGTTGTTGCGGCTGGAACGTCGAAGTCGAACCGCTGCGTCTGTTCGGCGCAACCCATGGTGAACCCGTCCACATCCACCGCCACGACTTTCCACACGCCGTCCGCTGTATCGGGGCGGCTGCGGGCCAGGCGCGTCATGGTGGCGGCGTGGTCGGTGTTGCAGTGCGCGATGATGTCGGCCTCGGCCGCGGCGATGGTTGCTACGGCATCGGTATCGGGTGTCAGCTGCGCGGCCTTCAGCCGGGTGGCGCGCGCAAACCCCGCCACCAGCAGCCCAGCCTGCGGGCGGATGCGCCATAGCCGGAAATCGGCAAAATCGGCATACAGCGCGGCGTAGGGGTGCCAGGCCAGATACCGCGTCTTCAGCGCCGCGTCGTCACACCGTTCGGCCAACCCGGTGACGGACAGGCGCGGGGCGGTCTGCGGATTGGCGCTCTCGGGCCGTCCCACCACCATCAGGGCGCAACGCGGGTCCACCAGCAGATGGCGCGTATGTTCGGACAGGGTCGAGAGCAGCAGCAACACTGAAAGGTCCGGTGCGGTGGCCGGTGTCACCAGACTGGTAAAGGGCTGCCCGGCGGTGGTGGTGGCAAGCGTTGCCGCCCGCGCCCCGCGTAACAGGTGCCGAGCCTCCGAAACGGTATCGGGTGAAGCCATCGGGTTCGTCCTTTATCCGTGCGGTGTGATACACTATGCCATATAGTTTGAGCCTGAATACCGACTGCGGTTGCAGCCGGATGGAGTTTTCATGACGCATACCATCGCCCTGGTCGATGACGACCGGAACATTCTCACCTCTGTGTCCATGACGCTGGAACAGGAAGGTTTCACCGTACGGACTTTCACCGATGGCGAGAGCGCGCTGCAGGCCCTGTCGGCCAAGCCGGTCGATCTGGCGGTGCTGGACGTGAAGATGCCGCGCATGGACGGGATGGAGCTGTTGCAGCGCCTGCGTCAGCGCACCAGCATGCCGGTGATCTTCCTCACCTCGAAGGACGAGGAAGTGGACGAGCTGATGGGCCTGCGCATGGGCGCGGACGACTACATCACCAAGCCATTCAGCCAGCGGTTGCTGCTGGAACGCATCCGCACGCTGTTGCGCCGCAACGAATCCGCGCGCGCCGACGGGGCGGGGGCTGCACCGGGCGGGGTGATGGCGCGCGGCGAACTGACGTTGGACGAGACCAAACACATGTGCCTGTGGCGCGGCAAACAGGTGCAGCTGACGGTGACGGAATTCCTGCTGGTGAAGACCCTGGCGGCGCGCCCCGGCATGGTGAAATCGCGCGATCAGCTGATCGATTCCGCCTATGGCGACAACATCTACGTTGATGATCGCACCATCGACAGCCACGTGAAGCGCGTGCGCAAGAAATTCCGCGTGGTCGATGCCGAGTTCGACCAGATCGAGACATTGTACGGGATTGGTTATCGCTACAAGGAAGCGTGATGCCTGAAGCTGGCCTGCCGCGCCCGGAGGTTGCCGTTCCGCCAGTGCGGCAGGAACGCTGGGTCTCGCCGATGCTGCGGCGTATTCTGCTGGTCAATGCGCTGCCCCTGCTGCTGCTGGTGGTGACGCTGCTGTATCTGGACCAGTACCAGAACGGACTGATCGAGGCCGAGGTCTCGGCCTTGCGCACCCAGGCGCAGATCTACGCGGGCGCGCTGTCCGAAGCCGCCGTGCGCGACGACACACCCGACCGCCCGACATTGCTGCCCGAACGCGCCCGCCCGCTGATGCTCGGCCTGACAGTGCCGACGCCGAACGCACAGGCGCGGGTGTTCGACACATCGGGCCAACTGGTCACCGACAGCCGCGTGCGCGAAGGCCCGGGCGGCGCGGTGATCACCGAACCGCTGCCCCCGCCGGTGGAGCGCAGCACGGTGATGGGCGCGATCAGCCGCGCGTACGACATTGCGCTGGGGGTACTGCCGCATCCGGCAACGCCACATATTGAATCGGTCTCGGGCAACGGGCTCGACTGGCAGCCCGACCTGCGCGACGGTATCCGCGTGACCCCGAACGGCCCCGGCCGCGACGTGCCGCCCTTCATCCGCCGGACCGAGGAAGGGCGTCTGCTGGTCTCGGTCGCTGTACCGGTAATGCGCAATCGTGTGCAGGCGGGCGTGATCCTGCTGACCAGCGAAGCGCGCGAGGTGGATAACAGTCTGTTTCAGGTGCGCGTGTCGATCATGTCGCTGTTCATGCTGGCGCTGGTGCTGACTCTGGTGCTGTCGTTCTATCTGTCGCGCACGCTGGCCCGCCCGATGATCCGTCTGGCAGCAGCGGCAGATTCAATGCGCGAGGGCAAGGGCCGCGCCGGCCACGTGCCCGCCGACCTGACCAGCCGCAGTGATGAAGTGGGCGAACTGGCTGTCGCGCTCGATATTTCGGCCCATGCGCTATGGGCGCGCATGGATGCGATTGAACGGTTCGCAGCCGATGTCGCGCACGAGATCAAGAACCCGCTCACCTCGATCCGCAGCGCGATCGAGACCAGCCGCCGGATCGAGAATCCGGACCAGCAGAAGAAACTGCTGGCCATTATCGGCGAGGACGTGGTGCGGCTGGACCGGCTGATCAGCGATATCAGCGATGCGTCGCGCGTGGACGCCGAACTGTCGCGTGCCACGACCGAACGGGTGGACATTGCCCCCATGCTGGCGACGCTGGCCGATATTCACCAGTCCACCCGCGACGCGGGTGCGCCGGTGATCGTGGTGGATGCGCCCGAGTCCGGGCTGGTGGTGGCAGGCGTGGAAGGCCGTCTGGTGCAGGTGTTGCGCAACCTGATCGGCAACGCGGCCTCGTTCAGTCCGCTGAACGGGCAGATCACACTGCATGCGCGCGAGACTGGCGCGGTGGTGGAAGTGGCGGTCGAGGACGAAGGTCCGGGCATTCCCGACCATCGTCTGGAGGAAGTGTTCGACCGCTTCTATTCCGAACGCCCACGCTCCGAGCATTTCGGCAAGCATTCGGGGCTTGGCCTGTCGATCTGCCGGCAGATCGTGGAAGCCCTAAGCGGGCGGATCAGCGCCGAAAACCGCCGCGACGATACCGGCCGGATACTGGGCGCGCGGTTCGTCGTGCGGTTACCCAAAGCGGGTTAACCCGGAGAGCTGACCGGTTCGACGGTGACTGCACCAACGCCCGCGTTGCGGATGCCAATCTGGCTGGCCGCGGCTTCGGACAGGTCGATGATGCGCCCACGGACAAAGGGGCCACGGTCGTTGATGCGCACAATAATGGACTGCCCGGTCTCGACCGAGGTGACGCGCGCGTAGCTGTTGAACGGCAGGGTGCGATGGGCGGCCGTGATGTCGTCGATGTCGTGCCGTTCGCCGCTGGCCGTGCGGCGACCGTTCAGGTTGCGGTGCATCCACGATGCCTGGCCGCTCTGCGCCGGGCCGGTGACGACCGGACCCGGGGCGGGCTGCACGGTCGGCGGAACAGCGGCGACCTGCTGGCCGTTATTGGCGCAAGCCGCGAGCGAAAATACGCCCAGAAGCCCGATAGTCTGAAAGAGTGTGCGACGATTCATTGGGTACCCGAATGTTGGTCCAGACAGAAAAAACAATCTCCCGAGAGATAAAAGTGCTGATTTTGGCTTTAAAAAGGCAGTGGGCTCCAGTTTGGATTCTGTCTGGCTGCTGGCGCGATATTATGCGAAAAAATGCCTAAATACGCATTTTTGCTGCAATTTTCGGCGAATTCTCGTCACCGCAGCCCGGATCACCAAACAGGACTGAAATAATCCTGATTATTCAATGCGCTTCCTTTTCCCAAGACGGGCGATCTCGCCGTTGACGCTGCCAGTTGTGCGGCGTAATCCCCTGTGTTGAATGTCGTTTGAGTTGCACGGGGGAGCGGAGCGGGCATGGATGCACGTGAAGCCTTAATGGTAGGACGGAACAGTGAGGGCGCGCTGGTGCGTCGGCCACTGTCCCCACATTTGCAGGCATACAATATGCTGCAGTTCACATCGGTGCTGTCGATCATGCATCGACTGACGGGTGTGGCACTGGCGTTCGGCGCACTGGCGCTGACATGGTTCCTCGCCGATCTGGCGATGCTGCCGGGCACTGGCGCGACAGAAGCGCCCGCATCGGTGCGCTTCTTCGGGTCGATTATCGGCAAGGTGTTCCTGTTCGGCTGGACCTTCGCGCTGTTCTATCACATGGCCAACGGCGTGCGGCACATGATGTGGGACGCGGGTTACGGGTTCGACCTGCCGACCGCGGCACTGTCGGCAAAAGTGGTGATCGGGGCATCGGTCGCGCTGACCGTGCTGACCTGGATCATCGTGCTGGTCGCGTGAGGGACATCACCATGGAAAAACTCTCGGTTCATACCATGCGTTCGCCGCTGGGGCGTGTGCGTGGCCTTGGTTCGGCCAAGTCAGGCACGGCCCATTGGTGGGCGCAGCGTGTCACCGCGCTTGCCATCCTGCCGCTGTCGCTGTGGTTCATCCTGTCGATGGTCGCGCTGTCGGGCGGCAATGCACAGATGCTGGCAGGCTGGGCCGCGTCGCCTTGCAATGCCGCGCTGCTGATCGGGCTGATCCTCGCCACGTTCTATCATCTGCAGCTGGGTCTGCAGGTGGTGATCGAGGATTATATCAAGCCGGGCATCACCAAGATGGTGACGCTGCTGGTCGTGCGTGGCCTGAGCACGCTGCTGGGGCTGGTTTGCATCATCTCGGTGCTGAAGATTTCGGTGTTTGGCACGTTCGGCAGCATGCTGCTGCGGACGATGCGCTGACACACTGCGGATTTTGTCTGGCCACCGCGTGTGGCCGGGCGGGGGGAACCTCGCCAACAGGAAATTGGACGGACGCTGAATGAACGCGATCACCATGCCTTCCTCGGGCGCTTATCGAATTGTCGACCACACCTACGACGCCATCGTCGTGGGCGCCGGCGGTGCGGGGCTGCGTGCCACGCTGGGCCTCGGCGCTGCCGGGCTGAAGACCGCCTGCATCACCAAGGTGTTCCCCACCCGCAGCCACACCGTGGCGGCACAGGGCGGGATCAGCGCCTCGCTGGGCAATATGGGCGAGGACAACTGGCGCTGGCACATGTACGACACCGTAAAGGGGTCGGACTGGCTGGGTGACCAGGACGCCATTGAATACATGTGCCGCGAAGCGGTGCCGGCGATTCACGAACTGGAACATTTCGGCGTTCCGTTCAGCCGCACCGAAGACGGCAAGATCTATCAGCGTCCGTTCGGCGGACACATGAAGAATTTCGGCGAAAGCCCGGTCAACCGCGCCTGCGCGGCAGCGGACCGCACCGGCCACGCCATTCTGCACACGCTGTATCAGCAGTCGCTGAAGCATGAAGTGGAATTCTTCGTCGAGTACTTCGCGCTCGACCTGATCATGGACGAAGAAGGCGCATGCCGCGGCGTGATGGCTTGGTGTCTGGAAGATGGCTCGATGCACCGCTTCCGCGCCCAGACCGTGGTGCTGGCGACGGGCGGTTACGGCCGCGCGTATTTCTCGTGCACCTCGGCACATACCTGCACGGGCGATGGCTCGGGCATGACGCTGCGTGCCGGTCTGCCGGCGCAGGACATGGAATTTGTGCAGTTCCACCCGACCGGCATTTACGGCGCGGGCTGTTTGATCACCGAAGGCGCGCGTGGCGAAGGCGGCTATCTGACCAACGGCAACGGCGAGCGTTTCATGGAACGCTATGCGCCAACCGCGAAGGATCTGGCCAGCCGCGACGTGGTGTCGCGTTCGATGACGGTGGAAATTCTGGAAGGCCGTGGCGTCGGCAAGAACAAGGACCACATCATGCTCCACCTGGAGCATCTGGGGGCCGACATCCTGCACGAACGCCTGCCGGGCATTTCGGAAACCGCGAAAGTGTTCTCGGGCGTCGACGTGACGAAGGAACCGATCCCGGTGCTGCCGACCGTGCATTACAACATGGGCGGTATCCCGACCAATTATCACACCGAAGTGCTGCGCCCGACGGCCTCGAACCCGGACGCCATCGTCCCGGGCCTGATGGCGGTGGGTGAAGCTGCGTGCGTGTCGGTGCATGGTGCGAACCGTCTGGGCACCAACTCGCTGCTCGATCTGGTGGTGTTCGGTCGTGCGGCGGCGCTGCGCGCTGCGGCGACCATCAAGCCGGGCGCCACGCAGAAGCCGCTGCCGCCCAAGGCCGGTGAAGCGGCGCTGGAACGGTTCGACCGTGTCCGCCATGCGAAGGGCGGCACCAAGGTGGCCGACCTGCGTCTGGACATGCAGCGTTCGATGCAGCTGCACGCGGCGGTGTTCCGCAACAGCAAATCGCTGACCGAAGGCGTCTGCAAGATGCAGAAGATTTTCAGTGGCCTGTCGGATATGCAGGTGACCGATCGCTCGCTGATCTGGAACTCGGATCTGGTGGAAGCGCTGGAACTGGAAAACCTGATGCTGAACGCGATGACGACCATCGTCGGCGCGGAAGCGCGCAAGGAAAGCCGTGGCGCCCAGGCGCACGACGACTTCCCGGATCGCGATGACGCAAACTGGATGAAGCACACGCTGGCCACCATCGACGACAAGGGCAACGTGGCGCTGGATTATCGCCCGGTGAAGATGGAGACCCTGACGGACGAAGTCTCGGTCTTCCCGCCGAAGAAGCGCGTGTACTGAGGGGGCTGGCACTATGGCGAATTTCACACTGCCCGCGAATTCCAAGATCACCGAGGGCAAGACCTACAAGGCGCCGGCCGGCGCCACGCGGGTCCGCGAGTTCAAGATCTATCGCTGGAGCCCCGATGACGAGGCGAACCCGCGCATGGATACGTACGAGGTCGATCTGGACCAGTGCGGTCCGATGGTCCTCGACGCGCTGATCAAGATCAAGAACGAAGTCGACACCACGCTGACCTTCCGCCGTTCGTGCCGCGAAGGCATCTGCGGTTCGTGCGCGATGAACATCGACGGCACTAACACGCTGGCCTGCCTGTGCGACATCGGCGAGATCGAAGGCACCGTGAAGATCAACCCGCTGCCGCATATGCCGGTGGTGAAGGATCTGGTGCCCGACCTGAACCAGGCCTATGCGCAGTATCGCTCGGTCGAACCCTGGCTGCAGTCCGACACGCCGCCGCCGCCGGATGGCGAACGCCTGCAGAGCAAGGAAGAACGCGCGAAGCTGGACGGCATGTGGGAGTGCATTCTGTGCTTCTGCTGCTCGACCTCGTGCCCGTCCTATTGGTGGAACGGCGACCGGTATCTCGGCCCGGCCGTGCTGCTGGCGGCGTACCGGTGGATTGCTGACAGCCGCGACGAACGCACCGGCGAACGTCTGGATGCGCTGGAAGATCCGTTCAAGCTGTACCGTTGCCACACGATCATGAACTGCACGAAGACCTGCCCGAAGGGGCTGAACCCGGCCAAGGCGATCGGCGAGATCAAGAAGCTGATGCTGGAACGCCAGGTTTAAGCCCATTCCATTGGAATGAAGCTGAAGCGGAGCCGGAAAAGGCTCCGCTTTTTGTTTGTGGGACCGTTTTGACGCCAGCTCCCGGGCAAGATGGCTCGCGGATACGTACCCACAGATCTGCCTGGTTGTACTCATGGCCCGGGGTTAATGCTTCGGGCGCCACCCAAAGTAGCCAAAGCCATTAAGGTAATTATTTACCGTATTTTATAATCTCAACACAAACATGAATTATATTACATATATCAGATAAGAAATATAGCGTGGAAATTTTTGTAAAAAATCTACTAATAGGCTTTTTGCAAAAGGGGTATTAAGTTTCTCTGCAGTTAATTAAGAATAAAAACCTATTACTTTTGTAAGGATGCTTGAAACCCTTCATTAACACAACGAATGGTTGAATTACTAATTTCAATTAACCAATTCAGAATTAATCAACGATCGTTCTGTTTCAGTATAAAAGATTTTGGAAATTTAAGAGAGGTTGTGCTCTAAATGAGTTTTCCAACACATCGTTCTGTATTGCTGATGCATGCAGCCGGCATGGCGCTACTTGTGGGTTTGAGCGGTCCGGCTCTGTCGCAGACATATGAAATTACTTATGGCCCGGGTGCCCCAGTTTCCATCACAGTGCCGACGACTGTGACGGCGACCGGCAGTAACAGTGGTATTCTGATCGATGGCGCAACCGTCAGTTATGATCAGTTGGGTCTGTCCACCTCCGGTATCACTGCGGTTGGTGTCACGCTGTCGGGAACCGGCCAGAGCTTCACGATAACCGGCACAGGTGCACGTAGTACGATTGCGACACTCGGGAACGGTGCAAGCGGCATTACCGCCCGGGGCGGGACACTGAACCTGACCAACACGGATGTCTCGACCAACGGCTGGAGCCGTTCAGACGGTATCGCCCTGCAGGGGAACGCAGTTGCGACCCTGACGAACACGACGGTCGCCACCAACTATGTGGGGGCGAGCAGCAACGCACTGGGGCAGAATTACGGGATATCGATGTTTGGTACCAGCCGGTTGACGATGACCGGCGGTTCTGTGTCGACCAAAGGGTATTGGGCCAGCGCTGTGGATATCAGCGATACGGCCAGCGCGACCTTCAACAATGTTGCCATCACGACCTACCTTGCGGATGGCGCGGCACCGGGCGGAACGGCGGCGGCGGGCATTCGCCTGCGTTCGGCCGGAACGGCGGTGACCGTTAATGGCGGGTCGATCACCACCAGCGGCATGTCGTCCTGGGGGATCTTCGCGGATGCGGGGGCTGTCAACATCCTTGTGGATGGGACCACCATCAAGACGACCGGCGACCAGGCGAGCGCGGTGCGGGGTAATGGCATTGTCACCATCCGCAATGCCAATCTGACCACCACGGGGGCCAGCGCCACGGCGGTCTTCGGCAGCGGGACCATCACGATCAGCGATACCACGATTGCGACCGGAAAATATGCCATCATCGGTGGCAAGAACAGTGCGCACGGGGTGCAGATCGACAATTCGACCAACCTGACGATGACCAATGTCGCTGTCACGCTGAACGGCAAGAACTCGCAGGGTGTCTGGGTTCTCGCCAGCGGGGCGCTTGGGAGCGGGGTGGTGGATGTTACCGGCGGCTCCTTTACGGTCGTCAGCACGGCCGTGACGTCGAATGGTATGGTGATCTCGGCGGGGCGGGCCAATGTGTCGGGTACTGTGTTCAATATCAACGCGGCGGCCGGTGTGGTCGCGACCACTGGGATTACGGCTAATAACGGCAGCCAGGTGTCGGTCAGCGGGGCGGCGTTCAACATGCAGAAATCGTCGATCGGGGTGGTTTCCTCGGGCGCGGGCACGCTGCTGACGCTGCAGGCCGGCACGAGGATCGAGAACGTTGACGGAGCCAACGGCTATGGCGGTGATGTGAATTCGGGCGGTGCGCTGGTTCTGGACAATAGTACGGTCACGACCGGCGGCGCCACGGGACATGGCTTACGCATCCGCGATGGTGCAACTGCAACGCTGCAGAACGGGGCGAGCATTACAGCAAATGGCCTTAATGCTGTGGCCATTTATGTAGAAGGCGCAACGGCAGCCACCGCCAATACGCTGACGGCGGGGACCAGCACGATCACCAGCACACAGGGCGCGGCGCTGCTGATGCGCGGTGGGACCGCGCAGGCGACATTGACGAATGCGAATGTCACGGGTGCTTCGGCGCTGTTCGATGTGTCGAACTATGTCTCCGGTGGTACGCCGGACCCCACTAATCCCGGCAGCCTGAGTGTGACGGCCAGTAATTCGCGGCTGACCGGTGCGGCCAGGCCCGGTGCGGCGGAGACGGTTCTGGATGTTACCCTGAACAACAACTCGTTGTGGACGGTGCAATGGGCAAGCCCCCCCCCGGGTGCGCGTGATCCGCAGGACATGTCGCGCGTTACCAACCTGACAAACAATGACAGTCTGGTGACGTTCGCTGCATTTCCGGGCGATTCGTTCACCCTGCTGCTGGTTGATCGCGATTACACGGCTTCGGGCAATGCGCGGCTGCTGCTGAACACGCGTTTAAACGAAGGTGGTACGCAGCTGAACCAGTACACTGATCGCCTGGTTGTGAACGGCAACGTGACCGGCACGACCATGGTATCGGTGAACAATGTCAGCGGCACGGGTGCGCTGACATCGGCGGATGGCACTAATCATGCGGCTGAAGGGATCTCGCTGGTACAGGTTGGTGGCACGGCGAGCGCGGACAGCTTCAGGCTGGCGGGTGATTACGTGGTGGTCGACGGCACGTATCAGTACCGGATGTATGCGTATGGTCCGGGGTCGAGCAACGGTGCGGCGGATGTCAGCCAGAATCTGACTACGAATAGCAGCGGCACGCAGTGGGATTATCGTCTGCAGGCCGCGCTGATGCCACCGCCGGAACCCGACCCGCAGCCAGGTCCGCAACCGAAGCCACAGCCAACGCCGCGGCCGGTGCTGGCGCCCGAAGTTCCTGCGTTCCTGTCGATCGGTAATGCGCTGTTCAATGCGGGGATGCAGAACATCGACAATCTGCACCGCCGTCTGGGCGAAGTGCGTGACGACCGCCGTCTGGGCCGCGACACCGGCGTGGGCGAGGCGTTCATGCGCGGGTTCGGCGGTACGTCGACCTATCACAGCAACCGCAGCATGTACGACTACGGCTACGACGCCGATATCGATTACGCGGGCGTGCAACTGGGCGGCAACGTGTTCTCGTATCGCAGCAACACGGCAACGGTGCGTGTTGGTCTTGCGGCAACGCTGGGCGAGCTGCGCGTCACGCCGGATCTGCACGGGTTCGGGACCAGCAAGAGCGAACTGAACACCTATAACGGTGCGCTCTATGTGACGTATCAGGCGGATAGCGGGTTCTATGTCGATGGCTCGCTTGGGTATGGGTTCTTCGATGGCGATGTTTCGGTCGGGGTGGATGGTGCGCGTCCGGCGGGCAATGTTGCGGATGTGCGCGGCACCAGCCTGACCTCATCGCTGGAAGTGGGTATGCCGATTCAGCTGGGGTTGGGCGGTCTGTTCCTGGAACCGCAGGCGCAGCTGGTGTTCCAGCGGCTGAGCTTCGACAATGTGACCGACCGTGTGAACAACACGCCGGTCGACTTTGGGATGCAGAACCAGCTGATCGGCCGATTGGGGGCGCGGCTTGGCCGCCCATTCCAGATCGGTGAGCAGCAGATGATCACGCCGTATGCGAAGGTGAATATCCTGCATGGATTCCTGGACGCCAACACGCTGCATGTCGGTGTTGCGCGGAATGCGTTCACGGCGGGCGAATACGGAACATCGCTGCAAGTTGGCGGCGGTGTGAACGCGACGCTGACGAAGAACGTGTCGGTGTATGCAGACGGTGCGTGGCAGACGGACCTTGGCAACAGCGGCTTTAGCGGCTGGCTGGCGAGCGGCGGTCTACGTGTGACGTTCTGATCTGGCGTGAATCGGCTGCAACAGAAAAGCGCCCCACAAGGGGCGCTTTTTTCATGGACGGCAATGCGAACGCGTATGGCCGATGCTGGAATGCAAAAATGCATGAAGCAATCACGCAAGATAAGCAGGGTGAAGCAGGAAGATTGAGCCACATTTTATTAAATTGTGTAACAGTATGTTGCAGCATGACTTACCGTCATATCTGGCCTGCTATTCTGAATGTCTTGGTGTTATTGAGTTTCAATACGCCGAAGCGTAGCAACTTTACCAAGTTCCAGATCGCTTTGTTCTTGTGCGTTACAACAAGAAGCTGCGGTTCTGCCGACTGAATACACACAAACAACATCTGGCATGAGCGCGTTTGTTCAACTCGAAGGGCTGTGTCCTTCGTTCCGAGTATCAAGAATATGCATCGTCGTCGTATACTGAAGGGGTTTGCGGGCCTCGCGCTGTGCCTGCTTTGCGTGTCTGCCGCACGCGCCACCGAAGGGGCGCACTGGGATTATGAAGGCGGCGCACACGGCCCGTCCCATTGGGCGGAGCTGGATGCCTCGAACCGGGTCTGCTCGGTCGGGTCGCAGCAGTCTCCGATCGCCATCACCGGATCGGTCGAGGCGGATCTGCCGTCGTTGAAGGTTGGCTGGAAGTCCGCGGTCGATACGATCGTGAATAACGGGCACACAATTCAGGTGAACGCCGCTGCTGGTGGGATACTTGAAGTCGGCGGCGAAAACTTCGAACTGCTGCAGTTCCACTTCCATCACCCAAGCGAACACACGATCGACGGCAAGAACTTCGCGATGGAAGCGCATTTTGTGCATCGTCACAGTTCGGGATCTTTGGGGGTGCTGGGCGTTCTGCTGACGACCGGCGGAGAGAATGCGGTTTTCTCGAAGATTATCTCGACGATGCCGCCGGCGGCCGGGGAACCGGTGAAAGCCGCCTCGGGGATCGACCCGAATGGATTGCTGCCGGAGCAGCGCCAGTATTACCGGTATTCGGGATCGCTCACCACGCCGCCATGCAGCGAAACGGTGGACTGGATGCTGCTGGCCGAACCGGTCGCGGTGGCCGATGCGGATGTGGCGGCGTTTGCCCGGCTCTATCCATCGAACGCCAGGCCGGTGCAGCAGCTTGACCGGCGGTTTGTGCTGCACTCGCACTGAACGCCTGAAGATGCGCGGCATGGGGAAATCCGTGCCGCGCATTTGCCTTGGGGCGGGAATAATGATGAAATATTGGCCGGTTTAATATGCGCGGCTCTTTTGCGGGGCCGTGGTGAGAGTTGTATTTTCTGATGTCCGATATTGCCCTGCTGTGTGGTCGCGTGTTGCTGATGCTGACTTTTCTTATGCTCGGCATTAATGGGCTGCAGGTATGGCCGTCCGAACATCTGCATATCGCCACACGGCTTGGCGTGCCGGGCATGGCGTCGGCGGTGGCCTTTCTGGCGGTGTATCTGCTGGTGCCAGTGCTGATCATGCTGGGCTGGCGCGCGCGGCTGCTTGCGATGCTGCTGGTTGCCGTCACGCTGATCGACTGGTTTGCCGGTGGGCGCGACTGGGCATTAGCGCAGCGACTGGGGTTGCTGGGGACGTTGCTGTCGCTGGCGCCAAGTCTGGGGGGCCTGTTGCTGCTGGTCGGCGCAGGCAGCGGACGCTACGCGCTGCGCCCCGACTGACGGGGCAAGCCTAATTATCGTAATTTGAAGATTGCAATGATTTTAGAATTTACTATAACTATGAATGAACATCGTTCATAAACATTGTTTTATCAAAAGGCGATATCATGTGGTCAGCCTGGTCCTTTCTGTTTTTCCGCATCGGGGTGGCTACAACGTCGCTTGTAAATCGCGAATTGATTACTTTTTATCTACGCCGCTGCCGTGTCGGTCTTCTGTTGGCAGCAACATTGCCGCTGGCAGGTTGTGGCGATTGTTTGAAATTCAGCTGGGGCGGTGGCTCCAATTGTTCAGATGCCGAGGCTGTTGGCACGATCGCACTGTTGGCCCCGGTCGCCGTGGTGGCGCTGCCGTTCATTCTGGTCGGGCTGGCCGCCGACGGGATTGGCGACTCTGGTGCCGCTCCCGATAGTCCCCCCCGAAATACTTCGGCCGTCGTTCGTCCCGCTGCCCCGCAACCCAATATTCGCGCCGTGCGTGAATGCCGCCCTGGTGCGGCAAGCTGCGTGGTCAGAGTCTCCTGCCCAACCGGTGCGGCGCAGTGTGTCATTCCCAGTATCAACCGATCCTGCCCTGGTGGGCAGAAATGCGAATTCCAGGTGGTGCAACCATGAAGCGCATTATCCTGCTGCTGACCGCCCTACTGCCGCTGGCGGGGTGTGGTGATTGCCTAAAATTCAGCCCCATGGGCGGCGGTGGTAGCTGCTCGACAGCCGAGGGGGTCGGCACTGGCCTTCTGTTGTTGCCGCTATTGCCCGTTGCGGTGGTCGTTGCGCCTTTTGTAATGGCAGAGTCGGCGGCAAATTCCGCACCGCGCCCTGCATCGCCGCGCCCAGCACCCGCGCGTTCATCGCCTGCATCGGCAGCAACGCCAGCCCAGCAAGTCAGCGCTGTACGCGACTGCCGTTCAGGCCAGGCATGTGTGGTACGCGTCTCCTGCCCACCCAGTGTGGCGCGGTGCGATATTCCCAGCATCAACCGGTCTTGCCCGGGAGGACAGCAATGTATTTTTCCGGGCTGAAACGCTTTCCCCTGTTGCTTGCCGCCCTGCTGCCGCTTGCCGGGTGTGGCAATTGTCTCAACCCCTTTGGCGGATCCTGCTCGACTGCCGAGGGGATCGGTACGGGTGTGCTGCTGGCCCCTGTTGTTGTGGTGGCGCTGCCCTTCCTTGCGGTTTACGCCGCAGCGGATGCCATTGGTGACGCGGCCGATTCCAGCGGCAGCACGCCCGCGCCCCGTCCGCGCCCTGTGCCCAGCGCTGCTCAGCCCTCTGCCGTGCGTGAGTGCCGCCCGGGCGAGGCAAGCTGTGTGATCCGGGTATCCTGCCCGCCCGGCACAGAGCGGTGCGCGGTCCCCAGCATCAATCAGTCCTGCCCCAGCGGACAGCGCTGTGAATTCCGGGTGCCGCGGCCATGAAGCGGATTGCTCAGCTATGCGCGGTGCTTCTGTCGCTAACCGGTTGTGTGAGTAACCGGGACATTGCCTGGGCGCCGTTCTATCCCATAGCGGCGCTTGGCGATGCGCTGGAGTCCGGACGCGCTGCACGCCGGTCGGCGGCGCAGGATGCTGCGCAGGATCAGCTCAACAACGAACGCCAGGCGTACCGGCAGGCTGCCCAGCCTGAAGGTGCGTCGCTTGAGACGCTGCGCCAGTGCGTGCTGCGCTGCGGGTATGTGTTCGAGCAGCTGCCAAGAGCGTTTGAGGAACAGCGAGTCCGCAATTATGCGGATTTTGCGCTGCAATATGATGCGGCGCGCAGACTGGTGGCGCGGGTCGGTGCGTCCCCGGCACCGGATGATGTGCTGGCGTTGATGGTTGCGCAGACTGTGCTGTCTCTGGACGGATCGTCGGGAAGCTGGCGGGCCGATACCAGCCGCGCTCCCGCTTTGCGCGCCATCCTGCAACGCCCGGATTTTATCACGCTCTATGCGCGGAGCGACTGGTTCCGGGACGCGCAGGGTATTCACACCTTGCAGTCGCTGGTGGGAAACGCGCGGGAAACAGCGGAGGTCGTCGTTCTCTATGCTGCGGTGCAGCGCCGAGGGGCTGCTGCTGCCACAGCCTTTTTCCAGAACTGCAAGGCTGAGTATACAGCGCTGTTTGGCCCGCGCGCGCATGATGCATACACGGCATGTCACGCCGCATATTTTCTTCACTATCAACGCACCGTCAGCCAGCCCATTTCCGCGCTCTGGCTGCGTGGGGCATGAGGCGCTTGGGTCTAAACTATAGGCCGACGGTAACATCTGTTTTTTGGAGTAGTAGAAATGCGGCATTTCTTGAATTTACTGATGCTGGGGGCAATATTCGCGTTGTCGGCCTGCTCCTGCGGAGCGTCAGCGACGTTTATCGACCTGAATGTCTGTGCGGTTCAGATAGCGGTTGGAGTCGGTTGATAATTGCCCCGGCCCGCGCGCCGGGCTAATTCAGCCTGATGTCCGTTATACCGTCCTCGCCTCATGAAGGCCCGTTGCCCGCGTATCGCGCCCTGATTGCCGAGGGCACGATCACCGCCGACCCGTCGCAGCACTTTGCGATCGAGCGGTTTCAGGATCTGTGGGTGAAGCTGCGCGGCTACGACCCGAAGCCGGGGCAGGAGGAGGGCGGTTTTCTCTCGCGTTTCTTCCGCAAGAAGCCGGTCGACGAAGCGCCGTCCGGCACGCCACAGGGCCTGTATCTGGTGGGCGAGGTGGGGCGCGGGAAATCCATGCTGATGGACCTGTTCTTCAGCACCGCCGACCTGCCGCGCAAGAAGCGCATCCATTTCCATCGCTTCATGCAGGACGCGCATGCGCGCATCTTCCGCTTCAAGCAGGCCAATCCCGGCAATGCCGACCCGATCCCCCCGCTGGCCGACGAGATTGCGGCCGAGGCAGCGTTGCTCTGCTTCGACGAATTCCAGGTGAACGACATTGCCGACGCGATGATCCTCGGCCGTCTGTTCGAGGCACTGTTCGAGCGTGGCGTGGTGATCGTCTCCACATCGAACACCGAACCGGACAAGCTGTTTCTGGGCCAGCCGGGGCGTGATGCGTTCCTGCCGTTCATTGCGATGATCAAGCGGCGGCTGGACCTGTTGCTGATGGATGGTGCGCGGGATTACCGGCGCGGGCGCATCCACGGCCTGCCGACCTGGCACAGCCCCGTCGATGCACGCGCCGCCGCTGCGCTGGATGCGGCGTTCGAGCAGCTGAGCGGCGAAAAACACGGCAAACGCGACACGCTGATCGTCAACGGGCGCGACTTCGTGATCCCGCAGGCCGCAAACGGCATCGCGCGGTTCGACTTCGAGACGTTGTGCGGGCAGCCGCTGGGCCCCGGCGATTATCTGGCGTTGGCCATTCATTTCGATGTGCTGGTACTGGATGGCATCCCCAAGCTTTCGCCCGATAATTTCGAGAAGGCGCGTCGCTTCATCACGCTGATCGATGCGTTGTACGACCACCGGGTGAAGCTGGTGGCCTCTGCCGAGGCCCCGCCGGACCACCTGCATACTGAAGGCCGCAACGCCAAGGCGTTCGAACGCACCGCCAGTCGTCTGGTGGAAATGCAGAGCCACGACTGGCTGGGGATGGAGCATTTGACGTAGGGCCTCACTTGATCGCCCCGCCAGATCCCGCCTAAGCTTTCCGCATCGACTGAGTGGCAACTAGGGTTCCGGGCGGTTCGCCGCTGCTGGACCGAGCGTTGCAGAAACCGCGGGCGTTCCGTGGCTGCACCCGAGGGACAAAAGCCCAGAGGCGGAGATGTCGAGATCAACCAGCGCCAATGGCGCATCAGGAGGTCTCGATGACGCTCGCCTCGTTACTGCTGGTCATTCTTGCGGCCTTTATTCATGCAAGCTGGAATCTGCTCGCCAAGCGGGCCGCGCCGGTCGGGCCGGTGTTTGTCTTTGCCTATAATCTGGTGGCCTGCATCGCCTACGCGCCGTGGGTTATCTGGCTGCTCGCCACGGGCAGCGGCATTGTCTGGAGCTGGATGGGCGTCGTCTGCATGCTGCTCAGTGGGGTGATCCATCTGGCCTACAGCCTTTGCCTGCAACGTGGATATCAGGTGGCCGACCTGTCGGTGGTCTATCCGGTGGCGCGTGGGACAGGGCCGATGCTCTCGACGTTCGGCGCTTTTCTTATCCTGGGGGAGGTGCCGACGGGGTCGGGGCTGCTCGGAATGCTGCTGGTGGTCGGCGGGATCGGGCTTATCGCAACGCAGGGCAATCTTGCGGCCTTCCGCCGGCCGGGCGGGATGGCAGGGGTGCGGTGGGGCGGCGCAACGGGTGGATTCATCGCATCCTATACAGTCGTCGATGCCTATGCGGTGAAGACGCTGGGTATCGCGCCCGTGGTGCTGGACTGGTTTTCGAACCTGTTGCGGTTCTTTCTGCTGGCGCCGCTGATCGCCGCTGATCCGCGCCGTGCGATCGATGCGATGCGCGGCTACTGGTGGATCGCGATTGGGGTCGGGCTGCTGTCGCCCTTGTCCTATCTGTTCGTGCTGATGGCGCTGACCTCGGGCGCGCCGCTCAGCCTGGTGGCCCCCATGCGCGAGATGTCGATGATGGTCGGCGCGCTGATGGGCATGCTGGTCTTGCGCGAGGCGGTCGGGCCGTGGCGGCTGGCCGGATGCGGCGTTCTGATCGCCGGGGTCGTGCTGCTGTCGTCAGTTTAGGTGCCACCCCCTTATCCCCAAACGGGGATTGCCGTCGTAGATATTCGTCCGCTGGGCGAAGATGGGCCATCTTTACGCCGGGCTGAAGCCGGGTTAGACCGTCTCGCGCCTCTCCGGGCACCGGTGTGCCCGGTTGGTTCATTATTGTTTCCCGTCCCGGAAGGAATTTCCCATGGCCCGCAAAAAGATCGCCCTTATCGGGGCTGGCAATATCGGCGGCACGCTCGCCCATCTGATCGGTCTGAAAGAACTGGGCGACGTCGTTCTGTTCGACGTGTTCGGTGGCGTCGCAGCCGGCAAGGCGCTCGACATCATGCAGAGCGGCCCGGTCGACGGGTTCGATTCCGCCATGTCCGGCGGGTCCGACTATGCAGCCATCAAGGACGCGGACGTGGTGATCGTCACCGCCGGCTTCCCGCGTATGCCGGGTATGAGCCGCGACGATCTGGTGGCCAAGAATGCCGGCGTGATCGCCACGGTTGCGGAAGGTATCAAGACCTACTGCCCGAACGCGTTCGTCATCGTCATCACCAACCCGCTCGACGCGATGGTCTGGGTGATGCGCGAAAAGTCCGGTCTGCCGCACAACAAGGTGGTCGGCATGGCAGGCGTGCTGGATTCGGCCCGCTTCCGTCTGTTCCTGGCGCAGGAATTCAACGTCAGCGTGGAAGACGTGACGGCCTTCGTGCTGGGCGGCCATGGCGATACGATGGTGCCGCTGACCCGCTATTCCACGGTGGCTGGTATTCCGGTTCCCGATCTTGTGAAGATGGGCTGGACCACGCAGGAAAAGGTCGACGCGATCTGCAACCGTACCGCGAATGGCGGCGGCGAAATCGTGAAGCTGCTGGAAAAGGGCAGTGCGTTCTACGCGCCGGCCACTTCGGCGATCGCGATGGCGGAAAGCTACCTGAAGGACAAGAAGCGCGTTCTCCCTTGCGCTGCTTGGCTGAAGGGGCAGTATGGTATCGACGGGCTGTACGTCGGCGTGCCGGTGGTTATCGGTGCGGGCGGCGTGGAGCGTATTGTGGAAATTGAACTCAACGCGGCGGAAAAGGCTGCATTCGAAAAGTCCTGCGCTTCGGTGCGCGAACTGCTCGATGCGTCCAAGAAGCTGGTTGGTTAAAAACTAAGGAGCAAGGCCACGTGAACATCCACGAATATCAGGCGAAGGAAGTCCTTCGGCGTTACGGCATTGCCGTTCTGGACGGGCATGTGGCCTGGACTCCGGAAGAAGCGGTCGAGGCAGCGAAGAAGCTGCCTGGCCCCGTCTATGTCGTGAAGTCGCAGATCCATGCGGGCGGCCGCGGTGCCGGTCGTTTCGCGGACGACCCGAACGGCAAGGGCGGCGTGCGCGTCGTGAAGTCGCTGGACGAAGTGAAGGCGGCGGCGGGCGCGATGCTGGGCCACACGCTGGTCACCAAGCAGACCGGCGCGGCGGGCAAGAAAGTCCACCGCATTTATGTTGAAGCGGGCTGCGACATTGCACGCGAACTGTATCTGGGCCTGCTGGTCGACCGCGCTACCTCGCGCGTGACCATCATGGCGTCGACCGAAGGCGGGATGGAAATCGAGGAAGTGG
The DNA here is from genome assembly GCA_031546815.1 of Acetobacteraceae bacterium. GTDB lineage: Bacteria > Pseudomonadota > Alphaproteobacteria > Acetobacterales > Acetobacteraceae > JAVBJV01. Next base: position 21,195 of record JAVBJV010000038.1, read on the forward strand.
CTGAAAACCACCCCGAGAAAATCCTGAAGGTTGCGATCGACCCGGCGACCGGTGTGTCGGGCTTCCATGCCCGCAAACTGGCATTCGGTCTGAAGCTTGAAGGCAAGCAGATCGGCGCGTTCACGAAGTTCGTGACGGCGATGTACGAAGCGTTCATCGCGCTTGATTGCGCCATCGTCGAGATCAACCCGCTGGTTGTGACTGGCGCGGGCGATGTCGTCGCGCTGGATGCGAAGATGAACTTTGACGACAACGCGCTGTATCGCCACGCCGATATCGTGAAGCTGCGCGACGAAACCGAAGAAGATCCCAAGGAACTGGAAGCCGCGAAGTTCGAACTGAACTACGTGGCGCTGGATGGCGTGATCGGCTGCATGGTGAACGGCGCGGGCCTGGCCATGGCAACGATGGACATCATCAAGCTGTATGGATCCTCGCCTGCCAACTTCCTCGACGTCGGCGGTGGCGCGACGAAGGAACGTGTGACGGCGGCGTTCAAGATCATCCTGTCGGACCCGAAGGTCGAAGGCATTCTGGTCAACATCTTCGGTGGCATCATGCGCTGCGACGTGATCGCCGAGGGCGTTGTGGCGGCCGCGCGTGAAGTCAGCCTGAACGTGCCGCTGGTGGTGCGTCTGGAAGGGACCAACGTGGAACTGGGCAAGAAGATCCTGGCCGGTTCGGGCCTGCCGATCATCTCTGCCGACAACCTTGCCGATGCCGCCGAAAAGGTGGTCAAGGCTGTGAAGGAGGCCGCATAACATGGCCGTTCTCGTTGATAGCAACACCAAGGTCATCACCCAGGGCTTCACCGGTGCGCAGGGCACGTTCCATTCGGAACAGGCGCTGGCATACGGGACCAAGGTTGTGGGCGGCGTTACCCCCGGCAAGGGCGGCACGCTGCATCTGAACCTGCCGGTGTTCGACACCGTGGCCGACGCAGTGGAAAAGACCGGGGCGACCGCATCCGCGATCTATGTGCCGCCGCCGTTCGCGGCGGACGCGATCCTGGAAGCGATCGATGCGGAACTGCCGCTGATCGTCTGCATCACCGAAGGCATTCCGGTGCTCGACATGATCCGCGTGCGTCGTGCGCTCGAAGGGTCGAAGTCGCGTCTGATCGGGCCGAACTGTCCGGGCGTGATCACGCCGGATGCGTGCAAGATCGGCATCATGCCGGGGCACATCCATCGTCGCGGCAAGGTTGGCATCGTATCGCGTTCGGGCACACTGACCTATGAAGCCGTTGCGCAGACCACGGCGGCGGGCCTCGGCCAGTCGACCTGCGTCGGTATTGGTGGTGATCCGGTGAAGGGCACGGACTTCATTGAAGTGCTGGAAATGTTCCTGGCCGATCCCGAAACCGAAACCATCATCATGATCGGTGAAATCGGCGGGCAGAGCGAAATCGATGCGGCTGAATTCCTCGCCAGGAGCAAGGTGAAGAAGACCACGGTCGGCTTCATTGCGGGCGTCACGGCACCTCCGGGCCGTCGCATGGGTCATGCGGGCGCGGTGATCTCGGGTGGCAAGGACACGGCGGACGCGAAGATGGATGCCATGCGCAGCGCGGGCATCTTCGTCGCCGACAGCCCGGCCTCGCTCGGCTCGACGATGGTCAAGGCGATGAAGAAGTAAATTCGTCACTTCGCGTTAAGATGAATGAACCGCTCCGATGCATTAATCGGGGCGGTTTTTTCTTGCGCTGGCGCAAACAAGAAATTGTGCAGTGCAAGAAAACGTTTCGCTCGCACAGGTTGAAGGTGATGCGCGGCATCATTCGCGTCTCTGGATTTTCACAATGTGAGCACGAATTACATTCACACCGACGAATTTTATGGCGTAAGACGACGCGAGCCCCCAGATTACTGCAATACGGGGTCGCAAATTGCGGACTAAGGGTTTCTCTTCCCGCGCCTTATGATAGGTATAGGCTGAGCTTCAGTACGAGGCCATGATCAAGGGGGCTAACCAGAAATGGCTGGTATAGATATTCTTGCAACCGCTCTGAACGGCGGCAATGCGGCGTTTATCGCGGATGCTTACGCGAAGTGGGTGCAGAACCCTGCCAGTGTCGATTCCAGTTTTGCTGAACTCTTTGCCGCGCTGAACGATGAAGCGCGTGGAGTTCTGACCGATGCGATGGGGGCCTCGTGGGCGCCGCGTCGCTTCGATGTTGCCGAACCCACGCCCGCGCCTGCGCCGGGCAAGGGCAAGGATGCCAAGGCCGCCGGAGCTTCCGTCGAACAGGTTCGCGCCGCAACGCTCGATTCAATTCGCGCGCTGATGCTGATCCGTGTTTATCGTGTGCGTGGGCATCTGGAAGCGCAGCTCGACCCGCTGCACCTGACCGCGCCGAAGCCGCATCCGGAACTCGACCCCGCGACCTATGGCTTCACCGAAGCCGACATGGATCGCCCGATCTTCATCGACAAGGTGCTGGGCAAGGAAACCGCAACGCTGCGCGAGATCATCGCGATTCTGCGTGCGGCGTATTGCGGGCCGGTCGGCGTCGAGTTCATGCATATTCAGGACCCCGACCAGAAGTCGTGGATCCAGCGCCGCATCGAAAACGCGCCATGGGGGTCGAGCTTCGACAAGACGTCGAAGACCAAGATCCTGCAGCAGCTGACGGAAGCCGAAGGGTTCGAAACCTTCTGTGCGAAGAAGTATGTCGGCACGAAGCGCTTCGGTCTGGAAGGCGGCGAGGCGACTATCCCGTCGCTGCACGCGATTATCGAAACGGCAGCCAAGGCCGGCGTGAACGAAATCGCCATCGGCATGCCGCATCGTGGCCGTTTGAACACGCTGGTGAACGTGGTGAAGAAGCCTTTCACGGCAGTGTTCAGCGAATTCGGCGGTGAAAGCTTCAAGCCCGAAGACGTGCAGGGTTCGGGCGACGTGAAATACCATCTCGGCACTTCGATCGATGCCGAGATTGCCGGGCACACGGTGCATATCTCGCTGCAGCCGAACCCCAGCCATCTTGAAGTGGTGGACCCGGTTGTGGTCGGCAAGATCCGCGCGCGTCAGGACAATGCGGGCGACGTGAAGGGCCGCCGTTCGGCGATGGCCATTCAGATGCACGGCGACGCAGCGTTTGCCGGGCAGGGCGTGGTCTACGAAACCCTGGCGATGAGCCAGCTGATCGGGTATCGCACCGGCGGGTCGATCCATATCGTGGTGAACAACCAGATCGGGTTCACGACCGTGCCGCTGCATGCGTTCTCGGGCCTGTATTGCACGGACGTGGCGAAGTCGATCCAGGCGCTGATCCTGCATGTGAACGGCGACGATCCGGAAGCGGTGGTGTACTGTTCGCAGATGGCGACGGACTTCCGCATGGAATTCGGCTGCGACGTGGTGCTGGATATCGTCTGCTATCGTCGCCACGGCCATAACGAATCCGACGAACCGGCGTTCACCCAGCCGATCATGTACAAGGCGATCCGCGACCAGAAGACCACGCTGACCGCCTATGCCGAACGTCTGATCGCCGAAGGTTCGGTCACGGCCGATGAAGCCGCCGCGATTGCCAACCGCTTCAACGACACGCTGGAACAGGCGTTCCAGGCGGCGTCCACGTACAAGCCGAACAAGGCGGACTGGCTGGAAGGCCATTGGTCCGGCCTGAAGTCGGTGCGGACGCTGGAAGAAGCGGACGAAGCAACCGGTGTCGATCTGAAGACGCTGAAGGAAGTCGGTAAGGCGCTGGCCACCGTTCCGGCGGACTTCAACGTGAATTCCAAGATCGCGCGTCAGCTGGAAGCCAAGCAGGCCATGATGACCTCGGGCGAGGGCATCGACTGGGCGACCGGTGAAGCACTGGCGTTCGGCACGTTGCTGCTGGAAGGCCATCGTGTGCGTCTGTCGGGCGAAGACTGCCAGCGCGGCACGTTCAGCCATCGCCACGCGGTGCTGATCGACCAGCAGAATCAGAACGAATACACGCCGATGAACAACATCCGCGCGGAAGGCAAGCAGGCGAAGATCGAGGTTTACAACTCGCTGCTGTCCGAAGTGGGCGTGCTGGGCTTCGAATACGGGTATTCGGTGGCGGACCCCAAGACGCTGACCCTGTGGGAAGGCCAGTTCGGCGACTTCGCCAACGGTGCACAGGTGATCATCGATCAGTTCATTGCGTCGGGCGAAACCAAGTGGCTGCGTATGTCGGGTCTGGTGCTGCTGCTGCCGCACGGGCACGAAGGCCAGGGGCCGGAACACTCGTCGGCGCGTCTGGAACGTTATCTGCAGCTTTGCGCTGAAGACAACATGCTGGTGTGCAACATCACCACGCCGGGCAATTACTTCCACGCCCTGCGTCGCCAGCTGAAGCGCAGCTTCCGCAAGCCGCTGGTCGTCATGTCGCCGAAGTCGCTGCTGCGTCACAAGCTGGCGGTCTCGAAGCTCGACGAATTCAAGGACGGTTCGGGCTTCCAGTTCGTGCTGCCCGAAGTGGACAAGCTGGCCGCGGCCGACAAGGTGAAGCGTGTCGTGCTGTGCAGCGGCAAGGTGTATTACGACCTGCTGGCCGAACGCCGCGAGAAGGGCGTCAACGACGTCGCCATCGTGCGTGTCGAGCAGATCTATCCGTTCCCGGCGAAGACGCTGGCGAAGACTCTGGCGCCGTACACCAATGCGGATGTGGTGTGGTGCCAGGAAGAACCCCAGAACATGGGGGCGTGGCATTTCGTCGACCGGCGGATTGAAGACGTGCTGTCAGGCATGAAGATCAAGGCGAAGCGCCCCAGCTATGTCGGGCGTGAAAATGCGGCAAGTCCGGCGACCGGCCTTGCCAAGGTGCATGCGGCACAGCAAACCAAACTGGTTCGGGAAGCGCTGCTTCTCGGCTGATTTCTGGATCAAAGGCGGAAGGACGGCCAATGGCCTTCGAGATCAAAGTCCCCACTCTGGGCGAAAGTGTAAGCAGCGCAACGGTTGCGCGTTGGCTGAAAAAAGCAGGCGAAGCGGTGAAAGCCGACGAGCCGTTGGTCGAGCTTGAAACCGACAAGGTGACGGTTGAAGTCAACGCACCGTCGGCCGGCACGCTGACCGACATCGTGGCCGCCGAAGGCACCGAAGTCGTTCCCGGCGCGGTGCTTGGCGTTGTGGCCGAAGGTGCTGCTGGTGCGGCGACCGAAAAGCGCGCGGCAGCGAACCCGCCCGCGGGTGTGACAGCTCCGGCCAGTCCCTCGGGTCCTGTGGCGCGTCCGGCGGCTGCTCCGGCAGCGGCGGCGTTCCCGGCGGCGCAGAAGATGATGACCGAAGCAGGCGTTGGCGCCGGTCAGGTCGGCGCCGGTTCCGGCAAGGGCGGGCGCGTGACGAAGGGCGATGTGCAGGCATTCCTCAGCCAGCCGCAGGCCGCAACGCCCGCAGCAGCGGCCAAGGCTCCGCGCGCTGTTGAAGGTGGCGAAGAACGCGTGCGCATGACGCGCCTGCGTCTGACTATCGCGCGTCGTCTGAAGGAAGCGCAGAACAACGCAGCCATGCTGACGACGTTCAACGAAGTCGACATGTCCGCCATCATGGCGCTGCGTGCCGAATACAAGGACGCGTTCGAGAAGAAGCACGGCGGCGTTCGTCTGGGCTTCATGGGCGTGTTCGTGAAGGCCTGCGTCGCGGCGCTGAAGGAATTCCCGGCGGTCAACGCCGAGATCGACGGCGACGACGTGATCTACAAGAACTTCGTGCACATGGGCATCGCCGTGGGCGGACCGAACGGTCTGGTCGTGCCGGTGCTGCGCAATGCGGACCAGATGTCGCTGATGCAGGTGGAAGCCAACATCGCCGACTTCGGCAAGCGCGCGCGTGACGGTGCGCTGAAGATCGACGAACTGTCGGGTGGCACATTCAGCATCACCAATGGTGGTGTGTATGGGTCGCTGATGTCGACGCCGATCCTCAACCCGCCGCAGTCGGGCATTCTGGGCATGCACAAGATCCAGGATCGCGCGATGGTGATCGGCGGCAAGGTGGAAGTGCGGCCGATGATGTATCTGGCGCTGTCGTACGATCATCGCATCGTCGACGGCAAGGAAGCGGTCTCGTTCCTTGTTCGCGTGAAGGAAGGCGTGGAAGATCCGCGTCGTCTGCTGCTCGACCTGTAATGCCAAATCACGGGCGGCCTTTGGGTCGCCCGTCCTGCTTTTAACTGAAACAGAAAATACGAAGGATCAGCCCATGAGCGATTCTTTTGACGTTATCGTCATTGGTGCCGGTCCCGGCGGTTATGTGGCAGCCATCCGTGCGGCGCAGCTCGGCATGAAAGTCGCCTGCGTGGAAAAGCGCGAAACGCTGGGTGGCACGTGTCTGAATGTCGGGTGCATCCCGTCGAAGGCGCTGCTGGTGTCGTCGGACAAGTTCCACGAAGCGCAGCACGAACTGGCCGCGCACGGGGTTGATGTGTCGGGCGTGAAGCTCGACCTGGCGAAGATGCAGGCGCGCAAGGCCGAAGTGGTCGGCGCCAACGTCAAGGGCATCGAATTCCTGTTCAAGAAGAACAAGGTCACCTGGCTGAAGGGCGCGGGCAAGATCACCGCGCCGGGCAAGGTGGATGTGGCGGGCACGGTTTACGACGCGAAGAACATCATCATCGCGACCGGATCGGAAAGCATGCCGCTGGCTGGCATCGATGTGGACGAAAAGCAGATCGTCACCTCGACCGGCGGGCTGGAGCTGTCGAAGGTGCCGGGTCATCTGGTGGTGATCGGCGGTGGGGTGATCGGGCTGGAACTGGGTTCGGTCTGGATGCGTCTGGGTGCGCAGGTGACGGTGGTGGAATTCCTCGACCGCTTGGTGCCGGGCATGGATGGCGAGATCGCCAAGCAGTTCGAACGCACCCTCGGCAAACAGGGGATGAAGTTCAAGCTGGGATCGAAAGTGACCGGCGCGAAGAAGGGCAAGGACGGCGTGACGCTGACCGTGGAACCCGCCAAGGGCGGCGCGGCTGAAACGTTGAAGGCCGATGTAGTGCTGCTGTCGATCGGGCGTCGCGCCTTTACCGATGGTCTGGGGCTGAAGGACGTCGGCGTTGAAACCGATGAACGTGGCCGCGTGAAGACCGATGGGCATTTCGCGACCAACGTGCCGGGCATCTACGCGATCGGCGACGTGATCGTGGGACCAATGCTGGCGCACAAGGCCGAGGAAGAAGGCGTGGCACTGGCCGAACTGCTGGCCGGTCAGGCCGGGCACGTGAATTACGGCGCGATCCCGGGCGTGGTTTACACCGCACCGGAAGTGGCGACGGTCGGTAAGACGGAAGAAGAACTGAAGGCCGAAGGGCGTGAATATCGCGTCGGTAAGTTTCCGTTCACCGCCAATGGCCGCGCGCGCGCCAACGGGCATATGGATGGGTTCGTGAAGATCCTCGCCGACAATACGACGGACGAGGTTCTGGGCGCACACATACTGGGCCCGGATGCAGGCACGCTGATTGCGGAACTGGTGATGGCGATCGAATTCGGCGCGAGTGCCGAAGATATCGCGCGCACCTGTCACGCACATCCGGCGCTGAACGAAGCAGTGAAGGAAGCGGCACTGGCCGTGGACGGACGCGCGCTGCACATTTAAGCAGCCACAGAATGAAGCATCGAAGGCGCGGCTGCGATGGCCGCGCCTTTGTCTTATCTGGCGTCGGCTGGCGGAAGTGTGCCGATGCGTTCGAAGCGGATAGCCAGAGATGTTTCCGGATCGAGCGATCCCTGAATGTCCATCTCCAGCCCTGCGGTATAAACGCCGCCCGAGAACACGTAGATCGTTGTCGGATGATCTCCGGCGCTCTGCCGCACCGAGCAATACAGATCCGGATGGCCATCCCGCAGCGTCGGCAGGATGAAGCAGTTGCTGCCATCTTCGGATGTCAGCAATGTGCGCGGGCCTTCCGGGGCCAGTTCCACCATCCAGACCGGGAATTGAGCCGCCCCGGTGAAGCACGATGCCACGACAACCGGATTGCCCGACGGGGTGAGCTGGCGCAGACGATAGGTGATCTCGGCTCCGTCATCGTCAGGCGTGCCGCATAATTCGGCGATTCCGGCGAGCATCGGTTGCACCTTGGCCAGCATGTCGGCGGGGATTTCTGCTGTGGCGTCGATCAGAAAATCCGGACGAGGCGTGTTTTCGTCCAGGGCGGGCAGTTCCTTCCATTCGATCTCGTACGGGGGCAGCACGCGATCCAGCACCTGCATGGCGCAGGCGGCATCGGCGCAGTGATGCACGGCATTGCGGTCGTGCTGGATGCGGTCGGTGGTCTCGAACGGGGTGCGGCTCTCGGCCAGCAGACCAGCCTGGATGAACATCAGCCGGGCATAGGTTTCTGCAAAACCCGGATAGGTGCACACCCCCGCCGGCAAGTTCGCGCGTGCGTTTTCGGCGTCTCTCTCCGCTTCGGGATAGTCGTCGGGCAGATTGGCGCACGGGCTGATGATCCGGGTGGACGATACATACCCCATCTCCAGCCCGTCTCGCAGCGCCTCGGCCGAGGGGAGGTCCCGTGCCTGTGCCGGAACGGCAAAGGCCAGCAGCAGGACAACAACGTATCTCATCACAATGGCTTTCATTTTATCCCGCACGCGGACACCGCCATATAGCACCGGGCTGAGCAAACGAAACAGGGCGCGGCCTTGCGGTCGCGCCCTGCTGTTGTGTTTGGTGGGATCTTACCAGACGACCTTGATCCCCGCCTGTCCGTCGTATCCGTCACGGTCGTTGCTGCTGAGGCCGCGGCTGTAGGACGCGTTGAGATACAGCGATGCGCGCCGGTTCAGGTCAGCGTTCACACCCATGTTGAACTCGGCCCAGGTACCGCCCAGGTCGGAATGGAAGCCAACCGCGTTCTGGCCGTCCAGACCCGCCACCGTGGTGCGCGGATCGCCCTTGAATTCGTGCCAGACATTGGGGCGGAACCACAGATTGACGTTGCGCTGTTCGGTGCCGCTTGCGTAGGTCCAGTTGCGTGCCAGCCGCACGCCAACACGCCCGGTCAGCGCGGTGCCGTCGCTGAAGCTTACGCGGCTGACGGCATCCGATGCGGCATCGAGGTCCAGCCACTGCGCAATCAGCTGTGCCTGGGGTTCGATGCTCCATGCGCGCCCGTCCAGATGGATCGGGTAGCCGGCTTCCAGCGAGGTGGCGAAACCGGTGCCGTTGGTGGTCAACGACTGCGCGCCGGAGCCGTTGCCCTCGGCCTTCACGTCGTAATACGTGGCCTGTGCGACCGCGTCGACATACCAGCCGGTGGCCCCGAAATGCGTCCAGTAAGCGCCGGCGGTGTAGCCCATCAGCGTATCCTGCCCGGCGCGTGCGCCGGTGTAGTGCCAGACATCGGCGCTTGCCGTGCCGACCGCAAGATAGACCCCAGCCAGATCGCGCCCGCCCGAGCTGTCTTGCCCGCGATAGAGATCGAACCCGCTCTGCACCGCCCAGGTGTCGGTGTTGTAGCGCGGGCCAGAGCCGTAGATGCCGTCGCTGCCGCCACCGTTATGCGTGTGCGAGGCGAGCATACGCGTCCAGCTTGCGTTGCTGCCCAGAGTGCCCGGATTGCCTTCATCGCCGCGGCGCTGGTGCAGCGTGCCCAGCATCGTCTGTCCGTATGTCGCCGCGATGGATGGCAGAGCTGTGTAGAGCGACACTTCC
>JAVBJV010000021.1:0-75242 GCA_031546815.1 Acetobacteraceae bacterium
TTGGTGATGCCCTGCAGCACCGGCGTCATCTGCGCCGGGCGGTCGCCCGCATGCAGCGCCTTGTCGTTCTCGGCGTCGAATTCCGTGCGGTCGATGGTTTCACCGATCAGGAACGTGGTATCGCCCGGATCGGTGATTTCCACCTTCTGCAGCATCTGGCGGACGATCACTTCAATGTGCTTGTCGTTGATCTTCACGCCCTGCAGACGGTAGACGTCCTGTACTTCGTTCACCAGATACTCGGACAGCGCCTCGACACCCAGCACCTTCAGGATATCGTGCGGCACGCGCGGGCCGTCGACCAGCGGGTCACCCTTGCGCACATAGTCGCCTTCCTGCACCGAGATGTGCTTACCCTTCTGGATCAGGTATTCGGTTTCTTCGCCGGTCTCGTCGTTCTTCACGACGATGCGACGCTTCGCCTTGTAATCCTTGCCGAATTCCACGCGGCCATCGCATTCGGCGATAATCGCATGGTCTTTCGGACGACGGGCTTCGAACAGTTCGGCCACGCGCGGCAGACCCCCCGTAATATCGCGGGTCTTCGAGCCTTCACGCGGCGTACGCGCCAGCACGTCACCCGCGCTGACCCGCGCACCGTTCTCGATCGAGAGAATCGAGTCGGGGCTGAGGAAGTAACGCGCTTCGGACCCGTTGGGCATGTAGAGAATCTCGCCCTTGTCGTCCTTCAGCACCAGGCGCGGACGCAGCTCGGCCGACTTGGCCGACTGCTTGAAGTCGACCACGACCTTCGACGTCAGACCCGTCACTTCGTCCATCCGCTCGACAAGCGTCGCGCCTTCGATCAGGTCGGCGTATTCGACGATACCTGCCTTTTCGGTGATGATCGGCAGGGTGTACGGATCCCATTCGGCCAGCTTCTGGGTGCGGGCTACCTGCATTCCGTCGTCCACCAGCAGGCGGGCGCCGTAGGGCACGCGGAACCGCGCACGTTCGCGCTTGTTGGCATCCAGCAGCACGATTTCGCAGTTACGCGACATCACGACCGGCGTGCCCTGCGAGTTCATGACCACCGTGCGGTTACGCACGCTGACCGTGCCGTCGCCGGTTGCTTCCACGGCCGACTGTTCCGCACCACGCTGCGCCGCCCCACCAATATGGAACGTACGCATCGTCAGCTGCGTGCCCGGTTCACCGATCGACTGCGCGGCAATCACACCCACCGCTTCGCCGATGTTCACCGGCGTGCCGCGTGCCAGATCGCGCCCATAGCAATGCGCACAGACCCCGGCCTTCGCTTCGCAGGTCAGCACCGAGCGGATTCTCACCACTTCGACACCCGACTCGTCGATGCGCGCCGCGACTTCTTCCTCGATCAGGGTATTGCGCGCGACAATCAGCTCGCCCGTTGCCGGATCGTGGATGTCTTCCTGCGTCGTGCGACCCAGGATGCGTTCTTCCAGCGAGGCGACGACTTCACCGCCATCCAGCACCGCCGTCACCGACAGGCCACGTTCTGTGCCGCAGTCGACTTCGTAGATGATGCTGTCCTGCGCCACGTCGACCAGACGACGGGTCAGATAACCCGAGTTCGCCGTCTTCAGCGCGGTATCGGCCAGACCCTTACGCGCACCGTGGGTGGAGTTGAAGTACTCCAGCACGGTCAGGCCTTCCTTAAAGTTCGAGATGATCGGCTGTTCGATGATTTCGCCCGACGGCTTCGCCATCAGCCCGCGCATCCCGGCAAGCTGACGCATCTGCGCCGGCGACCCACGCGCACCGGAATGGCTCATCATCCAGACCGAGTTGGTCGGCTTGCCGATTTCCTGATGCGAGATGCGTTCCATCATCGCCTTGGCCACTGCGTCCGTGCAGCGCGACCAGGCGTCAACCACCTTGTTGTAGCGTTCGCCCGAGGTGATCAGACCGTCCTGATACTGCTGTTCGAACTGCTTCACTTCGTCTTCAGTTTCGGCGATCAACTTGGTCTTCACCTGCGGGATCTGCATGTCGTCCTTGCCGAACGAAATCCCCGCCTTGAAGGCGTTGTTGAAGCCCAGCGTCATCATCCGGTCTGCGAAAATCACGCATTCCTTCTGACCGCAGTGACGATACACCGCGTCGATCACGTCCGACACGTTCTTCTTCGTCAGCTGCTTGTTGATCAGCGCGAACGGAATGTTCGGATGCTTCGGCAGGATCTGCGCGATCAGCATACGGCCCAGCGTGGTGACCACGCGGGTGCGCTGCTTCTTGCCTTCAGCGTCCACTGTTTCCCAGCGCGCGACGATCTTGTCGTGCAGGCCAACCGCCTTGGCGGCCAGCGCGTGCTCGATCTCGCCGATCGTGCCGAATGCCGGGGCATTCTTTTCGTCGGCGGCGCGGAATTCCGGCGTCTCAAGGCTCAGGTAATACAGCCCCAGCACGATATCCTGCGACGGCACGATAATCGGCTTGCCGTTCGCGGGGCTGAGGATGTTGTTGGTCGACATCATCAGCACGCGCGCTTCAAGCTGCGCTTCCAGGCTCAGCGGAACGTGCACAGCCATCTGGTCGCCGTCGAAGTCGGCGTTAAACGCGGTACAGACCAGCGGATGCAGCTGGATCGCCTTGCCCTCGATCAGCACCGGCTCGAACGCCTGAATGCCAAGTCGATGCAGCGTCGGCGCGCGGTTCAGCATCACCGGATGTTCGCGGATAACCTCTTCCAGGATGTCCCAGACTTCGGGACGTTCCTTTTCCACCATGCGCTTCGCAGCCTTGATGGTGGTGGCGAGGTTGTACTTTTCCAGCTTCGAATAGATGAACGGCTTGAACAGTTCCAGCGCCATCTTCTTCGGCAGACCACACTGGTGCAGCTTCAGCTCCGGCCCCACCACGATCACCGAACGGCCCGAATAGTCGACGCGCTTGCCCAGCAGGTTCTGACGGAAGCGGCCCTGCTTGCCCTTCAGCATGTCGGACAGCGACTTCAGCGGGCGCTTGTTGGCACCCGTGATGGCGCGGCCACGACGGCCGTTGTCGAACAGTGCGTCGACCGATTCCTGCAGCATGCGCTTTTCGTTGCGCACGATGATGTCCGGCGCGCGCAGTTCGATCAGGCGCTTCAGGCGGTTGTTGCGGTTGATGACGCGGCGATACAGATCGTTCAGATCCGACGTCGCGAAACGGCCACCATCCAGCGGTACCAGCGGGCGCAGTTCCGGCGGAATCACCGGCACCACGTCGAGGATCATCCACTGCGGATCGGCACCACTGTCGGCAAAGTTCTCGACCAGCTTCAGACGCTTCACCAGCTTCTTGCGCTTGGTTTCCGACGTTGCTTCCTTCAGCTCGATACGCAGACGGGTGCGCTCGGCTTCCAGGTCGATTCCGTTCAGGATGTGCTTCACCGCTTCAGCGCCGATACCCGCGCTGAACGCGTCGTCGCCGAATTCATCCTGCTTGGCCATCAGCTGGTCTTCAGTTAGCAGCTGATACAGCTTCATGTCGGTCAGGCCCGGTTCGAGAACCACATAGCTCTCGAAATACAGGACCTTTTCCAGTTCCTTCAGCGTCAGGTCGCACATCAGCCCGATGCGCGACGGCAGCGACTTCAGGAACCAGATATGCGCAACCGGCGAGGCCAGTTCGATATGGCCCATACGTTCGCGGCGCACCTTGGCGAGCGTGACTTCAACGCCGCACTTCTCGCAGATGATGCCGCGGAACTTCATCCGCTTGTACTTGCCGCAGAGACATTCGTAGTCCTTGATCGGCCCGAAGATGCGCGCGCAGAACAAACCATCGCGTTCAGGTTTGAACGTGCGATAGTTGATCGTCTCCGGCTTCTTGATCTCGCCGAACGACCACGAACGAATCTGTTCGGGCGATGCGATCGCGATCTTGATCTGGTCGAAAGTCAGTGCCTGGCCGGTCTGGCCCAGGATTTTCATCAGCTCGTTCATGCGGGTCTCACCCTGCTTGGCCCGAAGGCCGGATCTCAATGCAACGCGGAAGAAAGCCGGAGCACCGCGACGTTATGTCGCGGTGTCCAGATCCACGTTGAGGCCCAGAGACTTCAGTTCTTTCACCAGAACGTTGAAGCTTTCCGGCACCCCGGCTTCGAAACCGTCCTGGTCGCGGACGATTGCTTCGTAGACCTTGGTGCGGCCGGACACGTCGTCCGACTTCACGGTCAGCATTTCCTGCAGCGTATAGGCAGCGCCGTATGCTTCAAGCGCACACACTTCCATTTCCCCGAAGCGCTGACCACCGAACTGCGCCTTACCACCCAGCGGCTGCTGCGTGACGAGCGAGTACGGACCGATCGAACGGGCATGGATCTTGTCGTCGACCAAGTGATGCAGCTTGAGCATATAGATATACCCAACCGTCACCTTGCGTTCGAACGGTTCACCCGAACGACCATCGGTCAGCTGCACCTGGCCCGAGATATCGAGCCCGGCCTTGCCCAGCATTTCCTCGATGTCGGACGGCAGCGCGCCATCGAACACCGGCGTTGCGATGGGAATGCCCTTCTTCAGGTTATCGCACAGTTCCATCAGCTGTTCGGTCGACATGTCGGCGATGTCGCGCTTGAACACGGCCTCGCCATACACGCTCTTCAGCTTGTCCAGCAGTTCCTGGTGCTTCTCGCCGTTACGTCGATACGTATCGACCAGCTCGCCAACCTGCTGGCCAAGCGCCGCACAGGCCCAACCCAGATGGGTTTCCAGAATCTGCCCGACGTTCATGCGCGACGGCACGCCCAGCGGGTTCAGCACCAGATCCACCGGACGACCGTCTTCCAGGAACGGCATGTCTTCCATCGGCACCACGCGCGAGACGACACCCTTGTTGCCGTGACGGCCGGCCATCTTGTCGCCCGGCTGCAGCTTACGCTTCACCGCCACGAACACCTTGACCATCTTCATCACGCCCGGCAGCAATTCGTCGCCGCGCTGGACCTTGTCCACCTTCGACTCGAAGCGCTTCTGCAGACGATCCACCGCGGCGTCGTATTCACGCTTCAGTGTTTCGATCTCGGCCATCACCGCATCGTCCTGCACCACAACATGGCGCCACGATCCACGCGGATGCTCACCCAGCACGTCGTTGGTCAGGATGGTACCCGACTTGATGCCCTTAAAGCCCGAGCCGGCTTCCTGGTTCAGCAGACGTTCGCGCAGACGATTCAGGAACGAACGCTCCTGAATGGCCTTCTCGTCGTCGCGGTCCTTGGCCAGACCTTCGATTTCCGCGCGCTCGATCGCCATGGCGCGTTCGTCCTTGTCGACGCCGCGGCGGCTGAACACGCGCACATCAACGATCGTGCCCGTCGTCCCCGGCGGCAGACGCAGCGACGTGTCGCGCACGTCGGACGCCTTTTCACCGAAGATGGCACGCAGCAGTTTTTCTTCCGGCGTCATCGGGCTTTCGCCCTTCGGCGTCACCTTGCCGACCAGAATGTCGCCCGGGTTCACTTCCGCGCCGACATACACGATGCCAGCTTCGTCGAGGCTGCGCAGCGCTTCCTCGCCGACGTTCGGAATATCGCGGGTGATTTCTTCCTGGCCCAGCTTCGTATCGCGGGCCATCACTTCGAATTCTTCGATATGGATCGAGGTGAACACGTCGTCACGCGCAATGCGTTCGCTGATCAGGATCGAGTCTTCGAAGTTGTAACCATTCCACGGCATGAACGCGCAGAGCACGTTGCGGCCCAGAGCCAGTTCGCCCAGTTCGGTCGACGGGCCGTCGGCGATGATGTCGCCTTCGCGCACCATGTCGCCCACCTTCACCAGCGGACGCTGATTGATGCAGGTCGACTGGTTCGAACGCATGAACTTGCGCAGACGATAGATGTCGACGCCCTTGGTGGTTTCGCCGTCGTCGCTGGTCACGCGCACCACGATGCGCGCGCCGTCGATCTGGTCGATCACCCCGGCGCGGCGCGCCACGATCGTCGCACCCGAGTCATGCGCAACCGCAGCTTCCATGCCCGTGCCGACCAGCGGCGCATCGGACTGGATCAGCGGCACCGCCTGACGCATCATGTTCGAGCCCATCAGCGCGCGGTTGGCGTCGTCGTTTTCCAGGAACGGAATCAACGCCGCGGCAACCGACACCAGCTGGCGCGGAGACACGTCGATCGCGGTCACCTGATCGGGGGCCACCAGGCGGAAGTCGCCGTTGTGACGGACCGAGACCAGTTCACGGGTGAAACGGCCTTCCAGCGTCATCGGCGCGTCAGCCTGCGCCACGATCAGCTTTTCTTCTTCCATCGCGGACAGATAGCGGGTTTCGCTTTCGACCTTGCCGTCCTTCACCAGACGGTACGGTGTTTCGATGAACCCGTATTTGTTCACGCGCGCAAACGTCGCCAGGCTGTTGATCAGACCGATGTTCGGGCCTTCCGGCGTTTCAATCGGGCAGATGCGGCCGTAATGCGTCGGATGCACGTCGCGCACTTCGAAGCCTGCACGTTCGCGCGTCAGACCGCCCGGGCCAAGCGCCGAGAGACGACGCTTATGCGTCACTTCCGAAAGCGGGTTGGTCTGATCCATGAACTGCGACAGCTGCGAGGAGCCGAAGAATTCACGCACCGCCGCCGCAGCGGGTTTCGCGTTGATCAGGTCGTGCGGCATCACGGTGTCGATATCGACACTACCCATGCGTTCGCGGATCGCGCGTTCCATGCGCAGCAAGCCGAGGCGATACTGATTTTCCATCAGCTCACCAACCGAACGCACACGACGGTTGCCGAGGTTATCGATGTCGTCGATCTGACCGCGGCCGTCTTTCAGGTCGCACATGGTCTTCACGGTCAGCAGGATGTCCTGCTTGCGCAGCGTGCGCAGCGTGTCGGGCACGGCATCGTTCGCCAGGCCCAGACGCATGTTCATCTTCACGCGACCAACGGCCGACAGGTCGTAACGGTCGGCGTCGAAGAACATGCTGCGGAACAGCGCTTCCGCGGTTTCCGGAGTCGGCGGTTCACCGGGGCGCATCACGCGGTAAATATCGAACAGCGCGTCGTCGCGGCTGGTGTTCTTGTCGAGCTTCAGCGTGTTGCGGATCCACGGGCCAACATCCTGACCAATAGCCAGCGACGGCAGCGACTTCTCGCCCGCGTCTTCCAGCAGGGTCAGCATGGCTTCGGTGATTTCATCACCAGCTTCGGCCCAGACTTCACCGGTGTCCGCGTTGACCAAATCTTCGCCGACGAAACGGCCGATCAGGTCCAGACGGCCAACCAGCACGTCCTTCGTGCCGGCTTCCATGATCTTGCGAGCCGCACGCGGGGTCATCTTGTCGCCCGCTGCAGCCACTTCCTTGCCAGTCTTCGCATCGACCAACGGTTCGATCAGCTTCACGCCCTTGAACGCATCGGGATCGAACGGACGCGCCCAACCCTTGGCGCCACGCGTGAACACGATCTTGCCGTAGAACGTCGACAGGATTTCTTCCGCGTCCATGCCACGGATTTCACCCGGCTCGACCGTCTCGCCCTTCGCCGCGCGTGCTTCGCGCAGCTTTTCGGACGCAACGCTTTCCAGCGCGTACAGCAGCGTGGTGACCGGCAGCTTGCGCTTGCGGTCGATGCGTACGTAGACAAGGTCTTTGCTGTCGAATTCGAAGTCCAGCCACGACCCGCGATACGGAATCACGCGCGCGGCGAACAGATACTTGCCGCTGCTATGCGTCTTGCCGCGATCGTGGTCGAAGAACACGCCCGGGCTGCGATGCATCTGCGAGACGATCACACGCTCGGTGCCGTTGATGATGAACGTGCCGTTGTCGGTCATCAGCGGCATGTCGCCCATATACACGGGCTGTTCTTTAATATCGCGGATCGAACGCGCGCCGGTTTCCTCGTCCACATCCCAGACGATCAGGCGCAGCACCACCTTCAGCGGGGCGGCGAAGTTCAGCCCGCGCTGGATGCATTCTTCCACGTCATACTTCGGTTCTTCGAGTTCGTATTCCACGAACTCCAGGCGACCGCGCCCGGCGAAATCGTCAATCGGGAAAACCGATTTGAACACTTCCTGCAGCCCGGCCTGCGCACGCGCATCGGCCCTGACGTTCATTTGCAGGAATGCTTCATACGAAGCACGTTGAACATCGATCAGGTTGGGCATCTTTGCGACTTCGGGTATCCGTCCGAAGCTCTTGCGGATGCGCTTTTTGCCTGTAAACGACCCGGTGATTGCGTTCATCGCCCGTCCTGTCTCTGTACCAGCCACATTGAACCCTGACCCGCAGTCCCCCGGTCAGATAGGGCATCCATCAGCAACGCAGACACGGGCAGGCGCCATTGCTGGCCCCCACCCGATCTTCAGCTCGGCGTTCCCGGCATATAGCCGGGATCGAAATCACTTGATTTCGACGGTCGCGCCATTTTCCTCGAGGATCTTCTTGATCTTCTCGGCTTCGTCCTTGTTCACGCCTTCCTTAACGGTCTGGGGCGCGCCTTCAACCATGTCCTTCGCTTCCTTCAGGCCGAGACCCGTGATTCCGCGAATTTCTTTGATGACGTTGATCTTCTTGTCGCCCGAGCTCTTCAGGATGACAGTGAATTCCGTCTGGACTTCAGCAGCCGGGCCAGCAGCGGCGGCAACGGCGGCAACAGCCACCGGAGCGGCAGCGGAAACGCCCCACTTTTCTTCCAGCATCTTGGAGAGTTCAGCAGCTTCCAGAACTGTGAGAGCCGAGAGCTCGTCCACCAGCTTTTCAAGATTAGCCATGTTATATACTCCGAAAGTAAGCCTTGGTCAGGTTCCATGCAACCCCGGACTGCCCGGGATCACGATTTGATAGCGTCAGCCCAAACTCAGGCCGCCTCGCCCTTCTTCGCGTAGGCACCAAAGACCCGTGCCAGCTGGCCGGCAGGCGCCTGCAGAACGCCAGCGATTTTCGTCGCCGGAGCCTGCACCAGGCCGATAAGTTTCCCACGCAGAGCGTCGAGCGAGGGAAGTTCGGCCAGCGCCTTCACGCCATTGACGTCGAGCATCTGGTTACCCAGAGACCCTCCGACAATGACCAGCTTTTCATTGGTCTTGGCGAACTCGACGGTAATCTTCGCCGCCGCCACCGGATCGACAGACCACGCAAGCGCGGTCGGACCCTTCAGCATCGGCTTGATCCCGTCGAAGCGGGTGCCTTCGAGGGCGAGTGTGGCGAGCCGGTTCTTCGCAACCTTGTAGGTTGCGCCCGCTGCCAGCATCTTGCGACGCAGGTTAGTCACTTCAGCCACGGTCAGCCCGTTGTTACGAGTAACCACGACCAGCGACATTTCTGCGAACACCGATGCAAGCGAAGCGACGAACGCTTGCTTCTCCGTACGGTCCACGTCTCGTCTCCGTCGGTAGCCTTGTCCGGTTGCCCGGAAAGGCCGTTGTCCCATGGGTCATACTGAAATCCCTTTCAGCACAACCCGGTTCGCCTGTCCGTCGTCGGAACCACCAAAACTTACGGGGGATAAACCCCGAAATCCCTGGCATCTCCCGTCTCCCGCCCGCCGGGTTTTCACCCACTTAAGCTCCACCCCCACAAGGATGAAACACGCGCAGTCTTGGACAGGTTCGGGGGCGCAAGGCCCCCTGCCCGGGAAGGTTGCCCTTCCCGTATCCTGTTAGCGGATCAGCCAGCGATCGTGCTGAGATCCACCGACACGCCAACCCCCATCGTGGAGCTGAGCGCAACTTTCTTCAGGTAGGTGCCCTTGGCACCCGCCGGCTTGGCCTTCTGCACCGCATCGATGAACGCGCGAGCGTTCTTCAGCAGATCGTCGGCCGAGAACGAGGCCTTGCCGATACCAGCATGGATGATCCCGGCCTTTTCGGCGCGGTATTCAACCTGGCCGCCCTTGGCTGCCGTCACGGCACCCTTGACGTCCATGGTCACGGTGCCGAGCTTCGGGTTCGGCATCAGGCCGCGCGGGCCCAGCACCTTACCGAGACGACCAACCAGAGCCATCATGTCCGGCGTCGCGATACAACGGTCGAAGTTGATTTCGCCCGCCTGAATCTTTTCGGCCAGATCGTCGGCGCCAACCACATCGGCACCGGCTGCCAGCGCTTCGTCCGCCTTGGCGCCGCGTGCAAACACACCGACGCGCACGGTCTTGCCCGTGCCGGCCGGCAGGTTCAGCAGGCCACGGACCATCTGGTCCGCATGACGCGGATCGATGCCGAGGTTCATCGAAATTTCGATGGTTTCATCGAACTTCGCCTTGGCGTTGCCCTTCACCAGGTTCATCGCGTCGTCGAGGGCATAGGCCTTCGCGCTGTCGACGATGGCTGTCAGAGCCTTCATACGCTTGGAAATTGCCATTGGATCAGCCCTCCACCACGGTGAGGCCCATCGAGCGGGCAGAACCCGCCAGCATGCGCACTGCAGCGTCTTCGTCGTTGGCGTTCATATCGACCATCTTCTGCTTCGCAATTTCGTGCAGCTGCGCGATGGTGATCTTGCCAACCGGTGCACCCTTGCCCGTCGCGGTCGCGCCCTTGGTCAGCTTGGCGGCCTTCTTCAGGAAGTAGGTGTTCGGCGGGGTCTTGGTGATGAAGCTGAACGTGCGGTCAGCAAACGCGGTAATCACAACGGGAATCGGCATGCCGGGTTCCAGCTGCTGCGTCGCCGCGTTGAATTCCTTACAGAACTGCATGATGTTCAGCCCGCGCTGACCCAGCGCCGGACCGACTGGCGGCGACGGATTCGCCTTACCGGCCGGGATCTGCAGCTTGATATAGCCGACGACCTTCTTTGCCATCTCTGGTAAACTCCAAACCAGAAACCGCGGTACAACCGAGCGCCGGCACCTGCCGGAACCCTCCCGCGTTTCCAAATGAACGCCGGGCTTTAGCCGGGTTCAAGCCGAGAGTCCAGAGGCGGAAACGAAAACAGGGCCAGTTTTTGGCCCTGTTCCGGTATTTTAACCTCGGTATTTTCCGAAGTCTATGTCGCCCGTGATCAGAGTTTGGCGTCCAGCTTCAACTTCATGATCGCCCCGCCGACAGCGCTGGATGCCTCGACATACGGTCCGGCGGCGAGCATGGCCGTGGCCTCGTCGAATTTCTTCGCGTTGATGATCTGTGCGACCTTTCCGGCCTCCACATGGAACGCCGCGTGCTTGCCAACGCAGGCCGCATGGCTGGGCAGCTTGGCAAACTTGGTTTTACCCTCGCCGTGCAGCCACTTCCCCAGGTCGCAACAATCGTCGCGGCCGATGGTGCGCGCATCCAGCGTTTCCTTGTTGGCGATCGCCGAGCGGAATTTCAGCTTCCACTCACCGTGTTTTTGAATAGCCTGTGTAAGGTCCATATAGGTTCCCACCCGAAAAATCTGTTCCTCGCCCTGGAGTTCTTCTTCGGCGAGCACGGTGTACAGTGACCTAGCAACCCTTAATACCATATCAACGTTTCATTGTCGGAATAATTTTTCCGTATTTCTCTTTCAGGGTATACAACCAGAAAGCAAAAAATCCGGAACCATCCCGGCCCCGGATCTGTTCAGCCCGTCGTTGAATGGGGCGTTACGCCGCTTCCGGCATCGCCAGCTTCAACCCCAGCATCAGCCCCAGATTCTGCACCGCAGCCCCCGACGCGCCCTTGCCAAGATTGTCGAGCAACGCCACCAACACTGCCTGCTTGCGGGCATCGCTGCCGAACACGCGCAGTTCCAGCTTGTTGGTCCCGTTCAGGCTCTCGGGCACCAGCTTGCCGTTGGCATCTGCCGCGCAGACCTTCACCCAGTCCGACCCGGCGTAATGAGCGGCCAGCGCGTCGTGCAATGTGGCCAGAGTCGGCGCGCCATTCAGCATGTCCAGATGCAGCGGGATCGACACCAGCATCCCCTGGCGGAAATTCCCGACCGAGGGGACAAAGATCGGCCGACGCGTCAGCGTGCCATAGGTCTGGATCTCGGGCAGGTGCTTGTGTTCCAGCCCCAGCCCATACAGCTCGAACGGTGGAGCGCTGCCGGCTTCGTACGTCGCGATCATCCCTTTGCCGCCGCCGGAATATCCGCTGACGGCGTTCACCGTGACCGGGTAATCCTTCGGCAGAATTCCCGCATCGACCAGCGGACGCAGCAGCGCCACCGCCCCGGTCGGGTAACAGCCAGGGTTCGAGACGCGGCGCGCCGTGCTTATGGCGTCTGCCTGCGTCGCGGTAAGTTCGGGAAAACCATACACCCAGCCTGGCGCCACGCGATACGCGGTCGAAGCATCCAGAATCCGCGGTCCACCACCGGGCAGCGCAGAGGCCATCGCCACGGTTTCCTTCGCCGCATCGTCGGGCAGACACAGGATGGTCAGATCCACCTGCGACAGAATGGCGCGCTTGGCATCGGGGTTCTTGCGGTCGGCATCGGACAGGCTTTTCAGCACTACGTTTTCACGCGCCAGACGCTCGCGGATCAGAAGCCCCGTGGTGCCTGCCTCGCCATCAATGAAAACCGATGTGGTCATCTGTCGCATTCCTTCAAACCCAAGACGCGCAACCTAGCACAATTGCCGCGAAAAATTGCAACCGATCCGCCAAAACAAAACCGGCCCCACAGAGGGGGCCGGTTGTATGTTTTGCGATACCGCAGTGAATTGGAGACTGTGCGGGTGTGAGTCGTATGGTGGAGCTTACCGAGAACCGGTGCGAAGTGGATTTTTGGGTCCGTGAGCACCGGAAGCGCAGGGAAGTGCCGCCAGCCGGCCGCACCAGCGCAGTCTCTCAGACTTTCTCGACCTGCCCGTATTCCAGTTCCACCGGAGTCGCGCGTCCGAAGATCGAAACGCTGACCTTCACGCGGCCCTTTTCCTCGTCGATGTCCTCGACCACGCCGTTGAACGATGCAAACGGGCCATCGGCCACACGCACCTGTTCGCCGATCTCGAACACCACGCTGGGGCGGGCACCACGGTCCACGCCTTCTTTTGCGGCATTCAGAATACGTTCAGCCTCGGCTTCGGTGATCGGCGACGGACGCGTCTTCGACCCCAGGAAACCGGTGACCTTCGGCGTGTTCTTCACCAGATGCCAGGCATCGTCGGTCAGCTCCATCTTCACCAGCACGTAGCCGGGGAAGAACTTGCGTTCCGCGTTCACCTTCTGGCCGCGACGGACTTCCGTCACTTCTTCCAGAGGCACCAGCACTTCGTCGATCTGGTCGGCCAGCCCCTTCTGGGCAGCCTGTTCCTGAATGTGCTGGGCTATCTTCTTCTCGAAGCCCGAATAGACGTGCACGACATACCAGCGTTTGGCCATATCGATTATGCTCCGAACCCGAACAGGGCACGAACACCCAGTCCAATCAGCTGATCCACAACCAGAAAGAAGATCGCCGCGACAGTCGACAGCGCGAACACCATCGCCGTCGTAATCAGCGTTTCCTTGCGCGACGGCCAAGTTACCTTTGCCATCTCGCTGCGCACTTCCCGCACGAATTTCGCCGGATCGATTGCCACCGCTTCTTCCTCAGCCCTATGCCCGGCGGAACATTCCGCAGGCTATCCCGTATATCGCGCCACTCACGTATCCGCCAGCCAAGCCTTCACACCAGCGGAAGCCCACTGGATCAGGCCTGCCCTGACTGGAAATCCGCTGCATGGCAGGGGCGGTAGGTCTCGAACCCACAACCTCCGGTTTTGGAGACCGGCGCTCTAGCCAATTGAGCTACGCCCCTAGCAGCAGGAGTGGCGTAAAAACTCCGTCAAGGGTGGTTATGTCAAGTCACCCCGACAAATAATTACCGGTTCAGCGCGAAAATGGCGGAGGGAAAACTGGAGCGGGTGGAGGGAATCGAACCCTCATAGCCAGCTTGGAAGGCTGGAGCTCTACCCTTGAGCTACACCCGCATCGCAATCCGACAGAGACATGGTGGAGGGGGTTGGATTCGAACCAACGTAGGCGTACGCCAGCGGATTTACAGTCCGCCCCCTTTAGCCACTCGGGCACCCCTCCGCCTGTCATCGCACGGCCGAAGCGGCGCGACAGAGGGCGGGACGTATCCGGACGCGTGGCAGCTGTCAACGGGTATCGGTATTCGATGTGTCTGATTTTCTTTCGTTGCTGCTTCCCGCCCAGAGGGAAAAGGCTCTACAAGGCCGGGATGAAAAGTTTTTCGGGCAAACCGCCGCACGGCGGATCGGGCAAGCGTGGCCAGGGGACCGGTCGGTCGGGGCACGCACAGGGACAGGGGCGCAGCGGCCCCAACCGCGACGACGCGCGTCCGGGTGGCGGGCGAGACGGCGGGCGTGAAGGCAGCATGCGTTCCTTCGGCACCCCGCGCGGCCCCGGCGCACAAGGCCCCAAGGTGCGTGAATTCGGCGGCGGTGCCCCCCGCCGCGACAGCGCCGAGGCCCCGCGCCGCGAACGCGATTACACGAACGACCGCGATGCCGGTGCACGCACTCCGCGCCTGAAGGAATTCGGTGCAGGCCCGCGTCGCGACCATGGCGATGCACCGCGCGCCGAACGCAGCTTCGATGGCGACCGTCCGCGCAACCCGCGTCAGGGTGGTGACGAACGCCGCCCTGCCCCGCGCCGCGATTACAGCGATGCACCGCGCCCCGAATACGCGCCCCGGTTGCAGGAATTCGGTGGTGAAGAACGCCGCCCCGCACGCCGTGGTCCGCATGGCGAGCACGCACCGCGCGTAGTACCGCAGGGCAGCGGATTGTGGCTCTATGGCTTGCATGCGGTGGAAGCCGCGCTGCGCAACCCCAATCGCCGCCTGCGCCGTCTGGTCGTCACTCAGGATGCCGAAGCCGCACTCAGCGCGCGTCTGCCGCAGCCCTGGAACATTGCGCCGGAACAGGTAGAGCGCGCGCAGATTGAACGTCTGCTGGGGCACGATGCCGTGCATCAGGGCGCCGCGCTGCTGGCCGACCCACTGCCGACCCCCACCCTGCAGTCGATGCTGGAACGCCCCGGCCCCGTGCTGGTGCTGGATCAGGTGACCGACCCGCGTAACATTGGCGCCATCTTGCGCAGCGCCGCCGCCTTTGGTGCGGCCGGTGTGATCGTGCAGGAACGCAACGCACCGGACGAAACCGGGGCGCTGGCCAAAGCCGCCTCGGGCGCGCTGGAAACCGTGCCGCTGCTGCGCGCCGTCAACCTGGCCCGCACGCTGGTGGCGCTGAAAGCCGCCGATGTGTGGACCGTGGGGCTGGCTGCAGGCGGTGGTATGCTGTCCGGCCCGTCCTTCGCCGGACGTCGCGTGGCGCTGGTCATGGGGGCCGAGGGCGATGGGCTGCGTCGCCTGACCCGCGAAACCTGTGACGAGATCGCCGGGCTGCCGATGCCGGGCGGGTTCGAAAGCCTGAACGTGTCTGCTGCTACCGCAGTTGCGCTGTACGAAGTCACCCGCAGCTGATCTGAATATTACCGCTCAAATTGCTCTCCGGGACTTACGGAGGATTAACCTCCTTTCGTTACAGTCCCGGAGAATGATTGAACCCAGCCAAAATGGCACCGAGCGGAACCCACATCCATGCACGCTATTGCGACGCACGCGCCGGTCACCAACTGGCAGATATTGTCCGACGACCTTCAGCTCATCCTCAGCCGCGAGGCGCTGTATACCGCAGCGATGAAGATCGCCACGCAGGCCGAAGTGCTGGCCGAGGAAATGGAAATCGGCAGTCTGAAAGACCTGGGCGGTGCCGAAGCCCTGCGTCTGCTGGCCAACGTGGTGCGCAATACAAGCCCGCGCGGCCAAGGCGTTTACGGTAACGCCTGACGTTGGCTGCAAAATCGGTTTGCCCGACCGGAAAATTGCTCTAAGCGTTGTCCGGCATGATTGTTGCACATCCGCATACAGGCTTTACCGCCTGGCGCCCGAATCTCTGCCTGCCACAAGGCTCCACCCACCATGGGACTTGAATGGCTGGCTGATCCAACTGCCTGGCTCGGCCTGGCGACGTTGATTCTGCTCGAGATCGTTCTCGGCATCGACAATCTGGTCTTCATTGCCATCCTGGCCGACAAGCTGCCGCCCGCGCAGCGCGAACGCGCGCGGGTGATCGGGCTGGCGCTGGCGCTGATCATGCGGCTGGGGCTGCTGGTGGTCGCCTCGTGGATCATCACGCTGACCGAACCGCTGATCACGCTGTTCGGCTCCGCCATTTCCGGGCGCGACATCATCCTGATCGCCGGTGGCGCGTTCCTGCTGTTCAAGGCTACCGCCGAATTGCACGAACGCCTCGAAGGGGCGTCCGCGCACGGCAAGGGAGCCCCGGCGCACGCGATCTTCTGGCAGGTGATCGTGCAGATCATTGTGCTCGATGCGGTGTTCTCGCTCGACAGCATCATCACCGCGGTCGCCATGGTGCCGCATCTGTCGCTGATGATGATCGCCGTGGTGATCGCGGTCGGCGTGATGATGCTGTCCAGCCGCGTGCTGATGAGCTTCATCAGCCGTCATCCAACCGTGGTGATCCTGTGTCTGGGCTTCCTGCTGATGATCGGCTTCAGCCTGCTCGTCGAAGGCTTCGGCTTCCATATCCCGAAGGCCTATCTGTATGCGGCAATCGCATTCTCGGTGATGATCGAGGCGTTCAACCAGATCGGCCGCTGGAACGTCGCGCGGCGGGTTACCATGATGGACCGGCGCGAGAACACCGCACGCGCCGTGCTGCGCCTGCTGGGTGGCCGCGCGTCGGATGCCGAAACCGCCGAGAGCGTTGCCGCGCTTGCCAATACGCCGAGCCACGAGGTGATCTTCGCCCCCGAAGAACGCACGATGATCGAACGTGTGCTGCGTCTGGGTGAACGGTCGGTGCGCTCGATCATGGTGCCGCGCCCGGATGTGTGCTGGCTGAACATCAACGATCCGTCCGACACCGTGCTCGACAAAGTGCGCGACAGTGCGCATTCGCGTTACATCGTCAGCCGCACTGCCGTGGACGATGTGGTGGGCATCGTCCACACCAAGGATCTGCTGGAACAGGCGCGCCGCACCGGCAGCATCGACCTGCAGACCGGAATGCGCACGCCGCTCTATGTGAACGAGGGTATGCCAGCGCTGAAACTGCTCGACATGTTCCGCACGTCGAACACGCATATGGCGGTGGTGCTGGACGAATACGGCACCATGGAGGGTATTGCCACGCCGGTCGATATTCTCAAGGCGATTGCCGGAGAAATGCCCGACACCGACGGCATCCCCCAGCCCGACGCGGTGGAGCAGGACGACGGTTCATGGCTGCTGGACGGCGGCACCCCGATCGAGGAAGCCGAGCGCATACTGGACACATCCAGCATGACCGAGGACGCCGATTGCGCCACTCTGGCCGGGTTCATGCTGCACCGGTTCGACCATATCCCCGAGCCGGGCGAGAGCTTCAGCTGGAACGGCCGCACCTTCAAAGTCGCCGCCCTGGAAGGCCGCCGCATCGCGCAGGTGCTGGTCACGCACATTCACAAACAGGATTGATGTTCTTTATTTGTTCTCGATGGTCTGGTATACCGCTTTGGGAGTCAGGCGGCATCAATTTCGGGGAGAACATTCATGCACAACAGCCAGTCAACAGCCGACAAAGGCGCGGCCTTCCGCCGCCTGCACGAAGCACCGGGCACATTCATCATCCCGAACCCGTGGGATGCTGGCACGGCGCGTATCCTCGCCGGGCTTGGGTTTCAGGCTCTGGCGACGACCAGTGCTGGCATGTCGTTCTCCCTTGGTATTCCTGACGGTGGCGTGCCGGAAGATCTGCGCCTGGCGCATTATCGTGACATCGTAGAGGCAACGCCGCTGCCGGTTTCCGCCGACCTGGAAAGCGGATTGGGCGACAGTCCGGAAAGTGCGGCCAAAACTGTTCGCATGGCCGCCGGGATTGGCTTGGCTGGCGGCTCGCTCGAAGATTACACCGGGCAGCGGGACCAGCCGATTTACGACTTCGATCTGGCGGTCGAGCGGATTGCCGCTGCGGCGGAAGCGCGCGATGCATTGCCCAACGATTTCGTGCTGACCGCCCGCGCCGAGAATTTCCTGTGGAGTCGCCCCGATCTGGACGACACCATCAAGCGCTTGCAGGCGTTCGAGAAGGCCGGGGCGGATGTGCTCTACGCACCGGGCCTGCCCAACCTTGATACGGTCCGCACGGTTTGCAGCGCGGTCACCAAGCCGGTGAATTTCGTCATCGGGATTGGTGGCGCAAAGTTCAGCGTTGCCGAACTGGCCGAGGCTGGCGTCAAGCGCATCAGCACCGGCTCGGCCCTCGCACGGCTGGCCTTTGGCGCGTTCATCAACGCCGCGCAGGAAATGCACACGGACGGCACATTCAGCTTCATCGACAACGCCGCCAGCTTCAAAACCATCGAACGCTTCTTCCCCGCTTCGTAAAATGGTGCGTTTGGGATGAAGCCAAGATGAAATCTTGGTCTCAGAACGCGCTGTGGTGAGTCGTATGGTGGTGCTTACCGAGCACCAGAGCGGAGCGGGCACTGGCCCGTGAGCACCGGCGCGCAGGGAAGTGCCGCCAGACGGCCGCCACAGATAGCGTTATGAGGCCAAGATATGCCGGGTGAGGGATTTGAACCCCCGACCTTCGGTTTACAAAACCGCTGCACTACCACTGTGCTAACCCGGCGCCGAGACGGTGCATCTACTGCAAAGCCCGAGGAAAAGACAACCGGCAGAATGGGAAAACCCGGTTTTTTTATTCTCCGGGGGCCGTTCTGGCGGGGGTAAGCCCCAGAAGACGCCCGATTTTACGGCGGGCGCGTTGCAGTTTGTCGGCGGTTTTGACCGGGTGGAACAGCTCGCCCTCGCCCAGCAGCGCGGGGGGGGACATAAGCATGGCGGGGCGATAGCGGAATGTGCCGGGCATCATGAATTCGTCCTCGGGCGTGTTCCGGTAAAACCGCCCCCGACGCACCAGCGGCACAAAGGCGCCCTGCCCGCCAATGTCTTCGATCTTCAACCCAGCATCGTGCAGAATGCTGGGCCAGGCGACTTCGTGATGGCCGCCCCATCCGGCGCGATAGGCCGCGTCGATCGTCGCCAGCGCACGCGCCGAAACCCGATAGAATGGAAAGAATCCACGCAGACGCCGCACGTCGCGCTCAAGCTGCGCGGGGGTCTGCAAACCCTCCCAGTGATACCAGCCGGGATTCACTGCCACATCGTGCAGCGTGGTGCACAACAGGTCGGCGTCACTCTCGGCCAGCGCGTCGAACAGCACGCGCCAGTTGCCGGAGAACCGCACATCGAATTCGGCCACCCATATGTGCTGGCACTGCGGGTGTTGCTGCGCGAAGGCCAGCACCGGCAGGTCGCAGTTGCCGGGCATCAGGGCCCAGTCCTCACCCGCTGTTTTGGCCGGATACGGCAGATTCAGCATCGCACGTCTGCCATAGGTGATGCGCGGAATCCCGAAGCCGGTTTCGTGTGCAGCCTCGGTCCTGCTGTCCGCTGCATCGGCATAACGCAGCACATACAGATCGGCCCAACCGGCAACCGCCCGCGCCAGTTGCTGCGCAAGGCGGCGATCGAACCAGTTCATCTCGTGTGCGAAGAGCAGAAAGGCGCTGCGGGTCATGGGATACAAGGCTGCCAAAAAATCCCGGCCTCCGCTATAAAACTACTACGCGAGATTGTACGCGCCGCTTCGCCATGGTACACACCGCCCATGCCCGCATTGACCCGGAACTTCATCGCGCATCTGCACGGCTTCGATGCATTCGGCACGCCGACGCAGGTGCTCGTCGATAACGGCATTCCATATTGGGTGAACGAGTTCTGGACCGCAGCGCAACGCAAGGCCCACGCGTTGCACGAGGTCAGCTATCGTGCCTGCTTCAAGCCGCAACTGCCCGCATTCTTCATCGCGCAGCTGACCACGCCGGGCGAGGCCGTCTACGACCCCTTCATGGGCCGCGGCACGACCCCGCTGGAGGCCGCATTGCTCGGGCGCAGGCCGATGGGGAACGATGTGAATCCGCTCTCCACCCTGTTGGTGCGACCGCGCTTAACCCCACCGGATATCACTGCCATCGAACAGCGTCTGCGCGGCATCGCGTGGGATACGGGCAAGATCACGCGCAAGGATCTGCTCGCGTTCTATCACCCCGACACGCTGCGCCAGATCGAGGCTCTGCGGACATTCCTGTTCACCCATGCGCCGATCGGCAACGCACAGCCCGATCCGGTCGATGACTGGATCCGCATGGCGGCGCTGAACCGGCTGGCCGGGCATTCACCGGGTTTCTTTTCGGTCTACACGCTGCCCCCCAATCAGGCGGTGAGTATCGACTCGCAGCGCCGCATCAACGCCAGCCGCAACCAGACTCCGCCCGAACGCGACGTCGCCGCGCTGATCCTGCGCAAGAGCCGCGCCTTGCTGAAACACGGCACGCCACCAGCGCACGACGCAGCATTATTCTGCACCGGCCCCGCACACGCCACTCCGGCGATTGCCGATGCCAGTGTGGCACTGACGGTTACATCGCCACCGTTCCTCGACATCGTGCATTACGCCGACGACAACTGGCTGCGCGGCTGGTTCGCGGGCATCGACACTGCCACCGTCCCCATCGCCATGCACCGCACCGAAGCCGCCTGGACGCAGATGGTGCGCGACGTGCTGACCGAACTGGCCCGCATCACCCGCCCCGGCGGACATGTGGCGTTCGAGGTGGGCGAAGTCCGTCAGGGCCGCATCCGGCTGGAACGCAATGTCTGGCAGGCGGCGGAAGGTCTGCCGTTCGAACGGCTGGGCGTTATGGTAAATCAGCAGGACTTCACCAAGACCGCCAATTGCTGGGGCGTCGCCAACAACACGCGCGGCACCAACAGTAACCGCATCGTGCTGTTGCGGCGGCAATAAGGTCGATCTACCTTCACGCCAACTCACGTGAAGGACCCAGAGATCTTGACCAGCTTCATCTTCGAAAACGCCCGCATCGTCGACGGAACCGCCGAAGCCGCTACCGCCCCCATGCAGGTGCTGGTGGAAGGCGACACCATCCGCGAAGTCGGTGCGAATATTACCGGCTCGTCCGCCCAGCGCATCGACCTTGGCGGCCGCACGCTGATGCCGGGGCTGATCGACGCGCATGTGCATGTTGTTGCCTCGATGGCCAATCTGGGGCTGAACGCCCAGCTGCCGGACGCCATCGTCACCGTGCGCGCGTTCAAGCTGATGGGCGAGATGATCCTGCGCGGCTTCACCACCGTGCGCGATGTCGGCGGCTGCACGCATGCACTGGTTCGCGCCACACAGGAAGCACCCTGGCCCACGCCGCGCCTGAACATCTCGGGCAAGGCGCTGACGCAGACCGGCGGGCATTGCGATTACCGCGGCCGCTTCATCGACACGCCCCCCATCAAGCACGGCTTCCCGCTGGGCGCGATGGGCCGCACCTGCGACGGGGTGGACGAAGTGCGCCGCGCCGTGCGCGAGGAAATGAAGGCCGGTGCGAACTTCATCAAGATCATGGCGAATGGCGGTGTTTCTTCCCCCACCGATCCGATTCACTTTCTGGGTTTCTCGCGCGAGGAACTGCTCGCCACGGTCGAGGAAGCCGAGAACGCGGGCACCTATGTCTCGGCGCATCTGTATACCGACAAGGCGATCCGCCGCGCGGTGGAATGTGGCGTGCATTCGCTGGAACACTGCAACCTGATCCAGTCCGAGACCGCCAGGTTCGCGGCCGACCAGGGCACATTCGCGGTGCCGACTCTGGTCACCTACGACAAGTTGGCGAGCGACGGCGCGGCAATGGGTCTACCCGCTGATTCGATCGCCAAGATCGACACGGTGCGTCTGGCAGGGATGGAATCGCTTGCCATCATGCGCACGGCGGGCCTGCCGATGGCGTATGGCAGCGATCTGCTGGGCGGCATGCATGTGCACCAGTCGGAAGAATTCGTCATCCGCGGCCGCGCCCTGCCCGCGCACGAGGTGATCGGTTCGGCCACGCATGTTGCGGCGCGTCTGCTGCGCATGGAAGGCAAGATCGGCACCATCGCGCCGGGTGCGTTCGCTGATATGATCGTGGTGGATGGCGACCCGCTGAAGGACCTGTCGCTGCTGACCGGACAGGGCGCGCATATGCCTGTCATCATGCAGGGCGGCAAGTTCGTGAAGGGCAACGCCCGGTTCTGATAAGCAGCACAGCCGAGGGGGCTCACCCTCGGCTGTGTTGTTAGGTGGGTCGATATTCAGTCCAGACCGAGTCGAAAATAGTGCTTATCGAGACCCGGCGCGCAGCGGACTTTTGGGTCCGTGTGCACCGGAAGCGCAGAGAAGTGCTATTTGCAGACCGGTATGGGCTGAGTAGCGACCCACCTAATGCAGCGCCACCGGCGCCATTTCGTGCTCGATGATCGCCATGACAGCCGCCTCGCGGTCCGGGGCGATGCCCAGATGGGTGCCGTCGGCGCCGAACACGCCCCAGGCGTCCTCGCCCTCCAGCGTGCGCACCGGGCGGGTATAGGCGACACCGCCAACCCCCAACCGCGCGAACGCAACGGCTGGCAGGCGCGGGCGGGCGCCGGGTGTGCTGTGATGTGCCATGGTGTTACTCCTCGGTCCGGCCGTTGATGACCGGCTTGCTCCGAGGATTGATCTGGATCGACTTCACGCGGTTTTCCGGCAGCGGGCGTTTCAGGTCGATGTGCAGCAGGCCATGGTCCATCCAGGCGCCCGTCACGTCGATCCCTTCGGCCAGCACGAAGGCGCGCTGGAACTGCCGTGCCGCAATGCCGCGGTGCAGGAATACCCGGTTCTGCGTGTCGTCCACCTGCTTGCCGCGGATGACCAGCTGGTTGTCTTCCTGGGTGATCTGCAGGTCCTCCATCGAGAACCCGGCCACCGCCAGCGTAATCCGCAGCCCGTCCTGGCTGACCTGTTCGATGTTATAGGGCGGATACCCGTCGGACGAGGATTTCGCCGCCCGTTCGAGCATTTGTTCCAGATGGTCGAACCCCAGGAACATGGGGGATGTGAAAACACGCGTGGTCATGGCCGAAGCCTCCTCTGGCGAGCGAAGCGCAAACACCGGTGCCCGAAGCACACCGATGCCCCAAAGATGGGCAGTTCGCGCGTTTGTTGCAAGAGGGCGCAAGGCAGCCTATTTCGGCAGCATGAGCGACGCAAAGCCCCTTCCCCTGGTTCTGGTTCCGGACCAGCGCCTGAAATCGAAAACCCGCCCTGTCACCCCGGCCGACACGGCCAAGGTGGGGGCACTGATCCCGCGCATGTTCGCGACCATGTACAAGGCCCCCGGCATCGGTCTGGCCGCGCCACAGGTGGGCGAATTGCTGCGTCTGGCGATCGTGGATCTGATGCCCGACGAACAGCCCGACCCGATCGTGCTGATCAACCCCGAGATCGTCGCCCGTTCCGAGGAACTGGCCACGCGCGAGGAGGGCTGCCTGTCGATCCCCGGCCAGTATGCCGAGGTGACCCGCCCCGCCCGCGTGAAGGTGCGCTATCTGGATCAGGGTGGCGCGAAGAAGGAGATCGAGGCAGACGGCCTGCTCTCGGCCTGTCTGCAGCACGAGATCGACCATCTGGATGGCGTGCTGTTCATCGATTATCTGACCACGCTGAAGCGCAACATGCTGCTGCGCAAACTCGCCAAGGATATGAAATCGAAGGCGCGCGACTGATGCGCATCGCGTTCATGGGTACGCCGGAATTCTCGGTCGCCGCGCTGCGGGCGTTGCACGCGGCAGGGCACGAGATTGTGGTGGTGTATTCGCAGCCGCCGCGTCCCGCGGGGCGCGGCAAGCAGATGCGCCCCTCGCCCGTGCAGATGGCGGCGGAAGAACTGGGTATCCCCGTGCGCACCCCCACGCGACTGCGCACCAATGCCGAGGAACACGCCTTCTTCGCCGGCTTGAATCTGGATGCGGCGGTGGTGGCCGCATACGGTCTGCTGCTGCCCACGCCGATGCTGAATGCGCCGAAGCGCGGGTGCCTGAACATCCATGCCTCGCTGTTGCCGCGCTGGCGCGGGGCGGCCCCCATCCAGGCGGCGATTCTGGCGGGCGACACGGAAAGCGGCGTCACCATCATGCGGATGGATGAAGGTCTGGACACCGGCCCGATGCTGCTGGCCGAACGCACGCCGATTACCGCCCAAACCACGGCGTCCACCCTGCACGACGCACTGTCCGAGATTGGCGCACGGCTGATCCTGCGCGCGTTGGCGGAAAACCCGCCCGCCGTGCCGCAGCCCGAGGCTGGCGTCACTCATGTCGCCAAGCTCAGCAAGGACGACGCGCATCTGGATTTCACGCAGGACGCCGTGTCGCTTGAACGCCGCATCCGCGCGCTGAACCCGTGGCCGGGCACGTTCTGCCTGTATCAGGGCGAGGCGCTGCGTATTCTGTCGGCTGATGTCGTGCAGGCCACCGGCACGCCGGGCACGGTACTGAACGACCGCCTGACCATCGCGTGCGGCAAGGGTGCATTGCGCCCCACCCGCGTGCAGCGCGCCGGGCGCGGCGCTATGGAGACCGACGCGTTGTTGCGCGGCTTTGCAATCCCAGCCGGAAGTCACCTGACCTGATGTATCAATACGCGCTTCTGATCGAATACCACGGCGGCGGCTTTGTCGGCTGGCAGTGGCAGCAGGATGGTGTGTCCGTGCAGGGCGCGCTGGAAGACGCCGCCAGCAAGCTCGCCCAGAACGAGGCCCCCACCGCCGTTGCCGCTGGGCGCACCGATGCGGGTGTGCATGCGGAAGCGCAGGCCGTGATGCTGGAGCTGGACCGCAACTTGCCGCCCGGCAAGCTGCGCGATGCGCTGAACTTCCATCTGCGCCCGCATTTGATTTCCGTGCGCGCCGCGATGATCGCACCTGACGACTGGCACCCGCGTTTTTCGGCAACCGGACGCGCGTATCGTTACCGCATCCTGAACCGCCCCGCCCCGCCCGCAATGGACGCCGGGCTGGTCTGGCACCTGCATCACGAACTGGATGCCGATGCCATGCATCAGGCCGCACAGGTTCTTGTCGGGCAGCACGATTTCACATCGTTCCGTGCTTCATCGTGCCAGGCGAAAAGCCCCGTGAAAACGCTGTCCCGGCTGGATGTGATGCGTATAGCGGACGAGATTGTCATCCGTGCCGAAGCGCCGTCTTTCCTGCATCATCAGGTGCGCAATCTGGTCGGCACGCTGAAGCTGGTGGGCGAGGGCAAATGGAACGCCCAGCGCGTGGCCGATGCGCTCGCCGCCCGCGACCGCGCCGCCGCCGGCCCGACGGCACCACCCGAAGGGTTGGCGCTGGTCAGCGTGACGTATGATCCGCCGATAAACTGGGATTTTACCTAAGTCGCGGCCTGCACAGCAGCCTTCAGGATCGTCTGGGTAACACTGCTGATAAACAGGCTGACGATCATTTCCAGCCCGATGAACGCCGCCGCCCGCACGCCCGGAATCCCCAGCCCCTCGGCCGCGATGCGCCACGACATGAACAGCACGGCCACCACCATGGCCACATCCAGCAGGGTTTCCACCTGCACAGGCAGCCCCATCTGTTCGGGCAGGCCACCGGCCAGCAGCACCAGGAACTGGAACAGGTTCAGCCAGTTCCACAGCACGATGTAGCGCAGCCAGTATTTCTGCGCCCCCATGGCGATGGCCAGTTGCAGCGACAGCAGCGCATAGCCGAACCACGCCAGCACATGCCCGACCACCACGATGGAAAAATAGACCGGCAGACCGATCTTGCCTTCCGGGTCGAAGTAATTCCACTGCAACCCGCCCAGCACGAACGCCAGCGGCAGGCACACCAGCACTGCCACAAACGACCGCCACGCAACATCATGATCGGCTGGCACCGGCTGCGCACTGTCGGGGATGCCGCGCAGGATGCGCGACACGCTCAGTATCCCCTGCGATATTTCCTGCGACAGCGACATGGGCGCCCTACAACGCCCCCAGCAGACGCGGGAACATCATCACAAGTCCAGTCCCGACATTGGCCGCAATGGCCAACAACGCCGCCTGCCTGCCCTCGGCCCGCAGCGCGTGGCGCGCCAGAAACCACTGCAGCCACAGCATATAGACAAAAGACAGAAGCATCAGCGGCTGCATGATCGCCATGATGCTGGCCGTCAGTTCGTCGCCCAGCACGTCCCCGCTGGTAACGGTTGGTCCTCCGGCCTCCACGGCCCGCTGGGAGAGGGTGTCATAATCCAGGTCACCCACCGCATAGGTGACGACCAGAACCATCACCACACCCAGCAGCAGGCCCATCACCCACTGGGTCCACAGAAACGCTGCGGCATAACGGCACCAGTTCCCCACCAGCCCCAGACGTTCGGACAGAAAGTGCACAATGATCAGCGGGGTAACCAGCACGCAGAACATCACCACCACCCACGCCAGCGCCGCCATCACCTGCCCCTGCAACAGCAGCAGCGAACACATCACCGCGGCCAGCCAGGCATAGGGTTTGAACCCGCTCATCACGTCCTGTGGCGTGTTGGCAAACGCCGCCAGCCCGGCCACACGGCCACACAGCAGTATGAACGCGCCACGCATACGCCCCATCGGGCGGGTTGATTCCGGCACAGGATTCACGGCAGGAATGCTTTCAGAATTTCACGGTATGCTGCACTCAGCGCCCGCATCTCGTCCACCGGAATACACTCGTCCACCTGATGCATGGTGCTGCCGACCAGCCCGAATTCGGCCACCGGCGCGTACAGCGCGATAAACCGCGCATCCGACGTGCCGCCCCCCGTATCCAGCTTCGGCGCAACACCCGTCGCGCACTGCACGGCGCCTGCCAGCCGGTTTACCAGATCTCCGGGCTGGGTCAGGAACGCCTCGCCCGAGATCGATACATCCAGATCGAACCGCTCCGCATACTGCGCCAGCGTGGCGCGCAACCAGGCGTGCAGGTCCTTGCCCCGGTGCAGGTCGTTGAAGCGGATATTCAGTTTTGCCGAGGCGCTGGCCGGAATCACGTTGGTTGCCGGATTTCCCACATCCACACTGGTGACCTGCAACGTCGTCGCCTCGAACCACTCGGTCCCGGCATCGACCGGGGCCGCGGTCAGCGCCACCAGCGCACGCACCAAGCGGTGCACAGGGTTGTCGGCCTTGTGCGGATAGGCGCTGTGCCCCTGCCGCCCGTGCACGGTGATCCGCGCATTCATGCTGCCGCGACGGCCGATCTTGATGGTGTCGCCCAGCGAAACCTTGCACGTGGGTTCCCCCACCACACAAAAATCGGGGACCTGGTCGTTGGCGGCCATCCAGTCGAGCACCTTCACCGTGCCATCGACCGCATCGCCCTCCTCGTCCCCCGTAATCAGCAGGCTGATCGACCCATCGGTCGGGCCGTGGTCCTCCACCGCCGCGATGAACGCCGCGATGTTGCCCTTCATGTCGCAGGCACCGCGCCCATACAGCTTGCCGTCGCGCACATCACCCAAGAACGGGTCGGCGCTCCAGCCACTGGTGCCGGGCGGCACCACATCGGTGTGCCCGGCATAGCAGAAATGAAACCCACCCGTGCCACGGCGCGCAAACAGGTTCGGCACGTCGCCGAACGGCAGCCGCCAGATGGTGAAGCCCAGCGCGGCCAGCTTGTCCGCCAGCACGTCCTGCGCCCCCGCATCGACCGGTGTCACCGATGGACACCGGATCAACGCCTGCGCCAGTGGCAACGGGTCGGTCATCATTCAGTCTCGCAGCAATTCGTTGATCGAGGTCTTCGAACGCGTGCGTTCGTCCACCCGCTTCACGATCACCGCACACGCCAGCGACGGACCTGGCGTGCCATCGGCCAGTGGCTTGCCCGGCAGAGAACCCGGCACCACCACGGAATAAGCCGGCACACGGCCCATGAAGACCTCGCCCGTCGCGCGATCAATAATCTTCGTTGACGCGCCGAGGAACACGCCCATCGACAGCACGGCCCCCGTTTCGACGATCACGCCTTCGGCCACTTCGCTGCGCGCACCGATGAAGCAGTTGTCTTCAATCACCACCGGGCTGGCCTGCAGCGGTTCCAGCACACCGCCGATCCCGACCCCGCCCGAGATATGGCAGTTCTTGCCGATCTGCGCACAGGACCCCACCGTCGCCCAGGTGTCGATCATCGTGCCACTGTCTACATAGGCACCGACGTTCACGAAGCTCGGCATCAGCACCACGCCCGGCGCGACATAGGCCGAACGGCGCACCACTGCCCCCGGCACCGCGCGGAAGCCAGCTTCGCGGAAACGGTTCTCGCCCCAGCCTTCGAACTTCATCGGCACCTTGTCCCAGACCGGCGCGCCACCGGCGCCACCCATCGGGACCGAATCCTGCAGACGGAACGACAGCAGCACGGCCTTTTTCAACCAGTCGTTAACAATCCAGCCGCTCGCACCTGGTTCAGCCACGCGCATCTTGCCAGAATCGAGTAGCCCGAGAGCCCCCTCGATCGCGTCGCGCACATCCTTACCAGCAGCGGGAGACACGGTATCGCGTGCATCCCACAAAGTTTCGATCTGCAGTTTCAGTGCGTTTCCAGTCATTTACGGTTCCCGTCGAAATATCTGCCGGGACCATGCAGAGGGGTTGCGTGGCTGTCAACGAACCTCCCGGCAATGATTTACGGTTTATTCAGAGTTGGCTGTTTGAATGGCTGCAGTTTCCCAAAGGTAGAAAGCCATGGCTGCGCAAACTCAACTGGCCCCGATGCCGCCGCCGACTACAGCTGAGGCCTTGTGCAGCGCGCTTCTGGACAGCCGCCAGCGCTGGAAAGACCTTGTCAGCATGACGGCGGATCTCGCCTTCGAGGTGGATCTGCGCGGCTGCTTTACCTTTGTCGCCCCCGATGTTGCGCTGGGCTGGCAGTCCAGCACGCTGCTGGGATGTGAATCGCAGATGCTGCTGGATACGGATGCCGCCATCAACCCGTTCCGCCTGCTGGCCCCGGCGCGCGATCTGCGCACATTCCTGCGCCGTGGTGACGGCAGTTGGGCCAGTTGCAGCGTGGCCGTTGCACCGCTGCTCGACAAGAACGGCGCATTGACCGGGTTGCGCGGCGTTGCGCGCGATATTTCATCCGAAGACCACACCGCCACAGAAGCCGCCGCCACACTGCGCCGCGCGGCGCTGGTGGACCATATCCTCACCTCGATGCACCGGGCCGTCATGGCGCCCGAGATGATGAAGATCGTCCTCGATGCGCTGCTGTCCGCGCTTGGCGCCGATGGTGCCATGGTGCTGGAAGCCTCGCGCGATGTGCCGCCCGTGCTGCACCATGTCGGCGTTT
Source organism: Acetobacteraceae bacterium (assembly GCA_031546815.1). Classification (GTDB taxonomy): domain Bacteria; phylum Pseudomonadota; class Alphaproteobacteria; order Acetobacterales; family Acetobacteraceae; genus JAVBJV01. The sequence goes on from JAVBJV010000021.1 coordinate 29,181, forward strand.
CGGCCGATCTGATTCTGCGCGAAGCCTCGGCCCTGATCATGGCGACCGAGAACGTTCCCCGCACATGGACGACCGAACAGGGTGCCAGCATGATCGCCGTGAACTGCCGCCCGCGCTTCGGGTGCCAGACGGGGCTGGTGGTCTGGCGCAATACCAGTCTGCGCCCCTGGAACAACGACGATATGGCGACGATATCGTCCGTGGTCACACTGGTGCGCATGACGCTGGAACACGAAACCATGCAGCGCGAAATGTTCCGCCAGGCATGGACAGATCCGCTGACCGGGCTGCTGAACCGCCGGTCCTTCTACGAAGAACTTGATCGCCGTTTCTCGCGTCTGGACCGTAACCTTCAGCCGGGCACGCTGCTTTATATCGACCTGGATAATTTCAAACCAATCAACGACAAGTTCGGCCACGATGTGGGCGACGAGGCGCTGTGCTCGATCGCCGCGCTGCTGCGCCAGACCGTGCGCCCAACCGACCTGATCGCCCGGCTGGGCGGCGACGAATTCGTTATCTGGATGGACAATGCCGACCACTTCGTAGCCGCAGAACGTGCCGCAGCACTGTGTCACGACATCCCCCGGCTGGTCGGCGAACTTGGCGACACGCCGGGCATTCAGATCACTGCCTCCATCGGTATCGCGGAGCGTTTACCCAACAGCAAAGAAGACACACCACATTTTCTGCATCGCGCAGACCAGGCCATGTATGCGGCAAAACGCAGCGGCCCCGGGCGCTGGTTTACAGCAAAGAATTATACACCATGACCTCTGCAGACCTTCGATTTCCAGACACGCCTCCGCCAGATTCCCTGAATGCCATGGCCAGGCACGTTGTTCGCAATGGCAGCCAGAACGATCGTGCTGCCCTTGCGACCCGCAGCGACCTCGCGCCCGAATGGCTGGTTGTTCTCGCCGCCGACAGCCATCCAGACGTGCGCGAGGCCGTTGCGGCAAACTCCGCCACCCCCGCCCAGGTGGACAAGATCCTGGCCCACGACCCGAACGAACAGGTGCGCGTGGTGCTGGCCGGGAAAATTGCGGCGCTCAGCCCGCATATGCCGCACGACATTCACGTGCGACTGGAAAGCATGGCGTGGCAGACCCTGTCGCAACTGGTGCAGGACACCGCCGCCCGGGTACGCGCCGCCATCGCCGATGTCGTCAAATCGATGCCCGATGCGCCGCACACCCTGATCGTCGCGCTGGCCAACGATACCGACATGTCGGTCGCCGATCCGGTCATCCGGCTGTCTCCGCTGTTAAGCGACGACGACCTGCTGACGTTGATTTCCAATTCCTCGACCGCGGTGAACATCGCCGTTGCTAACCGCGTTGACCTTGGGGCGGCAATCTCGGACGCGCTGGTCGAGACGCAGGACGTCACCGTCATCACAGAACTGCTGAACAACACCTCGGCCGCGATCCGCGAAGAAACGCTGGATGGGCTGATCGGGCAGGCGGCACAGCGTCTATGCTGGCAGAAGCCGCTGGCCAACCGGCCCTTCCTGTCCCCGCGCGCGGCGCGCGCCCTGTCGGACGTCGTGACCGAGGAAGTGCTGCACCTGCTGGCCGAACGCACCGATCTGGATCACGACGTGTCGGAGGAAATCCGCCAGCGTCTGAACGTGCAGAACGACGCCATCGCCGAAGCCGCCGAGGAAACCTGCAACGGCAAGCTCGAAGCGCAGGTCATGGCCTCGATCCATCTGGGGGAACGCCAGCGGCTGGTGAATGTGCTGGCGAAAGCGGCGCATGTGCCAAGCTCGGCGGTGGAATACGCGGCCAGCCTGCGCAGTGCGAAATCGCTGGTAGCGCTGTGCTGGCATGCCGGGTTCAGTATGAAGATCGCCACGGCGCTGCAAAGCGTGCTGGGCCGCCTGTCGCCCGACGCCATTCTGAAGCCGGCGCCCAATGGCAGCTATCCGTTACTAGCCAGCGAAATGCGCTGGCAGATCGACTTCCTGCTGCGCCGGGAACAGTGAGCCGCACTCACCCGCTTTCTCATGATGAGATCGTTCGAGAGTGCGCTGTGATGAGTCGTATGATGGTGCTTTCCGAGACCCGGCGCGCAGCGGGCTTAAAGGCCCGTGAGCACCGGAAGTGCAGGAAAGTGCCGTCAGACGGCCATCACAGGTAGCGCTATCGGGCGATCTCAGGAACGGATCAGCGTGCCGTAGCCACCGTCCGTGAACAGTTCCAGAAGACAGGCGTGCGGCACGCGGCCGTCCAGAATGACTGCCCCCTTCACACCGCGCTTCACCGCATCAACACAGGTTTCCACCTTGGGAATCATGCCGCCAGTGATGGTCTCGTCGTCCAGACGGTTCTGCACGTCCTGTAGGGTCATGTCCTGGATGAAGTTCTTGTTCTTGTCCATCACGCCGTCCACGTCGGTCAGCATCAGCAGCCGCGTTGCGCCCAGCGCACCGGCAACCGCCCCCGCCACCGTGTCGGCGTTGATGTTATAGGTCTGGCCGTCTTCGCCCATGCCCACCGGCGCAATCACCGGGATCAGGCCTGCACCGGTCAGCGCGTGGATCACGCGGACATCGACGCTTTCCACTTCGCCCACATAGCCCAGATCGAGCACGCGTTCGATGTTGCTGTCAGGGTCTTTCTTCGTGCGGCGCAGCTTGCGCGCGCGGATCAGCCCGCCATCCTTGCCGCAGATACCAACCGCCAGCGCGCCGGCCTTGTTGATCAGCCCGGCAACCTGCTTGTTCACCGTGCCGGCCAGCACCATTTCGACCACTTCGACCATCGCGGCGTCGGTCACCCGCAAGCCGTCGACGAAGTTCGACTGAATGGCCAGGCGCTTCAGCATCGCGTTGATCTGCGGTCCGCCACCATGAACCACCACCGGGTTCACGCCGATCTGCTTCAGCACGGCAATGTCGGCCCCGAATGTCTGGGCGAGATCTTCCTCGCCCATCGCGTGGCCGCCGTATTTCACCACCACCGTCGCACCTGCATAACGGCGCAGGAACGGCATCGCCTGGCTCAGTATACGGGCCTGTTCGCGGGCTGCTTCCTTTGTCGCGTGATCCATGTGTCGCCTCATTGCAATACGGGGTCCGCGCGGGTGGTAGGACCGCACGCGGTGCAGGTCAAGCGCCCGGGCCTTGGCTGTATCGACATTCAGTTCAGGCTAAGCCGAAAATGGTGCTTATCGAGAACCGGAGCGGAGCGGATTTTTGAGTCCGTGAGCACCGGAAGCGCAGAGAAGTGCCGTTTGCAGGCCAGTCTGGGCTGAATGTCGATACAGCCTAGATCAGGGCGGCGATCTCGGCCCTCAATTCAGGAATACCGCTGCCCTTGGCACTGCTGGTGACGATCACGTCCGGGTGCGCCGCCGCATGGGCACGCGCCAGCCCGGTCACTTCCGTCAGACGCTTGGCCAGCGCTGTGGGCTTTGCACCGTCGGCCTTGGTCAGCACCAGCTGGAACGTCACCGCCGCCTTGTCGAGCAGTTCCATCACCGCCAGATCCGCGGGTTTGGTCTCGATCCGCGCATCCAGCAGCAGCAGCACGCGGCGCAGATTGGGGCGACCGCGCAGGTAATCAAACATCAGGCCCTGCCACTCTTCCTTGATCTCGCGCGGGGCCTGCGCATAGCCGTAGCCCGGCATATCTACCAGCATCAGCCGCCCGCTGAGGTCGAAGAAGTTCAGCTGCCGTGTGCGACCCGGCTGTGCCGAGGCACGCGCCAGCATGTGCTGGCCCGTCAGCGCGTTCAGCAGTGTCGACTTGCCGACATTCGACCGGCCCGCAAAGGCGATTTCCGGCATATCGAAGAACGGCAGGTTCGAGAGCTGCGTCGCCGCCGTCTTGAATGTGCACGCGCCTGCGAACAGCACGCGCCCTGCCTCGATCTGTTCGGGGGAGCGAACGCGGCTGACCGCAAAGGGATCAGCCGCGTTGTTGTTTTGGCCACTACTCATGGATCAGGCCGATACCTTGCCCGGTTTCCCGACGCTGGTCTGACGCATGATGTACCACTGCTGCGCAATCGACAGCAGGTTGTTCCATGTCCAGTAGATCACCAGCCCGGCCGGGAAGCCCGCCAGCATGAAGGTGAACACGATGGGCATCCACTGGAAGATCTTCGCCTGCACCGGATCGGGCGGCGCCGGGTTCAGGCGCTGTTGCAGGAACATGGTGATCCCCATCAGCAGCGGCCAGATGCCCATATGCAGCCAGTTGGAATACGCCGACGGATCGAACGGGATCAGTCCGAACAGGTTGAACACGTTGGTGGGGTCGATCGCCGACAGATCCTTGATCCAGCCAAAGAACGGCGCATGGCGCATTTCGATGGTAACGAACAGCACCTTATACAGCGAGAAGAACACCGGAATCTGGATCAGGATCGGCAGACAGCCCGATGCCGGGTTGACCTTCTCGGACTTGTAGAGCGCCATCATCTCGCGCTGCAGGCCCTGTGCGTCGTCGCCGAAGCGGGTCTTCAGCTCCTGCATCTTGGGCGCCAGCAGCTTCATCTTCGACATCGACTTGTAGGACTTGTTCGCCAGCGGGAAGAACAGGATCTTCACCAGCAGGGTGAACGCGATGATCGCGATGCCAAAATTGCCGGTCAGTTTGAACAGCCAGTCGATCGCGTAGAAGAACGGCTTGGTCAGGAAATAGAACCAGCCAAAGTCGATCGCCTTGTCGAAGTTCGGCACGTTATACGTGTCGCGGATATGATCCAGCGTGCGCACTTCCTTGGCGCCCGCGAACACCCGCAGCGATGTTTCCTGCGTGGCACCCGGCGCAATCGCCGTGGTGTCGCGCGCGATGTCCACCTGGAAACGGTCGGCACCGGCTTCGCTGACATGGCGATACGCAAAGCGTGTCGTCGCCTGCTGATCGGGGATCAGCGCGGCCAGCCAATATTTGTCTGTAATGCCCGCCCAGCCACCAACACTGGTGCCTTCGAAGCCCGGGCCGCCGTCGCGCTTCTTCGCTTCGTCGCGCACGTTCGAATAGCTGTGTTCCTGCAGCGTGCCGTTCAGCACGCCGGTCATGCCTTCGTGCAGAATGGTATAGCCCGCAGTGTGCGGCAGATATTCACGACGGATGCGCGCCCACGGCGTCAGCTGCACAGGTTCCGACCCGTTATTGATCACGCGCTGCTGCACGCCGATCAGGTAGTCGGGTTCCATCTTCAGCGCAATCTCGAACCGCAGGCCCGCACCGTTTTCCCAGAACAGCGTGACCGGCTGCGTGGGGGACAGGGTGGTGGCCGTCGCGCTCCAGACCGTATCGTTGTCGGGCACGCGCACGCCGGGAATGCCGGTCCAGCCGAACTGCGCGTAGTACGGCTTTTCGCGCCCTCGCGGTTCGAACAGATGCACGAACGACGAATTCGCCTCCAGCGTGTCGCGGTAGTTGCTGAGGACCAGATCATCCAGACGCGCGCCCAGCAGGCTGAGGCTGCCCGTGACGTTCGGCGATTCGATCTTCACGCGCGGCGCATTGAGCAGCGCGGTGGCGGTCGCCGTGCTGGCAGCATCGGGCACCACGCTGGGCGCGGGGCCAATGCCCGGCACGGCCGGGGCCTGTGTGGTTTGCGCAGTGGTCTGCTGCTGCACCGGAGCGGGCGCCGGTTTCGGAGCAAAATACTGGAACCCCAGCATGATGGCGACCGACACGGCGATCGCAATAATCAAGTTCTTTTGTTCCATAGTCTCCGGTCCGGTCAGCGTGACGCACTGAGGCGTTGCGCACAGTCACAAGAATGGTTGCCGGGAACGGGGTCGAACCCGCCCGCATGCCATGGGTTACAGCGCAGAATGCGCCGCGTGGAAAGGGCCGAGCCACGTATTGCACCGTGGGTGCGCAGAGCTTCGATGGCGTAGTTGCTGCAGGTTGGCTCGAACCGGCAATGCGCACCGATGAATGGACGCAGCGTCCACTGATACACACGCACCGCCAGAACCAGAATTTCCGCTGCGATCTTCATGCGGCGGGATCTTTGGGCTGAGTGCGCTCCACAGCGCGCGCGACATCGTCGATCAGGGTGGTAAACCGCCGCCCACGAGTCGAGTCGCGGCCGATCAGCACGAAATCCATACCGGTGGGCGCGCCCTGGGCGAACAGCAGACGGGCGGCTTCTTTCAGCCGCCGGCGCGTGCGGTTGCGCACCACGGCATTGCCGACTTTTTTCGTCACGGTAAAACCAAAACGCGCGGGGGCATTATCCCCGCGCGACAAGGCTTGCAGAACAAGCCCGGGCATTGCCGCCTTGCGGCCCTTCGCTGCCGCACGCAGGTATTCAGCGCGCTGCTTCAGCCGTTGAAGGGCGGCGGCCATGGGCAGGTATCCCTGCCGTTCCGTTAAGCCGACAGACGCTTGCGGCCCTTGGCACGACGGTTGGCCAGCACGCGGCGGCCACCAACAGTTGCCATGCGGGCGCGGAAACCATGCCGGCGCTTACGGACGATCTTGCTAGGCTGGTAAGTGCGCTTCAAGGCACGATCCCCACTCTGGAAAATAGCACAAAACACAAGAACGCAGACGGAAGAGACCCTCCGCCGCGGGTCGGGGTCTATAGGCGGTGCCGGTCCCCGCCGTCAACCGTGCTGGGCCCTGAATCAGCAGGTTTTACGATTCCGGACCTCCCGCACAACCAATACCACCGGAATCCGGTATCATTCGCCGCCATTAATTCGTTTCACTATAAAAATGTTGCATTGCACAATTAAATCTGGCCATCTGGTCGTGCTGGAAGTTCTATCATAGGTTTTGTTTCGTGTGGCTGGCGTCCGGCCCTTGATGCACTCAATTTCAGAAGGCCCGATCACATGTCGTCCACGCAGGCAGATACGCCCAAGACCAAACGTGTGAACCTCGCATTACAGGGGGGCGGCGCGCATGGTGCGTTCACCTGGGGGGTGCTCGACACATTGCTGGCCGATGAACGGCTGGAGTTCGAAGGTATTTCCGGCACATCGGCCGGGGCCATGAACGCCGCCGCCCTCGCCCAGGGCTGGACCGAGAACGGGCGCGCGGGCGCACGCGAAAAACTGGAACGGTTCTGGACCTCGGTCGCCGCCAAGCAGAGCCTGTCGCCGCTGCGTAACGCCCCGTGGGAGCGCGCGCTGTATGGCTGGGACATGACCTATAGCTGGGCGTGGCAGGGGTTCGAGACGCTGGTCCGTACTTTCAGCCCGTATCAGTTCAATCCGTTCGACTACAACCCGCTGCGCGAGGTGCTGCGCGAGACGATCAATTTCGAGTCTCTGCGCGCCTGCAAGCAGCACAAGCTGTTCATCAGCGCGACCGACGTCGCCACCGGCAAGCCGCGCGTGTTCGAACACAGGGAACTCTCGGCCGATGTGCTGATGGCATCAGCCTGTCTGCCCTATCTGTTCCAGGCCGTGAAGGTCGATGGCCGCAATTACTGGGATGGCGGTTACGCGGGAAATCCCTCGCTGTGGCCGTTGTATGATTCGTGCGAGGCGGCGGACATCGTGCTGGTCGAGATCAACCCCATCAACCGCCCCGAACTGCCAACCAGCGCGCAGGAAATCCTGAACCGCGTGAACGAGATTGGCATGAACACCGCGCTGATCGGCGAGATCCGTTCGATCAACTTCGTGCAGCGCATGCTGGCCGAAAAGCACCTCGACTCGGACAAGTATCGTCGCCTGTTCCTGCACTCGATCAACGACGAAGTCGCGATGAGCACACATAACACCACGACCAAGTTCAACGCCGATATCAGCTTCCTGCGCGACCTGAAAAGATTGGGCGAAGCCGCGGCGAAAACCTGGATCAACAATCACTGGGACGATATCGGCCACCGCGATTCGGTGGATGTCCGCGCACGTTATCTGTAGGAGCCGTCACCATGTCCGGGACAAGCTGGAACCCTGAGCAGTATCTGCGCTTCGAGGGGGAACGCCTGCGTCCCGCTCTCGACCTGATCGCGCGTATTCACCACCCGTCGCCGCAGATAATATTCGATCTGGGCTGCGGCACCGGCAGCGGGACCGAGATCCTGCGAACCCGCTTCCCCGACGCCCGCATCACCGGCGTCGATTCCAGCCCCGATATGCTGACCAAGGCACGTGCACAGGTAAGCGGCGCGGATTTTGTGCAGGCCGATCTGGCGCACTGGCTGGCGGACCGTCCCGCCGACGTGATCTTCACCAACGCCGCGCTGCAATGGCTGCCCGATCACACAACGCTGTTTCCGCATCTGTCCGCACAGCTTGCACCGGGCGGAATCCTCGCCGTGCAGATGCCCGCCATGCACGATGAACCGCTGCGCAAACTGCAACCCGCCATCGCCGCCGCCGGCCCTTGGGCGGCAAAGCTGGGGCTGCAGATCAAGGCCGCGCATCGCATCGAAGACCCCGCCTTCTACCGCGACCTGCTCGCCCCACGCGCGCAGCGTTTCGAGATGTGGGAAACCATCTACTGGCACGCCCTGCAAGGCGAGGACGCCGCGCTGCAATGGGCGATGGGCACATCGCTGCGCCCGTTCATGGACGCACTTGAAGGGGCCGAGCGCGATGCGTTTATCAAGGCCTATGCCGATGCGCTCCGCCCGCATTACCCACGCCGCGCCGATGGCGTGACGCTGCTGCCGTTCCGCCGTTTCTTCTTCCTCGCACAGGCCTGATATCCATGACACTCAGCAACCAGCGCATCAACGGGCAACGTCTGTGGGACAGCCTGATGACCATGGCGGAAATCGGCGCCACGCCCAAGGGCGGCGTGCGGCGCATCACCCTGTCCGACGAAGACCGGCGCGGGCGCGACCTGTTCCGTTCATGGTGCGAATCCATCGGCCTGAAGCTGCGTGTGGACGCCGCCGGTAACATGTTCGCCCGCCGCGAAGGGCGCGATCCCACGCGCAAGCCGGTGCTGTTCGGCAGTCACCTCGACAGTCAGCCCTCGGGCGGCAAGTTCGATGGCGCGCTGGGTGTGATGGCCGGGCTGGAGGTCATGCGCACGGTGGTCGATCTCAACATCGTCACCGAGGCCCCGCTGGAACTGGTCAACTGGACCGACGAGGAAGGCTGCCGCTTCGGGCGCAGCCTGATGGGGTCCGGCATCTGGGCCGGGGTCTTCCCGGAAGACGTCGCGCTGGACGCCCGCGATCCGGACGGGATCAGCGCGCGCGAAGCCCTCGCCGCGATCGGCTATGCGGGCAGCGAACCGGCGCGTCCATTCCCCGCCGATGCGTTTTTCGAGCTGCATATCGAACAAGGCCCGATCCTCGAGCAGGGCCAGCAGAAGATCGGCATCGTCACCGGCGCGCAGGCACAGGTCTGGTTCGACTGCGTGGCCACCGGGCAGGACAGCCACGCGGGCACCACACCACCCTCGGCCCGGCGCGACGCGCTGGTCTGCACAGCACGGATCATCGATCTGGTCGACCGCCTGATGCGTGTGCGCGGCGAGGACGGGCGCGGCACCGTGGGTTACATGCAGGTGCTGCCCAACAGTCGCAACGTGATCCCCGGCGAGGTGCGATTCTCGGTCGAATTCCGCCACCCGGATGGGGCCGAGATCGACCGTCTGGCCGCCGAATTCCAGCACGAGGCCGCCGCCATCGCCCACGATTGCAGCATCAAGCTCGGGGTTTCCGAACTGTTCCGCTTCCCGCTGCAGGCCTTCGATGCCGATTGCGTCGATCTGGTCCGCCAGGCCGCCGCGCGTAACGGATACAAGGCGCGCGAGATCGTCTCGGGCGCGGGCCACGATGCTGTGTATGTGTCGCGGCACGTCCCTACCGCTATGATTTTCACCCCCTGCAAGGACGGCCTGTCGCACAACGAGTCCGAAAGCATCCAGCCCGACGAAGCCGAGGCCGGGTGCCAGGTATTGCTGGATGCGGTGATCGCCCGCGCCAACCGGATTCTGTAAACCAGCGGAATTCCAGTCTTTACCGCACTGCAACACCGCAAAAATTCAGCCAGCAGGCTTGTCGGGTGCGCCTGCTGGTTCTATAGCCCGGCCCTATGCCCCGGACAGGTTTTTGCGCCCCCACTGGGCGCTCCCGGGTCATCGGAGAACGTATTACATGGCCAGTATCGATGCCCCCGCCGCGCTTGACGTCCTCGCAACCCAGAAAGCCATCCTCGCCCGCCCGATTACGGACGAGCGCCGTATGGCGGACGCCATCCGCGCGCTGACGATCGATGCGGTCGAAACTGCCAAATCCGGCCACCCCGGAATGCCGCTAGGCATGGCCGACGCCGCACAGGCGCTGTGGGCTGGGGCAATGAAATACGACGCCGCCGATCCGCGCTGGCCCGACCGCGACCGGTTCGTGCTCTCGGCGGGCCATGGCTCGATGCTGCTCTATTCGCTGCTGCACCTGACCGGCTTTGCCGGGATGAGCATCGACGACCTGCGCAAGTTCCGCCAGCTGCACTCCCCCGCCGCCGGGCATCCGGAATTCGGTGAACACCCGGGGATCGAAACCACCACCGGCCCGCTGGGTCAGGGTATCGCCACCGCCGTGGGTATGGCGCTGGCTGAACGTCTGCTGGCCGGGAAGTTCGGCAAGTCGCTGGTCGATCACCGCACCTGGGTGATCGCGGGTGATGGCTGCCTGATGGAAGGGATCAGCCACGAAGCTGCCTCGCTCGCCGGGCATCTGAAGCTCAACAAGCTGTGCGTGCTGTTTGACGACAACAACATCTCGATCGACGGCGATGTCAGCCTGTCCTGCACCGACGACCAGCTGAAGCGTTTCCAGTCCTATGGCTGGGCGGTGAAGCGCATCGACGGGCATGACCATGCGCAGCTTTCCAGCGCGCTGACCTTCGCGATGCGTTCGAAGAAGCCGACGCTGATTGCGTGCCGCACCATCATCGGCTTCGGCGCGCCGACCAAGGCGGGCACCGCTGCCACGCACGGCGCCCCGCTGGGCGGCGGCGAAGCACAGGCCGCGAAGGAAGCGCTCGGCTGGCCGCACACACCCTTCGTGGTGCCCGCGGAAATCAAGGCGATGTGGGAAGCCGCCGGCAGCAAGGGCAGCTCGTCCCGCCGCGCCTGGCTGAAGCGTCTGGCCAAGCATCCGCTGCGCGCCGAATTCGAACGCACCATGGCTGGCCGCCTGCCCGATAGCTGGCACGAAGCCATCGCCGCGCTGCGTGCCGACATCGCCACCAACAAGCCGAAGCTGGCCACCCGCCAGTCGAGCCAGAAGGCACTGGAAGCCATCGTCCCCACCATTCCGGAACTGGTCGGCGGCTCTGCCGACCTGACCGGGTCGAACCTCACGCTGGTCAAGGGCATGAGCGGGGTCGGGCCGGATTCGTATAACGGCCGCTACGTCTATTACGGCATTCGCGAACACGGCATGGCCGCCGCGATGAACGGCATCGCGCTGCATGGCGGGCTGATCCCCTATAGCGGCACGTTCTTCGTGTTCTCGGACTACATGCGCCCCGCCATCCGTCTGGCCGCGCTGATGCGCCAGCGCGTAATCCACGTGCTGACGCATGACAGCATTGGGCTGGGCGAAGACGGGCCGACGCATCAGCCGGTCGAGCACCTTGCCTCGTTCCGCGCCATGCCGAACGTGTTCATGTTCCGCCCGGCGGATGCGATGGAAACAGCAGAATGCTGGGAACTGGCGCTGCGTCGCGCCGATGGCCCCAGCCTGCTGGCACTGTCGCGACAGGGCGTGCCGACACTGCGCACCGACACCGGCGAAAACCGTTCGGCCCGCGGCGCGTATGTGCTGGCGGAAGCCAACGGCCCGCGTCAGGTCACCCTGATCGCCACCGGCACCGAAGTCAGCCTTGCCATGGAAGCGCGCGAGGCGCTGGCGAAGGAAGGCGTTCAGGCTGCCGTCGTCTCGATGCCGTGCTGGGAACTGTTCGAGATCCAGGACGTCAGCTTCCGCGAGGCCGTTCTGGGCACCGCACCGCGCATTGCGGTGGAAGCCGGGATCGGTTTCGGCTGGGAACGCTGGATCGGCCCCAATGGTGCCTTTATCGGCATGCATGGTTTCGGCGCATCGGCCCCGGCCGACGTGCTGTACAAACACTTCAACATCACTGCAGACGCAATCGTTGCGGCTGCGCGCAAGGCAATCGCATAACCGCGATAAAGAAGGAGACACTGCCATGGCTGTAAAGGTCGCCATTAACGGGTTTGGCCGCATTGGTCGTCTGGTGCTGCGCGCCATCGTGGAATCGGGCCGCACCGATGTTGTGCCGGTGGCGATCAACGACCTGGGCAGCGTGGAAGACAACGCGCACATGTTCCGCTACGACAGCGTGCACGGCCGCGTCCCCGGCGAAGTGAAGGTCGAAGGCAGCAGCCTGATCATCACCCATAACGGCCGCACCTATGGCCCGATTGCCGTCTCCGCCGAACGCGACCCGACCAAGGTGCCGTTCAAGGGCGTCGACGTGGCGATGGAATGCACGGGTCTGTTCACCAAGAAGGAAGACGCCAGCAAGCTGATCACCGCCGGTGCGCGCAAGGTGCTGGTCTCGGCCCCGGCCGACGGCGTGGACGCGACCGTGGTGTTCGGTGTGAACCAGCAGGTCATCACCAAGGACATGACGGTGATCTCGAACGCATCCTGCACCACCAACTGCCTGGCGCCGATGGCCAAGGTGCTGAACGACGCGTTCGGCATCGAAAAGGGCTACATGGTTACCATCCACGCCTACACGGGCGATCAGCGCACGGTGGACACCCTGCACAAGGACCTGCACCGCGCCCGCGCAGCGGCGGTTTCGATGATCCCGACGTCCACCGGTGCGGCGAAGGCCGTGGGCCTGGTTCTGCCGGAACTGAAGGGCAAGCTGGATGGCACCGCCATTCGCGTGCCGACGCCCAACGTGTCGCTGGTTTCGTTCGACGCCGTGGTGAAGAAGGCCACCACGAAGGACGAAGTGAACGCCGCGTTCAAGGCCGCGTCCACCGGCGCGATGGCGAAGATCCTGGGCTACAGCACCGACAAGCTGGTCTCGGTCGACTTCAACCACTGCGCCAATTCGTGCAGCTTCGACGCGCCGCAGACCACGGTCATGGAAGGCACACTGGTCCGCGTTATGGGCTGGTACGACAACGAATGGGGCTTCTCGAACCGCATGTCTGATACAGCGGCGCTGTTCGGCAGCCTGTAGTCCATGGCAACGTTCCGCAAGCTGGACGGGGTCGACGTGGCGGGGAAGCGTGTGCTTCTCCGCGCCGACCTGAACGTCCCGATGAAAGACGGTCAGGTGGGCGACCTCACCCGGCTGGAACGGCTGACGCCAACCATCCGTGAACTGTCCGCCAAGGGCGCGAAAGTCGTGGTGCTGAGCCACTTCGATCGCCCCAAGGGCAAGCGCGTGCCCGACATGTCGCTGAAGCCGGTGGCGGACGCACTGGGCAAGGTGCTGGGCACTCCGGTGGCCTTCGCCGATGACTGCATCGGCCCCGATGCTGCCAAGGCCGTGGCCGCGCTGCCGGCCGGCGGCGTGCTGGTGCTGGAAAACACCCGCTTCCACGCGGGCGAGGAAAAGAACGACCCCGCGCTGGTGGCCGAGATGGCAAAGCTGGGCGATGTGTTCGTGAACGACGCGTTCTCGACCGCGCATCGTGCGCACGCCAGCACCGAGGGCCTCGCGCATGCGCTGCCGTCGTGCGCCGGTCGCCTGATGCAGCAGGAGCTGGAAGCGCTGGATGCCGCATTGGGCAACCCGCAGCGTCCGGTGATGGCTATTGTCGGCGGGGCGAAGGTTTCGACCAAGCTGGAACTGATCGGCAATCTGTCGCGCAAGGTCGATGCGCTGGTGATCGGCGGGGCGATGGCGAACACATTCCTCGCCGCGCAGGGTATCTCGGTCGGCAAGTCGTTGCAGGAAGCCGAGATGCACGACACCGCGCTGCGCATGATCGCCGAAGCGAAAGCCGCCGGGTGCGAGATCCTGCTGCCGACCGATGTGGTGGTGGCGGGTGAATTCAAGGCGGGTGCGGCCAATCAGGCGGTCCCCGTTGCGGAAATTCCGGCCGACAAGATGGCACTGGACGTTGGCCCGGCCTCGGTCGCGGCGGTGCAGGCGCGTATGGCGCAGATGAAGACGCTGGTCTGGAACGGCCCGTTCGGCGCGTTCGAGCTTGCGCCCTTCGATGCAGCAACGGTTGCGGTGGCCAAGACCGTAGCGGCGCAGACGCAGGCGGGCAAGCTGCGCTCGATCGGCGGCGGCGGCGACACGGTGGCGGCGCTGCGTCACGCCGGGATCGCGGAACAGATGAGCTACGTCTCGACCGCGGGCGGCGCGTTCCTGGAATGGCTGGAAGGCAAGACCCTGCCGGGCGTGGCGGCGCTGTCGGCGTAACGCCTGCCGGATTGGATGTTCAGACGCACGGCTCGGCAATGAGCCGTGTGTTTTCTTTTACAGCAACACCCAGCCCACCACGCCGCATCCCAGCACCACCAGCCAGGGCGGCAGTCGGCCGGACATCAGCGCGGCGAACGCCACCACCACGATCGCCATATCCAGAACATTGTGCACGCCACTGCTCCAGACGGGATGATACAGTGCCGCGAGCAGTATCCCGACCACTGCGGCATTCACCCCACCCAGCGCGGCCTGTGCGCGGGGATAACGACGCAGACGCTCCCAGAACGGCAGCGCACCCGCGACCAGCAAAAACGACGGCGCGAAGATCGCCAGCAGGCAAAACAGGCCACCCAGCCAGCTTCCGGTCATCGCCATGCCGAGGAAGGCCGCAAACGTGAATAACGGTCCCGGCACCGCCTGTGTCGCGCCATACCCGGCCAGAAACGTATCGGCGCTCACCCAGCCGGGTGGCACCACCGCTGCCTGCAACAGCGGCAGCACCACATGCCCGCCGCCGAACACCAACGCCCCGGCCCGATAAAACGCCGCGCCCATCGCCAGCATCCCACTGGGGAAAAGCCAAACCAGCACCGGCAATCCGACCAGCAGCACCAGAAATCCCGCCAGCAGCGCACCCCCGACGTGCACCCCGACCGGCACCCGCGCCGGGTCGTGCGGAGACACCTGCCCGTTGCTGAACAGCACGACCCCGGCCAGCCCGGCCGCCACGATCACCACGACCTGCCCCCAGACCGACACCCAAAGCACCACCGCCACTGCTGCCAGCAGCGCAATCCCGTATCGCGCTGTCGTTGTGCACAGGGCGCGCGCCATCCCCCACACTGCCTGCGCGACAACGGCCACCGCCACCAGTTTCAGGCCGTGCAGCACGCTGGCAGGCAACGCCCCCACCTGCGAGGCGAACAGCATCAGCATAATCGCCGACGGCAAGGTAAATCCGGTCCAGGCTGCCAGCGCCCCCGGAAACCCCGCCTGCAGCAGACCGATCGCCATCCCCACCTGGCTGCTCGCCGGTCCCGGCAGGAACTGGCACAGCGCCACCAGATCGGCATAGGCGCCCTCGCCCAGCCAGCGCCGCCGCGTGACGAATTCCGTGCGAAAATACCCCAGATGCGCCACCGGCCCGCCAAACGACGTCAGCCCCAGGCGCAGGAAAACCAGAAAAACCACCAGGATGGGGCGCGGCCCAACGGGTGCATGGTTCGGTGCGGTCATACCGGCTCGCCCTTTTCAAACTGCAAATCACATCTTGCATACATTTTTATGTTCTATTTCGCCTTCTGGGCGGGTAGGGTCAGAGCTGGGTAAAAAATACCCGGCAGCACACCGGCAGGATGCCGTTAACAAGGTATCCACACATGCGTGCCACTATCATCCGCATGATCAGCACCGGCTCCCCCTCTCTGTTTCGCAACTCGCAGGTCAACCGCCCGGAAGCCGCCACGCCGGCCCGGCCCGCTGACCCCGTCCGCCGCCAGCCGGTGGACGAGAACACCGGCCCCACGCTGGTGCGCACGCTGAATGCCGTGCCCGCCCAGCCGGAGCGCCCCTTGCCGCGCGGCTCGCTGCTCGACCTGCGGCTGTAAATAACGGTTCTTGTTGAAATACCGCTCTGCGGCTGGCACGCTTGTCAGACGATGCCTGACCTCGCCCCACGTTTCGAGCGACAGATCCCCACAGGCGACGTGCACCAGCGCGATGTCTGCGGGCATTGCGGCTATATTGCCTATCAGAACCCCAAGATCATCACCGGTGCCGTCATCGAAGCCGAGGACGGGCGCATCCTGCTGTGCCGCCGCGCCATTGAACCGCGCCGTGGGTTCTGGACCATCCCCGCCGGGTTCCTGGAACTGGGCGAAACCTGCGCCAATGGTGCCATCCGCGAAGCCTGGGAAGAAGCGCGGGCCCGCATCCGGATCGAGAGCATTCTGGCCGTGTATTCCGTCACCCATATCAGCCAGGTCCAGATCCTGCACCACGCCCGCCTGGCCGAACCCGGCTTTGCGCCCGGTGAGGAAAGTCTGGAAGTGCAGCTTTTTCATTGGGACGACATCCCTTGGGCGGAAATTGCCTTTCCATCGGTGCACTGGGTTCTCAATCAATGGTATAATACGCGTGGAGGGCCAGCAGGCCCCCCGGCAACCGCCCCGATGGAGACGATGCGCAATGCATAATTCCATACGCATGATCCTGAAGCTGGCCCTTGTCATCCTGCCCGTGCTGGCGGCCGGGATCGACAGCGCCGCCGCCGCGCAGCAGACCGCACAGCGTCCCGCTTCAAGACAGGCTGTAACTGCTGCCCCGCAACGCGTCGCCGCGGCACAGCGCCAGCGCGCCGTCAGAAGACCGGCCGCAACCGTGCGCCCGGCAGCAACAGCCCCCGTGACACGGCGCACACCATCGGCACTGGCTGGTGCACGGCGGACCGCCATTACTACACCGCCCCGGGCAAGCCGCCCTGCTGCCAGCGCACAGCCGCCCGTGCGCGTAACGCCCCCGCGTCCACCCGCCATGCCGCCCAATCTGTCGCTTTCCACGCAACGCGGCCCGGGCATGGCCCCCATGCCGGACCGCAACATCCAGGCCCCCCACGAACGCGACACCGGCGAGACCGAGATCAACCCGACCATCCTGAGCGCGCGTAACGGTTATCGGGGGGAATCCTTCCGCTCAACCGAACGCCCGGGGACGAGCGACGACGAACTGTTCGCGCCAATGCCCGGCGTCCTGATGCGGATGCCGTTCGTAACCCGCTGAAGGTTATTGCCCGCTACGCTCGATCTGCCGCCAGCGGGCGACGTTGCGGTTGTGTTCATCCAGCGTGCGCGCGAATGCGTGCCCACCAGTGCCGTCCGCCACAAAATACAGCGCATCGGTCGGAGTCGGGTTCGCCACCGCCCGCAGTGACGCCAGACCCGGCGAGGCAATCGGCCCCGGCGGCAGACCGCGATTACGATAGGTGTTGAACGGGCTGTCCACATCCAGATCGGCCCGTGTAATCCCCCGATCCAGCACACCGCGCCCGTTGCTGACCGCATAGATCACCGTCGGGTCGGTCTGCAGCGGCATGTTCTGGCGCAGGCGGTTGATGAACACTCCCGCCACCATGCCGCGCTCTTCCGGCTTTCCGGTTTCGCGTTCGACGATGCTGGCCAGAATCAGCAGCTCGCGCGGCGAGGCCAGCGGCAGGTTCGGCGCACGCCCGGCCCAGACTTCGGCCAGCGCCTTGTCCATCGCCGCACGGGCACGCACCAGCATCTCGCTGCGCTTGGTGTCGTATTCGAAGGCGTAGGTTTCCGGCAGCACACTGCCCTCGGGCAGGGCGTTGCCCAGACCAGACAGGCCCTCGACACGGACCAGCAATTCGTTGATCTGCACCGCTGTCAGCCCCTCGGGGATAGTCATCCGCCGCTGGATCGAACGCGCCGTGCGCAATATGGTCAGCACTTGGCGCAGGCTGGCCTGTGCCGGGAACGCGAATTCCCCGGCGCGCAGTGGCCCTTCCTTCTGCGTCAACGTGACGGCAACCAGAAGCGCCCGCGAATCCGTAATCGCGCCCGCATCCTGCAACGCTGTCCCAATCGCCGAGAGCGACCCGCGCGGCACGACGATGTTGCGGTCTTCCGTCAGCGGCCCGGCACCCTGATACATGTGATATGCCCAGTATCCGGCACCACACACCGCCACCGTCAGCAGCAGGATAATGGTGAACAGCCGCCGCAACCAGCGCACAAACCAGCGCGGCGCCTTGCGGCGCGGCGGCGGAGGTGGTGGGGGCGGCGGAGGTGCTGCCCCATCCGTCGGCTGATCAGCCTCGGACATTATCAGTTATGGCGACGGAACAGGATCGAGGCGTTGGTCCCACCAAACCCGAAGCTGTTCGACAGCGCGATGTCGATCTTGCGCGGCTGGGCTTGTTTGGCCACCCGGTCGATCACGCTTTCGCGGCTCGGCGCGTCCAGGTTCAGCGTCGGCGGAGCAACCTGATCGCGCAGCGCCAGAACGCTGAAAATCGATTCGATCGCGCCAGCCGCACCCAGCAGATGCCCGGTCGCCGACTTAGTGGACGACATCGCCACCGTCTTTGCCGAATCGCCGAAGAAGCGTTCCGCGGCTTCCAGTTCCAGATCGTCGCCCATCGGCGTCGAGGTGCCGTGCGCGTTGATGTACTGGACCTGATCCGGCGTCAGCTTGCCGTTCTTGAAGGCCGCCTTCATGGCGCGATACGCGCCGTCGTGGCCTTCTGCCGGTGAGGTGATGTGATAGGCATCGCCCGACATCCCATAGCCCGCGAATTCACCATAAATCTTCGCGCCGCGCTTCTTGGCGTGTTCGTATTCTTCCAGCACCACAACACCGGCGCCTTCACCCATCACAAACCCGTCGCGGTCCTTGTCCCACGGGCGCGAAGCCTTGGTGGGGGTATCGTTGAAGTTGGTCGACATCGCACGGGCCGCGCAGAAACCCGCGATCCCCACTGTGCACACCGCCGCTTCCGCACCACCGGCCACCATCACGTCGGCATCGCCCATCTGAATCAGACGCGCGGCATCGCCGATCGCATGTACACCAGTCGCACAGGCCGTCACCACTGCGTGGTTCGGCCCCTTGAATCCGTATTTGATCGAGGTATGGCCCGAGACCAGGTTGATCAGCGCTGAGGGGATGAAGAACGGCGACAGACGCCGCGCCTTGCCTTCGGCCACCTGCAACGAGGCTTCGTAAATGCTCTGCAGACCGCCAATGCCCGAACCGATCATCACGCCGGTTGCCCACTGGTCTTCCTCGGTGTTCGCGACCCAGCCGGAATCTTCCACGGCTTCGGTTGCGGCAACCAGACCCAGATGGATGAAGCGGTCCATCTTCTTCTGATCCTTGACCGGGATCCACTCGGCCATGTCGAGCTTGCCCTCGGCCTTGGTGCCCGCGGGCACCTGCCCTGCGATGCGGGTTGGAAGATCCTGGAGATCGCAGCCAGTAATCGGGCCGATCCCGGATTCACCCGCAAGCAGGCGCTTCCAGACGTTTTCGACACCCAGACCCAGCGGAGAGGCAATGCCCATCCCGGTAACGACAACACGACGCATCTTCAAACCCTCGCAAAACTAATCCGGTCCAAGTTCCGGAAACGTGTTCGAGACTGCGCTACGGTGAGTCGAATGATGGTGCTTCCCGAGACCCGGCGCGCAGCGGGCACTGGCCCGTGAGCACCGGAAGCGGAGGGAAGTGCCGTCAGACGACCACCGCAGTAGCAGTATCGAATACGTTTTAGGCGCGCTGCTTTTCTTCGATGTAGCTCACGGCGTCGCCGACGGTCTGGATCTTGCCAGCGGCTTCTTCCGGGATTTCGACTTCGAAGGCTTCTTCGAACGCCATCACCAGTTCAACCGTGTCCAGGCTGTCCGCGCCCAGGTCGTCGATGAAGCTGGCGGTCGGCACGACCTTCGCTTCGTCCACACCCAGGTGTTCAATCACAATCTTCTTAACCCGATCGGCGATATCGCTCATGCCGTGTACTCCTGCCCGTCCGTAATGAAAACCAATGCCTCGATGCCACGTTCCGGGGGCTGAACAGGCAGGCCGACTCGGCACCGCAACCCGACCCCGAAAGGAGGATACGCGGCGCATAGCATGTCTCCCGCCCGAGGCCAATCCGGCCCCGAACGGGGGAACAATCCTCAGACCATCGCCATGCCGCCATTGGCATGCAAGGTCGCACCCGTCACCCACCCGGCTTCGTCCGACGCCAGATAGACGACCGCCGCCGCGATGTCCTGCGGCTGGCCCAGACGGGTCAGCGGGATGCGTTCGGTCAGCTTCGCCTTCTGCTCGGCCGACAGCGCATCCGTCATGGGGGTCTCGATAAACCCGGGCGCGACAACATTCAATGTAATCCCGCGCGCCGCAACTTCCTGCGCTAAGGCCTTGGTCATGCCGACCAGCCCGGCCTTGGCCGAGGCATAGTTGGCCTGCCCCGGATTACCGGTGGCGCCCACGATGCTGGAAATGTTCACCACCCGGCCGGCACGGCGCTTCATCATGCCCTTCAGGGCGGCGCGCGTCAGGCGGAACGGGGCAGTCAGGTCGATGTCGATCACCTGCTGCCAGGCTTCGTCGGTCATGCGGATGGCCAGCGTGTCGCGCGTCAGGCCCGCATTGTTCACCAGAATATGCAGCGGACCGGCGGCAGCTTCGGCGTCCTCGATCAGCTTGTCGGCGGCGGCGGCATCGGCCAGATTGGCCGTGCACACATGCACGCGGTCTTTCAGTTCGGTGGCCAGCGCGTCCAGCGCGTCGCGCCGCGTGCCAGACAGCACGACGATGGCACCCTGACGGTGCAGGGCGCGCGCGATTTCGGCCCCGATGCCACCCGAGGCACCGGTTACCAGCGCAACTTTTCCATCCAGACGGAACATGGCAGTCCCTTTCAGAGTGTTTTCAGGAACGCTTCGACATCGGCGGGCACGCCGACCGAAACGCCCGTGGCGTCCGGCGCGATGCGCTTGACCAGACCGGCCAGCACCTTGCCCGAGCCGAGCTCGACAAATTCGGTCACACCGGCTTCCACCATCGCCTGCACGCTTTCGCGCCAGCGGACGGTGCCGGTTACCTGCTGCACCAGCAGATCGCGGATCTCGTCCGGGCTGGTGGTCTTGGCTGCGGTCACGTTGGCGATCAGCGGCAGCGCCGGGATCTGCACTGGGGCCGCGCCCAGCGCGTCGCGCATGGCGGAAGCAGCCGGGGCCATCAGCGAGCAATGGAACGGCGCCGAAACCGGCAGCAGCATGGCGCGCTTCACGCCCTTGGCCTTGGCAACTTCGATGGCGCGTTCGATGGCTGCCTTGTGGCCGGAGATGACCACCTGACCGCCGCCATTATCATTCGCGATTTCAGCCACTTCGCCCTGAGCTGCCTCGGCGCAGATTGCCGCGGCCTGATCCAGCTCGACCCCCAGCAGCGCGGCCATTGCGCCCAGACCCGGGGCGACGGCCTTCTGCATGGCTTGCCCGCGCAGTTTCAGCAGGCGGGCGGCCGTCGGCACGTCGAACGCGTTGCCCGCAGCCAACGCACTGTATTCGCCCAGACTATGGCCGGCGAGCAGCGCGCCCTTGTCCCACAGGGAGACCTTGCCCTCGCGCTCCAGCACCCGCACGACCGCCATCGAGACAGCCATCAGCGCAGGCTGGGCGTTCTCGGTCAGGGTGAGTTCCTCGCCCGGGCCGTCGAACATCAGCTTGGACAGACGCTGGCCCAGGGCCTCGTCGACTTCCTCGAACACTTCGCGGGCGGACGAAAACGCGGCGGCGAGATCGCGGCCCATACCTACGGCCTGGCTACCCTGACCTGGAAAAACAAATGCGCGCACCGGGGTTCCCTCGGTTGTGGCGGAAAAACTGAGTCTGAAGTCTGTGGCCGCGGGGCTTAGACGCGCGTAACCCAAACGTCAACAGAACCTCTCCAGGCAGAACGCCCTCGGGGTGGTAATCTGCCGCCCCGCTTGCGCCCGACGGTCTTTTGCCTTTATACGCACCTCCTCCCTGCCGGGCGGAAGGCATCCGCTCGGCTATGCCTGCTTGTCCATGGGGGACAAACGCAGGAAGAGACAAGCCAAAGGGGCCATATATGCCTTTGTACGAAAGCGTGCTCATCGCACGTAACGATATTACGCAGCAGCAGGCCGAAGCCATTCTGGACAACGTTGCCGCCTATCTTGAAGAAACCAAGACCGGTGAAATCAAGAAGCGCGAATACTGGGGCCTGCGTACCCTGACCTACCGGATCAAGAAGAACCGCAAGGGTCATTACATGCTGCTGGGTCTGGACGTCACACCCGCCGGGCTGACCGAAATTGAACGCCAGCTGCGTCTGAATGAAGACATGCTGCGCTTCATGTCGATCCGCATTGACGAAATCGACGAAAATCCGTCGATCATCCTCAGCAAGCGTTCGGACGATCGCGACAGCAAGTTCCGTGGTCCGAAGGCTCCGGGTCGCTTTGAATCGGGCCGTCGCCGCAGCTTCGACGACCGTGAAGAATTCCGCGCCCGCGGCGACGCAGGTCCGGAAGATGGCGATGATCTGATGGCGGTGGAGGAATAATCATGTCGGATGAAGTGAATATCGCGACCCGTCGCACCGCCGTTGGCGCGCGCCGTCCGTTCTATCGCCGCAAGAAGTCCTGCCCGTTCGCAGGGGCCAATGCACCGAAGATCGACTACAAGGACGTGCGTCTGCTGTCGCGCTTCCTGTCTGAACGCGGCAAGATCGTGCCTGCACGTATCACCGCCGTCTCCGCCAAGAAGCAGCGCGAACTCGCCAACGCGATCAAGCGCGCACGCTTCCTGGCCTTGCTGCCCTATGTGATGGTTTAAGGAGCACACACCAGATGGCAAACATCGAAGTGATCCTGCTCCAGCGCGTCGCTAAGCTGGGGCAGATGGGTGAAATGGTCTCGGTCAAGCCGGGCTATGCGCGCAACTATCTGTTGCCGCAGAAGAAGGCGCTGCGCGCCACCAAGGCAAACGCAGCGCAGTTCGAAACGCAGCGCGTGCAGCTGGAAGCGCAGAACCTGAAGCGCCGTGAAGAAGCCGAACGCATTGCTGAACGCGTCGCCGGTCTGACTGTCGTGATCATCCGCCAGGCGGGTGAATCGGGCAGCCTGTACGGTTCGGTCACGCCGCGCGATATCTCGGTCGCATGCTCGGCTTCGGGCCTGACGATCGGGCGCGAGCAGGTTCTGCTCGAACATCCGATGAAGATCCTCGGCCTGCACAAGGTGAACGTGGAACTGCATCCGGAAGTTCACATGGACGTGATCGTGAACATCGCCCGCAGCCCGGAAGAAGCCGAAAAGCAGGCTCTGGGTGAAGCGGTAGCGGTGGTCGAAGAAGACGTCGCCGAACAGGAAGTGTTCGAAGAAGATCCCGCAGAAGAAGCCGAAGCCCAGGCGTAATCGCCCGCTACGGACAACCTGAACGTGAAAAAGACCGGGGCAGTGCTCCGGTCTTTTTTTATTGGGCGTTTTTACCGGAAGATTGACCTCTATTATTTTGACGCGAGCGTAACGATCTCTGCATTCTGAGCCTCAAAAGAATGGCGGAGGATGACATGCTCGATTCCATCCTGAAGCGGCTGATTGTGCGCGGCAGCCTGACGGTGCTGTATCCGAACGGGGACATTCGCCATTACCGTGGCGAGGCCGGGCCGCATGCGGCGTTCACACTGCGTAACAGGACCGCCATCCGCCGCATGGTCCTGAACCCCGCGCTGGGCTTTGGCGAGGCGTATATGGACGGCCACATCGCCCCGGCGCAGGACAGTTCGATCTACGACGTGCTGAACGTGCTGATGCTGAATTCCGAGGCAGTGTTCACGCGCCACCCGATGATGCGGTTGCAGCAGTGGCTGTCGGGCTGGGGGCGGCGGTTTTCGCAACACAATCCGGCGCGGCGGTCGCGGCACAATGTCGCGCATCACTACGACCTCAGTCGGCGCTTGTATGCGATGTTCCTGGACCGGGACTGGCAGTATTCCTGCGCCTATTTCGCCACCGGTCAGGAAAGTATCGAGGAAGCGCAGGCCGCCAAGAAACGCCACATCGCCGCCAAGCTGCATCTGGAACGCCCGGGGTTGCGGGTACTGGACATCGGCTGCGGCTGGGGCGGCATGGCGCTGAGCCTGGCGCGGGGCTGGGGGGCGCATGTCACCGGCATCACCCTGTCCACCGAACAGCTGAACGAAACCCGCGCCCGGGCCGAGGCCGAGGGCCTGTCCGACCTGGTGCACGCCGAGCTGATGGATTACCGCGCGCTGAACGGACAGTTCGACCGCATCGTCTCGGTCGGCATGTTCGAACATGTGGGCATCCGGCATTATCAGGAATTCTTCCAGACGATCCGGAACACGTTAGCCGAGGATGGCGTTGCACTTTTGCATACGATTGGGCGGTCGGACGGACCGGGCAGCACAAATCCGTGGATGCAGAAATATATTTTCCCCGGCGGCTACGCCCCTGCCCTGTCGGAAATCCTGCCGCACATCGAAAAGGCCGGACTGATCGTGACGGATATCGAGGTGCAGCGCCTGCATTACGCGAAGACGCTCTGCGCGTGGCGGCGGCGCTTTGCGGCGAATCGCGATGCCATCGCCTCGCTTTACGATGAACGGTTCTGCCGGATGTTCGAATTCTATCTGGCGGGCAGCGAACTGGCGTTCCGGCATCAGGGGCACGTGGTGTTCCAGATCCAGATGACCCGCAAACAGGACGCTCTGCCGCTGACCCGCGACTATATGTTCGACATCGAACGCGCCACGCCGCTGCGGGTAACACGGTCTGTTTCGAGCTGAGACCGACTCGCCATCCAAAGACGGCTGGGGTATGGTCGTCGGTTCCATGAATACCGCTGAATCCCCTCTTCTTGGTCTGTCCCAGCGCGTCCCGCCCAGCAACATTGCGGCGGAGCAGGCGCTGTTGGGCGCCATCCTCGCCAATAACCGCGCGTTCGACCGCGTGGGCGAATTCCTGCTGCCCGAACACTTCGCCGACCCGATCAACGCGCGCATCTTCCAGGCCATCCAGCGCCGCGTGAATGCCGGGCAACTGGCGGACGTCGTCACCCTGAAGGCCGAGTTCGAACATTCGGGTGTTCTGGATGAAGTGGGCGGCACGCCGTATCTGGCGCAGCTGCTGTCGGCGATGGTGGGGATCATCAACGCAGGCGAATACGGACGCGCCGTGCACGATGCATGGCTGCGACGCCAGCTGATCGAAGTGGGCGAGACGGTCGTCAACAATGCGTTTGGTGCCAATCCCGAACTCGATGGTTCCGATCAGCTCGAGCATACCGAACAGACGCTGTTCAATCTGGCCAACAAGGGTGGCAGCGAACAGAATTTCATCACGCTCGACACTGCGCTTGCCAACGCCATCCAGACCGCCGAGCGCGCCTTCCGCACCCCGGGTGGTGTGTCGGGGCTTTCGACCGGGTTGCGCGACCTCGACAAGCGGATGGGCGGCTTGCATCCATCGGACTTGATGATCCTGGCGGGCCGTCCCGGTATGGGGAAAACCGCGCTGGTCACCAAGGTCGCGTTCGGTGCCGCACGCGCGCTGGTGCGCGAGGCACAGGCCGAAGACCCAAATGCATTGCCGCGCGCCACCGTGGCGCTGTTCTCGCTGGAAATGTCGGCGGAGCAGTTGGCCGCACGTCTGCTGTCCGATGCGTCGGAAGTGAACTCGGACCGTATCCGCCGCGGCGACATCGAACAGCGCGACTTCGACAAGTTCGTCGCCGTGTCGCGCGAACTGGGCACGCTGCCGTTGCAGATCGACGATACGCCCGCGCTATCGATCTCGGCACTGCGCACACGTTGCCGCCGCCTGAAGCGCACCAAGGGGCTGGCGCTGGTGATCGTCGATTACCTGCAGCTGATGCGCCCCGCGGCGGGATCGCGGCCGGAAAACCGCGTGCTGGAAATCAGCCAGATCACCCAGGGACTGAAGGCCATCGCCAAGGAACTGGCGGTGCCGGTCATCGCGCTGTCGCAGCTGTCGCGTGCGGTGGAAAGCCGTGAAGACAAGCGCCCGCAGCTGTCCGATCTGCGTGAATCAGGCTCGATCGAACAGGACGCTGACTCGGTGCTGTTCATCTATCGCGACGAATATTACCTGAACCTGCGCATGCCCAAGCAGGTCGCCTTCGACAACGACGAAAAATTCCAGGACGCCATGAACAAGTGGCAGGCCGACATGGCCCTGGTCCACAACAAGGCGGAGCTGATTATCGCCAAGCAGCGTCACGGCCCCACCGGCACGGTGCCGCTGTTCTTCGAAGGCGAGTTTGCGCGCTTCGGGGATCTGGACGAACATCACGAACCGCCGCCGCCGTCCTACTGAGCACCGCATGCACAGCAACGCCGTTCTGACCATCGACCTCGACGCTATTGCCGCCAACTGGAAGCTCCTGTGTAACACACACAAGGGGCAGGTTGCTGCAGTTGCCAAGGCCGATGGGTACGGGCTGGGCGCGGTGCCGGTCTGCACGCGTCTGCTGCGCGAAGGCTGCACGCATTTCTTCGTGGCGCAACTGGGCGAGGCCGTCGCGCTGGCCCCGCATCTGCCCGGTGCCAATGTCTATGCGCTAGGTGGCGTGCTGCCGGGGGATGCGGCGGTGTTCACCGAACACAACATCACCCCCGTTCTCAACACGATGGACGACATCAGCTGCTGGAGCGAACATGCGCACACGCTTGGCCGTTCGCTGCCCGCCTTGCTGCATGTGGACACGGGCATGTCGCGTCTGGGCCTGCCGCCCAGGGATGTCGGCCTGCTGGTCGATAATTCCGCGTATCTGCACGGTATCAACCTGCAATATGTCATCACGCATCTGGCCTGTGCCGACGACCCCGACCACCCGATGAACGCCGCACAGCGCACCCGCTTCGCCGATGCCTGTGCACGGCTGAAAGCACCGATGCGCAGCTTCGCCAATTCATCCGGAATTTTTCTGGGCACACCCTTCGCATCCGACCTGGCCCGGCCGGGCGCGGCGCTGTACGGGATCAACCCGACACCGGCGAAGCCCAACCCGATGCGCCCCGTGGTCACACTGGAAAGCCGCGTGCTGCAGGTGCGCGACATCGCAGCCGGAACGCCGGTAGGATACAACGCCACCTGGACCGCCAAACGCGCCTCGCGTATCGCAACCATCGGGGTTGGCTATGCCGACGGGTATCCACGCTGCCTGTCGAACCAGTCTGCAGCCAGCTTCAACGGGCGCATGGTTCCGCTGGTCGGACGCGTGTCGATGGATCTGCTGACCTTCGACGTGACCGACGCCCCCGATGTAGTCCCCGGCACGATGCTGGAACTGATGGGGCCGACCATCACGCCAGACATGCTGGCCGAACAGGCCGACACCAACGGCTACGAAATTCTCACGACACTGGGCCACCGCTTCACGCGGCGGTATATCGGCGCATGATGCATCCTCTCGACATGATTGCCGCCATCGGGCGCACCACTCTGGGCCTGCTGGCGGAGACCGGCCGGATCGGGCTGTTCGCGCTGGAAGGCGTGTCGCACCTGCTGCGGCCACCGTTCTATGGGCGGCTGTTCTGGCGCGCGCTGATCGAATTCGCGTATTTCAGCCTGCCCGTCGTGGCGCTGACCGCGACCTTCACCGGCATGGTGCTGGCGCTGCAATCCTATAGCGGGTTCTCGCGCTTCTCGGCCGAGGGCGCGGTTGCCACCGTGGTGGTGCTGTCGGTGGTGCGCGAACTGGGGCCGGTGATGGCCGCGCTGATGGTGGCCGGGCGCGTCGGCGCTGCCATGGCGGCCGAGATCGGCACCATGCGCGTGACCGATCAGATCGAGGCATTGTCCACCCTGTCCACCAACCCGATGAAGTATCTGGTCGCACCGCGCCTGCTGGCGGGCGTGGTCGCGCTGCCGCTGCTGGTGATCGTGGCGAATATTCTGGGCGTGATGGGCGGTTTCATCGTCGCAGTGTTCAAGCTGGGCTTCAACGCCAGTTCGTATCTGGACCGCACCTTCGATTATCTGCGCTTCGAGGACGTATCGCTCAGCCTGACCAAGGCGGCGGTGTTCGGCTTCATCATCGCGCTGATGGGCTGTTACCACGGTTATTCATCGAAGGGCGGCGCGCAGGGCGTGGGCGCGGCAACCACGGCATCGGTCGTGGCGTCGTCGATCATGATCCTGGCGTTCGACTATGTCCTGACCGAACTTTTCTTCGCACGATGACCCCGACCGCACAGACCTACACATCGCACGGCACCATGACCCAGACACCCAAGATCCGCATTCGCGACCTGCGTAAAAGTTTCGGCTCCAAGACGGTGCTGGACGGTGTGGACCTCGAGGTCGCGGCTGGCACATCGCTGGTGGTGATCGGCGGGTCAGGCTCGGGGAAGTCGGTGCTGCTGAAATGCATCCTGGGGATTTTTGAACCCGATTCCGGCACCATCGAGATCGACGGCGAGAACATCCTGACCATGGATTCCTCGGACCGCGAGGCGGTACGCAATCGCATCGGCATGCTGTTCCAGAACTCGGCATTGTTCGACAGTCTGCCGGTGTGGGAAAACGTCGCCTTCGGCGTTCTGGCTCAGGGCAAGGCCTCGCGCGCCGAAGCGAAGACAATCGCGGGCGAGATCCTCACCCAGGTCGGCATGGCGCCATCGGTGGGCGATCTGTATCCGGCAGAGCTGTCCGGCGGCATGCAGAAGCGCGTCGGGCTGGCGCGCGCCATTGCCGCCCGCCCCGAGATCCTGTTCTTCGATGAACCCACCACCGGGCTGGACCCGATCATGGGCGCGGTGATCGATGGGCTGATCGTGGAGCAGGTGAAGCGCCTGGGCGCCACCGCCATTTCCATCACCCACGACATGGCCAGCGCGCGCCGCATCGGCGACATGGCGGCGATGATCCACAAGGGACGCATCGTCTGGACAGGTCCTGCTGCCTCGCTGATGGAGAGCGGCAACGACATGGTGGACCAGTTCACCCACGGCAACCGCGAAGGCCCGATCCAGATGGAGCTGCGGAAATAGGTTGCATCGCCCGGCAGCCAGACTGGCCTGAAGGACAGCACCTCCTCCATCTGACGTTGGTTTTTTCGTCATTTGACGATATACTACTCCCATGCCAACACCCCGTTCATCGTCCCGCGTTACTGCCCCGCCGCCACCGATGGTCGGCCTGCCGCAGAGTTTCGCGCTTGAAGCCGACCGCGAACGCCTGACCCCCACCGCGCTGGTCGCGCTGCGTAGTCTGGCCCCGGCGTGGAAGCTGGCGGGCGATCAGATGGCCGCGCTGCTGGGCGTTTCCGCCAGCACCTGGGACCGTATGCAACGCGGCAGCTGGAGCGGCGTTCTCAGTCAGGACCAGATGATGCGCGCCTCGGCCCTGATCGGGATCTTCAAGGCGCTGCACCTGCTGTTCGCCGACGATATGGCCGATCGCTGGCCGCGCCTGCGCAATGCCGGGGTGCTGTTCGACAATCTTTCCCCCATCGAGGCGATGATCGAAGGCGGCATCCCCCGCATGCTCGACATCCGCCGCCACGTCGATGCCCTGCGCGGCGGGCTGTAATGGCGGCAACGCTGCCCTTCCCGGTTATCCGCGCGGCGCTGGCGCGCACGGTGCGGCTGGTGTCCACCGCGCGGCTGCGCGACCCGGTGCTGCTGAAGCTGGTCGCGCCCGAACAGATGGACGATCTGGCTGAGATTGAAGGCGCCACCAGCGGCCGCCTGACCACGATGCGCGACGGATCGGGGCGGATGGCGCGCGGCGAACTGGTGGTGGGGCCGCAGCATGCCGCCTTCATCAACGCCGCCTTCACATACTGGCAGCCGCGCGGGCTGAACCGCTTTAACGGACCGGGGCGCGGCGCGTGGTATGCGGCGCTCGAGACCAGCACCTGCGTGGCCGAGGTCAGCTTCCACATGACGCGCGAACTGGCCAATGTGGGCGACTTCAACGCCACCGTCGATTACGCCGAGATGTTCGCCAGCATGGCGGGCAATTTCATGGATCTGCGCCGCGCCCCGCGCGACCTCGACTGTCTGGCCCCGTCGATCGAGACCGCTTACCCGGCAGGCAATCTGCTGGCCGAACGCGTACGCGATCTGGGACATAACGGCATCATCTATCCGTCGCTGCGCGATGCTGCGGGCATCTGCGTAGTGGCGTTATGGCCGCATGTGGTGCAATCCGTTGCGCAGGGCGACGTGATTCGCGTGCGCTGGAATGGATCGCCCACGCCCACCACCGAGAAAATCGCCAGCAGGAAGGTTCCATAATGGCCCGAGCCGCCGCCCGTTTCGTCTGTCAGTCCTGCGGCGCCGTAACCCCGAAATGGGCGGGCAAATGCGAGAGCTGCAACGAATGGAACTCCGTGGTCGAGGAAGCCCCGACCGAACGCCCCTCCGGTATTGCCAGCAAAGCGACAGGCGGTCGTAAGATCATCTTCGCGGGGCTGAAGGGCGAGGCAAAGCCGCCACCACGCGCCCCCACCGGCATTGCCGAACTGGACCGCGTGCTGGGTGGCGGGCTGGTGGCGGCGTCCGTTGTGCTGGTGGGCGGTGATCCCGGGATCGGCAAATCCACCATCCTGCTGCAGGCCGCCGCCGCGCGTGCACGGGCAGGCAGCAAGGTGCTGTATATCTCGGGCGAAGAAGCGGTGGATCAGGTGCGCATGCGCGCCGACCGTCTGGGCCTGACCGATGCGCCGCTGCAACTGGCCGCCACCGGTAATCTGCGCGACATCACCGCCAGTCTGGAACACGAACAGGCCGGGCTGGTGATTATCGATTCGATCCAGACCATGTGGCTGGAGGGTCTGGAATCCGCCCCCGGCACGGTGGCGCAGGTGCGCGCCTGTTCGTCGGAACTGATCCGCATGGCCAAATCACGCGGTTTCGCGCTGGTGCTGGTGGGGCATGTGACGAAAGAAGGCGCGCTGGCCGGCCCGCGCGTGCTGGAACATATGGTCGACACCGTGCTGTATTTCGAGGGCGATCGCGGTCACCAGTTCCGCATCCTGCGCGCCGTGAAGAACCGCTTCGGCGCCACCGACGAGATCGGCGTGTTCGAGATGACCGAACACGGGCTGGTCGAAGTGCCCAACCCCTCGGCGCTGTTCTTAGCCGAACGGCGGGGCAATATTTCGGGCAACGCGGTATTTGCGGGGATGGAGGGCACGCGCCCGGTATTGCTGGAAGTACAGGCACTGCTGTCGCCCAATGCCGGTGGTTCACCGCGGCGTTCGGTGATCGGGTGGGACTCGGGGCGGCTGTCGATGCTGCTGGCAGTATTGGATAATCGCTGTGGACTGGCGCTGGGGCCGAACGATGTGTACCTCAATATCGCAGGCGGGCTGCGGGTTTCCGAACCGGCAGCCGATATGGCGGTAGCCGCGGCGCTGATCTCGGCCGCCACCGACACGCCGACCAATCCGGGCAGCGTGTATTTCGGCGAAGTGGGTCTGTCGGGCGAGATCCGCCAGGTGGCGCATACAGAAACCCGTCTGAAAGAGGCCGCCAAGCTGGGTTTTTCCGCCGCCAGCCTGCCCCGGCGCGTGGCGCGCGGTAATCGGCCTCTGCTGCCGCCCGAAGGATTAAAGCCTGCGGAAATCGGACATCTGGCTGATCTGGTGGCACAATTCGTACCGGATAAAAAACGCAAAGCCGGAAGTTGAAATTCCTCACCACGCAGGTGTTTCCAGCCGGGGGCAAATCGCTCTATATGACCTCGCAAACTGGAGTGAGAGATCGATGACCTGGGTAGACCTTGCCATTCTGGGCGTCATTCTGCTCTCGGGCGTCCTCGCTCTGCTGCGCGGCCTCGTCAGCGAAATCCTGGGCATCGGTGCATGGCTGGGGGCCGCGGCGGCCGCCATCTATGGACACCACCTGATCGTCCCCTATGTGCAGAAAACGGTCGATCTGGGGGGGCTGACCCAATATGCCGCCATGGGCATCGTGTTCCTGCTGGCGCTGATTGTGTTCGCGCTGATCTCGCGCCTGATTGGGGATACCATCCGTCATTCGGCGCTGGGCGGTGTTGACCGCTCGCTGGGACTGATATTCGGTCTTGCACGTGGTGCCGTGCTGGTCATTGCGCTATTCATTGCCGCCGGCGCGGTCATGAAGATCGACCAGTGGCCAGAACCGGCACGCACCGCACGTTCGCTGCCGCTGATCCATGCGGGGGCCGTGGCCCTCGTCGAATTACTGCCAGCAGGCATGCAGCCGCCGGTCGCAGCCCTGCCCAATACGCCGTCGCCGACATCCGCCGATCTGCTGAGCGTCCCCCCAGGCCCCCGCTGAGGAACCCCCCCAATGCTCCCATCTCCCCATTCGTGGGACGACGATACACTCCATGAAGAATGCGGCGTCGTCGGTGTGCTCGGCACGCCGGACGCGGCGGCCGTCACTGCGCTGGGGCTGCACGCGTTGCAGCATCGCGGACAGGAGGCCACCGGCATAGTCTCGCACGATGGGGCGCGCTTCTACTCGCATCGCGGGCTGGGACTGGTGGGCGACAATTTCGGCGACGCCAAGGTGATCGCGGGACTGCCCGGCACCGTCGCCATCGGCCACAACCGGTATGCGACATCGGGCGAGACTGCACTGCGTAACGTGCAGCCGCTGTATGCGGATTTCGAATTCGGCGGCCTCGCGGTCGGCCATAACGGCAACCTGACCAACGCCGCCACACTGCGCCGCCAGCTGGTGAAGCGCGGCTGTCTGTTCCAGTCCACGCTGGACAGCGAAGTGTTCATCCACCTGATCGCCATCAGCCTGTACACCACGGTGCTGGACCGTCTGATCGACGCAATGAAGCAGGTGCAGGGCGCGTATTCGCTGGTCGCGCTGACCGACAGCGCGCTGATCGGCTGTCGCGACCCGAACGGCGTGCGGCCGCTGGTGCTGGGCAAGCTGGGCACCGGTTGGGTACTGACCAGCGAGACCTGTGCGCTCGACATCATCGGCGCGGAATTCGTGCGCGACATCGAACCGGGCGAAATCGTCGTCATCACCGAAGCTGGTGTGCAGAGCCTGAAGCCGTTCGGCAATCAGCCCAGCCGGTTCTGCATTTTTGAATACATCTACTTCGCCCGCCCTGACAGCGTGATGGAGGGGACCCCCGTCTACGAAGCCCGCAAGGCCATCGGTGCGGAACTGGCGCGCGAGAACCATATCGACGCGGACGTCATTGTCCCGGTGCCGGATTCCGGCGTGCCGGCGGCGATGGGCTATGCGGCGGAAAGCGGCATACCGTTCGAACTGGGCATCATCCGCAATCATTATGTCGGCCGCACCTTCATCGAACCGACCGACCAGATCCGCCATCTGGGCGTGAAGCTGAAGCATTCGGCCAATCGCGCGGTCATCGAAGGCAAGCGCGTCATTCTGGTCGACGATTCCATCGTGCGCGGCACCACCAGCCGCAAGATCGTCGAGATGATCCGTCAGGCAGGCGCCAAGGAAGTGCATATGCGCATTTCCTCGCCACCAACCACGCATTCGTGCTTCTACGGCATCGACACGCCCGAACGCAGCAAGCTGCTGGCCGCCCGGCACAACGTGGCCGAGATGAACGCGCTGATCGGCACCGACAGTCTGGCCTTCATCACGATGGACGGGCTATACCGTGCGCTGAAGAAACCGGGCCGCGATGCACAGAATCCCGGCTTCTGCGATGCGTGCTTCACCGGCGATTACCCGATCCCGCTGACCGACTTCGTCGATCCCGATACACGCCAGCTGACGCTGCTGACCGAAACACGTTGAGTAAAGACCGTTGAGCAAAAAAGAACTTGAAGGCCGTATCGCACTGGTGACCGGCGCATCGCGCGGGATTGGTGCAGCGGCCGCCGTCGAACTGGCGAAGCGCGGCGCGCATGTGGTGCTGCTGTCCCGCACACAGGGCGGTCTGGAAGAAACCGACGACCGCATCCGTGCGGCAGGCGGCTCGGCCACGCTGGTGCCGTTCGACCTGCGTCAGGACGACAAGATTGATCCGCTCGGCCCGTCGATCTACGAACGCTTCGGCAAGCTGGACATTCTGGTGCATGCGGCCGGGCTGCTGGGGCAGCTCAGCCCCGTGGCGCATATCCAGCCGCGCGACTGGACCGAAGTGATGGGCGTGAACCTCACGTCGACCTGGCGGCTGATCCGCACGACGGAACCGTTGCTGCGTGCGTCGGACGCCGGGCGTGCGGTGTTCCCCACCCCCGGTCTGGCCACACAGCCGAAGGCCTATTGGGGGCTGTACGGGGCAAGCAAGGCGGCGCTGAACCACCTCATCCAGACTTGGGCATTGGAACTGGCGACTACGCCGATCCGTGTGAACCTGTTCGATCCGGGCATTGTTGCCTCGCAGTTGCGCAGCATGGCGATGCCGGGCGAAAATCCGGATACATTGACGCAGCCGGAAGATATCGCCCCGGCGATGATCGACCTGTGTCTGCCCGGCGAAACGCGCCAGGGGCAGATCGTCACCCTCGCAGCCTGAAGGATACAAGGCACTAAGGAACCCCGATGACCGGGCTAGACCGCTACGTCCTGCGCCAGTTGGCATTTGCGCTGATCGCCGTCACCGGCGGTCTGACGCTGCTGATCTGGCTGACACAGTCGCTGCGGTTCGTGGAACTGGTGGTCAATCGCGGGCTGTCCTTCGCCATCTTCATCCAGCTGACCAGCCTGATGATCCCGCGCTTCGTGGCGGTGATCCTGCCTATCACCACCTTCATCGTGGTGCTGTTCGTGTATCAGCGCCTGGCCAGCGACCGCGAACTAGTGGTGATGCGCGCGGCCGGGATCTCGAATGCGGGCATGGCGCGGCCCGTGCTGACTCTGGCCGCCGCGGTGGTAGGAATTGGCTTTATCCTGCAGCTTTATGTCGTGCCGTGGTCTTACGGCGCGTTCCGTGAATTCCAGTTCGAACTGCGCAACCGCATGGCCGCCATCCTGTTGCAGGACGGCGTGTTCACCCCGGTCACCGACGACCTGACGGTGTATGTGCGCGAACGCAATCAGGACGGCACGTTGCGCGGTCTGCTGATTCACGACACGCGCGATCGCGACAATCCATCCACCATCATGGCGGAATCGGGTGCCATCACCACCACGGATACCGGGCCGCGCATCACACTGGTGAACGGCAGCCGCCAGCAGATGGACCGCCAGACCGGCCGTCTGAATGTGCTGAGCTTTGCCTCGAACTCGCTGGATCTGGCGCAGGGGCGGCGGCTAGAAGAAACCCGCAACCGTGACTCGCAGGAACGTTCGATCGACGAATTGCTGCACCCGGACCCGAATGAGCGCGTCAACCCGCGCGAACTGCCCAAATGGCGGGCCGAGGCGCATCAGCGTATGTCGGGGCCGCTCTCGACATTGTCGTTCGCATTGTTGGCGCTGACCATCGTACTGACCGGCGGTTTTCGCCGCCATGGTGGCAGCTTGCGTCTGGTAATGGGCATTCTGGGGCTGATCGCACTGCTAGCGCTGGGACTGGCCGTCAACAATATTGCCGCCCGGCAAAATATCGCCATCCCGCTGATCTGGCTGCACGCCGTGCTGCCGGCCATCATCTGCGCCTGGATCCTGTTCCGGCCGACCCGCCGAACCGGCACAGCCCCGCAGGTGAGCGCATGATCACCACACCAACCCTGTCGACCTATATCGGGCGGATCTTCCTGTTCTCGGTCCTGGCGATGATTGCCGGACTGGCCTTGCTGGTTTCGCTGTTCGACTTCATCGAACTGCTGCGCCGCGCCGCCACCCGGGCGCATGTCGGGTTCGGGGTCCTGGCCAGCATCGCCGGGCTGCGCATCCCCTTCTTCATTCTGGAAATCCTGCCATTTGCTGTTCTGCTGGGCGGCATTCTGGCGTTCTGGCGGCTGGCACGGTCTTCCGAACTGGTGGTCGCCCGCGCATCGGGTATGTCGATCTGGCAGATCCTGATGGCACCGGTGCTGATCGCCGTTCTGCTGGGGGCCAGCGCCACGTTCGGGCTGTCGCCGCTGTCCGCCATGATGAAGGCGCGGGCCGATCAGCTGGACAACACCTATCTGCGCGCCGCCAGCGGCCCGATGTCGCTGATGGGCGGGCAGTTGTGGTTGCGACAGGTCGATCGCACCATCTCGCCCCCCGGCGTGGTGATCCTGCATGCCGGTAACGTCACGCTGCGCCAGAAAAAGCTGGAGCTGGGCAACGTCAGCGTGTTCCGCATGAACGCCGAGGACCGGTTCCTCAGCCGCATCGAAGCCCCGGTGGCCGAGCTGGAGAACGGGTTCTGGCGCCTGACCAATGCGCGCGAGATCCTGCCCGATCATGCGCCATCGGCCCCGCAGGCCATCAACGTGCAGACCGACCTGACCGTGAACCGCGTGCAGGACAGTTTCGCCGCCCCCGATACGTTGTCGGTCTGGAAACTGCCCGGGTTCATTTCGCTGTTGAATAATTCAGGGTTCTCGTCGATCCGCCATCGGCTGCGGCTGCAGGCGCTGCTGGCACTGCCTCTGCTGTCGGGCGTGATGGCGCTGGTCGCGGCTGGGTTCTCGATGCGGACCAGTCGGCGCGGCGGCGTGATGAAGATGATTGCCTGTGGCATTGGGGCAGGCTTCGCGCTGTTCATCGTCACCAAGGTCGCCAACGAATTCGGCCAATCCGGCGGTCTGCCCGTCATGCTGGCCGCCTGGGCCCCGGCCGGAGCCGGGTTGCTGCTGGCCGTGGCTTTGCTGCTGCACCTTGAAGACGGATAAGATCCGTCCCGCCCCTGTCCTTCTGGAAAAGAATTCGGTAATGATCTGAGGCCACTCGATGGACTTTGGATACTGTTTCCAGCAGTATGCCGGAGCTTGGCTGGAGCCCCCGCCCCGTGCGGGATTTTCGCTGTTTATAGCGGCCTGATGTCACTCTGGGATGGTTGGATTTCGTGCGCTTCCGTATTTGGCACTCTGTCGGGATTGTTGCAGTCGCATTGGCGGGCTTACCGATGGGGGCCGCACAGGCGCAGTTGCGAGTCTCGTCATCCGGGCAGCAGCCCTCGGCCAACGAACCGGTTTACTTCACCGCCGATCAGGTCGACCACAACCGCACCACCGGCATCATCACAGCCAGTGGCAATATCCGCGCCTGGCAGG
Source organism: Acetobacteraceae bacterium (assembly GCA_031546815.1). Classification (GTDB taxonomy): domain Bacteria; phylum Pseudomonadota; class Alphaproteobacteria; order Acetobacterales; family Acetobacteraceae; genus JAVBJV01. Next base: position 66,201 of record JAVBJV010000021.1, read on the forward strand.
GACAGCGGATCCTGCAGGCGGATTCGATGTCCTACGACACCAATACCGGCGTGATGACGGCCAACGGGCACATCACGCTGATGGAACCCGACGGGCAGATCCTGTTCGCCGACACCGCCGAACTGACCGACCAGATGAAGGAAGGCGTGCTGACCAACCTGCGCGGTCTGCTGGCGAATAACGGCCGTATGGCCGCCAACGGCGTGCGCCGCAGCAACGCGGGTGCCACGTCGGAAATGTCGCGGCTGGTGTATTCTGCCTGCAACGCCTGTCAGGAAGACCCGATGCGCGCGCCGTTATGGCAGATCCGCGCTGACTCCGCGGTCCACGACACCGAGAGCAAGACCATCACCTATCACGATGCCACGCTCGAGATGATGGGCATTCCGGTTCTGTATGCGCCGACCTTCTGGCACGCCGACCCATCGGTCCGCCGCCAGAGCGGGCTGCTGGTGCCGAGCTTCGGCGTCACCTCGTTCCTCGGCCCCTACACCAGCATTCCGTATTACTGGGTGCTCGACGATCAGTCCGATCTGACCATCACACCGCTGATCGCGGTCGAGGCACCACCATCACTGGAACTGGAATATCGCCGGCGCTTTAATTCGGGTTATTTCACCGCCCAGGGATCGGCTACCGTTGACAAAGATACCGACCATTTCGACGGCCATATCTTCGCGCGCGGGCGCTTCAATATTGATGATACGTGGCGCTGGGGGTTCGATCTGAACCGCGCCAGTGACGATCAGTATCTGAACCATTACCGGATCAGCGACCGCGGCGCAGGCGTGAATACGGGTGCCGACATCCGCGTGCTGACTTCGCAGATCTACGGCGAAGGCTTCGGGCTGGCCGGGATCTCGGGCACATATGCGCGCATCGATTCCCGCACCTATCAGGGGCTGCGCAACAGCGACGATACATCGCAGATGCCCTTCGTGGTGCCACGCATGACCATCAGCTCGGACAATGCGCCAAGCTGGGGCGGGCGGCTTGGCATGGATGCCGGTTTCTTCTCGCTGACACGCGGCACAGGCACCGACACGAACCGTCTGAGCACCCGCGTAAACTATCAGTATCCGCTGGAAAGCATGTTCGGCGAACAGATGGCGATTTCCGGCAATATCGACATGCTGGCCTATCATGCCAACGACCTGAACGAAGCACCGAACTACTCGCCCTATAGCACCACGTCGGTCGCGCGGCTGCACCCGCAGATCGCCTTCGACTGGCGCATGCCGGTGATCCGACATTCGAACAGCATGGGCAGCCAGCTGATCGAACCGATCGTGCAGCTGGTCGGCGGGCCGAATACGGGCGGGCAGAACAAGATCCCCAACGAAGACAGCCTGGATCTGGAATTTACCGACGCCAACCTGTTCGGCTTCAACAAATTCCCCGGACAGGACCGGCTGGAAGGCGGGCTCCGCGCCAACTATGCCATGCACGGCGCCTGGTACTGGAACAACATGACGCTGGACGGGCTGGTCGGCCAAAGCTGGCGCGACCGCACCGACAGCACCTTTGCCGCTGGGTCAGGCCTTGAGGACAACGCCAGCGATGTCGTCACGCGCGTCACCTTCATGCCGACCGAATGGCTCGACCTGACCTGGCGTGCCCGCTTCGACCCCAATACCTGGGATACCCGCCTGATGGACACCGTCGCCGGGTTCGGTGTGCCGGAATTCCGCGTCAATGTCGGTTATCTGCAGACCGCGCCATCCCCGTATCTGACCCCCTATCAGGAACGAGACGAGATCGGGCTGGGCTTCAACAGCCGGGTTGGGCGCTGGCGTTTCGGGGCCTTTGCCCGGCGCGATATCGAAACCGAAAAGATGACCTCGGCCGCAGCTTCGGCCGCTTACGAAGACGAGTGCTTCATCTTCGATGTCCGCTTCCAACGCAGATTTACGGAAGTTGATGACGGACGTGGTGATACTTCGTTATTATTCCGTCTGGTATTCAAGACCGTCGGCGAGCTTGGCTTCTCCGCACTCTGACATATAACTGGCTGGATCAACCTATGCGCATGCAGACCCGTCTTTCCGCTTTTGTCCTGGCCACCGCCATGGCCTTGCCCTTTGCATGCCCGCAACAGGCCAGCGCCCAGAACATGGGGATCACCGCCGTCGTCAATGGCGATGTCGTCAGCCAGACCGACGTGGCAAACCGCCGCCGCCTGTTCGCCCTGACCGCAGGGCTGCCGATCACCCAGGCGGTGATGGACCGCCTGACGCCGCAGGTCGTGAAGCAGCTGGTGGACGAACGTCTGCGTCTGCAGGAGATCCAGCGCCGCCAGATCGTGGTCAGCGACCAGGAAATCGCCGATGCCATCGCCGGGCTGGAACGCCGCAACAACATGCCTGCCGGCGCTATGCGCGCCCGCCTGTCGGGGCGCGGCGTTGAATTCCGCACCCTGATCGACCAGGTGCGTGTGCAGATCGGCTGGACCCGCGTACTGCGCCAGGTGCTTGGCGCGCAGGCCGAACCCACCCCGGCCGAGGTCGAGGAACGCGTTCGCGCCCAGCAGGCCCGCACCGGCCAGACCGAGTATCAGGTGGCGGAAATCTTCGTGCCGGTCGATGACCCGGCCCGCGAAGGTCAGGCCCGCACCTTTACCACCGAAATCATTACCCAGCTGCGCGCCGGCGCCGCGTTCCCCGTGGTCGCCGCGCAGTTCAGCCAGAGCGCAACCGCCCTGGAAGGCGGCGATCTTGGCTGGGTGACAGCGGAACAGCTCGATCCGTCCATCGCCAGCCTCGTCCCGCAGATGCCCAACGGGGCGATCAGCAACCCGGTGCGCGTACCAGGCGGCTTCTCGATCATCACGCTGCGCGGCAAGCGCGTGATCGGGCGCGACATGGCAACCATCCTGAATATCCGCCAGGCGTTCTTCCCCTTCACCGGAGCGCTGAACCCGCAGGCCCCCAGCGAGCAGCAGATCGCCCAGCTTGAACGCGCCCGCCGCATAAGCGGTTCGGCCCGCAGCTGCGACGCCATCGAAGCCGCCAATACGGCCGCGGGTAACGCCCGCCCCTCCAGCCCCGGCGAAATCCGCCTGGAAGCGGTGAACCCGCCGCAGTTCCGCCAGATGCTGGCGTCGTTGCCGGTCGGCCGCGCCACCCAGCCGATGGTCTCGCCCGAAGGTATCGTGGTGATGATGGTGTGTTCGCGCGAACAGCAGAACGTCGGTGCCGTCTCGCCGCAGGAAATGGCCGGCACCATTCTGCGCGACCGCGTGGAACAGCAGTCCCGCCAGCTGATGCGCGAACTGCGCCGCAAGGCCAATATCAGCATGCGCGGTGAATAAGCCCACCCGCGCCCCACTGCGCGAGGTTATCGCCCGCCACGGGCTGGATGCACGCAAGGCGCTGGGCCAGCACTTCCTGCTGGACGCCAACCTGACCGACAAGATCGCCCGTCTGGCGGGCGACCTTGTCGCGGTGAACGTGATCGAGGTCGGGCCCGGCCCCGGCGGTCTCACCCGTTCATTGCTCGATGCAAACGCGCACAGCCTGACCGTGGTGGAACTCGACCGTCGCGCCATCGCCGTGATGCACGAACTGGCCGAAACCGAACCCCGCCTGCGCGTGCTGGAAGCCGACGCACTGAAAGTGGACCTGCCCACGCTGGTCCCCGCCCCGCGTCGCATCGTCGCCAACCTGCCCTACAACGCCGGTACGCCCATGCTGATCCGCTGGCTGCGCGAGGCCGCATCATTTGAGCGCATGATCCTGATGTTCCAGCAGGAAGTCGCCGAACGCATCACCGCCGCCCCCGACACCAGCGCCTATGGCCGCCTCGCTGTTCTCGCGCAGTGGACCTGCTCCGCCCACCTGCTGCTGAGCATCCCGCCCGAGGCCTTCAGCCCGCCCCCCAAAATCTGGTCCGCCGTGGTCAGCCTGACCCCGCACGCCGAGCAGCCCGCGCCGGAGCTGTTCAAGGCCATGGAACGCCTGACCGCCGCCGCCTTCGGCCAGCGCCGCAAGATGCTGCGCAGTTCGCTGAAACCCCTGGGCGGCGAGACCCTGCTGTCCCGCGCCGACATCGCAGGCGATCGCCGGGCCGAAACACTGTCAGTGGCGGAGTTCGCGAAACTGGCCGGGTTGCTGGTTGGGTAGGACGCAGGGCGCTGCCCTGCACCCGCCAGGAGGCTGCGGCCTCCTGGACCTGCGGATAGTTTAAGAGTTCGGATATGAAAACGGGGGCCTGAAGCCCCCGTTTTCATATCCGAATTAAAGTAACCACGGGGTCCGGGGAGCGGGCCGCTCCCCGGCCGGGGGGTATGGGGACAGCGTCCCCATGCGTCTCACCTGAACCAAGCCACCAGCACGCTCAGCGTCACAACCGACACCGCCGTGCAGACGACGACCGTGGTGGCGGATCGTTCGGCCAGTATGGCGTAGCGGCGGGCCAGCACGAAGGCATTGGCGCCGGTTGGCATGGCGGCGGTGATCACCACCACAGCGAGTGGCACGCCGCGCAAGCCCATCACCGGCCCGGCCATTGTGGCGACCATGACGGGCATCACGAACATTTTCAGCACGCCGGCCAGCGCGGCTTCCTTTACTTCCGACATGCGGGCGAACCCGTGCAGCGATGCGCCCAGACACAGCAGCGCCATCGGAGGGGATGCCGCGCCCAGCATCTCGGTTAAATGCTTCAACACCCCAGGCACCGGAACCCCAAGCCCGCGCCAGAGCAGCGCGATGAAAATCCCCATCACCACCGGGTTGCGCAACAGCGCCATGAACGTGGCGCGCAGGGTGCGCAGCAGACTTGCTTCGCTGCGATTGGCGCCGATCTCCATCAGGATGGTGGCGACGGGCAGCAGCAGCGTGGCGTGGAAGGCAATCAGCCCGATCAGATTGGCCAGTCCTTCGGGACCAAAGGCCATGGCGATCAGCGGAATACCGACCATCACGGTGTTGCCATAAGTGACGTTCAGCGCGAAGACCGAAGCCTCGGGCAGGCTGGAGCGCAACAGCCAGATCGCCAAGGGGACCGACGCCGCGAACAGCAGCAGGGTCATGCTGAAATAGCTGACCACAACCGATGCGAAATCCAGCGATTCCGCGCCTGTCACCGCGGCGAACAACAACGCCGGTGTGGCCAGATAGAACACGAAGTCGTTCAGCGCGCCGACGCCTGCCTCACTCACGCGACCGAAGCGACGCGCCAACCAGCCGATCAGGATCAGCATGAAGATCGGGGCGACGACTTCGGCAACAGCGCTCATCGGTTCACAGTCCCGCTATGAAATCACCAAGACCGGTCTGACGCACGCGGCTCAGCCGCGCGGCGCGCAGGATGGCGCGCACATCGGCAACCGCATGATCGAAATCCGCGTTTACGATTACGTGGTCGAAATCGCCCCAGTGGGAAATCTCGTCCCGCGCTTCGGCCATGCGGGCGGCGACGCCTTCTGGTGTGTCGCCGCGTCCACGCAGACGCGCTTCCAAATCCGCGAGGCTCGGCGGCAGAACGTATACACCCAGCACATCGCCCGGCAGCGCGGCACGCAGTTGCAGATGCCCCTGCCAGTCGATGTCGAACAATATGTCGCGGCCTTCGTTCAGCATCGCCTCGACCGGCGCGCGCGGTGTGCCGTAGCTGCGGTCGAACACCGTGGCGTGTTCCAGCAGTTCGCCGTTCTGCACCATGGCGTCGAACTGGTCCTGGGTGCGGAAATAGTAATGCACACCCTCTACCTCGCCCGCGCGCGGGGCGCGGGTGGTGGCGCTGATCGACAGGCCGAGATTCGGATCGCTCTCGCGCAATGCCCGCGCGATGGAGCTTTTCCCCGCGCCGGACGGAGCCGACAGCACCAGACACAGACCGCGACGTTGAATGGGCTTACTCAATGTTCTGAACCTGTTCACGCAACTGTTCGATCGCGGCCTTCAGATCCAGCCCGATCGCCGTCAGTCTGACGGTTGCCGACTTGCTGCACAATGTGTTGGCTTCGCGATTGAATTCCTGCACCAGAAAATCAAACTTGCGCCCAATATTCGCGCCCTCGGCCAGCAGCGCCCGCGCGGCGTCTATATGTGCGGCGAGGCGATCCAATTCTTCACGCACATCGGACTTGCTGGCCAGCAACGCAAGTTCCTGCGCCAGTCGGTCCTCGGTCAGCACGGAGCGGCCATCCAGCAATTCGGCCAGCGCGGTTTGCAGGCGTTCGCGCTGCTGCGCGGGCTGCGTGGCGGCTTCGGTCAGCGCGGCATTACGCAGGGCAGAGATCTCGTCCAGCAGCGCGGTCAGCACTGTGCCCAGACGCGCACCCTCGGCCAGACGCGCCTGCACCAGACCGTCGAGCGCGCTGCGATATCCGGCATGAATGGTGGTGCGCAGAGCTTCTTCAGCGGCTTCGTCGGATTGCGGCTGAGCGGTTTTCAGCACGCCGGGCAGAGCCAGCAACGCCTCGGCGCGCGGCGCAGGTGCGCCGGGGATTTTCTGTGCCAGATCCAACGCCAGCGCCATCACCTGCGCAAGGGCGGCCGGGTCGGGCTGCATCTGCGGCGCGTCCTCGCGCTTGACGGTCAGCGTGGCCGAGACATTGCCGCGCTTCAGGGCGCGTGCAGTGTCCTCGCGCAGGGTAGCTTCCAGCGCGTCCATGCCGTTCGGCGTGCGCAGCCGCACATCCAGACCGCGCCCGTTTACGCTGCGCAGCTCCCACACCCAGGCGATGCCCGCCTGTTCGCCACTGCTCCGGCCGAAGCCGGTCATACTCGCCAGATTTCCCATGCGCGACTTTTGGCAGGCCCTTCTGTATCCTTCAAGCATGACCGACCGTTTCAGCCGCTTTCGCCATGTTCTGATCACTGGGGCCTCGTCCGGCATTGGGCGCGCCCTCGCCCTCGCCCTCGCCCGGCCCGATGCCGTGCTGCGCCTCTCGGGCCGCGATGCCGACCGGCTGGAGGACACCGCAAAGCGCTGCCGCGATCTGGGGGCGCATGTGCAGACGCGCGTGCTCGACGTGACCGACGCGGCAGCGATGGAGGCGTGGATTACCGGTGCGGGGCGGCTGGACATCGTGTTCGCCAATGCGGGCATTTCCGCCGGCAACGCGGGCAACGGGCCGGAAAACGCCGAACAGACACGACGCATCTTCGCCACCAACCTGACCGGCGTGCTGAACACCGTGCTGCCCGCCATGCAGGTGATGGCAGCCCAGCCCTTCGGCGAGGATAGTCTGCGGGGGCGGATCGGGGTGGTTGCCTCGATCGCCGCGTTTGTGCCCGCACCGGGGGCGCCCGCCTATTGTTCGTCGAAGGCCGCGGTCGATGCGTGGACGGTGGCGACGGCGCACAGCGCGCGGCAACAGGGCATCGCGATGTCGAGTATCTGCCCCGGCTACATCCGCACCGCGATGACGGCGCGCAACAAGTTCCCGATGCCGGGGCTGGTGGATGCGGATCGCGGTGCGTTCCGGATTCTGGTCGGCATGGCGAACAACAAGCGCCGCATCGTGTTTCCGTGGTGGATGGGGTTGGCTGCTCGGATTGTCGGGTCGCTGCCACCGCGTTTGTCGAGCCGGTTGCTCAGCATCCCGCCGGGGAAAGATCCGTTATGAACCGATCAACCTCCTGCGCAGCATGCCCGACAGGAAATCGATCAGCGCCACGGTGAGCAAAATCATCAGGATGATGAACGCCACTTCGTCCCAGTAGCGGATCTTGATGCGTTCAGCGATCTGCAAGCCGATGCCACCCGCCCCCACTACGCCGAGGATGGCGGCGGATCGCGTATTGCTCTCGAAGAAATACAGCGCCTGCGCCAGCATCACGGGCAGCACCTGCGGCAACAGGCCAAAGCGGATGGTCAGCAGCTTTCCGGCCCCCGTCGCGCGGATTCCGTCGGTCTGTTTTTTATCGGCGTTCTCGATCGCTTCGGCGTACAGTTTGGCAAGCACCGCCACATCCACCGTGAAGATGGCCAGCACGCCCGCCAGCGGACCAAGCCCCACCGCGCGCACAAACGCCAGCGCCCAGATCAGTTGATCGATCCCGCGCACACCATCGAACAGACGTCGCACCGAGAAATGCGCCAGCACATTGGTGATGATATTGCGCGCCCCCAGAAACCCCAGCGGCACTGCAACTATCGCCGCCAGCAGCGTGCCGAGGAACGCCATCGCCACACTTTCCGCCAGCCCGCGCAGAATCTCGACCCACATCTCGCCCGCGCGCGGCGGGATCATCAGGCTGAGGATCTTGAACAACCCACCCAGCCCATTCCACAGCCGCGCGAGCGTGATGTCGAACCAGACCGACACGATGGCAAGCCATGCGCAGAACAGCACGCCACAACAGATCCACAGCGCGCGCTGCATCCGGCTTCTGCGGAGGATCTGCTGATAGATCATGCGCCGATCACTCGGCGACGCAGGCGCTCGCTGAACAGGTCGATCAGCACCACGCACAGCACGATCAGCACGACGATGGCGCTGATGTCCTCGTAATAGCTGGCCGAGATCACCGTGTAGAGCTCCTGCCCGATGCCCCCGGCGCCGACAAAGCCGATCACCGTTGCACCGCGCACGTTCACCTCGAAACGCAGCAGGAGATAGCTGAGGAAATTCGGCAGCACCTGCGGCAGGATGGCGAAGCGCACGCCGTGCAGCCAGTTGCCCCCGCTGGCGCGCACACCTTCGCCGGGGCGCATGTCGGCGTTTTCCACCACTTCGGCGAACAGTTTTCCCAGCGCGCCTGCGGTGTGCAACGCAATCGCCAGAATCCCCGCCAGTGGCCCGACGCCGAACGCCCAGACGAAGATCAGCGCGTAGACAATCTCGGGCACTGAACGGAACAGTTCCAGCGCGCGACGACAGAACTGGTACACAACCCGGTTCGGCGCCAGATTAGCCGCCGCCGGAAAACACAGCAGCAGTGCAGCAGCGCCCCCCATGACGGTTGCCAGTGCCGCCATATTCGCGGTCTCGAACAAACGCCACGCCCAGTCGTCCAGACGATAGAACCATAACGCCAGCGAGCCTTCCTGCTTCACTCCGGCGAACAGCGACTCCCAGCGCAGATCGGG
>JAVBJV010000042.1:0-32549 GCA_031546815.1 Acetobacteraceae bacterium
GCACGCTGATGGCGCTGGGCGCGTTCCCGGCCAGCGACAGCCGGTTCCTGGGTATGCTGGGGATGCACGGCACGTACGAAGCCAATCTGGCGACGCATGGTTGCGACGTGATGCTGAACATCGGCGCACGCTTCGACGACCGCGTGACCGGGCGGCTGAATGCGTTCAGCCCGAACAGCAAGAAGATCCACGCCGATATCGACCCGTCATCGATCAACAAGAATGTGCCGGTCGATGTGCCGATCGTGGGCGACGCCGCCGCTATTCTGCGCGCGCTGATCGCCGCGTGGAAGGCCGATGCCGCGAAGCCGGATGCCAAGGCGCACGAAGCCTGGTGGGCGCAGATCGAGGGTTGGCGCAAGGTGAACTGCCTGCGCTTCACGCAGGACATGGCGAAGGGCGCGATCATCAAGCCGCAGCATGCAGTCAAGCGACTGTACGAAATCACGCGCGAGATGGGCCGCGAGACCTTCATCACCACCGAAGTCGGCCATCACCAGATGTGGGCGGCTCAGTATTTCGGGTTTGAAAAGACGAACCACTGGATGACATCGGGCGGGCTGGGCACGATGGGCTACGGCCTGCCGTCCGCGATGGGCGTGCAGATCGCGCACCCCGATGCGCTGGTGATCGACATCGCGGGCGAGGCGAGCATTCTGATGAACATTCAGGAACTCGGCACGCTGGCGCAGTATCGGCTGCCGGTGAAGGTGTTCATCCTGAACAACGAATACATGGGCATGGTGCGCCAGTGGCAGGAACTGCTGCATGGCGGGCGTTATTCCGAAAGCTATTCCGCGGCGCTGCCCGACTTCATCAAGCTGGCGGAAAGCTTTCATGGGGTTGGCATGCGCGCGACATCGGTCGATCAGCTGGATCAGGTGATCCACGACATGCTGGCGTGCGACAAGCCGGTGATCGCCGATATCTGCGTGGACCAGAAAGAAAACTGCTACCCGATGATCCCGTCCGGCGCGGCGCATAACGAAATGCTGCTTGGCCCCGAACACGGCAGCCAGCCGGGTGCCTTCGTGACCGACGCCGGTCTGGCGCTGGTTTAAGGGGAGCAGGGCAATGACCAACGACACAACACAGCGCAGTGCGACGATCTCGATCCTGGTTGAAAACGAGGCGGGGGTTCTCGCGCGGGTGATCGGTCTGTTCTCGGGCCGTGGCTATAACATCGACAACCTGACCGTGGCCCCGGTGGACGAGGCGAAGAAGCGCAGCCGCATCACCATTGTGACCAGCGGCACGCAGATGGTGATCGAGCAGATCAAGGCGCAGCTGGACCGTCTGGTGCCGGTGCACAAGGTGCTGGACCTGACCCAGGAAGGCCCGCATGTGGCACGCGAGCTGGCGCTGTTCAAGATTGTGGGGGCGGGGAATGCGCGCGTCGAGGCGCTGCGCATCGCCGATGCCTTCCGCGCCCGCGTGGTCGACGCGACGACCGAGAGCTTCGTGTTCGAGATGACAGGCTCGACTGAAAAGCTGGATGCATTTCTGGAACTGATGCGCCCGCTGGGGCTTGCGGAAGTCAGCCGGACAGGGATAGCTGCGATCGCGCGTGGTGCGCGGACGATCTGATTTTCATACAAGAGGGACTGACCGAATGCGCGTTTACTACGATCGTGATGCCGACGTTAACCTGATCAAGGCAAAGAAAGTCGCCATTATCGGGTACGGCAGCCAGGGCCACGCCCATGCCAATAACCTGAAGGACAGCGGCGTGAAGGACGTCGTCATTGGTCTGCGCGCTGGCTCGACCGGTGTGGCGAAGGCCGAAGCCGCGGGCTTCAAGGTGATGACGCCCGACGAAGCCGCCAAGTGGGCGGACGTGGTGATGGTCCTGACGCCCGACGAAAACCAGGGCGACCTGTACCGCGACATGATCGGCCCGAACCTGCGCGACGGTGCGGCGCTGGCTTTCGCGCACGGGCTGAACGTGCATTTCAACCTGATCGAACCGAAGGCTTCGATCGATGTGTTCATGATCGCCCCGAAAGGCCCCGGCCACACGGTGCGCGGCGAATACCAGCGTGGCGGCGGCGTGCCGTGCCTGGTGGCGGTGCATCAGAACCCGTCGGGCAATGCGCTGGAAATCGCGCTGTCCTATGCGTCGGCAGTTGGTGGTGGCCGTGCGGGCATCATCGAAACCACGTTCAAGGAAGAATGCGAAACCGACCTGTTCGGCGAACAGGCCGTGCTGTGCGGCGGTCTGGTCGAGCTGATCAAGGCCGGCTACGAAACGCTGGTCGAAGGCGGCTATGCGCCGGAAATGGCGTATTTCGAATGTCTGCACGAAGTGAAGCTGATCGTCGATCTGATCTATGAAGGCGGCATCGCCAACATGAACTACTCGATCAGCAACACGGCCGAATACGGCGAATACGTCACCGGCCCGCGCATCATCACCGCGGAAACCAAGGCGGAAATGAAGCGCGTGCTGACCGACATCCAGACCGGCCGCTTCACGCGTGACTGGATGCTGGAAAACAAGGTGAACCAGGCCTCGTTCAAGGCCACACGCCGCCGTCTGGCCGAACATTCGATCGAACAGGTGGGCGAACGTCTGCGCGCGATGATGCCGTGGATCGCCAAGAGCCGTCTGGTCGACAAGACAAAGAACTGAACTTCGGTTCGATGCAAGCCGCTCCCGGTCTCCGGGGGCGGCTTTTTCTTTATGGGGGCAGTTGCTAGAAGCAACCATGAGCGCACGGCAGCTATTTGGCCTGATCGGGGTGGCGGTCTTTCTGATCGTCTTGAAACTCGTCAGCCCGATGTGGGGGCGCAATCCACAAGCGGCGAGCAGCGTTGCGAGTGTGCAGGCTGCGGCGAATGCACCGCTGTGGCAGTCGCGGCGTTTTGTAGTATCGCCGGGGCAGACGCGCTGCGTGCTGAATAGCATCCAGAGTCAGCGGGAATTTGCGTTGGTCTACGAGAAGAGCTTCGATAGCCCTATTCTGGTTGTATCGGGGTCAGCCTGGTTCATTCCTCAGGCGTATATGGTGCGCATCAAGTTCGAACTGGATGGCGTGCAGGAATGGAGCATTGTGGGCGGGCGCACCGCCAACGGTGCAGCCTCCACGGCGAAGATGTCCGGCACGCAGATCCGGTTTGCGCTCGGGAATCTCAGTCTTGCGCAGTCGCTGGTTATGGAGATCCCCGAGGGCAATGCCGTTCGCGAAATCAACGCGCCCCCCTTGAGTCAGGGCGTGATGCAGTTGCGCGATGCACTTGCTCCCGAGCGGTTTACGTTTGCGATGATAGGGGCGGCATCGGCGATCGATGACTGGGTGAGCTGCGTGGAAAGCCTGCCCGGTGCAGAGCAGGCCGTGTGGCTGGACTCGCATGTGGCGCAGCACGCGATCGTGCCCGAGGATGGCAGCTTCAGTCGCTGGCGCAGTTATGTCGATCAGACGTCCGATGGGCAGCGTATGTGCAGTTCGATCGCCGAGGCGCAGGGGCCGCGTGCGGTGCGCATAGCGGTGCTGCCGGACCGCAGTGTTGTGCTGCATCTGATGACGCCCGACTGGGCACAGTCCTTCGAGGATGGAACCCAGTTCGAGGTATTCTTCTCGTTCACCGATGAAACACCGAGGATCTATCGGGCGCAGAAGACCGGGCCGTATGTGTCGGTGTTTCTGGCGGCGGGCGATACGTCGGCGGGACACGCGCCCGGAATTGCTGCTGACGATTTTCTGCGCAAACTGTCCCGGGATGGCGGTTTCAGGATCGGGTTTTCAGCAGTGTTGCAGTTGCCTGCCTGGCAGGTAACTGCCCCCGGTAATGCCGAAGCGGCCACGTGGCTGCATCAGTGTCTGGGTAACTGAAAAGATGGGGTGTTCTTCAATTCAGGCCGGCCTGCAAACGGCACTTCTCTGCGCTTCCTGTGCTTACGGACGTTAAGTCCGCTCCGCGCTGGTTCTCGATAAGCACCATTTTCGGCTCAGCCTGAATTGAAGAACACCCCATCTTACATCGCCGGGCGGAAGGTGAACGGCGCATTGCTGCTGCTGCCGGCCAGCAGGCTGCCCAGTTTCCGCCCGAACTGGTCGTACACATCGAACGGCGCCACCGTATTGCCGGTGCTCTTGATGAAGCTGTCGAGCGGCATGTCGGCGGGCAGCAGATGTAACGGAATAGTCAGCGCGGCGCTGTGCACCACACCGGGAACGCCGGGCAGAGTAACGTTATAGGCGTCGTCGACTGGAAGCTCCGGCTCCTGCGCCAGTGTGGGAGAGACGGCAAGAAAGGCGGCAAGAGCAAGGCGATGCAGCATAAATGTGCTCCGGTCGGGGGCGAGGGACCATATTATTCACAAAACGGCCCGACATAGGAAGTGCGTCTGCATGCAGTGCAATAGGGGCAAAAATATGTTGCCCGCTCCAAGGTGATTTTCCTGCTTGCCCGCACTGCAAAATGCCCCCTATAGTTGCGGAATGTTCACAGCGACGCGCATTGCAGGAATTGCCGCACGGGTTATCGCCCGTCGTGCCGCGCGTCCGCTTGCCCTCGGTCTGCTTCTTCGACTTACTCGCCCCTGGGCGTGACGCCGCGCGTCTTTTGTGTGCAGGCATCGCTCAGGGGAGACCTGAGGTAACGTCGTTTCTGTCACATTTTCCCCCGAGGGACACCACTCAATGACCGCTATCAATCACCCGAATTTCGGCTCGCTGGACCCCGAGCGCATCATCATATTCGACACCACGCTGCGCGATGGTGAGCAGTCGCCCGGATTTTCGATGAACCTCCAGGAAAAGCTGCGTATGGCGGAAGCGCTGGCCGATCTGGGGGTGGACGTGATGGAGGCTGGCTTCCCCATCGCAAGCCCCGGCGACTTCGAAAGCGTGGAATCGATCGCGAAGAAATTCGCCAAGGACGGTCCGGTGGTCTGTGGCTTGGCGCGCACGGCGGAAGCCGATTTGCGCGCCGCTGGTGAAGCCATCAAGCATGCTGCCCGCAAGCGCATCCATTCGTTCCTGAGCACCAGCCCGCTGCACATGAAATACAAGCTGCGGATGGAGCCGGACGCCGTGCTGGAACTGGCTGTGAAGTCGGTAACGCTGGCGCGCCAGTTCACCGACGACGTGGAGTGGAGCGCGGAAGACGGTTCGCGCACCGAACCCGATTTCCTGTGCCGGTGCGTGGAAGCGGCAATCAAGGCCGGTGCCACCACAATCAATATCCCCGACACGGTGGGCTATGCGCTGCCGGAAGATATGGCGAAGATCTTCACCATGCTGCGCGAACGCGTGCCGGGTGCAGACACGGTGATTTTCTCGACGCATAACCACAACGATCTGGGGCTGGGCGTGGCGAACACTTTGGCCGCGATTCAGGCCGGGGCGCGTCAGGTGGAATGCACGATCAACGGGATCGGCGAACGCGCGGGGAATGCGTCGCTGGAGGAAATCGTCATGGCGCTGCGCACGCGCTACGATGCGATCCCGACGAAGAACAATATTCAGACCGAACAGATCCTGCGGGTCTCGAAGCTGCTGTCGACCATCACCGGGTTCGATGTGCAGCCGAACAAGGCGATCGTCGGGCGCAATGCCTTCGCGCATGAAAGCGGCATCCATCAGGATGGCGTGCTGAAGAACGCGGCAACGTATGAAATCATGACGCCGGAAAGCGTCGGCTGGTCGAAGACCAGTCTGGTGATGGGCAAGCATTCGGGCCGTGCGGCGTTCCGCGACAAGCTGCGGTCGATGGGCTACGGCGAAGTCGGTGACACCCAGCTGAACGACGCATGCCGCCGCTTCAAGGATCTGGCCGACAAGAAAAAGGTCGTCTACGACGAAGACATCGTCGCCCTGTTCGACGACGAAGTGATGCGCGACCACGAACACATCCGCTTCGAATCGCTGGAAGTCTGGGCCGGGTCCAAGGGACCGCAGCGCGCGCTGCTGGAACTGGTGGTCGAAGGCAAGACGCAAGCGGCCTCGGCCACTGGCGATGGTCCCGTGGACGCAATCTTCAAGGCCATTCGCGAGATCTTCCCGCACGATGCCGAGCTGAAACTTTACAGCGTCGGCGCGGTAACCGATGGCACCGACGCGCAGGCGAAGGTGACGGTCCGTCTGGAAGAGAACGGCAAGATGGTTGACGGGCAGGGGGCCGACACTGATACGCTGGTGGCATCGGCCCGGGCCTATGTGCATGCACTGAATAAGCTGCTGGTGAAGCGCCTGCGTCAGGAACCGGCGGCTCTGACCGCCTGATACACGTCTGCGTGATAGGTTTGTGCGTAAAACGGTGCCGATTGCCGTTTTACGCACAACAGACCCCATTTTATCAATTTTTGCGTTCTTTTTTGTTGAAAAATGTACGGGAAATATTGCGATCTGCGCTAAACGTCTTCCTCTGAGATAAACTCGCATTCCGGCGCCCGGATGGGCTTGAGACATATGCGCGCTCGGGGTATCCGTTGCGCTGTTCATGCTCGTATTTCGAGCTCCATACACTGGAAGGCCGTTTCACGGATGTTTTCCCGCCTGCTTGGCTTTATGTCTGCGGACATGGCCATCGACCTTGGTACAGCCAATACCCTCGTTTATGTCAAAGGTCGTGGTGTCGTTCTGAACGAACCATCAGTTGTTGCGATGACGGAATATCGCGGCAAGAAGCAGGTGCTTGCGGTAGGTGAGGAAGCCAAGCAGATGCTGGGCCGCACCCCCGGAAACATCACCGCCATCCGCCCGCTGCGCGACGGTGTGATCGCCGATTTCGAAGTCGCGGAAGAAATGATCAAGCATTTCATCCGCAAGGTGCATAACCGCCGTGGTTTTGCCTCGCCGCTGATCGTGGTGTGCGTGCCGTCCGGCTCGACCGCGGTGGAACGTCGCGCCATTCAGGAAAGCGCCGAAGGCGCCGGTGCCCGCAAGGTCTGGCTGATCGAGGAACCGATGGCCGCTGCCATTGGCGCCGGTCTGCCGGTGACCGAACCGGCCGGTTCGATGGTGGTCGATATCGGTGGTGGCACCACGGAAGTCGCCGTGATCTCGCTGGGGGGCATTGTCTCCAGCCGTAGCGCCCGCGTTGGTGGCGACCGGATGGACGAGGCGATTATCAGCTATATCCGCCGCAACCATAACCTGCTGATCGGTGAAAGCTCGGCCGAGCGCATTAAGATGGAAATCGGTGCGGCAGCCCCCGCGGAAGACGGCGACGAAGGTCCGCTGCGCGAAGTGAAGGGGCGCGACCTGATGAACGGCGTCCCGCGCGAGGTTGTGGTCTCGCAGCGCCAGATCGCCGAAAGCCTGGCGGAACCGGTGTCGGACATTGTCGAGGCGGTAAAGGTGGCGCTGGAAAACACGCCGCCGGAACTGTCGGCCGACATCGTCGACAAAGGAATCATGCTGACCGGCGGCGGTGCGCATCTGGTGCGCCTGGATGCCGTGCTGCGTGCGGCGACCGGCCTGCCGGTAATGGTGGCCGAGAACGCGCTGCAATGCGTGGCGCTGGGCACCGGGCGTGCGCTGGAAGAAATGAAGAAGCTGAAAAACGTCCTGAGTTCGATGTATTAATATCGGGATGCCCCCTGTTCTGTTCAGGCAGGGGGCGCCTCGTAAACAGGCTTTTGATCGATGATCCGGCTGTCCATTATCAAACGCCAATCGATGGCACGTATGGTGTTGCCACTGACGTTTGTGGTGGCCCTCATGCTGTTGATGGTGGGGCGCGCCGATAGCGGTGTTTCCGATCGCATGCGCATGTGGCTGGCCGATGGGCTGGCCCCCTTTTACCGGGTGATGTCGACCCCGATCGAACACGTCAACGCATTCGTGACCGAGGTGCAGGCCCTGTGGAGTCTGCGCAGCGAAAACGCCGCCCTGCGGGCCGATAACGAGGTCTTGCGCCAGTGGCAGGCCTCGGCCCTGGCGCTCGAGGCCGAGAACCGCGCGCTCAAGGCGCAGCTCGGCTGGATCCCCGAGATCGCCGGGCGTTTCACAACCGGGCGTGTAGTGGCGGATTTTGGCGGCGTGTATGCGCGCGCCATGCTGCTGGCCGTGGTGCCCGGGCACAGTGTGACCAAGGGGCAGGTGGCGCTGGACGGGCGTGGCGTGGTCGGGCGGGTGACCGAGGTCGGCAGCCGCAGCGCACGCATCCTGTTGCTGACCGATATCAACAGCCGCCTGCCGGTGACGCTGGAGAGCAGCCGCAGCCGCGCGCTGCTGGTCGGCACGAATGGCGAGCGGCCGCGTCTGCTGCATTGGATACAGGGCGTCACCCCGACCGAGGGCGAACGCGTGGTCACCAGCGCCGATGCCGGTGTGGTGCCCGCCGGATTGCCGGTTGGCGTGGTGCGCTATGCCGCCAACGGTGTGCCCGAGGTAGAGCCGCTGGCCCGGTTGAACCGGCTGGATGTGGTGCGCCTGTTCGACTACGGCATGCAGGGAATTCTGCCGCCGGAAGCAATTGCCCGGCCGGAACCGCGCGGCGCCGGGCGGCGATAGGTATATGTCGGTTTACGAACCCCGGCGCACAGTCTGGCAGCAGCTGGATTTCTGTGCCCGGATGACTTTTCCAGCCCTGCTGACTGTTCTGCTGCTGATATTGGCCAGCCTGCCGCTGGGGCCAACCGGCGGCAGTGTGGGCAGTGCGGTGCTGGTGCCCAGCGTGGTGTTCTGGACGGTGTTCCGGCCACAGGTGATGCCTCCGCCGATTGTGCTGCTGCTGGGGGTGCTGGCGGATCTGCTGTCCAGCACGCTGCTGGGCGTCAACGCGATGGCGCTGCTGGTGCTGTTTTCGGTGTTGCTGCCGGTGCGCAAGATGATCGCGCCGCTGTCCTTCCCGCTGGTCTGGTGCAATGTGCTGTTGCTGGCGCTGCTGTATGCAGTGCTGCAATGGTGCATGCTGTCGCTGCTGACGCTGCGGCTGCTGCCGGTGATTTCGCTGTTGCCGCAGATCGCCATGACGGCGGTGCTGTATCCCGCCCTGTCGCTGTTGCTGACGCGACTGCATCACATGATCGACGACGCCGCATGATCCAGCGCGATGGCAAGCAGCACCGGGTTTTCAAGCGCCGCGCCCTGATGATGATGGGCGTGCAGACGGCGGTGCTTGGCGTGCTGGGCGCACGGCTGTGGAGCATGCAGATCCTCGAAGGGGAGCGCTATGCGAACCTGGCCGAAGGGAACCGTATCTCCACGCGCCTGACCATCCCGTCCCGCGGACGCCTGCTGGACCGGGGCGGAGATGTGCTGGCCGGGAACCAGACCAACTGGCGCGTGCTGCTGGTGGTCGAACAGGCGGGCGATGTGAATGCTGTTCTATCCACCCTGTCGCGCGTTCTGCCGCTGAGTGAATCCGACCGTGCGCGCGTGGATCGCGACGTTGCCCGCCGCCGCCGTTTTGTGCCGGTGGTGGTGAAGGAATTCGTCAGCTGGGACGAGATGATGAAGGTCGAGGTCAACGCCCCCGATCTGCCCGGCATCATGACCGACGTGGGCGCCACGCGCTTCTATCCGTATGGCGAGGATCTGGCGCATGTGATCGGATATGTCGCCCCGCCATCGGACAGCGATCTGGGCGAGGACCCGCTGCTGGAACAGCCCGGCATCCGCGTGGGCCGCGCGGGGCTTGAGAAGACTCACGAACGCGTGCTGCGTGGCCGCGCCGGTTCGATCCAGCTCGAGGTGAATGCCGGTGGGCGCATCATCCGCGAACTCGACCGTCTGGAAGGGCAGAGCGGGCAGGATATCCACCTGACCCTGGATGGAGAATTGCAGCGCGCGGTGTGCAAGCGCATGGGCGAGGAGAGTGCCTCGGCCGTGATCATGGATGTGCATAACGGCGAAGTGCTGGCGATGGCGACCAACCCGTCCTTCGATCCGTCGCTGTTCAATTCCGGCGTGACGCAGGCGCAGTGGCGCGAATGGACCAACAACCGCCGCGCGCCGCTGATCAACAAGGCAGGCGCGGGGCTGTATTCGCCAGGATCGACATACAAGATGCTGGTCGGACTGGCGGCGCTGGACGCCAAGGTGGTGACCCCGACCGAACGAATTTCGTGCCCGGGGCATTACGATCTAGGGAATGCGCGGTTCCATTGCTGGAATCGCTCGGGCCATGGCGCGCTGGATCTACGCACCGCGATCAAATACTCGTGCGACTGCTATTTTTACGAGGCGGCGAAACGCACCGGGATCGACAGGATCGCCGCGATGTCGCGCCGCTTCGGGTTGGGCGAGATGCCGCCGATCGAACTGCCCAACATGCGCAGCGGCCTGATCCCGACGATTGCGTGGCGTCAGGCGCAGGGGAAAGGCTGGGCGCAGGGCGATACGGTCGTGCACGGCATCGGGCAGGGCTTCACGCTGGTAACGCCGCTGCAACTGGCAACGATGACGGCGCGTCTGGCGCTGGGCCGTGCGGTGCAGCCGCATCTGACCAAGGCGATCGGCGGCGTGGCGCTGAAGGGTGGGGCCGAGGAAGACTGGCCTCTGCTGGGTATCCCCGACCGCGATCTGCGGCTGGTGCGCGAGGGCATGTGGGCGGTGGTGAACGAAGGCGGCGGCACGGCCGGGCGCACGCGTCTGACGAACGGCATTGTGATGGCGGGCAAGACGGGCACCACACAGGTGCGCCGCGTGTCGCGCCAGGATCGCGAACGCGGTTTCCGGGCCGAATCCCTGCCGTGGGAGTATCGGCCGCACGCGCTGTATGTCGGGTATGCACCGTATGACCAGCCGAAATATGCATGTGCCGTGGTGGTTGAACACGGCCTGTCCGGTGGTGCTGCGGCAGGGCCGATTGCGCGTGACATCATGATGGAAGCCTTCGCCCGGAATTCGGTTGCGCGGGTACCGTCGAATTTGCGCCCCGCTGGCAGCGCAGGAGGCTGATGATGGAACGCAGACTGCATCGTTCAGTATCCGGTGGCCTGGCGGCCAAGCTGTGGCGCGTGAACTGGATTTTTGTGCTGCTGCTCTGTGCGCTGGCAGGGGTTGGCTATCTGGCCCTGTATTCGGCGGGCGGCGGGGTTGAACCCTATGCCGGGCGCCATGCGCTGCGCTTCGGGTTCGGGCTGGTGATGATGCTGGGCATCGCGATGGTCGATATCCGCACGATCCAGACGATGGCCTGGCCGTTCTACATCCTGTCGCTGGCGTTGCTGATCGTGGTGGCGGTTGCAGGACGCGTGGGGATGGGGGCGCAGCGCTGGATCGATCTGGGTGTCATCCAGCTGCAACCGTCAGAACTGATGAAGATCGCGCTGGTGGTGATACTGGCGTCGTGGTTTCACAAGGCGGACTGGGAACGGGTGGGCAGCCCCACGTTCCTGATCGTGCCGATCCTGCTGGTGTTTGTGCCGGCGGTGCTGATCCTGAAGCAGCCCAATCTGGGCACGGCTGTCATCACCATTACCATCGGTGGGGCGGTGTTCATGGCGGCCGGTGTGCGGCTGTGGAAATTTGCCATCGTGGCAGGCGCGGCGGCACTGATTGCGCCGATTGCGTACAGCCATCTGCATGATTACCAGCGCGCCCGCATCACAACCTTCCTGAACCCCGAGGCGGATCCGCTGGGGGCTGGTTACAACATCATCCAGTCGCGCATTGCGCTGGGGTCCGGCGGGATGTGGGGCAAGGGGTTCCAGCAGGGGACACAGGGCTATCTGAACTTTCTGCCCGAGAAGCAGACCGACTTCATTTTTACCGTCTGGGCCGAGGAATTCGGCTTTGTCGGCAGCATCAGCGTGATGTTTTTGCTGCTGACCATCATCCTGTGGGGAATGGGGATGGCGCTGTCGTGCCGACATCAGTTCGGGCGGCTGTTGTCGCTGGGGCTGATGTTCAACTTCTTCATGTATATCGCGGTGAATGTGTCGATGGTGATGGGGGTGATCCCGGTAGGGGGCGTGCCCATGCCGCTGGTCTCGCACGGTGGGTCGGCGATGATTACCGTCATGCTGGGATTTGGCCTGTTGATGAGCGCCTATATCCATCGCGGTTCCGAATATGGGGCCGAAACCGAGGAATAATCGGTGAGGGGCAAATAAATTGCGTCTGCCCCCTTTTCAAGCCGCAGAGGCCTTGTTATACGCCGCCCTCCTGAAGGGGCGCCAATAGCTCAGTTGGTAGAGCAGCTGACTCTTAATCAGCGGGTCCAAGGTTCGAGTCCTTGTTGGCGCACCAATCTCCTTTCAAACCTTCAGTGAATTTTCGGCATCAGTAGACTGACGTTTATGCCTTCGCGGACTTGTCTGCGCGCGGTCTGTCAGCCGTATTTTTCCGTACGCAATCGGGCTTTCTGTAATTGGCTATTCTTCAGTGATGGCCCTTCACGGGGCGGTCGCTGCAACAGGCGCGTGTGGAAGCGTGCAACAAACTCGCCTTCATACCGGGCATCGATTGACACTGATAATGATTCGCATTTACTTAACGAGGACGTGACTGAAAATGCGAAAGTAGAAAGTGAGTCCATGCACAAAACCCGCGGCTGCGACAAGCCGAACTCAGTTCTTCCTCCTGACAGCGGCGTTGTCGCATCGGATATGATATGCCTGCGCGTGACGGGCGCAGTGGTAGCGCTTGGTCTTGCCTTGGCGCCCACGGCTCATGCCCAGCAGGCGCCGGAAACCATCGGGGCATCGAGTGCGGTGACCCTGTCGCCGATCGATGTCGACGCCGCACCCGCAACAGCACTGCCCGCGCCCTATGCCGGTGGACAGGTGGCGCAGGGTGGGTCGCTCGGGCTGCTGGGGTCACAGAACGTGATGGACTCACCGTTCAGCACCACCAACTACACCCGCGAGCTGATCGAGAATCAGCAGGGGCGTACCGCCGCCGATACGTTGATCAACGATGCCTCGGTCCGGCTTACCACCGGCAGCAACGGCTTCGACGATACGTTCCAGGCGCGCGGCTTCCCCGTCGGCGGGCAGGATGTTGGGCTGAACGGTCTGTATGGTCTGGTGTCCCCGAACCGTGTGCAGGCGCAGATTATCGAGCGTATCGAACTGCTGCGGGGGCCGGGCGCGCTGGTCAATGGTCTCGCACCGGGTGGCAGCATCGGTGGTGGCATCAACATCGTCACGGCGCGCGCAGGCGATCAGCCGCTGACCCGCTTGACGCCGACCTTCATGAGCAACGGCAACTTTGGCGCTGCCGTCGATATCGGCCGCCGCTATGGGCAGAACAACGAGTGGGGCGTCCGCTTCAACGGCCTGTTCCGCGATGGCGAGGCCTCGATCGAAGATGGTAACCTGCGCAGCGGTCTGGCGGCGCTGGGTGTGGACTATCGCGGGGAACGTCTGCGATGGTCTCTCGACGCGATTTTCCAGCGCGACGACACCGAGAATTTCCGCCCGCAGATCGCCATCCTGCCCACCGTCACCAGCATTCCGGCGCCACCCAATGCGCGCAGCAACTGGTTCCCCGGAACGAAGTTGTCCCAGCAGGACACAACGGTCGCCACGCGGCTGGAATACGACCTGACAGAATCGCTGACGGCCTATGCCGCGATCGGGTATCGGGACGGCTGGAACGACCAGGACTTCCCGAATGCGAACCCCGGTGTTGATGCACTCGGCAACTTCAGGGTTCTCAATTCCTACTACGATTCCTATTCGCAGACGTACAGCGGCACCGTCGGCGCGAACTGGCGCTTCAACCTGCTGGGTGTGAAGCATACGCTTAATTTCGGCTACTCTGGCTTCCAGCAGGAGGCAGGCAACGCCTATATCACGTCGACCGGCCGTGCCAATTCCAGCATTTACAACCCGTCGCAATTGCCGATCATCACCGCACCGCGCACCGATCCGCAGCGGGCATCCGTGTCCACGTTATCCAGCTTCGCGGTGGCCGACACGCTGTCCTTCTTTAACGATCGCGTGCTTCTGACCGGTGGTGTGCGCTGGCAGAATGTGGCGGCCAACAGCTACAACACGGCGACAGGCGCGCGCACCAGCCGTTACGATGCGGATGCAACATCGCCCATGTTCGGGCTGGTTGTGAAACCCTGGGAGAACGTCTCGGTCTACGCCAACTACGCCGAGGGTCTGACGCGCGGCACCATCGTGGGCGCAGGTTACAACAATGCCGGCGAGATTCTGGATCCCTACAAGTCGGAACAGTACGAGGCCGGGGTGAGGGTGGACTGGGGCAAGGTGATGACCACCGTCTCGATCTTCCAGATTGCCCGGCCAAACTCCATCCGGACAGCCGCGAACAACCTTGCCTATGACGGCGAGCAGCGGAACCGCGGCATCGAGGTCTCGGCCTATGGCGAGATCGTCCCCGGTCTGCGCGGCATGGCCAGCGCGATGTATCTGAAGCCCGAGCTGACCAACCCGACCATTGCGGCGGAACGCGGCAACGATGCTGCCGGTGTGCCGAACTGGACCTTCTCGGGCGGGCTTGACTGGGATCTGCCGTGGGTGCCCGGTCTCTCGCTCAACGGGCGCGTGATCTATACCGGTGGTGCCTATATGACGACCGCCAACACCCTGCGGTTCGACGACTGGACCCGTGTTGATTTCGGTGCCCAGTACAGGACCGAGATCGCCAAAACACCAATCGTGTTCCGCGCGAATCTCGAGAACGCTTTCGGGGCGGATTACTGGCTGACGACCGGCAACTATGTGACGGTCGGCTCGCCCAGGACATTCATCTTCTCTGCGTCTGTCGATTTCTGACGTTTGCTGACATCCCCCATCCGCCAACTTTGCCGGATGGGGGGGGATAAGGTGGACATATGATCCTTGCCGGGCAGTATCTCAAAGCTGATCGCTTCGCACGTGCCGTCGAGATTGCCGCGCGGGCGATTGCGGCCATTCTCGGCGGATATGGTCTGGCCGTGCTGTGCTCTGTCGCGCTCGCCATGGTGCTGCCGATGGCACGGGCGGATGCGGTGCTGACGGGAATGCTGGCGGGGCTGGCCGTGCATGCGGGCAGCGCCATCTGGGTCTTTGCAGCATCAAGTGCCGCGCGAGCGTGGGTGGGGTTGCTGGTCGCCGCCGTGCCACTTGCGGCCACGGCCATGCTGGGGCTTTGGCGCACCACGGGAGGAATGCTGCCGTGAAGACCGGATTCCGCCAGTCCATGGCGTGGCTGCACACCTGGTCCGGCCTGCTTGCGGGCTGGATTCTGTTCGCCGTTTTCCTGACCGGCACAGCCAGTTATTTCCGGCCGGAAATCACCGCGTGGATGCGGCCCGAGATACAGCGTGCCACCACCCACATGTCATCCGTGCAGCCCATGGTGGATGCGTTGACCCGGATGTCGCCCGCCGGCTTCACCCTGGTGCTTCCGGATGAGCGGACTGCGCTGGCCAGTGCTTACTGGCGCGATGCCGCAGCGGGCCGTCGCGGCTTTCGGGAAGTGTTGCTGGACCCGGCGACGGGTGAGCAGGTCTCGGGGCGGGATACGCGCGGTGGGGAGTTTTTCTTCCGCCTTCACTTTCAGCTCCACTACATGAGCCCGCTCTGGGGGCGGTGGATCGTCAGTTTCTGCGCGATGATGATGCTCGTCGCGATCATCAGCGGTGTGATCACGCATCGGCGCATCTTCGCGGATTTCTTCACCTTCCGCCCGCGCAAGGGGCAGCGTTCGTGGCTCGACGCACATGCGGCGGTGGCGACCCTGGCACTGCCGTATCACATGATGATCACTTTCACCGGGCTGGTGACGCTGATGGTGATGTTGATGCCCTGGGGCGTGCAGGTGGCCTATCAGGGCGATACGCGCGCGTTCAATGCCGAGGCCTTCGGGCGTTCGGTCGCCGGTCCTCCGGCAGGGCAGGCTGCGCCGCTTGTGCCGGTGGACAGGCTGCTGGTCGAGGCATCGCATCTGTGGGGTGGGGCACAGGCCGCGCGCGTCGTGGTGTCTCACCCCGGCGACGCCGCCGCGCGAGTGGAGGTTTTGCGCGGCCCCGACGGGCGACTTTCCAACCAGCGCGACACGGTGGTCTTCGATGGCGTCACCGGCGCGGTGATCGCGCGAGAGGGTACAGACAGCACGGTGGCGGCGACGCATGGCGTGATGTTCGGGCTGCATCTTGCGCGCTTTGCCGGGCCAGTGCTGCGCGTGTTGTTCTTTCTTTCCGGTCTGGCGGGCACGGCAATGGTCGGCACCGGCCTGATCCTGTGGGCGGTGAAGGAGCGGCAGGCCGCAATGCGGGCCGGGCGCACAGGCTTTGGCCTGAGGCTGGTGGAGGTGCTGAACCTTGCCACCGTGGCCGGACTGCCCGTCGCCATGGTTGCTTTCTTCTGGCTCAACCGACTTCTCCCCGCCGACCTGTCCGAACGCGCTGCGTGGGAAGTGAATGGCTTCTTCATCATCTGGGGTGTCTGTCTGGTACACGCCGCCCTGCGTCTGGGCGGTCGGCGCGGCTGGGTGGAGCAACTGGCTCTGGCGGGGCTGCTGGGGATGGGGCTACCGGTGCTCAACGCGCTGACAACGCCGGGGCATCTGGCCGGCCTGGACCTGACGGTGGCGGCGATGGGGGCGGCGTGGGGGAGTGCGGCACTCTACCTTACGCGCCGCAGTACAGCGCCGGTGCGGAAGGCGGTCAGAAGAAACCCCAGTCGGGGGCAGACACAAGCCGTGGTGGAGTTGCAAGCATGAGTACCCTTGGCCTGGCTCTGGCGTATGTGGGCTTCACGGGGCTGTGCCTGGCGATGGAGCGGCATCACGAACAGGTCTTTGGCAGCCGCCGCATACCCATCTGGCGTGGGCGGTTCTTCAGAAGTGTGGGGTGGTTGTTGCTTGCTGTCTCGCTTCTGCCGGCTGTCCTGGAAGCGGGGTGGGGGCTGGGGATTGTTTTGTGGGCAGGGGGGCTCACCGCAGCCGCTTTGCTGCTGGCCGTCCTACTGCCTTACGCACCGCGGGTGGCTGCTGCGCTCGGCCCGGCATTGGTTCCCGTTGTGCTGTTTATGATCCATCTTGGGTTGTGACGCCGTTACAATGGAGCGCGTTATGCGCCGAATGTAATGCGCGCGTTTGGTTCTGTTAAAAAGGGCGCCAATTCCATTTTTGCGATGGGGAATGAAAAATGAGAGGTCGCTTTGTAGCTCTTTATATTTCCAGTAACTTTCATCTAATTATATACTTATAGTAGCGTGTAGTATTCTTTATTGACTAAATTTATGTAAATTATGAGATCGTCAGAGTTAAAAAATACAACTCACCATTGATGTTTTGGTTTTAATATATTCATTACATATCGCGCATGATTTATCGAAGATAAGCTGAAAAATTCCGGTTAATACGCGAGCTGACAGGGGCCAGTTGCACCTGCATGAGCTTTTCAAAGAAAAACCGGCACCACCCTGCATTTGCCGGGCGATTTTCGATTGCTGAAATAAGTGACAAAAATGCGCATTTAACAAACCCATGGGGGTAAATTAAAATTTAATAAATTAGGAATAATTTGCCAAATTCGTACAATTAAACAATTTAGAGTAGTAATTTTATTAAAATTTCACGATTCAAGTTTTTATTTTTAAAAAAAGAAGATAATATCTTGCCGATGTCATCCATTAATTGGTTTATTGTTCATTTTTTAGATTAACGATTTATTATGTTATGCAATATCAGCGGCTCGGCTTGCGTATGTCTGCGCTATAAAAGTTCAACCGATTGTTTTTATTGAAAATAATAATATTAACCACACGTCACCGTCTTGAAAGCCACTCCAATGCCAACCAAAGTTTCCTCCTTCACATTTCGTAAGATGCGCAGCAGCCTGTTGAGAGGGATCAGTCATCTCTCGCTGGTGCACTCGGGGGGCGTGATTGTTGTCGCCGGGATTGCCGGAGTGGTCAGCATTGCCGTGCCAAATGTGGCGCAGGCACAGAGCCCCATGTACACGGACCCATCGTATACGCCGGGAACGGCTAGCTATCACGGGCAGGCAAAAACTGATGGCGGCGGCACCTGGAACCTGACCGGGTCAACGCCTTTCAGTGGTGGGGTCAATTCGGTGGCCGGGACCAATATCACGTATTCGGATGCTTTGGCGGGAGGGTATATTTCAGGCCCCGCGATCCCGGCCACCAGCCCCCGACTGGGGACTAATATTGGTTCCGCGCCTGATTACCAGATAAGCGTACCCGATCCTGCTTCGGGCGGGACCAACAACATCCGGGTGTACTCTTCTTCTAACTTTGCGCAGAATTACCCAGGCGTTGCTTTCACGCTTTATACGCCGACGCCCGCCGGTAGTGGGCCGTTCGTGGAAGCGACAGTCGTGGCGGTGACTGGCGGCGGTACGATCAACGCCAATATTACCGGCCAGATCGGTGATACGACCGTCAAGAAAACCACCTATGCGGAAGTGCGGAATGGAACGCTGAACTGGCAATCCAACAACGTATTCCGCTGGGGTGGGGGGCTTTCTGTCGATCCTGCAGCTTTGGTGGTCCCGAGCACTCTTTCTGTGACGCCAATGGTGTGGAAGGGATCCGTCACGGTCGATTTCGGGGGCGGAGATTCGGAAACGCGCTCGGTGACCAATCTCGCTGAATATCGGGCCTATAATGACTGGTTACGTGCTCAGTTTATAGCAGGGCGGTTCGGGGTTGGCACGCGCGCCGACATGCAGGCGAAGTACGATTACTACATAGATCCCACTCGTGTTTCTATGCCGGGAACGTCCATTACGTATACGGTGAGCGGCGCTACAAATAATATCCCCGCCGATGACCCGATGTTCGTGGATTCCTGCCCGTGCATTGCCATTAGCTCTGATGGGGTGCATTCCCTCGCCAATATCGTGGCGGGCGGTGGCGTTACGGTGCAGGACAAAAATGCCTACCTGACTGTTGTGACCGACAGAGGGAGGGTGGTCAATCACGTTGGTGCAACCATGACCAGCCTCGGTCAGTCAGATGGTTTTGGCGTTGCGACCGGCGGCCAGCTTACCAATTACGGGCTGATGCGCCCGAATGCCAGCTATATCCGGAACGTCGGATCTGTTGTGAACAACGACGGCGGGACAATCGACGTAAAGAGCCTTGGCGGTGCCCAATGGCTGACGATCGGTGCCACTGGCACCACCCATGCAGCGAATGCCGGCGGCGCGTTCAACAATATCAACAACGCCGTCGTCAACGTCAGCGATCGTGGCAACTCGATCAGGATGTTCGGTGGCAGCACTTATAACGATGCCACCAGTGTGATCTATCTCGGTCGCGGTTATTCCACGTCTCCTGATTCCTCGATCCCCGCCATAGATCGCGGTGGAGCGCTGGTTTATTCGACGTATGCGATGTATGCGATCTGGGCGGATGGCAACGATAACACGGTTCTGAATGCGGGAACCATCGTTGTTGGCGACGGGCTGCAGTCCAGCAGCGCCATTCGGATCGTCGGCGGGACCAACAACAACATCGTCAACAGCGGCAAGATTATCGTTGGCGGCCACAATTCTGCGGCGCCGCTTCTCAATACGGGGATCTATGCGTCGGACTCGGCGAAGGGAACCATCTCGAACACCGGCCTGATCCAGATAAATGGCATCAATGTCGTCGGGATCTATACGTTGAGCGGTGCGCAGACCAGCTCCAGTGGCATAATCAATGTAACGGATGGCGGCGGTTCCTCGGCCAATATGCGTAACTATGGGGTCTGGTCGGAGGGGAACACTACGCTGTCGACCCTGTCCGGCACGATCAACCTGTCTGGCAACTATGCGGTTGCCACGCATGTGCGGAACCAGGGGCGCGTGGATGTGATTGGCAGCGGGACCGTCAACTTCCTGAGCGGCACCCATCAGATCGGCTTCTTTGCGTATGGGGCCAACTCGACCCTCTCGAACACCAGCTCGGGTGCGCAGAATGTGTCGACGGCTTATTCGACACTGTACCGGCTGGAAAACGGCGCAGATCTTTCGGGCAGCAGCTCGACAACGATGACGGCCTCGGGTGCCAATTCTGTGGCGGTGTTGGTAACCGGCCGTGCCACCACAACTGACGTGTCCGCCTTCAATTCCGGCGGCATGACTATCAACCTGAGTGGCACCAATTCGCTTGGTGTGCGGGTTGAAGGCGGTGCGCAGGGCAAGATCACCAGCGGCACGACGATTAACCTGACAGGGGCAGGGGCAATTGCCGGGATTGCCGATGGGCAGAAGTATGGTCTGGATGGTGCAGCCTCGGGCGCGCCGATTGCGGGTGTGCTGAGCGATGCCTCGCTGGCTGCCGGTGCAACCGGGTTTGGTGCTGGCACAGTGCTGGTTTCGGAAGCTGCTCTCAGCTCGGGCATGAATGATGTGACGGGCTACATCTCGCGCAATGGTGCCACGCTGAGCAATGCGGGCAACATTTCATTCTCGGGGACGAACTCCACCGGGATGCTGATCGAGGTGGGTTCCACAGGCGTTAATACCGGCACGATGACGATGACGGGGGCCGGGTCGCATGCGATCAAGGTTCTGAACGGCACGCTAAACAATACCGGCAGCATCACGTCGAACGGCGTTGGGGTGTATGTCGAAGGCACCAGTGCGTCGATTACCAATACGGGGGCAATTCTGGCGACCGATGGTCCCGGCGCGGCAATCGAAATGGGGGTTGGCACCAGCCTTACCCTGTCCGGAGTGGGGACGATCGAGGGACGAGGCTCGGCACATGGCGTGTTGATCGATCCGGGTGCTGTGGCGCTGAACGTTACCGGTGCGCATATCAATGTTGGTGCAACGGGTGCATCTGGCCACGGGATTGAAAACGCGGGCGAGATTGCGGGCCTGAAGCTGACCAATACCACCATCGATGTCATGAACGGGGTTGGCGTGCGCACGGCTGCACCGCTCGACCCCACAAACAGTGGCACGATCAACGTGTTGGGTTCGGGAACCGGGATTCTCATTCAGGAAGCAGGCGGTTCGACAACCACGAATGCGCTGGATCTGTCGGGCTCGTCGGGGCTGACGATCAACGTGACGGGAGCCGGTGGTTCCGGTCTGTATGCGGATTCGACCGGCACCGTGAACACGGCAATCACCGTTCATGTTACCAATGCGGCCGGCGGTTCGGCGCTAAGTGTTGGTGATGCTGTGACAACTGTCATCAACAGCGGCGAGCTGACATCGACCAGCACGGTTGCGCCGACAGTGGATGCCAATGGCGTAACCAGCTTCACAAACACTGCTTCTGGTTCGATCAGTGCGGCACCGGGAAGCGAAGCTTTGCTGTTCGACGGGCAGGCGACGACGTTGACCAACGCTGGTTCGATCACCGGTCTGGTTGATCTGGGTGCTGGCGACAACGTGTTGATAAACACCGGGCTGATCACTGGCGACGTGACGGCTGCTGGCAACAACACGATGACGATCGATGGTGGCACGGTGACTGGTGCCATTACGGTGACAGCGGATGGCGATAACACGCTTCTGCTGACCCATGCTGCGACGCTGGGAAGCTTTGTTGGCTCCGGCGGGGACGACACGGTAACGGTGCGTGGCAGCGGTAATACGTTCGGAACACTGAATGGTGCCACGGGTAACGACACGCTGATATTTGATGCTGCGGCCTATACCCTGACGCCTGCGATGGCTGTTACGAACTTCGAGCAGGTGAACCTGATCAATGCTTCGGAACTGACGCTTCAGGCCGCACTGAGCACTCCAGGCATCTACATCGATGGAACGTCGAAACTGATTGTTGCGCCTGCTCCGGCGGGGGCGTTCACACTGGCGAACGCGCTGACCGGCACGGGGCTGGTGACGGTGAACACAGGTGCGGGTAACGCATTCAACTTCGACACCACGACGGGTTCGGCGTTTGCCGGGATAGTGGCGATGGGGCCCAGCACGTTCACCCTTGGCGGCGTGAACACCACGGCGTTGATCAACGCGACACTGCGTGTTGATGCAGGCAGCTTGACGACGGTGGCCGACGGCACCCAGACGATCGGTGGCCTGACGTTCAATGGCGGCACGGTGATCTTCAACGCAGTTGCGCCTGCTGATAAGGTGGCAACCAGCCTGATCCGCGCGAATACGCTGAACATCAGTGGTACAGGTATAGTGCGGGTGACGGTGCCCGATCCGTACGTCGTCGCAACACCGACCCCGGCGACGGAATATTCGCTGTTGGAACAGGATGACATTCGTGATGGCCTGAAGCTTGTGTCTGCAACGACTGTGACTGGCACGGGCGCTGGTCTGTCGTTTGTCGATCAGAACGGCATTGTGGTGAGCGATGCGCGTGATGTGGACATCGAACAGGGCAGCAATGTGGTTGCGGTCGGCACGTATGACTACGGCGCCGGTTCTGGTGCAGCGAATGACGGTCTGTATGTCGGGTATCGTCTGCAGCAACTTGATTTGAAGCCTGGCCAATCGCTGACACTGACTGAGGTTCCGGGCCTGAGCGGTGTCGACGCGGATCTGTCGGCCAAGCTGACCGGCACGGGTAACCTGGTTGTGGCGGCGAACAGTATCGTGTCACTGTCGAACGGTGCGAATGATTTCACGGGGACAACGCTGGTGTCAGCTGGCACGTTGCAGGCCGGTGCGAACAACGTGATCGCAACCAGCCGCGCGGTGACGGTGAACACCACGTTCGACACGCACGGGTATACACAGTCGCTGAACAACCTGTCGGGGGCAGTCACGGGCCATGTGATCATCGGAAGCACCACGCTGACGCTGAACAACACGGCTGATACGGTGTTTGCCGGTCACATGGATGGCGCTGCCGGCCAGCTGGTGAAGAACGGCGCTGCGGCGTTGTCTCTGACCGGTGACACCGAACTGGCAGGCCTGACGGTGAACGACGGCACGATCAGCTTTGCTCCGACCACCACCATCGCCACTGCGGCGACTGCGGTGACGATGAATGGCGGTACGGCGCGGTTCACGGGTGGCACGGTCACCTCGGGCGGGGATGCATTCTCTGCTCTGGCAGGTGTGTCGACGGTTGAACTGTTCGGCACATCGGTGACGGCGGGTGGCCTGCTGCTGAACGTGGCGAGCGGTGCGAACCACACTCTGATTGCCGATGCGACGACTCTGGTGGGCGACGTGCGGGTTGCGGGTACAGGTCTGGTCGATCTGCGCAACGCCAGCTCGCTGACCGGCACGGCGATGGGCGGCAACATGACGATCGATGCGACCAGCAGCTGGATGCTGACGGGTAATTCGTCGATCACCACGCTGACCAATGCGGGGCTGGTGGATGTCGGCGGCTCGTTCGGTGCACATCGGACGCTGACGGTGCAGAACTTGATCGGCAACAACGGCGTTGTGCGTCTGCACACGGTGCTGGGTGGTGATGGGTCTCCGTCTGACCGCATCGTTGTGAATGGTGGCAGTGCGACTGGCATGACAAGGCTGGCGATCGTACAGGTCGGTGGTCTTGGTGCGGCGACGCCGGGTAACGGCATTCAGGTTGTTGAAGCGCAGAATGGCGCGACGACAGGTGGCGCATTTACTCTGGCTGGTCCGGTTGCTGCAGGTGCGTATGAATACGCGCTGTTCCAGGGCGCGCGTGACGGCAGCACAACGGACAGCTGGTATCTGCGGTCTGAAGAGCCGCCCTGTGAAGTGACCAACACATGCCCGCCGCCGCCGCCTGTACCACCACCGGCTGATAAATACCGTGCTGAAGTGTCGCTGTATGCTGTGGCGAACTCGATGCCGCTGATCTACGGGCGGACACTGCTGGACGGTCTGCACAAGCGTGTGGGTGAAGAGGAAGACCTGCGCGGGCGTTTGGGGCAGTCGGGTGGTTCGTATGTGAACGGTGCCTGGGGCCGGATGATCGGTCAGTTTGGCGAGATCGACGGTAACGGTGCGCGTGGCAGTGGCCCGGACTACGACTACAAGCTCTACACGATGCAGAGCGGGATGGACGTGTTCCGTCACACGGATGACAACGGTCATCGTGATCATGTGGGGTTCTATCTGGCCGCAGGCCGCATGGAAGCCGATGTGGTGGCGGACAGCGGTCGTCTGGCAGGCCATAACGTGATGGATGCGTACTCGCTGGGTGGTTACTGGACACACTTCGGTCCGACCGGCTGGTATGTCGATGCTGTGCTGCAAGGCTCGCTCTACAACATGGACATCACGTCTGTGCGTGGTCTGGGCAACATAACAACGGATGGTTTCGGTGTGGCGGCATCGTTGGAAGCCGGTTACCCGATCAACCTGGGCGGCAAGCTGATCCTTGAACCGCAGGCGCAGATCGTCTGGCAGATGACGTATATGAACGGTGGTTCTGCCGACGAAAATACGCGGGTTGATTTCAGGAGCGGTCGTTCCGTTGCAGGGCGTCTCGGTGCGCGTCTGGCGAACAGCTGGACGTTGCAGGAAGGCACCCAGACTGCGTCTCCGCTGCTGCTGACGGCGTGGGTCTCGCCGAATGTCTGGCACGAATTTTCGGGTAACACACACACGACGGTTGCAGCGGCTGATGGTTCGAACGGTGTCCGGTTCAACTCGGATATTGGCGGCACGTGGGGCGAGGTCAACATTGGCGTGAATGCCCAGATTAACCGTGCGACATCGCTGATCGCGAACGTAGGCTACAGCTTCGGGCTGGGGAGTGATGTTGATCGCACTGCCTATGAAGGCCGCGTCGGGCTGCGTTTGAACTGGTAACAGCCGAACCTGACTGAATGGAAAAGCCCCGCATCACGCGGGGCTTTTTTTATTGGTGGCGCTTAATCGATCAGGCTCAGAATTCGCTCTGCCAGTTTCAGGTGCGGCAGGTCGAGCATCTTGCCGTTCTGGGAGATGACGCCCGCACCGGGATTGGCCGCGAACACCGCCGAGACCTCGTGCGCCCACGCCACGCGTTCGGCGGAGGGGGTGAAGGCCGCGTTGACCACCGCGACCTGATCCGGATGGATGCACAGCTTGCCGGCAAATCCGTCCCCCGCCGCGGCTTGTGTTTCGCGTTCCAGACCGGCCGGGTTGCGCGGATCAGGGAAGGGGGTGTCGATGGCGGGCACGCCAGCGGCCGCAGCAGCCAGCAGAACCTGCGCACGTGCCGCAGCGATCGGCGCTGGATGCGTGCCATCGGCATGACGCGCCGTGATGCCCAGATCGGCTGACAGATCTTCCGCACCGAACGCCAGCGCGATCAGGCGCGGTGCTTCCGCGTAACCTGACAGATTGAGAACCGAGGCCGCTGTTTCAGTCGCCAACGCAATCACGTCGATCCCGCCGACCGGCAGGCCGGCTGCAACTTCCAGCGCGCTGAGGGCGATGTCGAGATCGTACAGATCTTCTGGCCCGGCGCATTTTGGCAGCAAGATCGCGGCGGGCTGCGCGGGCACAATCGCGGCCAGGTCGGCCAGGTGCCACTCGCTGTCCGCCGGGTTGATGCGCACGACCAGATCGCGATCAGCCTCGCGCAGGGTTTTGGCAACCAGAGCGCGGGCGGCGTCCTTGGCTGTTGGTGCAACGGAATCTTCCAGATCAAGGATGATCGTGTCGGCGGCAACAGTCAGCGCCTTGGCAATCTTGCGTTCGGAATCGCCCGGGGCGAACAGGGGAGAGCGGAGTTTCATCGGAATAATTTCTCGTGTCATGTTTGATTATGCAGGCGGATCACAGTTGCAGGTAGAATTACCACGTCCTGGTCTGGCTGTTGATGGGGTTTTGAAAGCCCGGCTACAGGCTATGCTTGCTAGAGCGGGCTATTGCATGCAATGCAGGCATTATACAGAATGTTAGAACAAGGGGGGGAGATCATCTGGTGACGGATTTTCTTCTTGAGACACAAGGACTGACCAAGGAATTTGGTGGCTTCGCTGCTGTGGGGGGAGTTGATCTGCGCATTCGACGGGATTCGATCCATGCGTTGATTGGCCCGAATGGCGCAGGAAAAACGACCTGCTTCAATCTGCTGACAAAATTTCTGCAACCGACGCGCGGCCGTATCCGTTATAACGGGCGCGATATTACAGCCATGAAACCCGCCGATGTAGCGCGGCTGGGGCTGGTGCGTTCGGTCCAGATTTCGGCGGTGTTTTCGCATTTGTCGTGCCTGGAAAATGTGCGTGTTGCATTGCAGCGAAAGCGCGGCGACAGCATGGATTTCTGGCGCTCGGACCGGGTGCTCTCGGCCTTCGACGACGAAGCACGCGCTCTGCTGAACGATGTGGATCTGGCCGATTATGCCGACGTGATGGCCGGGCAGTTGCCCTATGGCCGCAAACGCGCGCTCGAGATTGCCACCACGCTGGCGCTGGACCCGACGATGCTGCTGCTCGACGAACCCACAGCGGGGATGACGCACGAGGACGTGGACCGCATCGTCGCGCTGATCCGTCGCGTGCGGGCGGGGCGTACCATCCTGATGGTCGAGCATAATCTGTCGGTGGTGCAGGGCCTGTCGGACACCATCACCGTGCTGGCACGCGGGCAGGTGCTGGCCGAGGGCAATTACGAACAGGTCAGCCAGAATGCCGATGTAAAAGCGGCGTATCTCGGCTCGGAACCCGAGGTTGCCGGTCATGCTTGAAATTCAGAATCTCCACGCCTGGTATGGCGAAAGCCACGTGCTGCACGGTATCAATCTGAACGTGCAGGAAGGCGAGGTCGTTACGTTGTTGGGTCGTAACGGCGCGGGTAAAAGCACCACGCTGAAGTCGGTCATGGGGTTGATGGCGCAGCGCAGCGGCTCGATCCGGTTCGAGGGGACCGAGACGATCAGCCTGCCCTCCAACCTGATCGCGCGCACGGGGATTGCGTTGTGCCCGGAAGAGCGCGGTATTTTCGCCAGTCTGAACGTGACGGAAAACCTGATGCTGCCGCCGCGTGTGGCGCCGGGCGGGCTGGATCTGGACACCATCTACACGCTGTTCCCGAACCTGAAGGAACGCGCCCGCAGCCCCGGCACCAAGCTGTCGGGCGGCGAGCAGCAGATGCTGGCGATTGCACGCATCCTGCGCACCGGCGCGCGCCTGCTGATGCTGGACGAACCGACCGAAGGGCTGGCACCCGTTATCGTGCAGCAGATCGGCAACACCATCCGCGCGATTAAAGAGCGAGGGTTTACGGTACTTCTGGTCGAACAGAATTTCCGCTTCGCAGCAACGGTTGCGGATCGGCATTATGTCGTTGAGCATGGACAGGTCGTGGATATGATCCCGAATGCTGAGGTCGAAAAAAACAGAAATAAACTGCACGACTATCTCGGCGTCTGACCGGGGCGTGCCATAAAAAAACCAGGGAGTTAAAATGTTTAATCGACGGTCTCTTCTGAAGGCTACGGCGGCGGCTCCGGTTCTTGGGGCGATGCCGTTCGGTCGGGCGCGTGCGCAGGGTGCCACGCTGAAGATCGGTGTGCTGAACGATATGTCGGGCGTGTATCGCGACATTTCCGGCCCGACATCGGTTGCCGCCGTAAAGCAGGCGATCGAGGATTTCGGTGCCAGCGGCAAGGGACTGAACGTCGAGGTCGTGTTCGCCGACCACCAGAACAAACCCGACATCGCCAGCAGCGTGACGCGCCAGTGGATCGACCGCGATGGCGTTGACCTGATCGTCGACGTGCCGAACAGCGCCTGCGCGCTGGCCGTGACCAGCATCGTGCGCGAGAAGAACAAGGCATACATCAATTCGACCGGCGGCACGGTGGATCTGACCGGGTCTGCCTGCACACCGAACATGGTGCACTGGGCGTACGACACCTGGATGCTGGCCAACAGCACCGGCGGCGCGATGGTGAAGGCGGGTGGCGACAGCTGGTTCTTCATCACCGCCGATTACGCATTCGGGCATTCGCTGGAACAGAACACGGCCGGCTTCGTGACGCGCGCGGGTGGCAAGGTGCTGGGCAATGTGCGCACGCCGTTCCCGGGCACCACGGATTTCTCGTCCTATCTGGTGCAGGCGCAGGCTTCGGGCGCCAAGGTGATCGGGCTGGCGAATGCCGGTCTGGATACGGTGAACTGCGTGAAGCAGGCCGCCGAATTCGGCATCACCCGTCGTGGCGTGAAGCTGGCCGGTCTGCTGGTGTTCATCAACGACATTCACGCACTCGGCCTGCAGGCGGCCAACGGCATGGTGCTGTCGGAATCGTTCTACTGGGACATGAACGAACGCACCCGTGCGTTCACACAGCGCCTGGTGCCGAAGACCAACGGCAACTATCCGGCCATGTCGCATGCGGGCTGCTATGCCGGCACGCTGCATTACCTGAAAGCCGCCGCCGATATCGGGTACGCCAAGGCCAAGGCCAGTGGCTCGGACGTTATCGCCCGCATGAAGGCGATGCCGACCGATGATGATGCCTTCGGTGTTGGCTCGATCCGCCCCGACGGGCGCAAGATCCAGCCGGTCTATCTGTTCGAGGTGAAGAAGCCCGAAGAGAGCAAAGGCCCGTGGGATTACTACAAGCTGATCGCGACCACTCCTGCGGATCAGGCCTATCGTCCAATGAGCGAAGGCGGTTGTTCGCTGGTTCGCTGATACCTCGACCGGGGCTGGCATGACCTGCCAGTCCCACTTTTACGGAAGATCCCGATGGATACGATCTTTGGCGTTCCTATGCCGCTTCTGTTCGGCCAGCTTCTGCTGGGGCTGATCAATGGTGCGTTCTATGCGTTGCTCTCACTGGGGCTGGCCGTGATTTTCGGCATGCTCAACGTGATCAACTTCGCGCATGGGGCGCTGTTCATGGTGGGGGCGTTCGTCGCCTGGATGCTGCTGGAATGGCTGGGGATCAATTACTGGCTGGCCTTGCTGGTCTCGCCGCTGATCGTGGGGGCGATCGGCATGCTGCTGGAATATGTGTTCATCCGGCGGCTCTACAAGCTGGACCACCTGTACGGTCTGCTGCTGACATTCGGTCTGGCACTGATGATCGAGGGTGTGTTCCGCAACGAATTCGGCTCGTCCGGCCTGCCGTATCGGATTCCCGCAGCACTGCAGGGGGCGACGGATCTGGGCTTCATGTTCATGCCGAATTATCGCGGCTGGGTGGTCGTCGCATCGCTGGTCGTCTGCCTGACGACGTGGGCAGTGATCGAGAAGACCAAGATCGGATCGTATCTGCGCGCCGCGACCGAGAACGCGCCGCTGGTGCAGGCGTTCGGCATCAACGTGCCGCGAATGATGATGCTGACCTATGGCGCTGGTGTCGCGCTGGCGGCATTCGCCGGGGTGCTGGCGGCGCCGATCTATTCGGTGAACCCGAACATGGGCGCCAACTTCATCATCACGGTGTTCGCCGTGGTGGTGATCGGCGGGATGGGGTCGATCATGGGGTCGATCCTGACAGGGTTCGGCCTCGGTGTGATCGAGGGGCTGACCAAGGTATTCTACCCGCCCGGGGCTTCGACGGTGGTGTTCGTTGTGATGATTATCGTTCTGCTGGCGCGCCCGGCAGGCCTGTTCGGGAAGGCGTGAGATCATGAATCTTTCCGCACAGAATCAGCGTCTGGCGTTTCTGCTGCTGGCGGCCGTGCTGGTCGCGGCGCCGCTGGTCGGATTTTATCCCGTGTTCCTGATGAAGGTGTTGTGTTTCGCGCTGTTTGCGTGCGCCTTCAACCTGCTGCTGGGTTATGTGGGGCTGCTGTCGGTCGGGCATGCGGCGTATTTCGGGGCGGGTGGGTATATCGCCGCTTACAGTGCCAAGACCTGGGGACTGTCGCCTGAACTTGCGGTGCTGTTCGGCGGGCTGGTGGGCGCGGCGATGGGGGCCGTGTTCGGCTGGATCGCCATCCGCCGGGCCGGGATCTATTTCGCGATGATTACGCTGGCCCTGGCGCAGATGGTGTATTTCCTGTGCGTGCAGGTGCCGTTCACCAATGGGGAAGACGGGATCCAGCAGGTGCCGCGTAACCTGTCGCTCGGGGTGCTGAATCTGGAGACGGACCTGTCGATGTACTGGTTCGTTGCCGCAATCTTCATGGCGGGTTTCCTGCTGATCTATCGCATCGTGAATTCGCCGTTCGGGCAGGTGCTGAAGGCGATCCGCGAGAACGAACCGCGCGCGATCTCTCTGGGTTACCGGGTGGATCATTACAAGCTGCTGGCCTTTGTGCTCTCGGCCGGGCTGGCGGCGGTGGCCGGTGGCACAAAGTCGCTGGTGTTCGGCATCGCCACCCTGACCGACGTGCATTGGACGATGAGCGGCGAAGTGGTGCTGATGACGCTGGTTGGCGGTCTCGGCACGTTGTTCGGGCCGGTGATCGGTTCGGTGGTGGTGATCGGGATGGAGAATTACCTGTCCCAGTTCGGCGCCTGGGTGACGGTGATCCAGGGGGCGGTCTTCGTGGTCTGCGTCATGGCGTTCCGGCGCGGTATCGTGGGTGAAATTACCGGTCGGCTGCAGGCACGCACCAAGGGATAAAATCTGGAGGACATGTAATCAGACTGGTGCGGCACCACCAATTTCGGGTATGAGGCGGAATCATGCGCGCTTTTACCTTGTCTCTGATTGCGGTTTCTTCCTTGCTGGCAGCAGTGCCGACGCAGGCTATGTCTGCGCCGACATCCCCGGTGCCGCCTTCGTCCATAGTGCTTGTCGCACCTGTCTGGCAGAGTGCTGATGGCACGCCGACGGCTGCGGCGATGGCCGTGGCCGCGCGCATAGCCCGTGCTGCCGAGGATGGGCTGAACCCGGCCCATTACCCATTACCTGCCGCGGGCGAGGTGGCCTACGACGCCCGGATGACGGCGGCGCTGACGGCGTTTGTCGCCGACCTGTCCGGCGGGCGGGTTCGCGCGCTTGCTGGTCGGCCGGACATCCTGCGCGCCGGGCTTGCCCCGGACCCGCATCTGGCGGCAACACAGATCGCCACCGCGTCGGACCCTCTGGCAGCCTTGCAGCAGATCGAGCCGAACGGCGCTGATTACCGTGCAGTGAAGGCGGCGCTGGCGCAGTTGCTGGTGGCACCAGCCGTGCAGGTGACGATCCCGCTTGGCGCCACGCTCGACCCCAATATGGAAGATCAGCGCGTCCCGCTGATCCGCCAGCGACTGGGCGTTGCGGGCGATGGCCTGCTGTACGACGCCGCGCTGCAGGAAGCTGTGAAGGCGTTTCAGGCGACCGAAGGGCTGGATGCCGACGGCCGGATCGGGCGCAATACGCAGACCGCGCTGAACGAAGGCAATACCGCACGCGCACGCCGCTTGCGGGTGGCGCTCGATATGTTGCGCGATCGTCCGATCCCGCAGTCGGGGCCGCGGATTGAAGTGAACATCCCCGAATTCCAGCTGCGGGTTCTGAACGGTAATTCCACCACGATGGAAATGCCGGTGATCGTCGGCCGGCGCGACCGGCAGACCCCGCCGTTGCGCACGCAGCTGACTGCCACGCAGTTCAATCCGCCCTGGGGCGTGCCGGAACGCAATGCGCGCGAAGACCTGCTGCCGAAGCTGCGCCGCGACCCTGAAGCGGTGATCGCGCAAGGCTATCGTGTGTATCAGACCATCGATGGCGAGCGTCAGGAGATCGACCCGCGGACCGTTGACTGGAGCACCGTCAGTCCGCGTTCGATGCCGTATTATTTCCGGCAGGATGCGGGCGACATGAATTCGCTGGGGCAGATCAAGTTCATCATCCCCAATCGCGATGATATTTTCATGCACGACACACCAAACCGCGGCCTGTTCGGGCGGGACCAGCGTGCGTTCTCGTCCGGCTGCGTGCGCCTTGGGCGGCCGCTGGACCTGCTGGAATTTGCCATTGGCTGGAACCAGACACGAATCAGAACGGCGCTGTCCGCCCGCAACACATTTGCTGTGCCGGTTGCGCGGCCGATTCCGGTGCTGATCGAATATCGTACCGCAATCGTCGGCGGGAGTGATACGGTTTCGCTGCGTCCGGATATTTACGGTCTGGACGAACGTTATGCGCGTGCGCTGGAGGCGGCTCCGGCACATATGGCGGTGCGTTGACTATTACAGGAGGCTTCGATGTTTCATCAGGATGATTGTCCGTGCTGCAGCGGTTTTGGGCGACGGGAAATTCTTCGTGCAGCTGTCGGGCTTGGATGTGTGGCGGTGACGCCGATGGCGCTGGCGGCAGGCGAGAGTGTGCGATCCCTGTCGATTTTTGCGCTCAACACGCGCGAAAGTTTTTCCGGCGTTTATTGGCGCAACGGCGTGTATGACCAGAGCGCCCTGCAGCGGATGAACTGGGTGTTGCGCGATCATCGCACCAACAAGAGCATCGATATGGAACAGAGCCTGTTCGATCTGCTGTTCGCCGTTAACAAGCGGCTTGGCAGCAACGTCACCTTCGAAGTCATCAGCGCCTATCGCGCGCCCGAGACCAACGCGATGCGCCACAGGCAGAGCCGCGGCGTGGCGCGCAACAGCCGCCACATGTCGGGGCAGGCGATTGACGTAAGGGTCGATGGCAAAAGCCCAACGGGCCTCGCCGAACTGGTCGCCAGCATGCAGGAAGGCGGCGTCGGTCTCTACCGTCGCAGCGGCTTCGTTCATGTAGACGTCGGCCCCGTCCGGCGCTGGTAAAAAAAGCCGGTCTGCAAACGCGTTGTGGCGGCCGTCTGACGGCACTTGCCTGCGCGCCAGTGCTCACGGACTTATGTCCGCTCCGCGCTGGTGCTCGGAAAGCACCATCATACGACTCAACACAACACGTTTTCAGACCGGCTTTCGCTGTACGG
>JAVBJV010000012.1:0-28736 GCA_031546815.1 Acetobacteraceae bacterium
GCCCTCCTAATTCCGCGCTGTGTTTGCTCCGGGGCTGGAAACCCGGCGCCCCACACCCCACCCGGGGGCGTATCTCGGGGGGGCCCCCCGGCCCCCGGGGGGCCCCCCACTTCTATTTTAAAACCCGTAAAGCTTGTGCGCATTCGTAGTCAGAATGCGGTTGCGCACGGCTTCGTCCGGCACCCAGTCGGCCAGCAGATCCAGCAGATTGCCGACATTCATCATGTGCTCCCAATGCGACACATGCGGCCAGTCCGAACCCCACACACAACGATCTGGCGCAGCTTCCACCAGCATACGCGCGAACGGAATCGTGTCGGCATAGGGCGGGCCTTCCACCGTGTTGCGATACGCGCCGGAGATCTTCACCCACGCCCCATCGCGCACCAGCGACACCAGAGTCCGGAACCCCGGATCATCCACCCCGCGCGATGACGGGAAGTGTCCGTAATGGTCCACCACAAACGGCACCGGCAACGTCTTCAAACGCGGGGCCAGTTCCGTCAGGTCTTTCGCATCGACCAGGAACTGCAAGTGCCAGCCCATGTCGCGCGCCAGTGCGCCGTAACGCTCGACCGCATCGAACCCGATGCCGCCGCCGTACAGAACATTCAGCCGCAGGCCCACAACGCCCGCATCCTTCAACGCGGTCAGTTCACGTGCGGGCGCATCCGCATCGACCACCGCAATGCCGCGCAGGCGCTGCGGGTTTTCCCGCAATGTCTGCACCAGCAGCCGGTTGTCGGTGCCATGCACGCTGACCTGCACCAGCACGCCATAGGTCATCCCCGTTGCATCCAGCATCGCCAGATACGACGCGGCCGATGCTTCGGGCGGTGTGTAGCTGCGTGTGGCAACGAACGGATATTCCGGCGGCAGGCCGATCACATGCGCGTGTGTATCGACCGCGCCCTGCGGCACCACGAAGCGCGTTGGCCCGTGCTGGTCACGCGCGGGCCCCGGACATGCCGGGGCCTCGCCTGTTGTCCTAGTCTGCATGTAAGACTTTGCCCCGTGTTTCCGGCAGCGCGAAGGCCGCCACGAAGAACAGGCCATAGGCCAGCACCGCGAAGATGGTGATGGCACTGGCCAGTGTCACGCTCTGCGACAGATAGCCGACCAGCGTCGGGAACAGCGCCCCCATGCCACGACCAAAGTTATAGCAGAACCCCTGCCCCGACCCGCGCAGACGCGTGGGGAACAGCTCGGTCAGGAACGCGCCCATGCCCGAGAAATACCCCGACGCAAAGAACCCCAGCGGGAAGCCCAGGAACCACAGGATAGTGGGCGTCAGCGGCAGCTGCATATAGGCGATGATCACCACGATCGCGCCCACCG
Source organism: Acetobacteraceae bacterium (assembly GCA_031546815.1). Classification (GTDB taxonomy): domain Bacteria; phylum Pseudomonadota; class Alphaproteobacteria; order Acetobacterales; family Acetobacteraceae; genus JAVBJV01. The sequence goes on from JAVBJV010000012.1 coordinate 1,339, forward strand.
AGAAGATCAGGAACAGCATGCGCCGCCCCAGCTTGTCGGCCATCCACGCGCCGACCAGATAGCCGACGAACGATCCCACGATCAGCGTCAGCAGATAGCCGGTCGACCCCACGGTGGACAGACCACGCTCGGTGGTCAGGAAGCGCGGCACCCAGGTGGTGATGGCGTAATACCCGCCCTGGCACCCCATGGTCAGCAGCGAGGCAAGGATGGTCGTCTTCAGGATCGGGCCCGAGAAAATTTCCCAGATCTTCGGACGATCGCCCGTCGCCGCCTGTTTCGCACGGGCTTCCAGCGCGATCTGCGGTTCTTCGACATAGCGACGCAGATAGAACACCAGCAATGCCGGCAACGCACCAAGCACGAACATGTAACGCCACGCGTCTTCCGCCGGGAACAGCGTGAACAGCGCGGCCTGCGCCAGCACCGCCATCCCCCAGCCGATCGCCCAACCCGACTGCACCGAACCGACGGCACGGCCACGATACTGCGCGCGGATGGTTTCACCCATCAGCACGGCGCCCGCCGCCCATTCACCACCAAAGCCGATGCCCAGCAGCGTGCGCGCAACCAGAAGCTGTTCGAAGTTCTGCGCAAACGCACACACCACGCTGAAGAACGAGAACCACAGAATGGTCAGCTGCAACGTGCGCACGCGCCCGATGCGATCCGCCAGATAGCCTGCGCCCCAACCACCCAGCGCGGATGCCAGCAGCGTCGCCGTTACGGCCAGCCCGGCCGAGGCGCTGTCGACATTCCACATCTGGATAATGGTGCCGATCACCAGCGGGTAGATCATGAAGTCCATCCCATCCAGCCCCCATCCGGCCGCACAGGCCCAGAAGGTACGCTTTTCGGGGACGGTCATATCCTTGTAGAAACCGGTAAGACTGGTGTCTTCCGGAATGACGGTATCGCCTGTCTGCGTGCTCATGCGGACTCCTTTATGGGTGTTCCCTCGAGGGTATGATCGTATGAACTGCCACCATTACGTAACGAAGGCAAACCAGAATTCAGTGTTTTATTTTCGAATTCTGTATTTTTCTTTCGTTATGTTTCGCTTCATTGGTTTTCAAAAAAAGCGCCCGGAGTTTCCCCCGGGCGCTTCCCGATGCTTCTGGTCGCGCCGGTCTTACCAGACGTAACGCACGCCTGCATTGGCCAGCCAGCCGCCAAAGCCGGCATCGCCGATCCGGGTCTGCCACGCGGCATCGCCATAGACAGACCAACGTTCGCTGAGTGTCCCCGTCACCCCGCCACCAACCTGCAGCGCGGTGCCAAAGCTGCCCGCGGTGAATGTCGTGCCACCGATGTCCACGTCCTCGCCATCCATAAATCCGTGGATCAGGTTCAGTTTGGCATAGGGGGTGATCAGCTGGTTCTCGCCACTGCGGAACGCCCGCGTCAGCCGCGCGCCGATCCGGCCGATCAACTGCTGCGCCGTCCCGAGCTGCATGGTGACATCCTGCAGATCTTGAGGGTTGTCGTTGTCGGCGTTGAATCCCAGATGCTGATAGGCAATCTGCACCTGCGGCTCCAGTGTCCAGTCCTGCGCAAAATGCCACGGACGGCCGAGTTCGATCCCCACCGCCATGCTGTTGCCGCGCACAGTGTCGGCGGTGCCCGGTATGCTGTTGGCCGTCACGTTCCCGTTCATCAGACCGAACGACACGACACCATCGATGTAGAAACCACTGTCCCACTGGCGGGTAAGGTAGCCCTGCAGCGCATAGGTGTTGACCTGTGCCTTGCTGGTGCCCTCGAAGACGTTGGGCGAATTGGTGGTCATCCGCATGTCGCCGAATGTCAGCGCGAAGCCGACACGCGTGATGGCGCTTTCGTCACGCCACGAGAAGAGGTTGGCGCCCATCTGCACAGCCGTATAGTCCTGATCGAACCCATAACCGAACTGGGCGTAGGAACGGTCGGAGCTGTAACTGAAGCGCCCGCCATAGACGCGCATGAAAGCATCGCCGTCGGTCCGCTCGCCAGCGCGGTTCAGCGCGGTGCGGTTGTCGTCGTGCAGTTCGCCCAAGCGGCGGTGCAGCATGTCGATGTCCTGGAAGCCCGCATTCATCATGGCGACCGGCAGGTTGATCTGGGTGGGCACCTGCGGGCGCAGCGATTCAGGACGCGGCGGTTCCGGCTGTGGTGTTGGCGGCGGCAGCGGCGGTTCCGGTGGCGGGCAGGTGCCGGTTGTTGTGCAATCAGTCGGAGGGGGCGTGATATACGGGTTTTGCAACCGGTAATCCCAATTGGTGCCAGCTGCGTTGCTGGTCAGATTCTGCGCCGAACTGGCCGCGCCGTTGGTGGACCCCGGACCGTAGGCATACAGGCGATACTGGAACGCACCAACGCCGACATAGCCACCCGGATTGGCGAGCGTGAACGCAGTTTCGGTCGATGTCCCCGCCACCTGAACCAGCGAAATACCCGTGCTGTTGAGGGCCGCACTATCGGTACTGGTATAGGCACCACTACCCAGCCCGTTGACCAGAATGCCGGTGCTGCCCGCGGCATTGCCGTTGACGATCAGCCGGTCAGTGGCCTGACTGGCAAGGGGACCGCCGGCATTGAGCAGCGTGCTCATCCGCAGAGTGGCATTGCTGGCCGTATAATCCCCCGTCACCGTCAGCTGCTTGTAACTGGATTGCTGTTCCGGGTCTCCGGTCGGCGCGAGATAGTTCAGGGTTGAACCATTAAGCCCCACCGTGGTGACGACGGAGCTTGCCGTCATGTTCCAGACACTGTTTGCCCCATCGATATTCAGATTGATGACGCCGACAGGATCGGTCACGGATGCGCCGCTGGCATCGGTATGCGTATAGGCACCCAAAGCCGTTGCGCCGGTAAAGACACTGCCGTCTGTCATGTGCAGATCGATCAGGCCGGATTCCGCAAACATGTTGCCGGTAATGTTATAGACCCCGGACGTTGCAACAGTGACTTTCGCCGCCGCGTTTACGATCGTCCCGGCACCATCATAAAGCTTGTCGTCTGTGCCGGTATAATAATTGGTTCTGGACGACGAAACCTCGGACCCGCTGCCCAGAGTGTGAATGGCATAGGCAGCAGCCGTGTCGGTAACCGTGATCGACACATTGCCAGCCAGTTCGATCCGCCCACCCAGAGCATTGTTGTTGTTGTCCGGGGTGATTTTCACCTCGGCACGCAACGCATCTGCGCCGGTCCCCAGCGCGCGCACCGAACCACCCTGTAACTGCACAACGCCGCCCTTGTTGGCATAGACGGCGTGTCCGTTAGCACCCGTTGTGCTGATATCGGCACCGGAGCCGATGATCGCCACCGCGTTTGTGCCCTGGGCCATACCGTTGGTGAGAACATTGTCGCGATTGCCAGCGTAGACGGCATAGCCCTGGGTGTTCATGCCGTTGTTACCCACACCGCCAGCCTTGATCGTCGCCCCCGTCCCGATGGACGCCAGATTGTAAAACGGACTCTGAGAGGTCAGATTGACCCGAACCGCCGCCCCCTCGGCGACAGTGATCTTGCTGTCGTTGCCGATATAAACACGGCCATAGCCGGAAGCTGCGTTCGGGCTTTGCGCGACGTTGATACCGTTGCTGTTGGATCCAGTGGCAGTCAGCGTCGTATTGTTTCCGGTTATAATGGTGAAAACACCATTGGCGCTCTGTATGCCGTTGGTTCTGATCGTGTCGACAAAACTACCCGAAGTAAGGACCGTCAGATCATCTCCGAATATAAATGCCGGATGCGGGCCATTCATGGCGAAATAAATACCATTGGTATTATTCGTCTCGTTCCCACCGCCGATGGCTTTACTTCCGGTTGTGGAGATGGAAACGCGGTTTCCACAATTATTTGACGCTGCATACGAACCACCAAATACAGTCGTATTGGTAATTACAGCACCATCGCGACACGCAACATTTGCATCCGCCCAGGCTCGGGATACGGGTAAAAGGCCGCTTACCAAAAGAACCGCAAGCGCTGTGCAGCTCAGAAGCCGCACCTTCCGCCGACTTGAAGCCGCATGGTTGGAGTATTCGGATGCAAACGCTTTGGAAATCATTCCCTACTATCCTTTTAAAAACCCATGAATTTTCGCGTAACAATTGACAAAATATGTAAATATGGGGGAATTCCCAGTAATTGTTTCTAAAATGTAAATAAAAATTATACTGTTACATAATACGCAATGTTCAAAACCAACCAATCCTGCCCCCAACAATTGAGCAATTACGCGACGCGTGGCTATCAATTTGATTTCGAACCAGAATTATCTAAATAAAATGGCAGAAAACGCGCATCGGTTGATGAGGGCACACCAGAACTCTCCGACTAATTCCCGGGCGGAGTTAAGGGCACTTGGTTTCCGGCACAGATTGACTTGCAGTCACCTGCTTTCTATCAAAATAGTAACCTGCTCCGGATCGGCTTTGTCATGCACATTCTTCTCGGTTTCCTCGGCGTCGTGGCCGCTGCCGCGTATTGGTATTACCGCTTGAAAGACGCTGGCGCCGCTGCTGCCGAAGTGGTCGATGTCGCCCAGCGCGCCCGCGGTGCATGGAACCGGCGGCAGTTTCGCAACAAGGTGGAAGGCTCCGCCCTCAGCGCGATCGACGATCCGGCCGAGGGCGCCGCCGTGATGATGATCCGCACCTGCCTGGAGCGCGGCCCGCTCTCGCCCGCAACCGAAGCCGCCATCAAGACCGAGATCCGCCGCATGACCGGCATGGCCGACCCGGCCGAGGCATTTGCGTTCGCCGTCTGGACAGCGGATCAGGTGCCCTCGCCCAACGATGTGTCACTGAAACTGCGCAAGCTGTGGGGCGAGAAACTGACCGCCGAACAACGGCACGATGTCCTCGCCATGGTAACGCGCGTGGCCGAGGTGGATGGCGATCTGCTGCCCGCGCAGACACTGGCGATCAGGATGCTGCAGGAACGCCTGGGTATCGCCTGATACAAAAACGGCGCGGAAGTTTCCCTCCGCGCCGTTCTGGTTTCTGCTTCAGAAAATTCAGATCTTGCGCACAGCCCCCTTGGCTGCGCTGGTCGTCATCGCCGCATAGGCCTTCAGCGCCGTCGAGATCACGCGCTTGCGCTTCTCGACCGGATGCCAGCCCGCAGCGTCCTGTTGCTTGCGGCGTGCCTGCAATTCGGCGTCGTCCACATGCAGATGCACACGACGGTTCGGGATATCGAACGTGATGGTGTCGCCATCGCGCACCAGCCCGATCGTGCCGCCCTCAGCCGCTTCCGGCGAGACATGTCCGATCGACAGGCCCGACGACCCGCCCGAGAACCGCCCGTCCGTCACCAGCGCGCAGACCTTGCCCAGACCTTTCGACTTCAGATAGCTGGTCGGATACAGCATTTCCTGCATCCCCGGCCCACCGCGCGGCCCTTCGTAGCGCACGACGACGATATCACCCGCCACCACCTTGCCGCTCAGAATGGCTGAGACCGATGAGTCCTGGCTCTCGAACACGCGCGCCGTGCCGGTGAAGGTCAGGATGCTGTCATCCACACCCGCCGTCTTCACGATGCAGCCTTCTTCGGCCAGATTACCGAACAGCACCGCCAGCCCGCCATCCTGCGAGAACGCATGCGCCTTGTCGCGGATCACCCCGTTCGCACGATCGACATCGAGCGAGGCATAGCGCCGATCCTGGCTGAACGCCGTCTGGCTCGGCACGCCGCCAGGTGCGGCGCGGTAGAAGTTCTGCACCGTTTCACTGTTGGTCTGCTTCACATCCCAGCGCGCCAGCGCTTCGGCCAGAGTCGGCGCGTGCACGGTCGGGCGGCTGGCATGCAGCAATCCGGCGCGGTTCAGCTCGCCCAGAATGGCCATGATGCCACCGGCGCGGTGCACGTCTTCCATGTGGATGTTCTCGATGGTCGGCGCGACCTTGCACAGGCATGGCACGCGGCGTGACAGGCGGTCGATGTCGGCCATGGTGAAAGTCACCTCGCCTTCCTGGGCTGCGGCCAGCAGATGCAGCACCGTGTTGGTCGACCCACCCATCGCGATGTCGAGCGTCATCGCGTTCTCGAACGCCTCGAAATTGGCGATCGTGCGCGGCAGCACGCTTTCGTCGTTCTGTTCGTAATAACGGCGCGCCAGATCAACGATCAGGTGGCCAGCTTCGATGAACAGCTGCTTGCGGTCCGCATGCGTCGCCAGCACCGACCCATTGCCCGGCAGCGACAGACCCAGCGCTTCGGTCAGGCAGTTCATCGAATTGGCAGTGAACATGCCCGAGCACGAGCCGCATGTGGGGCAGGCTGCGCGTTCGATGTCTTCCACTTCCGCGTCGGTCACGGTGTCGTCGGCGGCGGCGATCATGGCGTCGATCAGGTCCATGGCCTTTTCCTTGCCATGCAACACGACCTTGCCCGCTTCCATCGGGCCGCCCGAAACGAACACCGTGGGAATGTTGAGGCGGAGCGACGCCATCAGCATACCCGGGGTGATCTTGTCGCAGTTCGAGATACACACCATCGCGTCCGCGCAATGCGCGTTGACCATGTATTCGACGCTGTCGGCGATCAGCTCGCGCGAGGGCAGCGAATACAGCATACCGTCATGCCCCATCGCGATCCCGTCATCGACGGCGATGGTGTTGAATTCCTTGGCAACACCACCGGCACGTTCGATCTCGCGCGCGACAAGCTGGCCCAGGTCTTTCAGATGCACATGGCCGGGCACGAACTGCGTGAACGAATTCACCACCGCGATAATCGGCTTGCCGAAGTCGCTGTCCTTCATGCCGGTCGCGCGCCACAGGCCACGCGCCCCCGCCATGTTGCGGCCGTGCGTTGAAGTGCGGGAACGATAATGCGGCATAGAGGAACGACCTTTGTGCGATGACCTGGTTTCTGCTCTGGCAACGGGTGCGTCGGGCAACACTCAGTCTACCCCAAACGCCCCCATCACCGTGAGCGGCGATACTACCCCCGAGGACGCGGCAGGCAACCCCGGCAGAAGCGGAAAGCGGCATTTTTATATGCTGACAAAGCCAGCCCAGTTGCGAAATATTATCAAACAAACCGCACAAACGCATGAATCATGCAAAGTCGTGATGTCGGGTTCGTTCAAGACGCATGGCGCATATGCCGCTACGCTTGGCACACTCACCTGGACCGCGGAGGCCGTCATGAAGCTTGCCTACACCATCCTCTACGTCACCGATGTTGCGAAGGCGCTCGACTTCTATCGGGATGCATTCGGGCTGAAGGTCAAATTCCTGCATGAAAGCGGCGACTTCGGAGAACTGGATACCGGCGCGACCACGCTGGCGTTCTCCTCCCGCACGCTGATGGCCGCACTGGGCAAGACCCCGCGCCCCGCCGACCCGCACGCGCCCAGCAGCGAGATCGCCTTCACCACAGACGATGTTGCCGCCGCCGTGGACAAGGCTGTCGCCACCGGTGCAACGCTGATCCAGAAGCCCGAGCAGATGCCATGGGGACAGACGGTCGCCTATGTCGCCGATCTGGATGGGTTTCTGGTGGAGATCTGCACACCGATGGCAGGCTAAGGGTTCAGCGGCTTGAGCATGTAGACACGCCGCAGCCCGCTCTCCTCGGCGCGATGCGTTTCCGCGTAACCGATGCGGGAATAGAGCGCGATATTCTCGGTCATCGCCTCGTTCGTGTAGAGCCTGATGAAGCGATACCCCGCCGCGCGCGCAGCCTGTTCGGCATATTCCAGCAGCATGCGCCCCAGCCCCAGGGCCTGCGCGCACGGCGAGACAGCCACGTTATCCAGCAGCATCGCATCATCTTGCGGGATCAAGACGAGCAGCCCCTGCACGATGCCATCATGCTCGATAACACAGACGCGTCCGTCCGAGATCAGCGCGCTGTAATCGTCGAGCATCGGTCCCGGCGCGCGCCCGATGCGGGCGATGTAGTGGGTATATGCCGCGTGGACGATTTGCTGAACAACGCCGAGGTCATCAAGGGTTGCGGGGCGAATGCGCGGGCTCATGCTCTGCGCCCACAGGCAAGCCCGGCCAGCGCCAGAAACGCGGCCGAAATTCCATACAGCCAGATCGACGGCACCACCGGCAGCAGAAACCCCGCTGCCAGCGGCCCTGCCCCCGCGCCAATATCGCGCCACACGGCCCGCGCCGCCAGCGCCTGCACACGCTGCGGCCCCGGTGAACGCCTGGCGACAATGGGCGGCAGCAGCGGCAGTTGCAGCGCGCGCAGCACCACGATGGCCGTAGCGCACGGCCACAGAAAACCGGCCCCGAATCCCAGCAGCGCCACGCAGGTCAGCAGTGTGAACACCACCAGCAGCCGCTCCGCCCCGAAGCGTTCGGCCATCGCGCCGCCCAGCGGGCTGAGGACGATCTCGCCCACATAACGCAACGCCATCAGCAGCCCGGCAGCCATCACCGCACCGCCCGGCATCAGGTCGCGCGCCATATAGGACAGACCGATGATGAACAGCCCGTCCAGCGTGAAGCCTTCCAGAAACGACCACATGTCCAGACTGCCCGGCAGCCGGATGCGGCGACTGGCCGTCGGCACAAGATGCGGCTCGCTGGGCAGCCCGCGAACGATGGGCAGTGCGGCCAGCGCAAGCCCCGCGAGGATGAAGAAGATGACGCGCGGCCCGAAATGTTCGGCCAGCAGCGCACCGAGCGGCAGCATGATGGCGGGCCCCAGCGAGATCAGCGCCCGCGAACGCCCGGACCGGCGCGATGCGCCCTCGGCCAGTGCCGTGGCCATGGTCTGGGTGGAGAGGTTCAGCGCCGCAAACGACAACCCCCACAACAGCCGCAACCCCAGCAACAGCCACAGGCCCGAGAGCAGACCGTATCCCAGCGCACAGACCACGGCGGCGCTGACCGCCAGTCCGCAGGTCAGCGCATCGCCGCGCCGTGCGTAGAAGCGCTGCACATAGCCATAGCCCACGATCCGGATGATCCGGTTCGCCGCCAGCAGCACGCCGGCTTCCATCAGCGAGATGCCGAAATCGCCCGCAAACATCGGCAGCAACAGATACAACAACGTATCGCCCGGCAACGCCCCCGCCAGCGCCAGCGCGGCATTACGTGAATGGCGATCGGCAAGCTGCGCGTCGGGTTCCGCCATCGTGTCGTGGTGCCTTGATGTGAACAGGCCGCGATTGTTAACGCGTTATGTCGATGGGTCCAGCCTGCACACTCTGCCGTAACCCGAATGTGTTGCCGTCAAAAGCAGGCTATAGAGCCAACACCAGCACCTTATCGCACCCCCTCCAGATGCCTCAGCCTTTCCTGTGCCCTGCGTCGTATATCGGCATCTTCCTGTTCGGCTGCCCTGCGGTACCAACGAATGGCCTGTGTATTGTCCTGGCGAACCCCGCGGCCAAACTCCCACATCGCACCAAGATTATATTGTGCACTGGCATTTCCCTGCTCGGCAGATTTGTGAAACCAGACAACAGCCTGCGCATCATCCCGAGGAACACCGCGACCGGCCTCATACATCACACCAAGACTATACTGTGCCAAAGCATTTCCCTGCTCGGCACTCCTGCGATACCAGGCAACAGCCTGCGCATCGTCCCGAGGAACACCACGGCCAGACGCATACATAAAGCCAAGTTTATTTTGTGCTCTGGTATTTCCCTGCTCGGCAGATTTGTGAAACCAGGCAGCAGCCTGCGCATCATCCCGAGGAACACCGCGACCGGCCTCATACATCACACCGAGGGTGAACTGGGCTACAGCATCTCCCTGCTCAGCCGCCTTGCGGTACCAGGCAACAGCCTGCGCATCATCCCGAGGAACACCGCGGCCAGACGCATACATCAAACCAAGATTGGCCTGCGCATTAACGTCTCCCTGCTCGGCCGCCTTGCGATACCAGGCAACGGCTTGGGTATTATCCTGAGGAACACCGTGACCAGTAGCGTACATCACGCCAAGAAAAGATTGTGCTCTGGCATTCCCTTGCTCTGCCAACGGGCGCAGCAATCGAAAAGCTTCTGTATAATTCCGCTGAGTGTACGCTGCCACGCCGTTGGTAACGTCGGATTCTGCACCCTTGGCCTCGAACACAAAGAAACTGCTGCCTCCGAGTTCAAGCACAACAAGAACAGCTGCGATTGCTAACGTAATTTTCCGCTTGAACGTTTTTTCCACACCCAATCCAGTAAATTTATTACGGTTAACATATCATTTGAATAGTACCCGACAAGCCCGGCATACGGCCCGGAGCGATCAGCTCCGGGCCAGCATCACTCCATCACGCAATCCGCGCCATCGCTGCATCCAGACGCGCCATTTCGGCCTGGAATGTCGCCAGACGTTCGCGGTTTTCTTCCACCACTTCCGGTTTCGCACGCGCCACGAAATCAGCATTGCCCAGCTTGGCCGACGTCTTCTGCGCCTCGGCTTCGATCTTCGCGCGTTCCTTGCTCAGGCGCTGGCGTTCGGCGTCCAGGTCGATCACGCCGGCCAGCGGCAGGATGATGGTCGCCTCGCCCAGCACCGCCTGCGCAACGCCCTTGGGGATGTCGCCGGTCAGGCTCTGCACTTCGGTCGCGCGGGCCAGACGGCGGATCGGGTCGATCCACGCTTCGGCACGCGACAGGCTCTCGGCCGATGCGTCCTTCAGCAGGATCGGCGTCGTGTTGCTGGGGGCGATGTTCATCTCGGCGCGCACGGTCCGCACTTCCGAAATCAGCGCCACAACCCAGTCGAGTTCCGCGCGCGCGGCCTCGGCCCCCGGCACGTTCACCGCCTCGGGCCAGTTTGCGTGGATCAACGATCCCTGCGGGCCGTAGCCGAATTTTTCCCACAGTTCTTCCGTCAGGAACGGCATCGCCGGATGCAGCAGGCGCAGCACCATGCCGAGCACATGCGCGGCCGTTGCCTTCACCTCGGCTGCGTCCGGCCCGGCCATGGCGGGTTTCGCCAGTTCCAGGAACCAGTCGCAGTATGTGTTCCAGACGAAGCGATAGCTCGCCGCCGCGTAACCGTCGAAGCGGAAATTCTCCAGCGCGTCGTTGGCTTCCGCCACCGCGTTGTTCGCCGCATCCAGAATCCAGCGGCATAGCGGCAACTTCACGCCGGACGGATCGAAGTCCGCCACCGGCGCGATGCCGTTCATCTCGGCAAAGCGGCACGCATTCCACAGCTTGGTGGTGAAGGCCCGATAATTCTCGACCCGTGCCTTGCCCAGCTTGATGTCACGCCCGCCGGTCGACAGCGCGCAGATGGTGAAACGCAGCGCATCGGCGCCATACGCGTCGATCAGTTCCAGAGGATCGATCACGTTCCCCTTCGACTTCGACATCTTCTGCCCCTTCTCGTCGCGCACCAGTCCGTGGATCACCACGGTGCGGAACGGGGCCTTCTTCATGAAGTGCAGACCCATCATCATCATCCGGGCCACCCAGAAGAAGATGATGTCGAACCCTGTCACCAGCACGCTGGTCGGGTAATATCTGTCCAGATGTTCGGTCTGCTGCGGCCAGCCCATGGTCGAGAACGGCCACAGCGCCGATGAGAACCACGTGTCCAGCACGTCCTCGTCACGCGTCAGTGTCTCGCCATGCCCGTAATGCTTGCGGGCTTCGGCCTTCGCGTCATCCTCGGTCTCGGCGACGAACACTTCTCCGTCCGGGCCGTACCAGGCCGGGATCTGATGCCCCCACCAGAGCTGGCGCGAAATGCACCAGGGCTGGATATCGCGCATCCAGGCGAAGAACGTGTTCTCCCACTGCCTGGGCGTGAACACCGTCTCGCCCTTCTCGACCGCCTCGATCGCGGGCTGCGCAAGGGTCTTCGCGTCGCAATACCACTGCACCGTCAGGCGCGGCTCGATCGGCACGCCCGAGCGATCCCCATGCGGGATCTGGCTGGTGTGCGGTTCGATCTTTTCCAGCAGTTCGCGTTCTTCCAGCGCGGCGACAATCGCCTTGCGCGCCGCGAAGCGTTCCATGCCGGCCAGAGACCGCACGAAAGCCGGATCGGCAATGCCCGCAACTTCCGTCAGTTCGGCGTCGATATCGGCCAGCGTGACGTTGGCTTCCTTGTCCAGCATCGACGGCTGGGCGAGGTTGTGGCGCTTGCCGACCTCGAAGTCGTTGAAGTCGTGCGCGGGGGTGATCTTCACCGCGCCGGTGCCCTTTTCCGGGTCCGAATATTCATCGGCCACAATCGGAATACGGCGTCCGGTCAGCGGCAGGATCACGTGCTTGCCGACCAGATCGCGGAAGCGTTCGTCTTCCGGATGCACGGCAACCGCGGTGTCGGCCAGCATGGTCTCGGGCCGCGTGGTGGCGACGGTGATGAAGCGATCTGCCTCGCCCTCGACCGGGTAGCGGATATACCAGAGCGACCCCTTGGTCTCGCGGCTCTCGACTTCCAGATCGGAAATCGCGGTCTGGAATTTCGGGTCCCAATTCACCAGACGCGTGTCGCGATAGATCAGCTTGTCGCGATACAGGCTGACGAACACACGCTTCACCGCGTCCGACAGGCCCGCATCCATGGTGAAGCGTTCACGGCTCCAGTCCAGGCTGGCGCCCAGACGGCGCAGCTGGCGCGTGATGGTGCCGCCGGATTCTTCCTTCCACGCCCAGACATGGTTCAGGAACGCCTCGCGCCCGATGGTGCGGCGGTCCAGCCCCTTAGCGGCCAGATTGCGTTCCACCACCATCTGCGTGGCGATGCCCGCATGGTCTGTGCCGGGCTGCCACAGCACGTCGTCGCCGCGCATGCGCCGCCAGCGGACCAGCACGTCCTGCAACGTGTTGTCCAGCGCGTGGCCCATATGCAGCGAACCGGTCACGTTCGGCGGCGGGATGACGATGCTGAACGGATCTCCGCCCTTGCTGGTTACGCCGACCGGGGCAGCGAACGCGCTGCTGTCCTCCCAGTGCTTGTAGATCCGGGCTTCGAATTCCTGAGGGGAGAGAGTCTTGTCCAGCATTTAGGTCAGATCCAAACGGCAACGCCCCCAACCTGGGGGCGTTTGGGAATATTATAAAACGCGCGCCGGGTTCAGGTTGAAACGCGTGCAATCACGCGTTCGATTTCGGCCCGTACCAGACGTTCCACGATCTGCGGCAGATACTGGTCCATCCACTGCTGCACGACCGGGCGGATTTCTTCGCGCACCAGATCTTCGATGGTTGGGCCATCGCGGAACACCGGCGTTGCGCGCTGTGTGGACAGCGCCTGCACCAACGAACTGATCGACGATGCCGCCGCCGTTGCCGTGCCTGGGCTGACCAGATTCTCCTGGGTGTTGCTTGCGAGTGCAGTCACTTGGTTAACCTTTTCATCTTTGCTGTGCAGGGGCGAAACCACCATCATCGACGCATCCAGCGCCAACGGGGCGGCAGGCTTTTCCGCACGGACTTCAGGGGATGGCACAGTCTGTACCGGTGCCGGCGTTTCAGGTGCGGGAGCTTCGACCGACTTGGCCTGTTCGGCAGCCTGCGGCGCGGACTCGTCCTCGTTCAGGATACGGCGGATCGACGCCAGAATATCCTCCATCGAGGGGTCCGCCGACGTCCCGGCTCCGACAGTATCCGAGTCTTTCTGTATTCCGCTCACATCAGTTCCTATCTGAATGATCGCCTGTGCCAAACCAGCGGTTTCGCACGGCATTGTAGTAAGCGCGATCATCGTAAAGCTGGACGTTCAGCCGCAGATCCCGCGCCGTCAGTCGTCCGACCGAAGCTGCCAGAGAATAAGAGGCCGTAATTGTATTCGCAAGCGCCCTGACCAGGGCCACACGCGCATTCAGCAGTTCCTGTTCCTGGTTCAGGACGTCCAGCGTCGTCCGGCTACCGACCAGAGCTTCGCGCTGCACGCCATCCAGCGCGACTTCCGCGGCGCGGATCTGCGCCCGTGTGCTTTCCACCGTGGCCTTGGCAGCGGTGTAGGTTTCCCACGATCCGGTTGCCTGCGCCAAAGCCTGCCGACGGACTTCATCGACGATCTGCCGCGCCTGCTGCGCCTGCTGGCGTGCCTGACGCACCGCCGCGTGTTCGGCCCCGCCCTGATACAGCGGCACCGACAGGTTCAATGTCGCCTGACTGCCCGTCAACCGCGTATCCGGCGAGGACGGATTGTCGTTGCGGAACGAACTGGCCTGCGCCGAGAGCTGCGGCATCAGCGCGCTGAACTGCACATCCACGCTATCGCGGGCCGAGGCTTCGTCGAAGCGCGCGGCTACGACATTCGGGTTGTTCTGCGACGCGGTGGCCACCTGATGGGCGTTGATCTGCGGAATGGCCAGCGGCTGCGGCGCCGTCAGCTGCCCGGGCGCACGCCCGACCAGACGCGCATAGATGGCGCCCGAAGTCTGCAGATTACCCTGCGCCGTCGCCAGATCGGCCTGCGATCCGGAAAGCCGGGCTTCGGCCTGCGCCACGTCGGTCCGGGTGATTTCACCCACGCGGAAACGGTCGTTCGTGGCCTGCAACTGGCGACGCAGAACGGAGACGTTGCTTTCGTTCAGCTTCACGACCTGCTGGTCGCGGATCACGTTCACGTATGCTGTCACCGTGTCCAGCAGCACCTGCTGTTCCGAGGCCAGCAGACGGGCGCGTTCGGCATACACCTGGTTTTCGGCCTGCGCGGTGGCGGCGCGGGTGCGTCCACCACTGTAGATCGGCTGCGACAGAGTGGCGGCAGCGGACCCGGTATTACGGTCCATGTTCGCGCTGACATGCTGGTCGGTCAGGGTCGATCTGCCATCGGCATAACCGGCGCTGCCCTGCAGCACGACAGTCGGGCGCCAACCGGCCAGCGCACGGGGAACGTTTTCGTCTGTGGCCCGCAATTTGGCGCGAGCGGCCTGAAGCGTCGGGTTGCTGCTATAGGCGCTGGCGAGTGCTTCCTGAAGCGTCTGCGCCTGAACCGCTCCTGACGTCAGAGCCGCAGCTCCGACCAGAACGATGGCCGTAGCACGCAATAACGCCGATCCGAGCTGTCCCATGCAAAATTCCTTCTAAACCCTATCCGCTTTATTTATCAGAATACGTTTTTCGTAACCCGATAATCTTCCACCAGTTCGGGCGCGTGTGAAGCAGAAACTGCCCCGCAGCCCCAAACTGGCGTTACTCCAAAATCAGAAAGCGAATTCCGGCCGACTTTCAAACTCGGGCAGGCGCGGTGTGGCCGCTTCAAACGCCGAGGTGACGGTCTTCACATCCCCATCGCGCTGCACCAGCACCCCCTGCCCGCGCGCGCCCTGTTCGGCCATCATCACGACGGCGCGACCATTATGCTTCAGCTGCGCAAACAGCGAGTCCGGAATTTCGGCGACCGCCCCTTCAATCAGGATCAGGTCGTATGGGGCGTTGGCCAGCCAGCCATCCTTCAGCGGCCCTTCGACCACCGGCACCGAGTCCGGCAGCGCGCGGCGTGCCAGCGCGGCCAGTTTCGGACAGCTTTCCAGCGCCGTCACCTGCATGCCGCACGTGGTCAGCAGGGCGGCACCGTAACCTGTGTTTGCACCGACCACCAATGCGCGCTCCCCGGCAACCGGGGCCGCCAGCTGCGCCAGACGCGCAATCACCATCGGTTCGGTCATGTAGCGGCCGTTGCCCAGGGGCACGTCCTCGTCCGCATAGGCCAGCGCCGCGCGTTCGACCGGCAGATATGCCTCGCGCGGCAGGGCGCGCATCGCGGCAATCAGGCTGCGATTCGTCACGCCGTTGGGGGTGATCTGCCCATCCACCATTTTCTGCCGGGCCGTCGCAAAATCGTTCATCGCCAGATCCATGCGTTCATGTGACACTCGGGTGCGGTTATATGTGCCAAACCGCGCCGCGCCAAGCACTTGCCTGCGGAACATTCCACAATCTTCCACCCACAGCGTATGTTTTTCTGCAAACGGGCTTGACCCAATGGGGGGTAGCGCATGATAACGCGCCTCCGCATGGTGCCGGTCCGGTGGCAGAGTGGTGATGCAGAGGACTGCAAATCCTCGAATGCCGGTTCGATTCCGGCCCGGACCTCCAGCGCCGCGCGGAAAAATGTAACGGGATATTCCAACAACCTGTTGCATTCGTAAAAACAGGTGGCTATACAGCCGCCTCGCTGTTCCCGGATAGCTCAGTTGGTAGAGCAAGCGACTGTTAATCGCTCGGTCGTAGGTTCGAGTCCTACTCCGGGAGCC
Organism: Acetobacteraceae bacterium; assembly: GCA_031546815.1. Taxonomy (GTDB): domain Bacteria; phylum Pseudomonadota; class Alphaproteobacteria; order Acetobacterales; family Acetobacteraceae; genus JAVBJV01. The sequence continues at coordinate 17,470 of JAVBJV010000012.1, forward strand.
ATAGCGTTCCTCCCCCATTTTCCAGTGTCATGCAGTCGTATAAGCTGGCTTGATGCCTGATTTTTCCACCCTCGCCCTTTTCGCAGCCGCCTCCTTCGCGCTGGCCATCACCCCGGGGCCGGACATGTTGCTGGTGGCGTCGCGCAGCATCAGCCAAGGGCGCGGGGCGGCGTTTGCGACTCTGGCGGGTATTCAGGTGGGGATCTACGTCCATGCCACTGCGCTGGCGTTGGGCCTCTCGGAACTGTTCGTGCGCATCCCGTGGGCGTTCGATGCCGTGCGCTGGGCCGGGGCGGCGTATCTGGCCTATCTCGCCTTCAGGACCCTGCGCGCACAGCAGACCACTCTGGCGGTGAGCGAACGGCTGGCGGCCACTCCAACATGGCAGGCGTTCCGACAGGGGCTGATCACCAATGTCCTGAACCCCAAAGTCGCCCTGTTCATGCTGGCGCTGCTGCCGCAGTTCGTTCATCCGGCGAGCGGCAGCGTCACCGCGCAGATCATGGCGCTGACCACCGTGCTGAACGTCATCGGGTTTGCCGTGAACGGGTCGGTCATCCTGCTGGTCAGCTCTGCCCGCCAGCGTTTCGGTAGCCGGTTCAACACCGGCCGCGCGCCGCAGTATTTTCTGGCAGCAATTTTCTCGGCTTTGGCGTTACGGCTGGCATTCGCCGGACATCCGGATTGACGCAACTCCGCGCGCGGAGGAAAGAAGATGCAACCCTTATTCGGAGTGCTCTCTCTATGTTCACAACGCGTCCGGAAATCATCGGCACCTATGGCGTGGTTGCCAGCACGCACTGGCTGGCCAGTCAGGTCGGCATGGCGGTGCTGGAGCGCGGCGGCAATGCGTTTGACGCGGCGGCCGCCACCGGCTTCGTGCTGCAGGTCGCCGAACCCCATCTGAACGGCCCGGGCGGCGATGCGCCGCTGATCATTCACGATGCCAAGACCGGCAAGCAGCACGTAATCTGCGGCCAGGGCCCCGCCCCTCGGGCCATGACGATCGAAAAATTCCGCGAGCTTGGGATCGATCTGATCCCCGGCACCGGCCTGCTGCCCGCCATGATCCCTGGCGCATTCGACGCCTGGATGCTGATGCTGCGCGATTACGGCACCTGGGAAGTGCCCGACGTGCTGGCCTTCGCGATCAGCTACGCCCAGAACGGCGTGCCGCTGGTGCCGCGCATTCCGGCGCAGATCAACACGGTGAAGGACCTGTTCAAGGAACACTGGAAGACATCGGCCGCCGTCTTCCTGCCCGGTGGCAACGTGCCGCAGCCGAACAAGCTGTTCGCCAACCCCGCCCTCGCCGCGACGTATACGCGCATCGCCCGCGAAGCCGTTGGCGGCTCGCGCGAGGCGCGGATCGATGCGGCGCGCAAGGCCTGGTACCAGGGCTTCGTGGCCGAAGCGATCGACGCCTTCTATCGCACCGCGCAGTTCGACGTGACCGGCCGCGAGAACACCGGCCTGCTGACCGGCGAAGACATGGCGGGCTGGTCCGCCACATATGAAGAACCGCTGCGCTACGATTATCACGGTCACACGGTGCTGAAATGCGGCCCGTGGTCGCAGGGCCCCAGCTTCCTGCAACAGCTCGCACTGCTGAACGGCATCGATCTGTCGGCGATGGAGCCAACCAGCGCCGAGTTCACCCACACGGTGATCGAAGCTGCCAAGCTCGCCTTCGCCGACCGCGAGGCATATTACGGCGACCCAAACCATGTGTCGGTGCCGATGGATGTGCTGCTCTCGCCCACATACAACGATGCACGGCGCGCGCTGATCGGCGACAAGGCCAGCATGGAACTGCGCCCCGGTGCCGTGCATGGCGCAACACCGTGGGTCGACCATAACGCCGAGGAACGCCTCGCCCTGATGGGGCTGGGTGGTGGCGCGGCGGGTGAGCCGACTGTGGCGCGCCTGGGCATTCTGGGGGCCGATACGTGCCATCTGGATATCATCGACAAGCACGGCAACATGGTCTCGGCCACGCCGTCGGGCGGGTGGTTGCAGTCGTCGCCGGTGGTGGACGGGCTGGGCTTCCCGCTGGGCACGCGCGGGCAGATGTTCTGGCTGAAGGAAGGGCTGCCGAATTCGCTGGCGCCGGGCAAGCGCCCGCGCACCACACTGTCGCCCTCGTTCGCACTGAAGGACGGCAAGCCGTGGATGGCGTTCGGCACTCCGGGCGGCGAGCAGCAGGACCAGTGGTCGCTGATCTTCTTCCTGCGCATGGTGCATCACGGCATGAACATCCAGCAATCCATCGACGCACCGAGCTTCCATACGGAACACTGGCCGTCCTCGTTCTGGCCGCGTGTGGCGCGCCCGGGCAAGGTGGTGCTCGAGGGGCGCTACGACGTGAAGGTGCTGGAAGACCTGCGCGCCCGCGGCCACAAGGCCGAGCTGGGTCCCGACTGGTCCGAGGGCCGTATCTCGGGCGCACGCCTGGATGACGGGCTGATGCATGCGGGCGCCAATCCGCGCGGCATGCAGGGTTACGCCGTCGGACGATAAGCGACGGAGCGATAGGCTGTTTCATATGGCGGGGATTTTCCCCGCCATATGTGTTTCTACACAGCAACGTCCAGAACGCGGAACGATTGATCCTTCGGCGCGCCCAGTAATGTGAGTGCGGCGAAGGTGCCGGTGTCGCGCTTCCAGCCTTCTGTGCTTTCCTTCACGAACACACCGTTCTTTTTGTCGACCTGCAATGCAAAGCTGTTGTCTTTTGCCGTCAGCGTGAAGTCACCGAATTCGTAGTCCCCCGAACTGGTGCGGGTCGTAATTTCACCGGTGATTTCGAATATCTGCTTCAGGACAGCTGTGTAACCGGCGATATCACGATCGCTAGTGGTTAAGGTTTCCTCAGCTTCCTTTTTCCAGGATTGGATGACATCTTCTCCTTTCTCTGGACCAAAAACTCGTATCATTCCCTCTCTTTCACTTTCGATGTTCTGTAAAAACCATCTTGCATTCTGCATTTTGGCAATAGTGTAATTTACAGATTCCATCTGTGCAGTGGCTATGTCCTGCATTGTCAGTGCTGGTGGGGACGACGCACTCGTAGTGCGCGGTTTCCGACTCTCGTTAATAGTCTCCTGTTCAGCGGTAGCACGCGGCAGTATTTTCACAGGTGTTACACTAGAGGCTACAGTCGATATTCCCATCATAACAGATACCCTCAGACAGCAATATGGTTACAGATAAAAGTCACTGGCGCTGAGGAGCTGATTGCCATTCAACGCAATTTCAAAATCTGCCGCAGCATCCCCATCGATATCGCCGTACACATGGGTTCTTCCATCACCCTCATATGCATAGCGAAGTTCCCCTGCTGTACCCGTGAAATCATCACCACTAGTTATCAGCAGAACAAAAGCCTGATTACCCGTGATCATTGTGTTCGCGTCGATGCTGCTGAGATGGATTTTATCCCCCTGCAGACTGCTGAAATCGGTGATCAGATCGGCATCGCCAACGGTGCTGTCCGCAAGGTTAGAAAAAGCAAACCAATCGCTACCCGCCTCGCCACGCAGAGTGTCTTTCCCGCCCATCCCATACAGCGTGTCATTCCCAACACCACCACGGAGATCATCACCATCTACGCTGCCCGTTATCGTATCGTTTCCAGCTCCGCCGGTGATGTAGGAAATTCCAGCAAGTCTTACGTTTGAAAAATTGAGGTTGTTGTTAGACGCATCACCAGAAACATACACACCGCCAAACAAGCCTGCCGTGATCACTTCAACACCATCAAATGCTTTCAAGCCAATGCAGGTATTGCTTGCAGCGGCCTCAATACGATCATTACCAGCCTCGCCCTTAACCGTATCAAATCCATGCCCCGTGCCAGAGACATAAAACACATCATTTCCACCACCACCGTAGAGCGAGTCATTCCCCTGCTCGCCCCAGATCTCATCATTCCGTTCGGTGCCTGTGCTGGTCAGACCACCCCAAATTGTATCGTCGCCCGCACCGCCACGGATGGCACCTATGTTCACCAGCCGCGTCGATGACAGCAGCAGATAATCCCCAGCCACACTGCCCTTGATGTCCACGCCGCTATAACCAGCAGCCGTGATTTCCTCGACACCATCACTCGAGCTGATCGACGTCATCCAGAGTGGGCTGTAGTTGTACTGCACAACAATCCGGTCATACCCTGCACCACCGGAATAAGTATCAAACCCATCGTCCGTCGCGCTGGTCAGAACGAAGTAGTCATCTCCGGCTTCGCCCTGCAGGTTGTCGTTGCCGCTGCGGTGCCCTCTTTGTAGATTTGCGGATCAGCCATTTGCACTCTCCCATTGGTTGTTTTGTGGTAATATCTTGAGAGTCGGGCTGGTTATTTTTCCCTTAACGGTTGCATCATAAACCCGTGACACGCGCAATCGGCCGGGCCATCTGTTTCCACCCCCGCATTTCCCCGCCATAGTCGCGCCCTGCAACCGAGGGCTTTCCGTGAACAAGACAACTCAAGGCTGGATCAACGGATTTATCGGCGTGCTGATCTTCAGCGGATCGTTGCCCGCAACCCGTGTCGCGGTGCTGAGTTTCGATCCGGTGTTCGTCACCATCGCCCGCGCGGCAATCGCCGGAGTTCTGGCGCTCGGCCTGTTGCTGGTGTTTCGGGAAAAGCGTCCGGGACGGGCGGATTTCGTCTCGCTCTGCATCGTCACGCTTGGGGTGGTGATCGGGTTTCCGCTCCTCACCGCGCTGGCGCTGACGCATATTACGTCGGCACACTCCACCGTGTTCATCGGGTTGTTACCACTGGCGACCGCATTGTTCGGCGTGCTGCGCGGCGGCGAGAGGATGCGTCCGGCGTTCTGGGTATTCTCGTGCCTGGGTAGCGCGCTGGTGGTGGGCTTCGCACTGACGCAGAGCAGCGACGCTGCCCTCACAGGCGATCTGCTGATGCTCGCCGCAATTGTCGTCTGCGGGCTAGGCTATGCCGAGGGCGGCAAGCTGTCGCGCACACTGGGCGGCTGGCAGGTCATATCGTGGGCGCTGGTGATCGCGCTGCCAGTCATGCTGGTATTGGCAGCCTTCAACATGCCCACATCGTTTGCCCACGCGACACAAGATGCGTGGATCGGGCTTGGCTATGTGTCGGTGTTCAGCATGCTGATCGGGTTTGTGTTCTGGTATCGGGGATTGTCGCAGGGCAGCATCGCGGGCGTGGGGCAATTGCAGTTGCTGCAACCGTTCTTCGGCCTGGCTCTGGCGGCAACTCTGCTGGGCGAGGCCGTCAGCTGGGGCATGTTGGCCATCACCATCGCCGTGGTGTTCTGCGTGGCGGGCGCGAAGAAATTCGCGACGTGATCCTCAGTGCAGCGTCGTCCGCCGCCGCACGAATTCCGTGGCCTGTTCGATGGCACCGTGTTCGGCCAGATCGTTATGCCCTGCACCGGGTGCGTTCCACAGCTCGACCGGCGCCGTGGCCGCATCGCGCAGGCGCACGCCCATCGCGGGGGGCACCAGCGTGTCGCGCCCGCCCTGCATGATGAAGATCGGCGCGCGGAGTTTTCCAATCTCGCCGATTGAATGATACGTATCGCGCAGCAGCCAGACCGGCGCCCAGGCTACGTGCGTGCGCGCCAGATCGGTCATGCTGGTATAGGGCGATTCCAGCAGCACCGCCGCCGGTTGCAGATCCACCGCCAGCGGCACCGCCAGCCCCGTGCCGAGCGATTCACCCCACAGCACGATGCGCTGTTCGGAAATCCCCATTCGCGCCATGGCATCCCACGCCGCGCGTGCATCGACCTTCAGCCCTGCCTCGCTCGGGCGACCGGGGTTGCCGCCATAGCCGCGATACTCGGGCATCAGCACGCCCCATCCCTGCTGCGCAAAACGGTGCAACCGGTCCTCGCGATACGCGATGTTGCCGCCATTGCCGTGCAGATACAGCACCACCGGCGCGGCATCGTTCTGCGGCGGCAGATACCACGCCAGCAGGTCCAGTCCGTCCGGTGTCTGAATACGCAGTTCCTGCACAGGAGCAGTCGCCACGGGTGCGCGGTTGTCAGGGAAATAGATCATGTTGCGTTGGAAAATTACCGTCATCAAAAGGAGCAGCGCATACAGGCCAGCCGCACTGCCGATGACCCAGTAAAACAGTTTCATCTTAAATATCCCTTACGAGAACGGCGGAGCTTTCGCCCCGCCGCTTTCAAACCCGTTCAGCTCTTCGCTTTGGGCTTCGGCTTGGCTTTTACCTTCACCTTCAGCACACGCGGGCGCGCACGCACGGCCGACGACTTCACCACCACCTTCTTCGCCGCCGCACGCGGCTTAGGCTTGCCGCCACGCAGATCGGCGATCGTGGTGCGCGAGGTAATCTGATCGGGGTCCTGACGGATCTCGATCACCGCGGGCTTGCCACTGGCCACCGCACGCTTGAAGGCCGGGATGAAGTCTTCGGTCTTCGTCACCACTTCGCCATGGCCACCGAAGCTTTCCGCGTATTTCGCAAAGTCCGGATTGGTCAGCGCCGTGCCCGAGATGCGACGCGGATAGGTGCGTTCCTGATACATCCGGATCGTGCCGTACATCTGGTTGTTGAATACACAGAAGATCGGCGCGACACCATGATGCAGCGCGGTCGCGATATCCTGCGCCGTCATCAGGAAGCCGCCGTCACCGGCCACGCCCACCACCATGCGGTCCGGGAACGCGATCTTCGCCCCCACGGCCGAGGGTGCGCCATAGCCCATGCCGCCATTGGTCGGGCCGATGAAACGCTGGTTCTGACGGATGTGCATAAAGCGCGACAGCCAGCCCGCGAAGTTGCCCGCATCCGACGTGACGATCGCATCGTCCGGCAGCAGCTTTTCCAGATCGCGGAAGATCTGCGCCGTATTCAGCGCGCCGCTGTACTTCGGCACGGTATAGGATTTTTCGCGAATGGCACGCAGCTCTTTCGTCCATTCCAGCCAGCGCCGACGCGACACCGGACGCAGCGCCGCTGCTGCTTCGGCAAACACGTTCAGCTCCGACGTGATCCCCAAAGCCGGGCGGAACACCCGCCCGATTTCTTCCTGCACCGGATAGACGTGAATGACCGGCGTCGAACCAGCCAGGTCGAGCAGCGTGTACCCCTGCGTTACCGCCTCGCCCAGACGCGTGCCGATGGCGAGGATCAGATCCGCTTCCTTCGCCTTCGCCACCAGCGCCGGGTCGGACCCGACACCCAGATCGCCGACATAGGTTTCGTGCGTGCCGTCATACGTGTCCTGACGGCGGAAACCCACCGCCACCGGCAGCTTGTTCGCGCGCAGGAATTTGGCAATATTCGCGCGGCCTTCGTCGCTCCAGCGCGAGCCACCCAGAATAACCAGCGGCTTCTCCGCCTTGCCCAGCAGCTTCATCATGCGTTCCAGCGCCGCCGGGTCCGGATGCGCGACCGACACATCGGCCGGGCCGATATCGGGCACCTGAACCTGCTGCTTCTGCATTTCCTCGGTGATCGAGATCACCACCGGGCCGGGTCGGCCGGATGTCGCCACGTCGAACGCATGTGCGACCAGTTCGGGAATGCGGCGCGCGTCGTCGATCTCGGTCACCCATTTGGCGATGGGGCCGAAAAAGCGGCGATAATCAACTTCCTGGAAGCTTTCACGATCGCGCTCATCGCTGGGGATCTGACCGACGATCACCACCATCGGCGTGCTGTCCTGCTGCGCGATGTGGATGCTGATCGCGGCATGCGCGGCGCCGGGGCCACGAGTGACCATCACCACACCGGGCTTGCCGGTCAGCTTGCCATACGCTTCGGCCATGTTGCCCGCGCCGGCTTCAAAGCGACAGGTGACCAGCTTGATCTTGTCGCGCACATCGTAAAGGCCGTCGAGCACATCCAGATAGCTCTCGCCCGGCACGGCGAATACATGGTCTACACCTTGCGCCACCAGGGCGTCGGCAAGGATCCGTCCCCCAAAGCGCAAACGCGGTTTTGCTGCACGAGCAATCGGAAGCTTCATCTGGTCCCCCATCGGAATCTTGGTGGCGAACCATAATCCCGCTGGATCGGGTCTGATAAGTCCCCCCGGCGTTTATTTCTGTGCCGATGGCTCCATCGCGGGCTGCACGTGCCGGCGTGGAGACAGCAGCGTGTAGACAACCGGCACCACATACAGGGTGAACAGCGTCCCCACCGTCAGCCCGCCAACGATCACCCAGCCGATCGCCTGCCGGCTTTCCGCCCCGGCGCCAGACGCACGCGCCAGCGGCACCGCGCCCAGAATCATCGCCGCCGTGGTCATCAGGATCGGGCGCAGACGCAGCGTGGCCGCGTGCAGAACGGCATCCATCTTGTTCTCGCCCTGCTCGCGCAGCTGATTGGCGAATTCGACGATCAGAATCCCGTTCTTGGTAATCAACCCGATCAACGTGATGATGCCGATCTGCGAGTATACGTTCAGCGTCATGCCATTCAGCTTCAGCGCCAGCAGCGCCCCCGCAATGGCCAGCGGCACCGACAGCATGATGACGAACGGATCGACGAAGCTTTCGAACTGCGCAGCCAGCACCAGATAGATGAACAGCAACGACATCCCGAACATCACAAACTGCCCCGATGTGGCGATGCGGGATTCGCGGGATTCGCCGTCGTAATCCACCTGCACCGTTGTGGGCAGAATGCGGGCGGCCAGTTCGTCCATATGCGCCAGCGCCGTTTCCGTTGTGTAGCCGGGGTTCAGATTGGCGGTGATCTTTGCGCTGCGCAGCCGGTTGAAATGGTTCAGTTCGCGCGGGGCAATGGTTTCCACCACCCGCACCAGGTTCGACAGCTGCACCAGCTGCCCTGTAGGCGTGCGCACAAAAATGCCCAGCAGGTCACGCGGATCCCGACGATCCTGTGGGTCGATCTGCACGATCACGTCATACTGCTTGCCGTTCAGCTTGAACGTGGTGACCTTGCGTCCACCCAGCAGGGTTTCCAGTGTGCGCCCGATCATCTCTTCCGACAGGCCCAGCGACTGCACCTTGTCGCGGTCCACTTCCACGCGCAGCTGCGGCTTGCTCAGACGCAGGTCAACGTCGATCTGCGACAGACCCGGATAGGTGCGGAGTTCGGCCAGGTATTTGTCCAGCACGGCCTGCAGCTCTTCATATGTGCCCGAAGTCTGCAGGATGAAGTTGATCGGTCGTTCGATCCCCTGCTGCCCCAGAGACGGCGGCGCGATTGGGAAGGCGAGCAACCCCGTGTTACCCATGAACTGCGGAAACAGCATCCCCTGGATCTGCCGCGACGATACGGGGCGATCGCTCCAGTCGCGCAGGCGCGCAAACATGATCGACTGGTTTACCACCGGAAAACCGGCCACGGTGAAATAGCTCTGCACATGCGGGTTCTGCGCCATGGCGCGTTCCAGATCGTGCGCATAGCGCGTGGTATAATCCAGCGTGGCCCCTTCCGGCCCGATACCCACGCCGATCAGCACACCGCGATCTTCCAGCGGGCTGAGTTCGGATTGCAGCGAATTGAATAACCAGCCAGAGCCCACCCCGACCAGCAGACCAATCACCACGATCACCGCGCGCGCATGCAGCGCCATTCGCAGGCTGGCCCGATAAGCTTCGGTCAGCCCGTTCAGCACCCGCTCGCCAAACATGTACAGCTTTCCGTGTTGCTGATGGTCCTTCAGCAGCAGCGAGGCCATCATCGGCGACAGGGTCAGCGCCACAAAGCCCGACACCAGCACCGCCGCCGCCAGAGTAAGCGCGAATTCCACGAACAACCGCCCGATGCGCCCGGTCTGCAACGCCACCGGCACATACACGGCCACCAGAGTCAGCGTCATCGCGATCACCGCGAAGCCGATTTCGCTGGCCCCTTTTATCGCCGCCGGGAAGGGTTTCATCCCCTCCTCGACATAGCGCGCGATGTTCTCCAGCACGACGATGGCATCATCCACCACCAGCCCCACCGCCAGCACGAAGGCCAGCAGCGTCAACGTGTTGATGGAGAACCCGAACGCATACATGATAGCAAACGCACCGATCAGACTGACCGGGATCGTCACCAGCGGAATCAGCGTGGCACGCACGCTGCGCAGGAACAGGAAGATGACGAGCAGCACCAGCCCAACCGCTTCCATAATCACGTCGAACACGTTGTTGATCGCGCGATCGATGAACACCGAACTGTCATACGCGACGGCAACCTGCATTCCTTCGGGCAGAATGCGCTGGATGTCGGGCAGGACCTGCATCATCTGCTGCGAGACCTGCAACGGATTGGCCGTCGACTGCTTGATCACGCCCAGCGCCACAGCAGGGTTGCCGTTGAAGCGCGCGTTCACACGCTCGTCCTCGGCCCCGATCTCGACGCGGGCGACATCGCGCAGACGCACCAGATACCCTCGCACATCGCGGATCACCAGATTTTCAAACTGCGCAACGCTGCGCATATCGGTCTCGGCCACCACGCCGAATTCGCGATTGGCACTCTCGATGCGTCCGGCCGGGATTTCGACGTTCTGGTGCGTCAGCGCGGCTTCCACATCGGCCGGGGTAAGACCGTACGCAGCGGTGCGCACGGGATCCAGCCAGATGCGCATGGAAAACCGGCGTTCGCCGAAGATCATCACGTTCGCCACGCCGTCCAGCGTCTGCAGGCGCGCCTTCACCAGGCGGTCAGCCACGTCGGTAATTTCCAGCGGTGTGTGTCGATCGGACGAGAACGCCAGATAGATGATGGGCTGCGCATCCGCCTCGACCTTCGCCACCACCGGCTCATCGATGGTGTCGGGCAACTGGGCGCGCACACGGGCCACACGGTCGCGCACGTCGTTCGCCGCGCCATCGGCATCGCGCGAGAGACGGAAGCGCAGCGTGATCTGCGATTTCTCCTGCCTGCTGATCGAGGAGATGATCTGAATCCCCTCGATCCCCGCCAGGCTGTCTTCCAGCGTGGTGGTGATACGGCTTTCCACGATCTCGGCCGAGGCCCCGCGATAGGTGGTTTCCACCGTGATCGTCGGTTCGTCGATGTTCGGATATTCGCGCACCGGCAGACGGTTATACGCTACCAGCCCGATCAGGATGATCAGCATCGACATCACCGTCGCCAGCACCGGACGGCGAATGGAAATCGTGGAGAGAACCATGAATCAGCCCCCCGTCTGACCGGCGGCGGGCGCCACCGGGTTGCGCACCGTCACGGGTGCGCCCGGTTGCAGCTTCATGTGCCCGGCCGTGACGACTGTGTCACCCTCGGCCAGTCCTTCGATAATCTGCACTTCCGCCCC
>JAVBJV010000034.1:0-13869 GCA_031546815.1 Acetobacteraceae bacterium
TGCCCGCGCGTCGCATTCAGCCCCAGCGCCGGAATGGCAATCCCGAACGAACGCGGCCCCAGCACACGCACATTCCCTGCATCGGTCGCCTGCTGGGCCAGGTCGGCCGGCGCACGCCCCGGCACGATCACCGCCCGGCACCCGCGTGCGCCCACATCGCGCAATGCCGCGCTCAGCTGATCCTCGGCCACTGCCAGCACCGCCAGATCGGGCACCTCGGGCAAGGACGCTGCGTCGGGATATGCCTGCAACCCGTGTACGCCATCCAGCGTCTGGCTGACCGGCAGGATCTTTCCCTTGAACCCTGCCTCGGCCATGTTGTCGAGGATATGCGCCCCGTATGGGGTCTCGGCGCCGACCACAGCGATGCTTCTGGGTGCGAACATCGACTGCAAACGGAACTGGCCAAATGGTCTGGAAGAATACGGCATGGCTGAAATGCCCCCGGTAACCTGCGAAGTATAACGCATCTACCACAGATCCGTAAAAGATGTCTGGACATGAAAGACGTCCCTACGCTGAAATACCGCCTTACGGAGGCCATCAATGCTCGAACATACAAGCGGCCTGGATCATGTGATGATCACTGTCCGCAACCTGGACAACGCAGCAGAACAATGGCGCAGGCTGGGATTTACCCTGTCGCCGCGCGGCATTCACAGCGCGCACCTGGGGTCGGCCAATTATACGATCATGCTCGACCCGGATTACATCGAACTGCTGGGCATTCTGGTCGCCACCCCCAACAACCAGATCGGGCGCGATTTTCTGGACCGCCGCGAAGGGATCGAACGCGGGGTGTTCCGGGCAATCGACACGATTGCCGGAATTGCCGAATTGCAGGCGCGCGGGATCTCCGTCACCGGCCCCAACGAATTCAGCCGCCCGGTCGACCTGCCCGACGGAACCCGGGCCGAGGCAAAATTCCGCACCTTCGACTGGCCGGTTGCCGACGCGCCGGCCGATCTGCGCATCTTCGCCTGTCAGCACCTGACGCCCGAGGCTGTCTGGGTGCCCGCGCTGCAACAGCACGCCAACACGGCCAAATGCCTGGAACGCGTCGAGATTCTGGCCCGAGATCCCGCGCAGTCCGCACAGCATATGGCGCGGCTGATCGATGGTGTCGTCACGCCGGAAGCCGATGGCGCGCTTGCAGTGTCGTCTGGGGTGGATCGGGCGCGGTTTGTGTTTCTCACCCATCAGCAGCTTCTGCATCGCCATCCGGGGATCGTGCTGGATTCCCTGCCCCAGGAAGGTGCCATCACGCTGGGGGTGAAGGTGCATAATCTGGAACGTGCGCGCGACTGCTTGGGCATGTCCGGCGCGACGCTTGCCATGCAGCGCGATCACATCACCGTGTCTCCGCACGATACCAGCGGCGTGATCGTGCAGTTTATCTAGGGCCTGTTGCCAGAACGCGCGTGGAATAGCGTGCCAGCATCAGCACGAGCGTCGAGGTCGCAATCGCTGTCAGCAGGATGAACAGCACGACCACCAGTGGCCCTGCCCGGCCGAGGCTGGCGATCGTCACCGGGGCCACGGCATTGGCAATCTGCATCGGCACCCCCAGCCGCCCGACCCAGGTGCCGTAACTGCTGCGTCCATATAGGATCAACGGCCACAGCGTGCGTGCAATGCTCAGCAGGCCGACGCCTGCCCCGTACAGCATCACAAACATCAGCGATGCGGTGAATGTGCCGCCCGCCACCAACAGCGGAACCGCAGACAGAGGCAGCAGCACCGCCCCGATCACCGCGGTGCTGACAATGCTGGAGCGCCGCCCGCGCACACTGTCCACGATCCGCGCCACCACCTGCGATGCCCCGAAGAACGACGCCGCCAGAACAGCGTAATGATGATCGACGCCCTGCGTTTCGAACAGGTGGATCATGTAGACCGGAATGCCCCAGGCCAGCAGCCCGTTCAGCGCAAAGGCAATCGCGAACAGCCAGAACACCCGCCTGCGGGCGAATTCAGGCAGGCCTTCGCTCTGCTGTATCTGCGCATGTGCCGAGGCAGTCGTGGTGGCAGGTTCGGTTTCAGGCAGGATCAGCCAGTATGTCGGCAGGCAGATGAACAGCTGCATGGCCGCGAACGTGAAACAGACATGCCGCCAGTCCATGAATTCGAGCAACAGCGCCGTCATCGGGAAAGCCACGGTCGAGGCGAGGCCCGTCACCAGCGACAGCCAGGTAATCGCCGCGCGTGCCCGTTCGGGCGCCATACGGATCAGCGCCACGTTCACCGTGCCCGAAAGCCCCAGCGCATTGGTGAAGCCCAGAAACACCCAGCCAGCCGCGTAGCTGATGATCCCCTGCGAAAACCCGATCAACGCCAACCCGACCGCAGCCATGGCCGCGCTCGCCACCAGCGCTGGGCGTGCATATCCCCGGTCGAGGAACTTTCCCACCGTGGGTGACAGGATGGCCACGATCAGCACCATCAGCGTCAGGCCGCCATAGACGACCTCGCTCGACAGACCGGTTTCGGCAATGATGGCCGGACCCAGTGTCGCCGGCAGATAGAACGACGCAGCCCAGCCGATCACCTGCATCACCCCAAGCAGAACGACGATGATCGGGAATCTCATGACGGGCACATACGATTCATCTCCGCATCTAACACCGGTTTTCCCAGCATCAGAAGCTGTGTTTTCGCATGCCAGACAAAAAAGCAGCGCGGACAGTTTCCCGTCCGCGCTGCTTCATCTCGTCAGAAAGAACGAATTAGCCGTTCTTGCTCATGATTTCGTCGGCCACGTTACGCGGCACCGGATCGTAGTGGTGGAACTGCATCGTGAAGGTCGCGCGGCCCTTGGTCATCGAACGCAGATCGCCGATGTAGCCGAACATTTCCTTCAGCGGCACGTGCGCACGCACGGTCACCGTGGTGCCAGCCGTTTCCTGATCCTGGATCATGCCGCGGCGACGGTTCAAGTCGCCGACCACGTCGCCCACATGGTCCTGCGGGGTAGTGATTTCCACGTCCATGATTGGTTCCAGAATCACCGGGCCAGCCAGCTTCATGCCTTCGCGGAAGCAGGCCTTGGCGGCGATTTCGAACGCCAGCGCCGACGAGTCGACGTCGTGGTACTTGCCGTCAACCAGCGAGAACTTGAAGTCCACGGTCGGGAAGCCCGCCAGGACGCCGGTTTCGGACTGGTTGCGAATGCCCTTTTCGACCGCCGGAATGTATTCCTTCGGACCCGAACCACCGACGACCTTGTTTTCGAAGTCGATGCCTTTGTTACGTTCCTGTGGTTCGAAGATGATCTTCACTTCGGCGTACTGACCCGAACCACCCGACTGCTTCTTGTGGGTATAGATATGGGTGCAGGGCTTGCTGATCGTTTCGCGATAGGCCACCTGCGGCGCACCAACGTTTGCTTCCACGCCGAATTCGCGGCGCAGACGGTCGATGATGATGTCCAGATGCAGTTCGCCCATCCCGGACAGAATGGTCTGGCCGGTTTCCTGGTCGGTCTTCAGACGCAGCGACGGATCTTCGCTGGCCAGCTTCTGCAGGCCGATCGTCATCTTCTCGACGCTATCCTTGGTCTTCGGTTCGACCGAGATGTCGATCACCGGCACCGGGAAAGCCATACGTTCCAGCACGACCGGATCTTCGGCCGAGCACAGCGTATCACCCGTGTGCGTGTCCTTCAGACCCACGAAGGCCGCGATGTCGCCGGCGTGCACTTCCTTGACTTCTTCGCGCTTGTCGGCGTGCATCTTGAACATGCGGCCAATGCGTTCGCGCTGGCCCTTGCTGCTGTTCAGCACCATGTCGCCAGTCTTCGCCGAACCGGCGTAGATGCGCACGAAGGTCAGTGTGCCGTACTTGTCGTTGATGATCTTGAACGCCAGACCGGCAAACGGCGCCGCGACGTTAATGTCGATCACGCGGCGATCGGCATGGTCTTCTTCGCTCTGCCCTTCTTCCAGCGCAACCTTGATCCCCGGAACTTCGTTCGGCGCCGGCAGATAGTCGATGATCGCGTCAAGAAGCGGCTGTACGCCCTTGTTCTTGAAGGCAGTTCCGCACAGAACCGGACGGAACGTGCCGTCGATGGTGCCGCGCTTGATGCACTTCTTCAGGGTTTCGATCGAAACGTCGCCCTTCTCGAAGTATTCTTCCATCGCCGTGGTATCGACGGCCAGGGCCGTGTCCAGCAGCTGCTGGCGATACTCGTCGGCCTTTTCCTTCATGTCGTCCGGGATCGGAACGATGGTGAACTTGGCACCAAGTTCGCTGCCTTCCCAGATCATCGCGCGCATTTCGACCAGATCAACCAGCCCAACGAACTGATCTTCCGTGCCGATCGGCAGCTGCAGCGGGACATAAACGATGCCCAGCTTTTCTTCCAGCGTGCGGCACGCGTAGTAGAAATCGGCGCCGGTGCGGTCGAGCTTGTTCACGAAGATGATGCGCGGCACGTGATAGCGGTCGGCCAGACGCCAGTTGGTTTCCGACTGCGGCTGCACACCGGCCACGCCTTCGATCACGAAGACCGCGCCGTCGAGCACGCGCAGCGAGCGGTTCACTTCGATGTTGAAGTCGATATGGCCCGGGGTGTCGATGACGTTGATGCGATGTTCGTTCCATTCGCACGTCACGGCGGCCGACGTAATGGTGATCCCGCGTTCGCGTTCCTGGTCCATATAGTCGGTCGTGGTGTTACCCGTGTGGGTATCACCCGCCTTGTGGGACACGCCGGTGTAATACAACAGGCGCTCCGTGGTCGTGGTCTTACCGGCATCGATATGCGCGGTGATCCCAATATTGCGGATCTTGCTGAGTTCGTCTGCGGCCACGGTGACCTCCTAAGGCAAAAGGGCACCTGCGGGGTCCACACCGCGGCGCCTGGTCTATTCTTTCCCAAGATGGGCTGCGCTATCTGCGCTGCTACGGCCCATTTTGCAAGACGGACCGTAGCATTTCTCGTCAGAAAATGTGTAAAACGGCGGTTATCCGAACAATTTAACCGCCAGTTTCGCCACATGCTGCCCCTGGAATCGGGCAATGGCGCGTTCTTTTTCCGTCGGCTGACGGTCTCCCTTCGCCCCGGCGATCGTGCCGGCGCCATACGGGCTGCCGCCCTTCACCTCTGTCAGGTCGGTCAGCTCCGGCGGCGCGTAGCCAACCGGCACATAGACCATGCCGTGATGCATCAGCGTGGGCAGGAAGGTGAGCTGCGTCACTTCGTTGCCGCCGCCCGTGCCGGTCGAGACGAACACGCTGGCCAGCTTGCCGTGCAGTTTGCCCGCATTCCACAGACCGCCGGTCTGATCCAGAAAATTGCGCATCTGGGCCGCCATATTGCCGAAACGAGTCGGGGTGCCAAAAATCACCGCATCGTAGTCCGCCAGTTCGGCGGGTTGAGCGATGGGGGCCGCCTGATCGGTTTTGACGTGGAACTGCTTCTGCACGTCTTCGGGCATCAATTCGGGGACACGCTTGATCGTGACCTCGGCCCCCGGCACGGCGCGCACGCCCTCGGCAACGGCTTCGGCCATAGTTTCGACATGGCCCCAGGTGGAGTAGTAGAGGATCAGAACTTTAGCCACGGTGCTCTCCTTTTTGATGTAAGGGTTTTTGGCGTGACATAGCGTATGTGGCCACCGTTACGTCTGGATTTGGATTATCGACGGGATCAATATCTCAGAGGCGGTTGCGGCTTTCCGCGCGGTAGAGCAAAACAGCGTGTACCAGCATAGATACATGTCCCCCTCTGGATCAAAGTTCTCTTGATGCCTGCTCAGCTCTTTCGCGTGATGGCTGCTCTGGTCCTGGCGCTGCCGCTTCTGTTGGTAGTTGCGCGTGGTATTGCCGATGGTGCGCTGTCCCTGATTGGCCTGCTGTTTCTGCTGCACAGCGCCCTGACACGCGACTGGAGCTGGATACGCCGCCCCTGGTTCGTATGTGGACTGGCGTGGTGGGGCTGGCTGGTGGCCGTCACGCTTCCCTATCCCTCGTCCTACATCGCCGACGCCGTTGTTATTATCCGCTACCTGATTTTTCTGGCTGCCCTGGAGCACTTATTATTGGCTCCTCAACAGGTGCGCCGCTGGTTGAGCTATAGTGTGATGACGGCAGCGGCCTATATTGTATTTCATACGTGGTGGCAGTTCATCTTCGGGCGCAGTCTGTTCGGTCATCCTCGCTTTGGCGATGGGCAGCTTACAGGCCCTTACGACCGCCCACGCGCCGGAGCTGTTCTGGCGCGGCTGCTGTATCCGGCAACCCTGCCCTTGATGGCATATCTGCCACGTGCCATCGCCCTGCTCCCCCTGATTCTTGGTATGGCCACGGTCATGCTGCTTGGTCAGCGCATGCCTGTATTGTTAATGCTGTTCGGGCTGTTTCTGATCGCCATCCTGTATCGCCCTTTGCTCAAAGCGTCAGTTCTGATGGGAGTTACAGGTGCTCTGCTTATCGGAATTTCTGCCACACTATCCCCACCGACCTTCAATCGGCTGGTCACGAAATTTTCATCCCAAATACTGAATTTCGCTAACGATCACTATGGACAAGTCTATACGCGCGTCTTTCGTGTTATCGAAGCAAACCCATGGCTGGGAACGGGGGCCAACAGTTTTCGTCGCGAATGTTTCAACCCCGCCTATTTTCAGGGACTGACACCAATGTCAGATGGCGGCGGCGCAGACATATGTGTTATCCATCCACATAATATCTACCTGCAAGCTTTGGTGGAAAGTGGCATCCCGGGATTGCTGCTATTCATCACCATGGTCCTGTGCTGGCTTATTCCAATGGGACGAGGCCTTATCAAAAACCCAAGCATCACCCGGCTCGCCCTCTTCGTTGCAGCGCTGATGCATCTCTGGCCTCTCTCGGCTGCATCCTCCTATTTTGCCATGCCTTATGCGGGAATCTGGATCCTGTTTATCGGCTGGGGGCTGGTTGAAACTCGCTCTCATCCACAGCCAGAAGAACACCCCGCATAACACACTGTAGGCCTGCCGCGACTGGCACGTCCCCCGCACCTGTGGTACGCAGAACCAGCCCCATCCTGCGGAGCGGCCATGACAGCGGTTTCCATCGTCATCACCGTCTACAACAAGGCGGACTTCCTGCGTGCCACACTCGCCAGTCTGCTGGCGCAGGAGGGCGCGGGACAGGACTTCAACATCGACTTCATACTGGTCGACGATGCCTCACGCGACGCCTCCATCGCGGTGGCAGAAGCGTTCTTTGCCGAACACCCCGCACGCTTCACCATCCTGCGCAACACACAGAACGTCGGCCCTTCTATCCGGCTGAATCAGGGACTGCACGCTGCGACTGGCGAATACATCTTCGTCTTCGACGCGGACGATATCGCCCCATGCAACGTCATCAGAACCATGCTGACCGCGCTGCGGCACGAACAGCTCGACTACATTTACGGTCGTTCGCGCAAGACGGATCTTTCGGCGGAAGCCGCTGCACAGAACAGACTTCCGGACGCCCCCGACCTGCTGTGCAGCAACACCCCCCTGCATTTCACACTGCAGCGCGGACTGGTGCAGCCCATCGTCCTGATGCAACGCGACCTTGCCCTGCGTGCCGGGGGCAG
The DNA here is from genome assembly GCA_031546815.1 of Acetobacteraceae bacterium. Lineage (GTDB taxonomy): Bacteria > Pseudomonadota > Alphaproteobacteria > Acetobacterales > Acetobacteraceae > JAVBJV01. The sequence goes on from JAVBJV010000034.1 coordinate 7,580, forward strand.
TGATGAGCGGATCTTCGTGCAGGATGAATCCCTTGCCCTGCGTCTGGCACTCGCCGCAAAACGGGTGGGACTGCTGGAGCATCCGTGCCGCTATGTCCTCGCCCCGCAGAACACGGCCCAACCCGATCTTCACCATCTGTCCGCCAACCGGAACCAGCAGCATCACGACCAGTATCTGGCCTATACGCATGTGCTGGACGAACAGTCCCTGACCGGTCCGCAGCGCACCCTGCTGGCGCGCAAGGCCATTGCCCCATGGTGGAAGTCCGCCCGCAAGCAGGGATTTCACCCGCTGGTGCTGCTGGCATACCTGTGCAGCAAGCTGTTTCCCGGCTGGACACTGGCCACCCTGCGCCCTCGGCTGGATCGATATTTCGCCCAGTTGCCCAATGTGCGTCGCATCAACCCCGCATAAGAAAAGGGCGCCTCGTTCAAGGCGCCCTTTCCATTTGTATCCGAGCAAGACAAGCGCCGCATAATCACCGCAGCGGCGGTGCGTACATCAGTCCGCCCTGGTTCCACAGCGCGTTCATGCCACGTTCCAGACGCAGCGGGCTGCCCTGGCCCATGTTGCGTTCGAACATTTCGGAATAATTCCCGACCGCCTTGATTGCCCAGTAGGCCCAGCGATTGTCGAGACCCATTCCCTGCCCCAGATCGCCGGAACGGCCTAGCAGGCGGCGGATGTCCGGGTTCTGGCTTTCCAGCATCTGATCAACGTTCGCCTGAGTCACGCCCAGTTCTTCGGCGGCAAGCAGCGCGAACACCGTCCAGCGCACGATATCGAACCACTGCTGATCGCCCTTGCGCACGGCGGGGGTGATCGGTTCCTTGCTGATCAGTTCCGGCAGGATCACATGCTCTTCCGGATGCGCGAACGCCATGCGCACGCCGGCCAGCTGGCTGGCATCGGTGGACAGCACGTCGCAGCGGCCGGATTCATATGCCGCGGCGGTCTGGGTGTTCTGCTCGAACACCACCGGCTGGATCTGGATGTTGTTGGTGCGCGCCCAGTCCGCCAGGTTGAGTTCCGTCGTGGTCCCAGTGGTCACGCAAACCGACGCACCCGCCAGTTCACGCGCATGCGACACACCCGCCGAACGGCGGATCATGAAGCCCTGCCCGTCATAGAACGTGGTTGCCGTGAAGCTGATGCCCGACGCCGTGTCGCGCCCCTGCGACCAGCTGAACGTGCGCGCCAGCACATCCACCTGCCCCGACTGCAACGCCGGAATACGCATCTGGCTGGCAAGCGTCGTCCAACGCGCCTTGCTGGCATCGCCGTTGAACACCGCCGCCGCAACGGCACGGCAGATATCGGCATCCAGCCCGCGATACACGCCCTGACTGTCGGTCGAGCCGAATCCCGGCGCGCCTGGATGCGCACCGCAATCCAGCGCACCCTTCTGGCGCACAGACGTCAGAGTCGGGCCGGGCTGAACGGTCTGCGCCTGTGCAGCCCCCTGTGCCAGCAGCACAAGCGCCAACGCAGTCATCGAAAACTTCAACATTTGAATAAGTCCCAGGTTATTTGCTGCTGACATCCAGCATGATCTTGCCGACATGGGCGCTCGATTCCATCAGCGTGTGCGCCTGTGCGGCCTCGGCCAGCGGGAAGACCTTGTTGATGACGGGGCCGCATTTTCCGGCCTCGAGCAACGGCCAGACCTTTTCACGCAGCGCACGCGCGATCAGGCCCTTCTGCGCCGTGGTGCGCGGGCGCATGGTGCTGCCGGTGATGGTCAGGCGGCGGGTCATCACATGTGTGAAGTCGAACTCGCCCACCTTGGCACCTTCCAGGAACGCGATCAGCACCAGACGCCCATCGGTCGCCAGACAGCGCAGGTTGCGCGCCATATACGGCGCCCCCACCATGTCGAGCACCACATTCACGCCCTTGCCTTCGGTCAGACGCTTGATCTCGTCCACGAAGTCAGCGCTGCGGTAGTTAATCGCCTCGTCAGCGCCCAACTGGCGACAGGCTTCGCACTTCGCGTCGGACCCGGCGGTCACATACACCTTGGCACCGAACGCCTTGGCCAGCTGGATCGCCGTCACGCCGATGCCGCTGCTGCCACCATGGATCAGCACGCTCTCACCGGCCTTCAACGCGCCAATGTCGAACAGATTGGCCCAGACGGTGAAATACGTCTCGGGCAGCGCCGCAGCACGGATGGCATCATACCCTTCCGGCCAGGGCATGGTCTGCGCCGCAGGGGCCGTACAGTATTCGGCATAGCCACCACCATTGGCCAGCGCGCACACCTTGTCGCCCGGCTTGAAGCCCGCCACCTGCGCGCCTGTGGCCACCACCTCGCCCGAAACTTCCAGCCCGATATAGGGCGAGGCACCCGGCGGCGGCGGATACTTGCCCTTGCGCTGCTGCACATCGGGGCGGTTCACACCGGCGGCCATCACGCGGATCAGCACTTCATCGGGCTGCGGCTGTGGCACCGGGCCGGTGGCCGGGACCAGCACTTCGGGGCCGCCCCCATCGCCATGCGTGATGTAGGTCATGCTGGTGGGAAGGCTCATCTGCGTGCTCCGTGAAAATACCGGCGGAAGGTTGGCGATCTGCGTCGCCCGGTCAAGCACGAAAACAAAACGGGGACCTGCTGGTGCAGATCCCCGTTTCGTCAAACCAGTAAAAGCTGCCTGAGTTCAGGCGGCCTTCTTTGCCTGCGCACGTTCGATACGACGTTTCACCTGCTGCGCTTCTGGCGCAAGCTGGCGATTCGGCGTGCCGAGCAGGAACGCATCCAGGCCGCCGTTATGTTCAATCGTGCGGATCGCACGGGTGGACAGGCGCATACGCACCGTCGCATTCAGAACATCCGACAGCAGCGACATTTCCTGCAGATTGGGCAGGAAACGACGGCGGGTCTTGTTGTTGGCGTGGCTGACGTTATTGCCTGTCAGCACACCCTTGCCGGTAACTTCGCAACGACGCGACATATGAACCTCGAAACACAGTAAATCGCACGGAATTAAGTCCGGGCGCTATTCTTCGCGAAGCAGGGCTTATGGCGAAGCCCCCGAGCCTGGTCAAGCGTTTAGCATGACAAAACAGGCGTTTTTTGCCGGATTTGCGGCAAAATTCCGCAACTCAGCCGTTTTGCGGCGCCATCTGGCGCAATTCCCCGGCCTGAACGCTGCGTGTGGCGTTGGCCAGCACGTTCAGAATCGCGGAATCGGGCATGGTTTTCGCCATCAGCCCCAGCGCGCCGCCCAGCATGGCCGACGCAATCGCGATTTCGCTGATATTCTGCCCGGCCATGTATTCGATGGCTTTATCCACAACGGATCCCGCGTGGCTCAGGTCGTCCGGGGCCTGACCGGAAGGGTCGAATTCCATATCCCATTACTCCATAGAACCGGAACAGCCCGGCGTTTGACGCCAGTTCGCGCAAACGCCGGGGTTCTGCAAGTGTTTATTGCTCGGCTGGTTTCTCGGCCAGGTCGCGCAGGCTGGGGCCATCGCGTGGCGGAGTCTCGCCACGGGCCGCTGCTTCCGCCTGTCCCGCCCACATCCGCGCATACAGCCCCGCCTGCGCCAGCAGGTCCGCATGCGTACCGCGTTCGGCAATCACGCCGTCGCGCAGCACGATGATCTCATCGGCGTCCACCACGGTGGACAGGCGATGCGCGATCACCAGCGTGGTGCGGTCGCGCGAGATCTCGGTCAGGGCCTGCTGGATGTCCTGTTCGGTGCGAGTGTCCAGCGCGCTGGTCGCCTCGTCGAGGATCAGGATCCGCGGGTTCTTCAGGATGGTGCGCGCAATCGCCACACGCTGCTTCTCGCCACCCGAAAGCTTCAGCCCGCGCTCACCAACGCGCGTTGCGTATCCCTCGGGCAGACGCAGCACGAAGTCGTGCACCTGGGCATGGCGGGCGGCCTGTTCAACCTCGGCCTCCGTCGCGCCGGGGCGGCCATAGGCGATGTTGTAGCCGATCGTGTCGTTGAACAGCACAGTGTCCTGCGGCACCACGCCAATGGCGGCGCGCACGCTGTTCTGCTGCACGCTGCGGATGTCCTGCCCGTCGATCAGGATGCTACCCGCCGTCACGTCGTAAAACCGGAACAGCAAGCGGCTGACGGTGGACTTGCCCGCTCCTGTCGGCCCGACAATCGCCAGCGTTTTCCCGGCGGGAACCGTGAAGGAAATACCCTTCAGAATCTCGCGGTCGGGGCGATAGCCGAAATGCACGTCCTCGAACCGGACTTCACCGTTCGGCACTGCCAGTTTCGGCGCAGCTTCCGGGTCGGCCACTTCGCGTTCAATACGCAGCAGGCGGAACATGTCTTCCATGTCCACCAGCCCCTGTTTGATTTCGCGATAGGTAAAGCCAAGGAAACTCAGCGGCAGATACAGCTGGATCAGATAGGTGTTCACCAGCACGAAACCGCCCACCGTCATCGTGCCATCACGCACGCCCATCGCCGCCATCAGCATCACCACCGCCAGCCCGACCGCAATGATCAGCGCCTGCCCGATATTCAGCACGTTCATGGTGACCTGGCTTTTCACCGCCGCCCGTTCGTAACGCGCCTGTGCTTCGTCATATCGTTCAGCTTCGTGGCCTTCGTTGCCGAAATACTTGACGGTTTCGTAGTTCAGCAGTGAATCGATTGCCTTGTTGTTGGCCTCGGAATCGCTCTGGTTCATCGCGCGGCGGAACTTCGTGCGCCATTCGCTGAACACGATACTGAACCATGCATAAATGGCGATCGTCACGAAGATCACCGCCGCGAACGAGAAACCGAAAATCCACCACAGCAGGATGGTAACCAGCCCGATCTCGAACAGTGTCGGCACAACGTTGAAGGTCGCGAAACGCAACACGCTATCAATCCCACGCACCCCGCGTTCGATGGCGCGCGACAGGCCGCCGGTCTGGCGGTCCAGATGGAAGCGCAGGCTCAGCGCGTGCAGATGCCCGAACGTCGACATCGCCGCCCGACGGATCGCGCGCTGCTGCACGCGGGCAAACACGATGTCGCGGAATTCACCGAACGCCGCCGCCATCACACGCAGTCCGCCATAGGCCAGAATAATCGACGCGATGGCCGTCAGCGCCACGGCTTCGGTGTTGCCCGTCAGCATATCCACCGCACGCGCATAGATGATTGGCACATAGACAGTGGCGAGCTTGGACAGCACCAGAAACACCACGGCCATACTGACGCGCACCCGCGCCCCGGTATCGCCCTCGGGCCACAGATACGGCAGCAGGCTGCGCAGAGTGCGCAGGTGGGATCGGGATTCGGTGTTGCTCATTCCCTGCATGTCGCACGTGGCCCCGAAAACCGGAAGCCCCATAGGCGGGCGGGCAAATCTGGCATATTCAGACACCAATGAACGCGCACCCACTCCGCCGCCATATTTTGGCCTGTAACAACGTCCACCTGCCCGGCGGACGCATTGCGTTTCATATCGGTCCGACACTGATCGGTCTGGTTGAACCGCCGGTCGCGCAGGCGCTTACCTTCTGGCCGCAGCACATCCATTTCGACACGCACGGCATCACCGTCCGCCCCGGCCGCCACGCCGCCGCGCTGACCGACATCGCGCGCAGCCTGTCCGAACGGGGCCATTTCCGCTGGCGGGGCGAAGCGTTCGACGTGCGCGCCACACCCGACGGACCCGCGCTGACCGAACTGGACCGCGGCGCGATCCCGGTGTTCGGCATGCTGGCGCAGGGCGTGCACCTGAACGGCCTGGTCCGCCGCCCGGACGGGCTGCATCTGTGGGTCGCCCGCCGCGCCGCTGACAAGAAGCTGGACCCCGGCAAGCTCGACAATCTGGTAGCGGGCGGAGTCCCCACCGGTCTCAGCCCCTTGCAGACCCTGGTGAAGGAGGCCGAGGAAGAAGCCTCGCTCCCGCCCGACCTCACCTTGCGGGCAGAGAAAATCGCCGACATCGCCTACGCCATGGCGCGCGAGGAGGGGCTGCGACGCGACCACCTGCACTGCTACGACCTGTATCTGCCCGAGGATTTCCGCCCCACACCGGCCGATGGCGAGGTCGAGGCGTTCGAGCTGTGGCCCCTGCCCCGTGTGTTCGAGACAGTGCGCGATACCGACGACTTCAAGTTCAACGTCAATCTGGTGCTGATCGACCTGTTTCTGCGCCACGGCCTGATCGACCCGGCCAGCCCGGAAGGCCAATGGCTGCGTCGCGGCATTGCAGCATGAACCCTTCCGTTGATAGGATCGGCCCGTCATGACCGCATCTTTCCCTGCCTCGGCACTGAAGCCCCAGACGGACGAGCCGCTTGTCCTCGCCCTC
>JAVBJV010000058.1:0-37124 GCA_031546815.1 Acetobacteraceae bacterium
TCGGGTTCGATGTCCTTCACGGTGAAGAACTGCGCCATCTGTGTGCGAATGGTCCACGGCATGCCGCCGGGCTGGCGCATCGCCAGTGCGCTGGGGTCGCCGTTCATCGGCAGCGTGGTCAGCAGACCGACAACCGCGCGCTGCGGGTTCGACAGTTCATAGACCAGTCGTGTGAGGTCGTATTCCAGAAACCGTTCACGGTCCGGCTGGAAGAACGGGATGATGCGTTCATCGTCCAACAGGTTGGTGCCCGCCAGACCGAAGAACGCCTGCTCGCCCGACTGGTCGATCGGCGCGCCCTGCAGGCCATAGGCCGTGGCGCGGTCTTCGGTGTCGGTGAAGGGTTCGGGATCGTGGAACTCCAGCCGGATCTTGCCGCCCGAAGCGGCCGCATATTCCAGCAGCGTTTCGCGCACGCGGTCCGCATATGTGCCGAACATCGGCACGGCGGTGCCCAGTGCGCGCGAATAGAACAGCCGCAGCGTGATGGGTTCGCGCAGACGGGCCAGCACCTGCCGCGTGCCATCCGACAGCGTGTAGAGACGCTGCTGCGTCAGGTCGATCTGCGTATGGGCGAGGCGTGTATCGACCGCCATGTTGATGCCCACCAGCGCTGCCAGCAGGGCCAGAACGGCAAGGGCGGATTTCAGGAAACGTGTCATGACTGTGCCCTCAATCCGCTTTCCGATGGTCGATCACCACCGTGTTCAGGAACAGGAAGAACACGATGAACGATGCGAAAAACACGATATCGCGCAGGCTGATCACCCCGCGCGTGAACGACATGAAGCGTTCCCCCACGCTGATCTTGCGCGCGATGTCGCCCAGGATCGGCATGTTGGAGTTCAGGAATTCGGTGATGATCGGCGACGACGCCAGCGAGAACACGAAGCATCCCGCAATCCCCAGCACGAACGCGATCACCTGATTCTTGGTCACTGCCGACATGGTGGCGCCGATCGACAGATACGCCCCCGCCACCAGAAACGCGCCGACATAGCCCGCGCCGATCACCCCGTTATCGGGGTTGCCCAGCAGATTGACCGTGACCCAGAACGTGAAGGTCAGGCACAGCGCAATGCCGCAGAACACCCACGCGGCAAGGAACTTCCCGACCACCGCTTCACCCAGCCGGATCGGCAGTGTCAGCAGTAGTTCCACCGTGCCCAAGCGGCGTTCTTCCGCCCACAGACGCATGGTGATGGCGGGCACCAGCAGCATGAACACCCAGGGCAGGAAGGTGAAGAACGGTTGCAGATCGGCCTGTCCTCGGCTGAAAAAATTACCGACGCTGAATGTCAGCGCGCCCTGCAACGCCAGAAAGATCACCAGAAACACATAAGCGACCGGCGTTGAAAAATACGCAGCCAGTTCGCGCCGCATGATGCTGAAAATTGCGCCGATCATGCGGCATCTCCCACGTGGGCCGGTTGCGTGATCTGGCGGAACACATCATCCAGACGATGGCTCGGGTGAAGCCGGGTGAGATTGGCCGGTGTATCGTCCGCCACGATCTTCCCGTTCGCGATGATGATCGCGCGCGAGCAGACGGTTTCCACTTCTTCCAGAATATGGGTGGAAATGATGATGGCTTTATCGGGTGCCATCTGCCGGATCAGGCTGCGGACTTCGTGCTTCTGGTTGGGGTCCAGCCCGTCGGTTGGCTCGTCGAGGATCAGCACCGGCGGATTATGCAACAGCGCCTGCGCCAGTCCGACGCGGCGCTTGAAACCCTTGGAGAGAGTCTCGATCGGTTGCAGACGCACGCCCGCAAGCTGCGTCATCTCGATCGCCCGATCCACCTCGCGCCGCCCCATGCCGCGAATGCGTGCGCAGAAACCCAGGAACCCGGTGACGCTCATTTCCGGATAGGTGGGCGCGCCTTCGGGCAGGAAGCCGATATTGCACTTGGCTTCGACTGCATTGTTCAGAATGTCGTGGCCGCGGATGCGGGCGGTGCCCGATGTCGGCGCGACGAACCCGGCCAGCATGCGCATGGTGGTGGACTTGCCCGCGCCGTTGGGGCCCAGAAAGCCCAGAACCTCGCCCCGGCGCACCTGAAACGACACGTCGTCCACGGCGATGAAGCGGCCGAACTTCTTGGTCAAATGTTCGATATCGATCAGGATATCCATGCTCGAAATGCTCCGATGATCCGGTCTGGAGGCTGCATACATTACCCGTCGTGTGGCTGCCAATCAGCCGGAACGCAGAGTTTCGAACGCGGTGTCGCGGTCGAACAGACGCAGCAGTGTGCGCACGGCCTGCCCGCGTGGGGTGGTCAGGTCGGGGTCTTTTTCTAGCAGCAGGCGCGCGTCCTTGGCAGCCATGTGCAGAAGATCGGCATCGTCCACTGGGTCGGCCAGGCGGAAGCCGGGCATGCCGGACTGACGCGTGCCCAGCAGTTCGCCGCCGCCGCGCAGACGGAAATCCTCGTCGGCGATGACGAACCCGTCCTCGGTGTCGCGCAGGATCATCAGGCGGCTGCGGGCGGTATCTGTCAGGCCATCGGTATAGAGCAGCATGCAGAACGAATGTTCCGTCCCGCGCCCGACGCGGCCGCGCAGCTGGTGCAACTGTGCCAGGCCGAAGCGTTCGGCGTGTTCCACCACCATGATGGTGGCTTCCGGCACGTCGACGCCCACTTCAACCACCGTGGTGGCGACCAGAATCTTCGTTTTCCCCGCCGCGAAATCCGCCAGAGCGGCATCGCGCACCTCGGCGTCCTGCTGGCCGTGCGCCAGACCGACCGCATCGCCGAAATGCTGATGCAGGTCGGCAAAGCGTGCCTCGGCGGCGGCAAGGTCGGATACCTCGCTCTCGGCCACCAGCGGGCAGACCCAGTAGATCCGCGCGCCCTTGTCCAATGCGCGGCGCAGTGCCTCGATCACGTCGGGCAGGGTGGACAGCGAATGCAGCGTGGTGCGGATCGGCTGGCGGCCTGCGGGTTTGCCGGTCAGGCGGCTGACCTCCATCTCGCCCCATTGGGTGAGCAGCAGCGTGCGCGGAATGGGGGTGGCGGTCATCACCAGCACGTCGGTGTGCGTGCCCTTGGCCCCCATCAGCACGCGCTGATGTACGCCGAAACGGTGCTGTTCATCAATCACCGCCAGCGCCAGGTTCTTGTATTCCACGCTCTCCTGAAACAGCGCGTGGGTGCCGACCACGATGGGCAATGTGCCATCGGCCAGACTGCGCAGCACACGCTCGCGCTGCTTGCCCTTTACCGAGCCAGTCAACAGTCCGACCGGCACCGGCGACAGTTTCGACAATGTGCGATGGTGTTGCTTGGCGAGCACCTCGGTCGGTGCCATCAGCGCGCCTTGCAGGCCGTTTTCCGCCGCGCGCAGCAGCGCCATCAGCGCCACCAGAGTCTTCCCCGACCCGACATCGCCCTGCAACAGACGCAGCATGCGGGTTGGTGCGCCGAGGTCGGTGTCGATCTCGGCGATCACCTGTTTCTGGCTGGGGGTAAGCTCGTGCCCGAAACGACGCATCGCCTCGGCACGGTGCTTGCCATCGCCGCCCAGTGCGCGCCCGCGACGGATGCGCACCCGCTGGCGCAGTTTTCCCAATGCTACCTGACCGGCGAATAACTCGTCATAGGCCAACCGGCGGCGGGGGGCTTTGCGGGGGATTTCCTGTGGCTGCTGCACGGCGCGCAGCGCGGTGGCGAAACTGGCCCAGCCCTCGCGCTTCAGCAGGTGTTCGTCCAGCCACTCGGGGAAGTCGGGCAGGGCGCGCAAGGCCTGCTCCATCACCCGCAACACGTGCCGCCCGACCACGCCCGCTGTCAGCGGCCAGACCGGTTCGATCTGCGGCATCGGTTCAGCCGGGAAGACCCAGTCCGGGTTGGTCATCTGCAACCGGCCGTCGAATTTGTTCACCTTGCCGCTGACGGTGATCTGCGTGTTGGGCCGATACGGGGCCAGCTGCCATGGGCGCGGGTTAAACAGCACGATTTCCAGCGATCCGGTCTCGTCCGTGCAGCGGGCGCGCCACGGGCCGCGGCGCACGGCGTCCGACACATGCACGACCTCGACCTCGATGGTGGCGACGCTGCCCGCCACGGCGTCGCGGATGCGGACCAGCTTGCTGCGATCGATATAGGACTCCGGCATATGCAGCAGCAGGTCGAGCAACCGGTCACCGCCAACCAGCCGCACGACGTTTTTCAGCACGTCGGGCTTGGGTTTCGGCAGGGCGGTAATCGGGGCGCGCAGGGGGCGGAGGAGAGAATCGTCTGACACGGGCTGACACTTCAAGAGCTAGGAGTTAGAACGTTTCCGACTTTCAAGGATGTATGTCCAGTGACGGAACAGCTCGACCCTCGCCGCCGCCGTATTATCTTCCGTGCCACGCACCGGGGGACGCATGAAAACGACATCCTGATCGGCGGCTTCGTGAAGCCCCGCATCGCCGCGATGACCGATGCCGAGCTGGACGCGCTGGAAGCCCTGATGGAGCATCCGGATGCCGAGCTGGCCGACTGGCTGACCGGCCGCCTTGCCCCGCCACCCGAGGCCGATACCCCGATGTTTCGTGCCATCCGGGCCGTAGCGGAGCAAACGGGAACCCGCCGATGATCCGAGTGCACGGCGCGCCCGAAGGGTTCGACGCTGCGCTGATCGCCCGCCGCCGGACGGAATATCCAGGCCCCGTGCTGCATGTCTGCCGCGACGATGCCCGTCTGGCCCGCATGGCCGAGGCGCTGAATTTCTTCGCGCCCGAGATTGAGGTCATCTGCATCCCGGCCTGGGACTGCCTGCCGTATGACCGCGTTTCCCCCAATATGGAGATCGTGGCCGAACGCATTTCCGGCCTGACGAAACTGCTGGAAGCGGGCAGCAAGCCGCGCGTGGTGCTGACCACGGTGAACGGTCTGGCGCAGCGCATGCCGCCGCGCAGCGCGTTTGCCGACACGTTTTTCCGCCTGCGCGTGGGCGGGCAGGTGGATCAGGAGGCGCTGATCCGTTTCCTGGAGGCCAACGGCTATGGCCGCGCCGGTACCGTGATGGAGCCGGGTGAATACGCGGTGCGCGGCGGGATCATCGACCTGTTCCCTTCGGGGCAGGACGCGCCGGTGCGGTTGGACCTGTTCGGCGACACGCTGGAAACGCTGCGGACGTTCGACCCATCGAGCCAGCGCAGCGGCGATGCGGTGGCGGAACTCAACCTGCTGCCGATGAACGAGGTATTCCTCGATCAGGCGAGCATCACGCGCTTCCGTTCACGCTGGCGCGAGTTGTTCGGTGCGAAGGCGGCGGAAGACCCGATCTATGTCTCGATCAGCGACGGGCGGCGTTATCCCGGCATGGAGCACTGGATCGCGCTGTTCCACCCGGCGATGGAAACGCTGCTCGACTGGATGCCGGGTGCGTCGGTCAGCCTCGACCATCAGGCGGAAGAGGCGCTGACCTCGCGGCTGGAAATGATTGCCGATCACTACAATGCGCGCCTGGCCCCGGTGCGCGAGGGCGAGGTGCCGTATCGCGCTGCGCCGCCGGAATTGCTGTATCTCGACCGCGCCAGCTGGGACACGATGCTGGCGGGCGGGCCGCTGTTCAGCTTCACGCCGTTTGCACTGGCCGATGGCGCGGAAGGCGTCGAGGCACTGGGCCGTCCGGGGCGGTTATTCGCCGAAGGGCGCGCCAATACCAGCGTCAACGTATTTGACGATCTGAAGGAATATTTCGGCCGTCTGCGCGACCGCAAGGAACGCCTGCTGCTGGCCGCCTGGACGCGCGGTTCGCGCGAACGTCTGGCCAATCTGCTGCGTGAACACGGGTTCGACAAGGTTGTGCAGGTCGATACCTGGTCCGAACTCGGCGGGGTGACCGGCGATACGGTGGCGCTGACGGTGCTGGGGCTGGAACGCGGCTTTTCCGGCCCGCTGGACAAAGGCCCGCGCGGCAACTGGGTGTTCGTGGCGGAACAGGATCTGCTGGGCGAACGCATCTCGCGCCCGCCGCGCCGGCGCAAGCGCGCGGACCAGTTTATTGCCGAGGCAACAGAGATTGCCGAGGGCGATCTGGTCGTGCATCAGGATCACGGGATCGGCCGGTACGACGGGCTGATCGCGCTGGAGGTGAACGGCGCGCCGCACGACTGTCTGCGCATTCTGTACGACGGTAACGACAAGCTGTTCCTGCCGGTCGAGAACATCGAAATGCTCTCGCGCTTCGGCAGCGAGACGGCGGGCGTGGCGCTCGACAAGCTGGGCGGTGTTTCGTGGCAGGCGCGCAAGGCGAAGATGAAGACGCGCATCCGCGACATGGCGGCGGAGCTGATCCGCATTGCCGCCGAACGTAGGATGCGCGAAGCCGATGCGATTGTGCCGCCCGAAGGCGCGTGGGACGAATTCTGCGCCCGTTTCCCGTTCGCCGAAACGGAAGACCAGGCGCGCGCCATTGCCGATGTGGTGGAAGACCTCTCATCTGGCCGCCCGATGGACCGGCTGATCTGCGGCGATGTGGGCTTCGGCAAGACCGAGGTTGCGTTGCGCGCTGCGTTCATCACCGCGATGTCGGGCACGCAGGTGGCGGTGGTGGTGCCGACCACGCTGCTGGCGCGCCAGCATTTCCGCACGTTCACGGCGCGGTTCAAAGGGCTGCCAGTGCACATCGCGCAGCTCTCGCGCATGGTGACGGCGAAGGACGCGGCGCAGGTGAAGGCCGGGCTGAAGGATGGCTCGGTCAACATCGTGGTTGGCACGCACGCGCTGCTGGCCAAGGCGATAGAGTTCGCCGATCTCGGTCTGCTGATCGTCAATGAAGAACAGCATTTCGGCGTCGCGCACAAGGAGCGGCTGAAGCAGATCAAGGCCGATGTGCATGTGCTGACGCTCTCGGCCACGCCCATTCCGCGCACGTTGCAGCTCTCGCTGACGGGGGTGCGCGAGATGAGTCTGATTGCTACGCCACCGGTGGATCGTCTGGCGGTGCGCACCTTCATCATGCCGTTCGATTCCGTGGTGGTGCGCGAGGCGATCCAGCGCGAACGCTTCCGTGGCGGGCAGATATTCTGCGTGGTGCCGCGTCTGGAAGACATGGGCAAGATGATCGAACGTCTGGCCGATATCGTGCCAGATGCACGCATCGCGCAAGCACATGGCCGTCTGACGCCGACCGAGCTTGAACGCGTGATGACCGAGTTCAGCGACGGCAAATACGACATCCTGCTATCCACCAACATCGTGGAAAGCGGTCTGGATATGCCCGCGGTGAACACGTTGATCATCCATCGTGCCGACATGTTCGGGCTGGGGCAGTTGTATCAGCTGCGCGGGCGCGTGGGGCGCGGGAAGTTGCGCGGCTATGCGTATCTCACCTGGCCGCAGACGCATCGTCTGGCGGCGACCGCGCAGCGGCGGCTGGAAGTGATGCAGACGCTCGACCAGTTGGGCGCGGGCTTCACGCTGGCCTCGCATGATCTGGATATTCGCGGTGCGGGCAACCTGCTGGGCGACGAACAGTCGGGCCATATCCGTGAGGTTGGGATCGAGCTGTATCAGCAGATGCTGGAAGACGCGGTGGCCGAACTGCACGCGCGCGAAGGCAAGAAGCGACTGGAAGAACGCGACTGGACGCCAAACATCTCACTCGGCCTGCCGGTGCTGATCCCCGAGACCTATGTGCACGACCTGCCGGTGCGTCTGGGCCTGTATCGTCGCGTCGGCGCGCTGACATCGGACGCTGAGGGCGACGCAATGGCGGCGGAACTGATCGACCGCTTCGGCCCGATGCCCGAGGAGGTCGAGAACCTGCTCAGCGTGGTGGCATTGAAACGCGCCTGTCGCAGTGCAGGGGTCGAGAAGATCGACGCCGGCCCCAAAGGCATGGTGCTGAGTTTCCGCAGCAACAACTTCGCCAATCCCGGCGGGCTGATAGCGTGGCTGGCAACGCAGAGCGGTCTGGTGCGTCTGCGCCCCGATCACAAGCTGGTGATTACCCGCGACATGACGGTGGCGACGCGCGTGCGGGTGGCGCGGGATGTGCTGGATAATCTGGTTAGACTTGCGGCCGGCTAACCCCGCTCGTTCGCCTCGGCGATCACGATGTCCAACACGCGGTTGATGACGATCTGGTCCTGTGCGCCCGCAATGGCGTGCTGGCCGTTGATGATGAAGCACGGCACACCGGTGATCCCGCGCCGGTACGCGCCCAGATTGGCGGACAGCACGGCATGCTCGCCCTCGTCGCTTTGCAGCAGGGCGAGGGTGGTGGCGACATCAAGCCCGCATTCCCCGGCGATATCGGCCAGAATGTTCAGATCGCCGATGTTGCGGCCATCGGTGAAATAGGCCGAGAAAATCCGCGCCGTAACATCGGTCGCCAGATCGAACCGCGCCGCGAACTGCACCAACCGGTGCGCATCCAGCGATGATGGCATGTGGCGGATACGGTCGAACCGGAAGGGAATGCCCTCCTGCTGCCCGGCTTCGGTGATCGAGGCGTAGAGCCGTTCGGCCCGTTCCTCGCTGCCGAATTTTCGGATGATGTAATCGCTGCGCCGCATCCCGGCGCGCGGCATGTCCGGGTTGAGTAGAAATGGCCGCCAGATCAGCTCGACCGGCAGGTCGTCGCGTTGGCGCAGCACCTGTTGCAGGCGGCTGGTCCCCAGAAAACACCATGGGCAGACAAGGTCGTAGACGATCTCGATCCGCGTGGTGGAGTGTGCAGGTGCGAGAATATTCACCCCCCAAGTCTAGGCCGGGTTTTTCCAAAGCGCCACCCGAACCGGCGGCTTGACGGGCCGCATCCGGGCTGGTGCTATGCGCCATAACAAAAATGACACGGGGGAGTGCAACCATGACCCATCATGGCACGCAGATCGCCAATCCACATTTACCGGTCGATCAGGCCTGGCTGGACTTGCTGCACGAGGAGATTCTGGAGCCCGCCCTGCCGATTATCGACCCGCACCACCACCTGTGGGATGGCGCGCGGCCGCGGTATCTGCTGGGCGAATTGCAGGCCGACACCGCAACCGGGCACAACATTCTGGCCACCGTGTATATGGAGTGCCGCTCCATGTATCGCGCCACCGGGCCGGAGGCGCTGCGGTCCCTGGGCGAGACCGAATTCATCGCCGGCACCGCCGCGATGAGCGAGAGCGGCACGTATGGTTCCACTCATATCTGCGCGGGGATCGTCGGGCACGTGGACCTGCGGCTGGGCGAGGATGCGCGCGGGATTCTGGAACAGCATATCGCCATGGGGCACGGGCGGTTCCGCGGTGTGCGGCATATCTCGGCCTGGGATGCCAGTCCGGATACGCGCAGTACGTCGATCCTGCCGCCGCAGGGGCTGCTGGGCGATGCGCATTTCCGCAGCGGGTTCGCGCAGCTTGCGCCGCTGGGGCTGAGCTTCGATGCGTGGCTCTATCATCCGCAGATTCCCGAACTGCAGAACCTGGCCGAGGCATTCCCCGATACGATGATCGTGCTCGACCATGTGGGCGGGCCGCTGGGGGTGGGGCCGTACAAGGGGCAGCGCGATGCCGTGTTCGCGGAATGGGCCGCGCATATCAAGGCGATTGCGCGCTGCCCGAATGTGCATGTGAAGCTGGGCGGGCTTGGTATGCGCATCAACGGGTTCGGCCTGCACGAAGGTAAATTGCCGCCATCGTCCGATGAACTGGCCGCGTTGTGGGAACCGTATATCGAGACCTGCATCAACGCATTTGGCGCCGGGCGCTGCATGTTCGAAAGCAACTTCCCGGTCGATAAAGGATCTTAC
The DNA here is from genome assembly GCA_031546815.1 of Acetobacteraceae bacterium. Classification (GTDB taxonomy): domain Bacteria; phylum Pseudomonadota; class Alphaproteobacteria; order Acetobacterales; family Acetobacteraceae; genus JAVBJV01. The sequence continues at coordinate 9,741 of JAVBJV010000058.1, forward strand.
AGTTACCCGGTCCTGTGGAACGCCTTCAAGAAGCTGGCGCGCAACTGCAGTGCCGACGAAAAAGCCGCGCTGTTCCGCGAGACGGCGGCGCGTATTTACATGATTCAGACTCCATAAAAAAATAACAGGAAACGTCATGAAGATCAGTCGTCGTCTGGCCCTTGCTGGAGGGGCCGCTCTGTTGATGCCGCATATCGGCCGGGCACAGTCCGGCCCCACGCTGCGCCTTGGTTTTCTGAGTGACATGTCAGGCCCGTTCCGCGATCTGTCGGGGCCGGGATCTCTGGTCGCGGCGAAGCAGGCGGTGGCGGATTTCATCGCAGCAGGTGGTAATCTGAAGGTTGAGTTTGTACAGGCCGACCATCAGCACAAGCCCGATGTCGGCGCGGCGATTGCGCGGCAATGGTACGACCGCGATGGCGTTGATGTAATTTTCGAGGTCAACAATTCCGCCATTGCGTTTGCGGTGTCTGACCTAACGCGCGAGCGTGACAAGGTCTTCCTGATCACCGGTGCGTCGAGCGTTGATCTGACGGGCCCTCGCTGTTCCCCTAACAGCATTCACTGGACGTATGATACGTGGATGCTTTCGAACGCAGTCGGTTCGGCGATTGTACGTAATGGCGGCGACAGCTGGTATTTCATCACGGCGGACTATGCATTTGGACATGCGTTGCAGCGCGATACGTCGGCAGTGGTCGAGCGTACAGGCGGGCGTGTGCTTGGAGCGGCGCGATATCCGTTCCCCAGCACGTCGGATTTCTCGACGTTGCTGGTGCAAGCGCAGTCGAGCCGCGCCAAGGTTGTCGGGCTGGCAAACTCCGGTATGGATATGGTGAACTGTGTGAAGCAGGCGGCTGAGTTCGGCTTGCCGCGGCAAGGTATCAAGATGGCCGGGTTGCAGTGCCTGCTGGGCGACGTGCACGCAATTGGGCTGGATGCGGCGAAAGGCCTACTGATTACCGAACCGTTCTATTGGAACATGAACGACGGCACGCGCGCCTTCACCCGTAGTATCTGGCCGCGCATGCCGCAGGTTGCCCCGGTCAGCGCCGTGCATGCGGCGGCGTATTCGTCGGTGATGCATTATCTGAAGGCGGCCACTGCGCTGGGCGCCGATGCGGCCAAGGCATCGGGCCGGGCGCAGGTTGCGCAGATGAAGGCGATGCCGGTGGATGATATCTGCTTCGGCCCGTCGCGCATTCGCGAGGACGGACGCAAGATCCACCCGGCCTACCTGTTCGAGGTGAAGTCCCCCGAAGCCGTCAAGGAACAGTGGGACTACTACAACGTTGTCGACACCATCCCGGCGGAGCAGGCGTTCAGGCCGATCTCCGAGGGCGGGTGCCCTCTGGTGCGCGGATAGGCGTCTTGCCCTCGCCGCGTAACAAGCCGGCGAGGGCGATGCTCACAGCGACACACAACACCCACACGGCGGGGCGCAGGCCGAAGCGGATGTCGAGGTTGGCATACAACACGCGCTCCACCATCACGCCGGTCTTGGCGGCATACCAACCGGCTTCGGCCAGAGCCGTGAGCGCGGCGGCAGTGCAGGCCAGCGCCAGCAGCACCAGCGTGTTCCGCAATGGCAGATCACGGGCGCGCAGGGCGCGGAACAGCATCAGCCAGATGAAGAACCCGGCCATCAACGCCGCCTCGGTGATGTCGAGTTTCGATTGCAGCAGGAAGTGAATGGCGGCCAGCAGGCCGATGCCATAAACCGCATAATGCAGTTTCTGCCAGCGCAGCCTGCCCAGTGCACGAATGGCGGCGTTCGACGATGTGGCCGCCAGAACCAGCAGAGCCAGAAACCCGGTAAACCCGATGGTGATGTAGAAGTTGAACGCAACCTCGTGCAGGATTTTTCCCAGCACAAATTTCTGATCGACCAGAAACAGCGACACATGCAGCAGCGCATAAAAGAACGCCGCCATGCCGACCATCCGGCGCAGCTGCATCAGGCGCGGCATGCGCAATATGGTGCGGGCAGGGGAGATCAGCAGAGAGAGCAGAAGAAAGCGGATCGCCCATAACCCCGCCTGATGCAGCATCTCCATCAACGGGCGCGCACCAAGATCATTCACCGACCAGCGCCAGGCGACCCATGCTGCCGGAGCAAACAGCGCAACGAACACAACCAGCTTGAAGGTGGAAAACCTGCCGGTCGGGTCCTGCCAGGGGAAGTGCGCAATCTTCATCATGGGCTGACATAACAATCGCAGAGAATCTTCCGCAGAGTCATGAAATCTTTCTTGCGCGGCGATGTCGTCCGCCAGACCAGCGCGATCTGCCTACTTGGCTCGGGGCTTCTGAAACGGCGCAGGGCAATGCGTTGTGTATCGATCCCCGATCGCACCACCATTTCCGGCAGCAGCGTCATGCCGTATCCGGCACCGACCATCTGCAGCATGGTCGTCAGACTTGTGGCGCCAAAGGTGGACAGACGGCCCGGGTTGATCGTGTGGCAGTATTTCAACGCCTGATCGCGCAGGCAGTGCCCTTCTTCCAGCAGCAGCAATTCGTCCAGTGGAATCAGATCCGGCGTGACGGTGCGGGGGAAATTCTCGGCCCGGGCAGTCGACATTGCCAGCAGAAACGGATCGCGAAACAGCGGGGCAATTTTCAACCCCGGTTGCTCGACCGGCAGCGCCATGATGGCGGCATCGATCTGCCCGTTACCCAGTTCCGCCAGCAGCGTGGATGTCTGAGTCTCGCGCAGCCGCAATTCCAGGCGCGGGAAGCGCCGCTGGATATTGTCGAGGCAGAGCGGCAGCAGATACGGCGCGATGGACGGGATAATCCCCAACCCCAGCGGCCCTACCAGCAGGCCGCGTCGCTGGTGCGCAAAATCCTCGAGGTCGCGCACTGCGGCAATGATGTCCTGTGCGCGGCGCAGAATCTCGTGCCCATCATCGGTAAAGTCGGTCGCGTTGCGTCGCCGTTCGATCAGTTGCAGCCCCAGCCGGTCTTCCAGCGCTTTCAGCTGGGTCGACAACGCGGGTTGGGTGACGTGGCAAACCTCGGCCGCTTTGGAAAAATGGCGGGTTTCAGCCAATGCGGTAAGGTAACGAAGCTGGCGGATTGTGGTCATATAGATAACTTAAGCTTATCAAATAAACAGACAAGATAATTTGTTTATATGGTATAATTATCCTCAAGTAAGAGTTGAAACTATGGGAACGAGGGGAACCATGACGACACGTTTGACCACCACCGCAGGTGCACCTGTCTCTGACAACCAGAACTCGGTAACGGCTGGCCCGCGCGGCCCGGTGCTGATGCAGGATTTTCATCTGATCGAAAAACTGGCGCATCAGAACCGTGAACGTATCCCTGAACGCGTGGTGCACGCCAAAGGATGGGGCGCGCACGGCACGCTGACCATCACCAAGGACATCACGCAGTATACCAGCGCGAAGATTTTCTCGGCCGTTGGCAAGAAGACACCGATGCTCCTGCGTTTCTCGACCGTTGCCGGCGAGATGGGCGCCGCGGACGCCGAGCGCGATGTGCGCGGCTTTGCGATGAAATACTACACGGAAGAAGGCAACTGGGACCTCGTCGGCAATAACACGCCGGTGTTCTTTGTGCGCGATCCGCTGAAATTCCCGGACTTCATCCATACTCAGAAACGCCACCCGAAGACCAACCTGCGTTCACCGACCGCGATGTGGGATTTCTGGTCGCTGTCGCCCGAGTCATTGCATCAGGTGACGATCCTGTTCTCGGACCGTGGCCTGCCCGTCAGCCCGCGCTTCATGGACGGGTTTGGCAGCCACACCTACAGCTTCCTGAATGCGAAGAAGGAGCGTTTCTGGGTGAAGTTCCACTTCAAGACCCAGCAGGGCCACAAGTTCCTGACCAACCGCGAGTCCGAAGTTGCTATCGGCAAGTCGCGCGAGACCTATCAGGAAGATCTGTTCGGCGCGATCGAACGCAGCGAATTCCCGCGCTGGACCCTGTTCGTACAGATCATGCCCGAACGCGAAGCCGAGAAAACGTCGTATAACCCGTTCGACCTGACAAAAGTCTGGCCGCACGCGGAGTATCCGCTGATCGAAGTGGGCGAGCTGGAGCTGAACCGCAACCCAGACAACTATTTCGCCGAGATTGAACAGGTGGCGTTCTCGCCGTCGAACATCGTGCCGGGGATTGGGTTCTCGCCGGACAAGATGCTGCAGGGGCGGTTGTTCTCGTATGCCGATGCGCATCGCTATCGCCTTGGCACGCATTATGAAGCGCTGCCGGTGAATGCGCCGAAGTGCCCGATGCATCACTATCACAAGGATGGTGCGATGCGGTTCTTCCAGAACGACACCGGCAACCCCGATGCGTATTACGAGCCGAACAGCTTCAACGGCCTGAAGGAAGATCCGTCGGTGGCGGAACCGCCGCTGGCGATATCCGGCGATGCGGACCGGTATAACCACCGTATCGGCAACGACGACTACACCCAGCCCGGCAACCTGTTCCGCCTGCTGACGGCAGAACAGCGCGGCCGCCTGATGGACAACATCGCCGAAGCGATGGCGAGCGTGCCGGTTGAAATCCAGAAGCGGCAGGTTGTGCACTTCTACCGTGCCGACCCCGAATACGGCACCGGCGTGGCGACGCGCCTTGGCTTGCCGGTGGCCGAGATCAAGGCCGCGGCATAACGACAGCAAAGTCCGTCCCGGTTGGGATGGGCTTTGACCTTGCCTCGGCGGCGGCGTAACAATTTTGTCTGTTTACAAGGTGGTCGGCAGATGGTTGCGTCGTCGCGCGGGAAGGCTGATATCCCGGCCTGGATCGGGTTGTTCGATCTGTTCCGGATCGGGATCGGGCCTTCAAGCTCTCATACAGTCGGGCCGATGATCGCGGCCGAGCATTTTGCCGCGAGCCTTCCGGCATCGCTGAAACCGCAAAGCATCACGGTCGATCTGTTCGGGTCCCTGGCGCTGACCGGGCGCGGGCATGGGACGGATACGGCGGTCATCCTCGGCCTGCTGGGCGAAAAGCCCGAAACGGTCGACCCCGATGAAGCCGCCCTGCAGCTGCAGCGCGTGCGCGACCTGAAAACGCTGACGTTGCTGCATGGTGCGACGCTGCCGTTCGATCCGCAGCTCGATATTGTATTCCGTTCGCGTGAGTCTCTGCCGCGTCACCCCAACGCCATGCGCATCACGGCGCGCGGTAATGGCGAGGTATCGCGTGCGTATTACTCGGTCGGCGGCGGCTTCGTGCTGGATGGAGACGGTAACGCGCTGAATGCGGGCATGGCTGATCGGCATGCGGTGCCGTATCCGTTTTCCGATACGGCAGAACTGCTAAAGCGCGCCGAGGATTCCGGCCTGACCATCGCCATGCTGATGCGTGCGAACGAGGAAAGCCAGCGCAGCAGCGCCGAAGTTTCCGCCGGCATCCTTAAATTATGGGAAGCGATGCAGGCCTGCGTGGCACGCGGTCTGCGTCAGGACGGGCAGCTGCCGGGCGGCCTGCGCGTGCGCCGCCGTGCCGCCAATCTGCTGCGTCGGATCGAGGCTGATGCCGGGCGCAACGAACTCGATCCTCTGCGCGGTATGGAATGGGTGAACCTGTTCGCACTGGCCGTGAACGAGGAAAACGCCGCCGGTGGCCGCGTGGTCACCGCGCCGACCAATGGCGCGGCGGGGATTATTCCGGCGGTGTTGCATTACTATCATCGCTTCGTGCCGGGTGCGGACATGGCGGGGATCGAGACATTCCTGCTGGCTGCTGCGGCGGTGGGGTCGATCATCAAGCGCAATGCCTCGATCTCGGGCGCGGAGGTCGGGTGTCAGGGCGAGGTGGGTTCGGCCTGCGCCATGGCGGCGGCGGGGCTGGCAGCGGCGCTGGGCGGCACCAATGCGCAGGTGGAAAACGCAGCCGAGATCGGGCTGGAGCATAATCTCGGCCTGACCTGCGACCCGATTGCCGGGCTGGTGCAGGTGCCGTGCATCGAACGCAACGCCATTGCGTCGGTCAAGGCGATCAACGCGGCGCGGCTGGCGCTGTGTGGAGATGGCGCGCATCTGGTCAGTCTGGATCAGGTGATCCGCACCATGCGTCAGACCGGGCTGGATATGTCGGCGAAGTATAAAGAGACGTCACTCGGAGGCCTTGCCGTCAACGTTATTGAGTGCTGACGCGAAACCGCGTGAACGCAACCCCGTCGTTTTGCAGCGTTTCCAGCACGGCGGCGCGTGCTTCATCGGTGGTGCAGGCGATCTCGATCTGTTTGAAGAACGGCGTCTGACCGCGCACGCGCGCCAGGAACACCACATCCAGCGCCGCCGCAATTGCATTGCGATGAATGCCGCACTGGCAGCCCGCCGGGTGGTCGGTGGAGAGCAATGCAACGTCCTGCGGCGGTAATCCCTCGGCCAGCACGCGCACCGGTAGAACTTGATCCAACGCGGCGGGGATCAGTCGGGCGACGATGCGGGAATCGGCGAAAATGCTCACGAAATTTGATCCATATGTAGACATAAGGACATCCTTATGTCATTTGCAAGACATGAAAACCCTGCTGGCGCAGATGCGCGCAGCAGCCGAGCCGACAAGATTGCGTCTGCTTGCGCTGGCTGCGGCGAACGAATTGTGTGTGGCCGAACTGGTGCAGATCCTGCGCCAGTCGCAGCCGCGCCTGTCGCGCCATCTGAAATTGCTGGCCGATGCCGAACTGCTGGACCGCACGCGCGACGGGTCGCATGTATTCTTCCGTGTGTCGGACAGTGCGGGCGGGCGGCTGGTTCGCGACCTGCTGACCCGCATCCCCGAGGACGACCCCGTGCGTCAGGCCGACCTGCGACAGGCGGCACGCGTGGTGGCCGAACGTGCGCGTCTGGCCTCCGAACTGTTCCAGCGCGAAGGCGCGGACTGGGATGAAGTGCGCGCGCTGAAACTGCCCTCGACCAGGATCGAAACCGCGCTGACCAAAGCATTGCCTGCACGGATGGGCCGCGTGCTCGACATCGGCACCGGCACCGGGCGGTTGATCGAGGTGCTGTCTCCCCATGCGGACGAGGTGGTTGGCGTCGATGCGTCGAGCGCCATGCTGGCCCTGGCGCGCGACCGGATTGCGCGGCGCAATCTGGGCAACAGCAGCGTGCGTCTGGGTGACATGTATCGCCTGCCGTTTCCCGACCGCAAGTTCGACGCGGTGACGGTGCAGATGGTGCTGCATTACGCTGAAGATCCCGCCGCCGTGGTGCAGGAAGCAGCCCGTATGCTGACGCCGGATGGTACGCTGGCGGTGATCGACCTGGCTGCGCACGACGATGCGGCGATGATGCGCACGCGCGCGCACTGTCAGCCCGGCTTCGATGATGCGCATATGAAAAAATGGCTTGTGGCTGCCGGTCTCAAGCCGGTGGTGCCTGTGGCAATATCCGGTCCTTTGACCGTTCGTATCTGGACGGCTGCGCGGCATGACGCAGCTTCGTCTGTTCAAGGAGAGCGCCTGTGACCAAACGACCCCATCTTCTGGATGCCCTGCGCGATCGCGTTCTTTTGTGCGATGGCGGCATGGGCAGCCGTGTGCAGGTGCTGACGCTGGATATTGAAAAGGATTATTGGGGCAAGGAAAACTGCACTGATGTTCTGGTGCTCTCGCGCCCCGATATCGTGCGCGAAATTCATCGCGGCTACTACGAGGCCGGTGCCGACATGGTGCTGACCAACACGTTTGGTGGATCGCCCATTACGCTGGGTGAATTCGATCTGGCCGACAAGGCGTTCGAGCTGAACAAGACCGCCGTTGGCCTGGCGCGTGAAGCCGCCGAGAGTTTCGCCGATGGTCGTGACCGCTGGGTGATCGGCGATATCGGACCGGGCACCAAGCTGCCCTCGCTGAAGCACATCGACTACGACACGCTGGAAGCCGCGCTGACCGAACAGTGTCGCGGGCTGATCGCGGGCGGGGCCGATGCGCTGCTGACCGAGACCAACCAGGACACGCTGTTCATCAAGGCCGCTGTTAACGCCGCCAAGATCGCGCGCGCCGAAGCCAACAGCGACATTCCGGTCTTCGTGCAGGTGACGGTTGAAACCACCGGCACGCTTCTGGTGGGGCCGGACATTGCCGCCGCCGCCACGGTAATCAACGCGCTCGACGTACCGCTGATGGGGCTGAACTGCGCCACCGGCCCGCAGGAAATGGCCGAGCACGTGCGTTACCTGTCGCAGAACTGGCCGGGGCTGATTTCGGTGCAGCCGAATGCCGGCCTGCCGGAATTGCTGGACGGCAAGACGCATTACCCGCTCTCCGCCGCTGATCTGGCATCGTGGCTGGAACGCTTCGTGCTGGAAGACGGCGTGAACCTGCTGGGTGGTTGTTGCGGCACATCGACCCCGCATATCGCCGCGGTGGACGCCATGCTGCGTCGCATTGGCAAGGGCACGCGCCCGGCGCCGGTGCAGCGCAAATCGTTCTGGGTACCCTCGGTCGCGTCGCTGTATGGCGCGACGGCGCTGCGGCAGGAGAACAGTTACTTCTCGATCGGCGAACGCTGCAATGCCAACGGCTCCAAGGCCTGGCGCGAACGGCAGGCGGCGCACGACTGGGATGGTTGCGTGGCGATCGGGCGTGAACAGGTGGGCGAAGGCTCGAACAGTCTGGACGTCTGCACGGCGTTTGTCGGACGCGACGAACTGGGCGAGATGTCGGAAGTGATCACACGCTTCACCAGCAGCGTGAATGCCCCGCTGGTGGTCGATTCCACCGAGACCAACGTGATTGAAGCCGCGCTGAAACTGCATGGCGGCAAGCCGATCATCAATTCGATCAACTTCGAGGACGGCGAGGGCGCGGCGATCGATCGCCTGAAACTGGCGAAGAAATTCGGCGCGGCAGTAATCGCGCTGACCATCGATGAAGTCGGCATGGCCAAGACGGTCGAGGACAAGCTGCGCATCGCGCGCCGCCTGGTGGATTTTGCGTGCAATAAATACGGTCTGCCGCAGTCGGATCTGATGATCGATCCGCTGACCTTCACCATTGCGACGGGGAACGAGGACGACCGCAAGCTGGGCCTGTGGACTCTGGAAGGCATCCGCGCCATCCGCGATGAATTCCCGGATATCCAGATCATCCTAGGCCTGTCGAACATCTCGTTCGGGCTGAACCCTGCGGCGCGGCATGTGCTGAACAGTGTGTTCCTCGACCACGCTGTGAAGGCGGGGATGACAGGGGCGATTGTGCATGTCTCGAAGATCAAGCCGCTGCATCTGATCCCGGCCGAGGAAGTGAAGGTGGCCGAAGACCTGATCTTCGATCGCCGCACGGAAGACTACGATCCGCTGCAGAAGCTGCTGGAAGTGTTCAGCGGCCGCAAAGCCGCCGAAACCGCGGTGCGCAAGCGTGCCGACACGGTGGAGGGCCGCCTGAAAGACCGTATCGTCGATGGTGACCGCAAGGGCCTCGATGATGACTTGAAAGAGGCGCTGGACAAGGGCATCAAGCCGCTCGACATCATCAACACTATCTTGCTGGACGGCATGAAGGTGGTGGGCGAGCTGTTTGGCTCCGGCAAGATGCAGCTGCCCTTCGTGCTGCAAAGCGCCGAGACGATGAAAGCCGCCGTCGCCTACCTCGAACCGCTGATGGAGCGTGCCGAGGGGCAGACCAAAGGCACCATCGTGCTGGCGACGGTGAAGGGCGACGTGCACGATATCGGCAAAAATCTGGTCGATATCATCCTCACCAATAACGGCTACAGCGTCGTCAATCTGGGCATCAAGGTGCCGCTGAACGACATGATTGCCGCAGTGAAGACGCATAATGCGCAGGCGATCGGCATGTCGGGCCTGCTGGTGAAATCCACCGTGGCGATGCGCGAAAACCTGGAAGAAATGGCGCGTCAGGGCATGAACGTGCCCGTGCTGCTGGGCGGTGCCGCGCTGACGCGCGGTTACGTCGAAGACGATTGCGTGCGGTCCTATGCCGGCGGGCGTGTTGCCTATGCGCGCGATGCGTTCGATGGGCTTAACCTGATGGACAAGGTGGTTGGCAACGGGTTCGACGATTATCTGGCCGCATTGCAGTCGCGCCGTTCCGGCAAGAAGCGTGGCCCGGCGCAGGTGATCGGGCAGGCCGATCCGCGTGCGTTCCAGCCGGTGGATGTGAAGGTTGTGCAGGCGCGTCGCCGCCGTGTGCACGCCGATGCGGAACCGATCGTGCCGCCGTTCTGGGGGGCGCGTGTGCTGGAAGCATCGCCGCGTTCGATTGTGCCGTTCATCAATGAACGCTCGCTCTATCAGTTCCAGTGGGGCTTCCGGAAGCAGGGGCGCACGCTGGACGATTTCATCGGCTGGGCAAAGCAGGAACTGCGCCCGGTGATGAAGCGCATGCTCGATATCTGTGACGAACAGGCAATCCTGAAACCGCAGGCGGTTTATGGCTACTGGAAAGCGGCCGGGCAGGGGAACGATCTGATCCTGTTCGATGAAAGCGGCAACAACGAAGTGGCCCGTTTCTCGCTGCCACGTCAGCCGAAGGAAGATGGCGAATGCATCGCCGACTTCGTGATCGATGTGGATGACGGGCGCGATGTGCTGGGTATGCAGATCGTCACCATGGGCCAGCGCGCGTCCGAGACCACCAAGCAGTGGTTCGAGGAAAACCGCTATCAGGATTATCTGTATCTGCACGGCCTGTCGGTCGAGATGGCGGAAGCGATGGCGGAGTACGTGCACAAGCGCATCCGCGCCGAGTGCGGTTTCGCGGCCGAGGACGACCGCGACATCGAGAAGATGCTGCAGCAGAATTATCGCGGCAGCCGGTATTCGTTCGGGTATCCGGCGTGTCCCAATCTGGAAGACCAGGTGCATCTGATGAAGCTGATGGAGGGCGAACGGATTGGTGTGTCGCTGTCCGACGAATTCCAGATCCATCCGGAACAGTCGACCAGTGCGATTGTGTTGCTGAATAAACGGGCCAAGTACTTTATGGTCTGACATGCTGAAGATCCCGCCTGGCCTGGCTACGCTGCTGAACTACCGGTTGTCCTGGCTGGCGGGGGATCTCGCCGCTGGACTGTCGGTGGCGGCCATCGCGTTGCCGATCGGCATTGCCTATGCGGCGATCATGGACCTGCCGCCGCAGATGGGGCTGTTCGCCGCCATCCTGCCGGCGGTGCTGTATGCGCTGATCGCGCCATCGGCCCGCGTGCAGGTGGGACCGGATGCGGCGACGTGCAGCGTGGCGGCGGCGACGCTGCTGTCCTTCGCGCTGCCCGTCGATATGCGCGTCGGCGCGGCGGCGATGCTGGCCATTCTGGTTGGCGTGTTCCTGCTGCTGGGCAGTTATCTGCGCGCGTCGTTTCTGGCGGACCTGCTCTCGAAGCCGATCCTTGCCGGGTATATCGCGGGTATCGCCATCGAACTGACCGGCGAGCAGATCGGGCGCATCACCGCGATCCCGATGGATGGGCCGGGGATGCGTGGTGCGGTGATATCGCTGCTGCAGCATCTGCGCGACATCCATTGGGCATCGGTGCTGTGTGGCGCGGTGACGTTGCTGGCGCTGCGTCTGTCGCGCCGGTTTCTGCGGCGTCTGCCTGGGTCGTTCATTGCAGTGATGACGGGCATCGCTGTCGAGGCTGCATTCCGGATCAGCGATTTGGGGATCGCGGTTCTGGGGCCGGTGACGGGCGGGTTCCCGATGCCGGTTGCGCCACCCGCCAATCTCGACTGGCCGCGCTTTGTGTTGGGCGCGCTGGCGGTGTCGTTCGTGGCGTTTGCCTCGGGGCTGATCTCGGCCCGCACCGGTGCACGCCTGACCGGCGAGACCGTGCAGACCGAGGCCGAGATGCGCAGTCTTGGGCTGGCCAATATCATGGCCGGATTCAGCGGGGCCTTTCCGGTGACCGGCGCGACCACGCGCACTGTGGTGGCAGTAATTGCCGGGTCCAGAACGGCGGTGACGTCGATGGTGTCGGCCACGGTGATCGCCATTGTCACGCTGTTCTTTATGCAGCCGCTAGCCTTGCTGCCGATGCCGGTGCTGGGGGCGGTGCTGGCGTCGGCGGCGCTCGACATGCTCGATCTGCGGATGATCTGGAAGCTGCGCCGCGTCGCCCGGTTCGAGATGTGGCTGGCGATCGGCACGGCCATCATGGTGGTGCTGGTTGGTGCATTGCAGGCGGTGGCAGTGGCGCTGGCCGCCACGCTGGTGCAATTGCTGCGCGAACTCGCCCGCCCGAACGATGCGCTGCTGGGCCGCGTGCCGGGGCAGGTGGTGCTGGCCAAGCTACACCGCAACCCGAATGCCGCGCATATTCCGGGCGTGCTGGTTTACCTGTTTGAGGCATCGCCGCTGTTCCTGAACGCTGGATATCTGCGGCAGCGGGCGCTGACCTGCCTGATGCGCCACCCGGATACGCGGGCCTTTGTTCTGGACGCCAGCGTGATGACCAGTCTGGATTCCACCGCCATCGAACAGATCGAGGCGCTGAAGACCGAATGCGACCAGCGCAAGGTGCGCTTGATCGTGGCGGGGGGGAATGGCAATTTCCTGCGTGTTCTGGAACAATCGGGACTTGCTGCGAAATTGCGCGCGGAAAATCTGTTCGCCAATCCGGAAGAAGCGGTGGCCGCGCTCAGTCCATAGAAGGAAGAACTATGCCTTTAACCCATGCTGTTGAACGCGAATTGCTGCATCTGCGCGACATCGCGCTGCGCGGGTATCGCCGCTCGGACGGGCTGTTCGAGATCGAGGCGACGATCGCGGATACCAAGACCTACAGCTTTGCGAACGAAAACCGCGGCCGCATTTCCGCCGGGGAAAAGCTGCACGGCATGGTCATGCGGATGACGTTCGACGAGGATCTGGTGATCACCGGCTTCGAAGCCGTCAGCGAATACACGCCTTATGACGTCTGCCCTGCAGCGGCGGCGAGTTTCTCGCGTCTGGCGGGGCTGAAGATCGGCCCCGGTTTCATGAAGGGCGTGCACGAACGCGTCGGCGGCACGATTGGTTGCACGCATCTGCGCGAACTGGTGCAGCAGATGGCGACGGTGGCGTTCCAGACCCTGTATCCGGTGCGGCGCCGACGCGAGGCGGACAGCAATGTGCCGAAAGACCCCAGTGCCAAGCCCGCACTGCTGAACACGTGTTACGCCTATGCCCCCGACAGCCCGATCGTGGCCCGTCGTTGGCCGCAGCATTACACCGGCCCGGCGCTGGAAGATCCGCGCGAGGAGTTAAACAGCTTCCTCGGGCGCGCGTAGGGTCAGCGACAGGGCGTGTAGCCCCGTGTCGAATTCCGGTGCCAGCGCGTCGTGCACGGCGCGCGAGCGCTGCACGCGGCTCTGCCCGGTGAAGGCAGCGCTGACCATCGTTACCCGGTAATGCGTTCCACCGGCCCCGTCGGGGTTTCCGGCGTGGCCGTTGTGCTTTTCGCTGTCGTCGGCGATGTCGAGCTGCAGGGGGGCAAAGGCCTCGGTCAGGCGCGCGCGGATCTGGGCTTCACGATTTTTCATGAATACGGTTTTGCGACCTCTCGCCGCGCTTGCCAAGAGGGCATCGCGTGACGATAACAGCAAAATGCGCGCTCCTCGTACCCGCCGCGTCCGTGCCTTTGCGCCTGACCCCGATGCTCCATCGGGGCAGCGGTGCGATATACCCGGTTGCCCGGAGGCCGGGGGATACCGCGCGCCCAAATCGCGCACGCAATTACGAGAATACTGGTGGTTCTGCCTGGAGCACGTGCGGTCTTACAACGCGTCGTGGGACTATTATCAGGGCATGACCCCCGCGCAGATCGAGATCCATCTGCGCCGCGATACCGGCTGGGACCGCCCGACCTGGCCGTTGGGGCGGATGGGGGCGTCGCTCAATCAGGACACGTTGCACGACCCGCTGGGTGTGCTGCATGGCCGGGTGGACCGTGCGCAGCCGAAGCGCGAGGAAATCTCGCAGGAAATCCGACAGCAGCTCGCCGTGCTCGACCTGGTGTGGCCGGTGACGCTGGAAGACGTGAAATCGCGCTATAAAACACTGGCCAAGCGCTACCACCCGGACGCGAACGGCGGCGACCCGCAGTCGAATGAACGTGTGAAAGCGATCAATCTGGCGTATTCTGCACTGAAGACGCAGCTTCTGCCCCGATTGCAGGCCAAGGCCGGATAACGCCTGACGCAGCCTGAATTTACGCAGGCCCCCTTTCGCTGCTTGTGAAGCTCGGGTTACAGTTGCGCTTCGTTCTGGAAATGAAGAAGCAGGATCGCCCGAATATCATGACCAAGCTCGCCACACTGTCCGACGTGCGTCCGACCTCGGCTATCGATATGCCGGATACCACCGTGAAGGCGCGGGATGTGTTCGGGATCGATATCGACATGGATGTGCCGGCGTTCTCGGTCCACACTGAACACGTGCCGGATGCCGATCCGACCTACCAGTTCGACAAGGAAACCACGCTCGCCATTCTGGCCGGCTTCACGCATAACCGACGCGTGATGGTGCAGGGCTATCATGGCACCGGGAAATCCACGCACATCGAACAGGTGGCGGCGCGGCTGAACTGGCCGTGTATTCGCGTGAACCTCGACAGCCATATCAGCCGCATCGACCTGATCGGCAAGGACGCCATAGTTCTGAAGGACGGCAAGCAGGTCACCGAATTCCGCGAAGGCATTCTGCCCTGGGCGCTGCAGCATCCCTGCGCGCTGGTGTTCGACGAATACGACGCAGGCCGCCCGGACGTGATGTTCGTGATCCAGCGGGTGCTGGAAGTGGAAGGCAAGCTGACGCTGCTCGACCAGAACCGGGTGATCCGTCCGCATCGCTCGTTCCGTCTGTTCGCCACTGCCAACACGGTGGGGCTGGGCGATACGACCGGCCTGTATCATGGCACGCAGCAGATCAATCAGGGGCAGATGGACCGCTGGAATATCGTCGCCACGCTGAACTATCTGCCGCATGGGCAGGAATCCGCCATCGTCATGGCGAAGATGAATATCGACGAAAAAGATACCGCGATGAAGAAGCAGATCGAATCGATGGTTGCGCTGGCGGACCTGACTCGCGCGGGCTTCATCAATGGCGATATCTCGACTGTGATGTCGCCGCGCACGGTGATCACCTGGGCCGAGAACGCGAAGATCTTTGGTGATATTGGCTTTGCGTTCCGTCTGTCGTTCATGAACAAGTGCGACGAGACCGAACGCGCCACGGTGGCCGAATATTATCAGCGCTGCTTCAACGAAGAGGTCCCCACCGGGGTGATGCCGCGTCAGGGGTAAAAAAATGAGCGGCAATCCGGAGAACTCGCGGACCGAGGCTTTCAAGCGCGCAACGGCAGGCGTGCTGCGCGCGCTGGCCGAAGAACCCGAAGTGCAGGTGGCATTCCAGCCCGGTGCAGCGGGTGTGGCGGGCAAGCGCGCGCGCCTGCCGTTGCCGACGCGCGCGCTGCCAGCCAGCGAAATGGCCAGGCTGCGCGGCGAGGCCGACGCGATTGCGCTGAGACTGCGCCACCATGACGATGCCGTTCACACCGCCCGCATGCCCGCAAGGCGCGAGGCGCGCGAAGTGTTCGATGCGCTGGAACAGGTGCGCGTCGAAGTGATTGGCAGCCAGCATATGTCGGGCGTTGCGGCCAATCTGCGTTTGCGTCTGGCCGATCAGTGCGCGGCTGAGGGTTACGACCGGATGACGCGCAAGGACCAGTTGCCAGTGGCATCCGCGCTGGCACTGCTGGCGCGCGAGCAGCTGACCGGCGAGGCATCTCCGGCGGTGGCTAAGTCCGTGCTGCAGATGTGGCGCGACACGCTGGGGCCGGACGTGACATCGGCGCTGGCCGAGATGCGCGACTGCGCCGAGGATCAGAATGCGTTCGCGCGTGCCTCGCGCAAGCTGCTGACGGTGATGGAGCTGGCCGAGGCTGACATCGAGAGCGAGCAGAGCGACGACACCCAGGAAGACCAGGGCGACGGCGAGGAAGAGGGCAGTCAGGACAACGACTCCGACAGCCAGGGCCAGAGTGCATCCGAGGACGAGGACGCGCTGGGTGCCTCGCCCGAGGACACCGCCGGCGACGCCGCCGACGACGACAGCGCCGACGGCGAGGAAGAAGAAGGCGATGCCGCTGAGGGGGAAGACCGCCCCGGCGGCCCGCAGCAGCGGCGCGAACCGCAGTTCCTCGACGACGGGTCGAGCTATCGCGCCTTCACCCGCCAGTTCGACGAAGAAATTCTGGCCGAGGATCTGTGCGACGCCGAAGAACTGGCCCGCCTGCGCCAGCAGCTGGACCAGCAGTTGCAGAGCCTGCAGGGCGTGATCTCGAAGCTCGCCAACCGCTTGCAGCGCCGGCTGATGGCACAGCAGCAGCGGTCGTGGGATTTCGATCTGGAAGAGGGAATTCTGGATGCGGCGCGTCTGGCGCGGATCATCTCGAACCCCACGCATTCGCTGTCCTACAAGCGCGAACGCGACACCACGTTCCGCGATACGGTGGTGACGCTGCTGATCGACAATTCCGGGTCCATGCGCGGCCGCCCGATCGCGGTGGCGGCGATGTGCGGCGATATTCTGGCGCGCACGCTGGAACGCTGCGCGGTGAAGGTGGAAGTGCTGGGCTTTACCACCCGCGCCTGGAAAGGCGGCCTGTCGCGCGAACGTTGGGTGCAGGAGGGCAAGCATCGCTCTCCGGGGCGGCTCAACGATCTGCGGCACATCATCTACAAGGCCGCCGATGCACCGATGCGTCGCGCGCGCAAGAACATGGGCCTGATGCTGCGCGAGGGGCTGCTGAAGGAAAACATCGATGGCGAGGCCTTGCTGTGGGCTTATCGTCGCCTGATGGCCCGGCCCGAGCATCGCCGCATCCTGATGGTGATCAGTGATGGTGCTCCGGTGGATGACTCCACCCTGTCGGTCAATCCGGGGAACTATCTGGAACGGCATCTGCGCGACGTGATCAAGGATATCGAGAGCCGCGGCCTGGTCGAACTGACGGCGATCGGCATCGGGCACGATGTGACGCGTTATTACCGGCGCGCGGTGACGATTGTGGATGCGGAAGAACTCGGCGGCACGATGATGCAGAAGCTGACCGAACTGTTCGACGAGGACGCGGCCGCCGCATGGCATCGGGCGACAGCAGAGCAGGCGGCGCTGATTGCGTAAAATTACACCACATGCGGCGATTTGCAGTATCGCATAACGATTAAAATTCTGTTTCTTTCACCGTTTGTTCCCTGAGAAATATGCAACCCTGCGTTGACAGAAACGCCGAAAAGCCCGCGAAGTCCCCCCTGAAATCTATCTTCAACCAAGGGGGGCATGTTGGGCCTACTACTCACCAACCGAGACTTCTGGGCGGGCGTCTTGCTGATCGTTATCGGCGCGGGCGCTGCCATCATCGCGCAGGATTATGACATCGGCACGCTACGCCGCATGGGGCCCGGCTTCTTCCCCATGATCCTGGGCATCGCTCTGGCTTTCATCGGCACGCTTCAGCTTCTGACGTCGGGGTTCAGCAACGGCAGCGCGCCGGTGGCGGACGACCATGGCCATGGCGGCGTGACTAACAAACCCGAATGGCGGGGCAAGGTCTGCATCGTGCTGGGGATTCTGGCGTTCATCCTGCTGGGAGAATACGCAGGCATGATCCCGGCAACCCTTGGTTGCATCTTCATCTCCGCCATGGGGGACAACAAGGCCACGTGGATCGGCTCGGCGCTGCTGGCGATCGGGCTCACGATCTTCGGTGTGCTGCTGTTCCACTATGTGCTGCAGGTGCAGTTCCCGCTGCTGATTGGGGTGTTGTGAGATGATCTCGACAGCTCTTTACGATCTTTATCTGGGTTTCGGCGTCGCGTTTCAGCCGCATAACCTGCTGTGGTGCTTCGTCGGTGTGCTGATCGGCAACATCGTGGGCGTGCTGCCGGGTCTTGGCGTGATGGCGGCGATCTCGATCCTGCTGCCGCTGACCTTCGGCATGCCGGCGGTGTCGGCCATTCTGATGCTGGCGGGGATTTATTATGGCGCGCAGTACGGCGGGGCGATCTGCTCGATCCTGCTGAACCTGCCGTGTCATCCGCCGCATGCGGTCACCTGCCTCGATGGTTATCCGCTCACCAAACAGGGACGTGGCGGCGTGGCGCTGGGGGTGACGATGGTTGCCTCGTTCGTCGGTGCGTCGTTCGGGATCATCCAGATGATCTTCTTCGCGCCCATTCTGGTGAACGTGGCGCTGCATTTCGGGCCGTGGGAAATCTGCTCGCTGATGCTGCTGGGCCTGCTGGCGGGTTCGACGCTGGCCAAAGGCTCGCCGCTGAAGGGCATCGCGATGACCATTCTGGGCCTGTTGCTGGGTCTGGTTGGCAGCGACGTGATGACCGGCACGGCGCGCTTCACGTTCGGCGTTCTTGAACTGCAGAGCGGGATCGAACTGGTGGCGCTGGCGCTTGGTCTGTTCGGTTTTGCCGAGTTCATCAAAAGCGTGAACAACGTTACCCCCATCAACATCCGCGACACCAAGATCAGCATGCGCGACATGCGCCCGACCAAGGCGGATCTGAAACAGGCCGGCTGGCCGATGATCCGCGGCACGCTGGTTGGCAGCCTGTGTTCGCTGATCCCGGGCACTGGCCCGACGATTGCCTCGTTCATCGCCTATGCGACGGAAAAGAAGCTCTCGAAGACGCCGGAACGCTTCGGCACCGGCGCAATCGAAGGGGTGGCGGCGCCTGAAGCCTCGACCCATTCTGCCGTGCAGGGCGACTTCATCCCGACCATGAGCCTGGGGATCCCGGGTGACTCGGTGATGGCGCTGCTGCTGGGCGCGCTGATCATTCAGGGCATCACCCCGGGTCCGCAGCTGATCACCGAACATCCGGATATTTTCTGGGGGCTGATTGCCAGCTTCTGGATCGGCAATATCCTGCTGGTGATCCTGAACGTGCCGATGATCGGCGTGTGGGTGAAACTGCTGACCATCCCTTACAAGTATCTGTTCCCGAGCGCGCTGTTCTTTATCTGCATCGGGGTTTACAGCGCCAGCAACAACATCTTCGAAGTTGCGCTGACACTGGGGATCGGGCTTGGCGGTTACGGTCTGCTGCGACTTGGCTTCCATCCGGCGCCGATTCTGCTGGGCTTCGTGCTCGGCCCGCGCATGGAGGAAAACTTCCGCCGTGCCGTAACCCTGGCGCGTGGCGATCTGACGTCGTTCTACAGCACCGATCACTGGATCAGCGCATTGTTCCTGACTCTGTGCATGCTGCTGATTGGCACGCAGATTTTCATGCGGTTGAACAAGTTCCGGGTGGCCGCCATGGCCCGCCGGGAAGCCATCGCGTAATCGTCTGCACTGAATGGAAAAGGGCGCTCTGGCAACGGAGCGCCCTTTTGCTTTATGGGTGGTCGGGATGTTTCGCTGTTTCCTCCGGATCCTGATATGCGCGCTGGTCTGTGCTGCGCCCGTGCATGCGGAACCAGTCGGCGTTTCGGCACATCCGTTTCCGCTGGTTGATGAAGGCTATGCGCCGACCGACCGTATTGGAAAATTGCGTTTTCTGGGTGGTGTGAATCTCGAATCATCGGGGCGTCGGTTCGGTGGCTGGTCTGGGCTGCATCTGGATCCCGATCTGCGCATGACGGTGGTGGCCGATCGGGGGCGCTGGATGCAGGCGTATCGGCAGCTCGACGATGACGGGCGGCTGACGGGTCTGCGCACTGCCGACTGGGGCTGGCTGAACGATGGCTCCGGACGGCCGTTGCAGTCCTCGCGCCTGCAGGATGCGGAAAGTCTGGCGCGGCTGCCCGACGGCACCTGGCTGGTCGGGTTTGAACGCTGGCACCGCATCCGCGCGTATCGTGACATGCGCAGTGCAGCGGCTTATGTGCAGTCACCGCCGGGGCTTGAAGATGCGCCGTATAATGGCGGGCTGGAGGCACTGGCCGCGTTTTCGAACGGCAATGTGCTGGCCATCGCCGAACGGCTTGAACCACAGGACAACGATGCCGCGCGGCGCGCATGGATGCGGGTGCGGAACCGCTGGATCAGCGGCACCTATCTGCCGCAGGACCCATACGAACCATCCGACGCAACGGCGCTGCCCGATGGCTCGGCGCTGGTGCTTGAACGGCGTTTTTCCCTGTGGAGTGGGATGGGCAACCGGATCGTGCATATCCCGGCGGAGGTGCTGGCAAATCCGCAGCAAAATTTCGTCTGGCGTGGCGAGGAGATCGCCAGAATCGAAAAACCTTTTCCCACAGAGAATTATGAAGGCATTTCTGCCGTCCGGGATGCCCGCGGGCGCTTGCTTGTACTGCTGATCTCTGATGACAATATGAACGGATTGCAGCAAACCAAGCTGATGCTGTTTGCGCTCGAAAACCAGTAAGACGGAGACTGCATCATGATGGACCTGTCCTCTCGCCAGATGCGCATTCTGGAAATTGCACGCGCGGATGGCCGGGTTCTGGTGGACGACCTGGCGCAGCGCTTCGATGTTTCGCCGCAGACCATCCGCAAGGACCTGAACGAGATGTGCGACCAGCGACATCTGGCGCGCGTGCATGGCGGGGCAATCCTGGTTTCGGGGACCGAGAACGTGGCCTACACCGCGCGGCGCGTGCTGGCGCAGGAGAGCAAGCAGCGCATTGCACAGCGCGCTGCCTCGCTGATACCGGACGCGACGTCGATGTTCATCAACATCGGCACCACGACCGAGGAAGTGGCCCGCGCGCTGATCGGGCGCGACGGGTTGCTGGTGATTACCAACAACATCCACGTGGTCTCGATCCTGCTCGACAGCCCGCATATCGAAGTGGTGGTCGCCGGCGGCATGGTGCGCCGGTCCGACGGCGGCATCGTGGGTGAGGCGACGCTGGATCTGGTGGCGCAGTTCAAGGTCGATGTGGCGGTGATCGGTGTCTCGGCGATCGACGAGGACGGGGCGTTGCTGGACTTTGACTATCGCGAGGTGCGCGTCGCCCAGAAGATCATCGAAAATGCCCGCAAGGTGGTGCTGGTGGCCGACTCGATGAAGTTCGCGCGGACCGCGCCGGTGCGGATCGGCCATATCTCGCAGGTCGATGTGCTGGTAACCGATACCGTTCCGTCGGAACAGTTCCAGGAGATATGCCGGAACTGTGGTGTGCAACTTGAAATCGTCGGGGGAGGAATGCAGCCCGAGGATGTATCTGCTTCAGCATAAAAGTTCAAATTACGCGCGTTTCTTTCGTTTGCATCTTCGTTTGTGCCCAAAACTCGGCTAATACTACTGGCTGGAGGGCACCTTGGTGACAGATTCGATCTTCGATATTGCGGTAATCGGCGGCGGTATCAACGGTGCCGGGATTGCGCGCGACGCAGCCGGGCGCGGGCTGTCGGTGCTGCTGGTGGAGAAGGGCGATCTGGCGGGTGCCACGTCCTCGGCCTCGACCAAGCTGGTGCACGGCGGATTGCGTTACCTCGAGCATTACAAGTTTCGTTTGGTGCGCGAAGCGCTGGCCGAGCGTGAAGTGCTGCTCAAGATGGCACCGCACATCATCTGGCCGCTGCGGTTCGTGCTGCCGCACCATTCCGGATTGCGGCCTTACTGGATGATCCGGCTGGGCGTGTTCATGTACGACCATCTGGGCGGCCGGAAGATCCTGCCGGGATCGCGGTCGGTCGATCTGCGTCACGATGTGGCCGGGCAGATGCTGAACCCGATGTTCCGGCGCGGCTTCGAATATTCGGATGGCTGGGTGGACGATGCGCGGCTGGTGATGCTGAACGCGCGCGATGCCGCAGCGCGAGGCGCCGATATCCGCGTGCGCACGGCCTGCACGCAGGCGCGCCGCGAAGGCGATCTGTGGCATGTGCAACTGTCGGACGGCACGACGGCGCGGGCGCGTATTCTGGTCAATGCGGCAGGGCCGTGGGTGGCGGATGTGCTGGGCGATGTGGTGAAGCAGCATTCGCCTTCTAAGGTGCGTCTGGTGAAGGGCAGTCACATCGTGGTGCGGCGTTTGTTCGACCATGACCGCTGCTATATTTTCCAGAACGCCGATGGGCGGATCTGCTTTGCCATCCCCTATGAACAGGACTTCACCCTGATCGGCACAACCGATCTGGATTACCACGGCGACCCGGCTGATGTGGCGATCAATGCGGACGAGATTGCCTATCTGTGCAAGGCGGTCAGTGGATATTTCACCAAGCCCGTGCAGCCCGAAGATGTCGTCTGGAGCTATTCCGGCGTGCGTCCGCTCTATGACGACGGGGCGAGCAAGGCACAGGAAGCCACGCGCGATTACGTGCTGGAACTGGACACGGAACATGGTGCGCCGTTGCTGTCGGTCTTCGGCGGCAAGATCACCACGTATCGCCGTTTGGCCGAGACAGCGCTTGCCAAATTGAAGCCTTATGCCCCGAATATGAAAGCTGCATGGACCGCAGGATCGTCGCTGCCGGGCGGAGATTTCGCGCATGATGGCGTGGCGGCCGGTGTGGCCGATCTGCGCAGGCGTTACGCGTTCCTGAGCGCCGAACACGCCGCGCGCCTGTTCCGTTTATACGGGACGGAAGCCGCAACCTGGCTGGGCGATGCGAACAGCGTGGCTGATCTGGGAATCTGCTTCGGCGCCGACCTGACCGAACGCGAAGTCGAATGGATGTGTACGCACGAATGGGCGCGCACCGCGCAGGATGTTCTGTGGCGGCGCTCGAAGCTCGGGTTGCGGTTCTCGGCCGAGCAGGTGCAGACTCTCGAGGGATGGCTGACGGCCAGGGGATAAGGAAAGACCGATGCGTTATCTGCTCGCGCTGGATCAGGGGACGACATCGACCCGCGCCATTCTGTTCCATCAGGACCTGTCCATCGCGGCGGTCTCGCAACTGGAATTCCCGCAGATTTTCCCTGATTCCGGCTGGGTCGAACACGACCCCGAGGATCTGTGGAACACATCGCTGTCGGTGATGCGCGATGTGCTGGCAAAGGCCAGGGCAACGGCGGCCGACGTTATCGCGATCGGCATCACCAACCAGCGCGAAACCACCATCATCTGGGACCGGGCGACCGGTAAGCCCATTCACAACGCGATTGTCTGGCAGGACCGCCGCACGGCCGAGACCTGTGCCAGGTTGCGCGAGGCCGGGCACGAAGCCCGCATCACGGCACGCACCGGGCTGCTGCTGGACCCATATTTTTCGGCCACCAAGATCGCCTGGATTCTGGACCGGGTAGAAGGCGCGCGCACCCGTGCCGAACAGGGCGAGCTGGCCTTCGGCACGGTGGACAGTTTCCTGCTGTGGCGGTTGACCGGCGGTGCGGTGCACGCGACCGACGCCACCAACGCCGCGCGTACGATGCTGCTGGATATCCGCAGCGGTGCATGGGACCCGGAACTGCTGGACCTGTTCCGGGTACCCGCGCCGATCCTGCCCGAAGTGCGCGACTGTGCCGCCGAATTCGGCGCGACATTGCCCGATCTGTTTGGCGCGCCCATCCCGATCCGCGGCATGGCGGGCGACCAGCAAGCGGCAACGGTGGGGCAGGCGTGTTTCCAGCCGGGGATGATGAAGTCTACCTATGGCACGGGCTGCTTCGCGCTGCTCAACACGGGCGAAACGCCAGTGGTGTCGCGCTCGCGTCTGCTGACGACGATTGCCTATCAGATCAACGGCAAACGCACCTACGCGCTTGAGGGTGCCATCTTCATCGCGGGGGCCGCGGTGCAGTGGCTGCGTGACGGGCTTGGCATCATCCGCAGCGCGCCCGAGACCGCCACATTGGCAGAAGCGGCAGACCCCACGCAGGACGTGGTGCTGGTGCCCGCTTTCGTGGGGCTTGGCGCACCATATTGGGACCCGGACGCACGCGGCGCGATGTTCGGCCTGACACGCGCCACCGGCCCGAAGGAGATCGCCCGCGCCACCTTGCGCAGCGTCGGGTTCCAGACCCGCGATCTGGTCGAGGCAATGCACAACGACTGGGGTGTCACCGCCGACACGGTCTTGCGGGTTGATGGCGGCATGGCGGCATCCGACGTGGCGATGCAGTTTCTGGCCGACATTCTGGGCGCGCCGGTGGATCGTCCGGTAGTGATGGAAACCACGGCGGCGGGCGTTGCGTATCTGGCCGGGTTGCAGTCGGGCCTGTTCCTGCCGCCCGAGCAGGCCGGGGCACGCTGGCAGCTGGAACGCCGCTTTGCCTCGACGATGGGCGAGGCAACGCGCACGCGGCTGTATCATGGCTGGCAGGACGCCGTGCGCCGGACGCGGTCCTGGTAGGCAATCTTTTCAGCCAATACAGGCCTGCAAGCGGCGCTTCTCTGCGCGCCAGGTAAGCTTGCACGAGTGTTATGCTGTACTGGGTTGAACCCAAACCCTATTTTTGCACAGCGTGATCCAGAAACGAAAACAGAATCTGATCCACAGAAACCGGTGCACGGCCTTCTGTCTGGTGTCGGCAGATGATGTCGTAGGTGCGAAGGACCATCTCCATCTTGGCCTGCGGGCTGGCCGGGGTCGCCTGATAGATCTGGTAAATTGAGTCTACCATCTGCAGCGCTTCCCCCAGCAGGGACAAGTCCATCTGCTCGAGTGGGTTGCCTCCTTTGCGCGCGTTTTCAGTGGGGGGCTGCGTCTCTCCGACCCGTGGACTGGTTTGGGGAGGGGCGACTGCGGTTTCGCGCGTGATCGTATACATTCCCCCCACCCCCAGCAGAAGCCAGTTTGGGTTTATGGTAAATTTTGTGCAAATTTCCGCAAGGAAATCAGATTTTGGAGGTCTACCATTTAAATAATTGGACACGGTGCTTTGAGTGAGATTCAGGCGGCGGCCAAACTCCGTCCCCCCACCAATGCTCTGCGCAACCTGCCGCAAGCGCAGTGTAATAGCTGGGTAGCTTTTAGTTTTCATAATTGCGGCCCTCTCCAATTTACCCCATTTTGATAATTGGGTTGTAAAATCAACTTGATTTTGCATGCCCTGAGAGGATTTATTACGGTTTTGTATTTTTTAGTTAGGAATAAATCCAAAAATGAATCTTTTGAGTTGAAAATTAACCCAAAGACAGATATGGTACATGCATAAAGTGTTATCTCCCCAAGGGATGCCTTGGTTATTGGTCGATTTTGAGCGGAATTGGTTATGCACATGAGGGCGATTTCAACTGATTGGCATCCTGCAACTATTAAAGCAGCTTTGCATAAATGTGGTTGGTCTTTGGGTGAAGTTGCGGTTGCGCATGGGTTGTCTGCTTTGGCGTGCGCCCGCGCTCTGTATGATTCCAATCCGGGTGGCGAGGCCGCAATTTCGTCTGTCCTGGGGGTTACGGTTCAGAAAATATGGCCCTCACGGTATGTAGCTTTCAGTAGCGAGTACCACCCTTTGGTAAGGAATGATGGGGGCGATGTGCTCAATAATGCAGGTCGCCCTTCAGCTGATATTTGCACAAAACCGGATAGTTGTGAAATTACAAGAATAATTTCCTAAAACTTCAAGGGTTGTGGCGTTATTTGGTGGCCTGCCCAGTTATGGATGGTCCTTCATCTTTCCGTTTTTCGATCATCGCCTGCTGTCCGGATGAAATCAAACTAACAGGGTTAAAAACATGAAACCGAGTTTTGTTGCTGACGCGGCTGATCGCGCGTTGCGCGTGGGCTTGCTGTCGGGGGGCTTGGGAAAGGTTCGACGGGGGGCTGCCGATGTTTAACCGGCGCTGACATTGGCGGAACTGCTGCATCGGCAGTTCCTCGCTCCATTTTTCTACTCAACTAGGGGTAATCCCCTCCTTTCTGTAAGGTACTAATTGTTATGTTTGTCCACAATATTACCAATGCTGCGCAGGCTTCTGCGCGCGCGTATTTGCTTTCTGGCGTCAGCTGCCTGGGTATGGCGCGGCGGTTGGCGGTTGTTGCCGGGGTGCTGGGGGCGCTGACAGTGGCCGATGCGCGTGCGCAGACAATTGTCGATAACGGCGATACCGGCACCAACACCGGCTCGATGACTGTGTCGGACCCGGACGCGGTGGGCTTTCTGATCAGAAACGCCTCCACCGGCATCAACGAGGGTCTGATCACCTTGGTGGGCGACCGCTCTACGGGCATTCGGATCGAAACAGGCTCCACCGGTATCAACAACGGCGAGTTCATCTCGTCGGGCGTAGGCGTCACGGGCATCGTGATCGAAACAGGCTCCACCGGCACCAACAACGCGGAGCTTACGTTCCTGGGTGCAAACTCCGTGGGCATTCGGATCAACAACGCCACCGGCATCAACAACGGCGTGATCAAAATGACGGGCGATAACTCCACGGGGATCGTGATCGAGGCAGGCGGCAGCGGCACCAACAACCCTGCCAGCATCCTCACCGGCAACATCACCTTGGACGGCAGCAACTCCACGGGCATTCTGGTCAGAACGGGTGCCATCAGCGCCATCAATGACGGTGACATCACCGTGAATGGTCCAGGTTCCACGGGCGTAGTGCTCGAAGCAGGCACCACCGGCACCAACTCCAACACTGGCGCTATTTCTGCGTACGGAGCAGGCTCCACGGGCGTGGTGATCGGAGCAGGCGCCACCGGCATCAACCGCGGCAACATCAGCGCGCATGAGACCGAAACCTCTGGGGTCAAGCTTCAGGGCGGCACCCTGGAGAATACTGGCTACATCCAGGGTGGCGGGGGCGCTGCTGTTGCTGTGCATGTCGAAGGCGCCGGTAATGTGCTCACTAATACCCAAAAAATTTCGACAGATGATAGTTCAGGGTCCGCGATCGTGCTGGGGGCTGGTGCAGGCCTGACCATTAACCAGTCTGGCATGGGCGGTATTTTTGCCTACGACGGCGGGCACGGCATTCTGATCGCCCCGGGGGCTGTGTCTCTGCATGTGAACGGTGATTCGGTGCGGCAGATTACAAGTTACTATGGTAACGCGATCGAGAACGCTGGCGAGATCAGCGACCTGAAACTGACGGGGGCCTATTTAATGGCTGGCGATGGCCACGGTGTGCGCACGGCGACGTCGTTCAGCAACACGAACAGTGGCGTGATTGTGGTGGCTCGTTCGGGGAGCGGGATTGCGTTCCAGAACGCCGATGGCAGCCAGACGACCAACAGCCTCGACCTGTCCAACTCGCAGGGCCTGACGATCAATGTGGTGGGTACGGATGGCACGGGGATCCGCGCGAACACAACCGGTGTGGTGAACACCGCGGTCACTGTGGACGTGCAGTCCGAGGATGGCGGTTCGGCGCTGTGGCTGGGTGATGGTGTGACCACGGTGATCAACGGTGGTGTTCTGACATCGGTCAGCACGACTGCCCCGACGGTGTTCACCAACAAGGTGACCAACTTCACCAACTCCGGGACGATCACCGCGCCGAACGGCGTTGGCACGGCTCTGGCGTTCGACGCGCAGGACACAACGCTGGTCAATACG
>JAVBJV010000050.1:0-3621 GCA_031546815.1 Acetobacteraceae bacterium
GCTGGAACTGTTGCACATGTCTCTGAAGAGGCTATGCAAACAGCTGGAAGTTTTTGGAAAAAACTAACGAACCTGTTTACAGAGGCAACAACATCAGCGGGGCAAACAGCACCAAATAGAACAGCCACCTATCGGATTGGCGATTCAGATGGTGGTCCGGGTGCTTGGGCCCGTGCGAATGAAAGCATGTTGGATGCGGAACGCGCCTATCAACAAAAGGTCACAGGCACGCCGAACGGAACTACCTATAATGTTCCCGATCCGAATGTTCCAACTGGTCGTACCAGTTTTGACGGCTATAATCTGACCTGCCGTGGAAGTTTCATCCAGCGCTGATTAGAGTCTCGACGGTTGTTGTTACGCGGTTCTGTGTGTTGTTTGCAACGGGATCAGGCATGCCTGATCCCGTTGCAAAAGCCGTTGCGGCATAGGCCGCCGGGGTTTGGTAGCCGATCGAGGAGTGTGGCCGCTGGGTGTTGTAATCCTCTGCCCATGCCTCGATCACAGCGCGGGCATGATCAAGGCCGTGGAACAGTGTCTCGTTGAGCAACTCGTCACGCATCCGCCCATTGAAACTCTCCACGTAGCCGTTCTGCATCGGCTTGCCCGGCTCAATGTAATGCCACGCAATCTGCTGCTCCTTCGACCAGGCGAATATCGTATTGGCCGTGAACTCCGTGCCGTTGTCGCTCACAATCATCTCCGGTTTGCCGCGTCGTGCAATCAGACCGCTCAGCTCCCGCGCCACACGTCGGCCTGATAGCGATGTATCGGGGATCGCCGCCAGGCATTCACGTGTCACATCATCGACAACGTTCAGCACCCGGAACCGACGTCCACAGGCAAACTGGTCGTGAACAAAGTCCAGGCTCCACCGCGCATTCGGTCGCGCTGCCACAAGGATCAGCACCTTCAGGATGTTCGGCACGCTGGTGTAATGCAGGCCGAGCGCGCTGCGTTCGTCGTCGTCCGCCACGCCTGTATCATCGAGCCGAAAATATCGGGGTTGATCTCGCGCCAGCTCAGCTCCGCCGCGCGCAGCAGATAGGTGCGGGCAATCCATCGTCCCCGCATACAGGCCGCCATTCACATACGGAAAATTCGCCGTCCAGCGCGGCAGGTCGGCCCCGGCGCGGTCCGCAGCCTCGGTGTTCATGGCGCGGAACAGCGCGGCGATCACCGCGTGCGTGTTGGTGGACTGGCTGTCGCTCATCTGCTCGACGGTGTGCGAGAAAAGCCGACTGGGGAAAATGCCGGTATCTTCCGCAAAGAAGCAGAAGATCAGCCGCGCCATGAACTGGTTGAGATCGCCGCGACGTTCCGCCGTTGCCCAGTCGGGGTTGTCTTTCAGCAGTTCGATATACAGCTTGTTCAACCGCCCCGTCGCCTTGATGTCGATGGGGTTGTTCGTGATCTGCTTGACGGTGGAAATCCCCGCCAGCGGCAGGAAGAACCCGAAATGGTTGCCCAGTTTCGGATAGTTGCAGGCGATGAGCTCGCCCGAGGCAGTGTCTTCCGCCTCGACCAGCACGCCATCGGTGGCGAGGATGAATTTCACCTTGTTGCCGGCAGTCTTGGGGCTGGCGCGCAGGGCGGCGATGGCGGCGCTGATCTGGCCTTCGGGGCAGGTGGCCAGATGGATGTTGCCCCCCCGCCACGTCCGATGCATTGCCAGACCCGGCACGCAGGCGCTTGACGGTGGTGTCCTTATTCCCAAAGGCGGTCAGGAAGGCGAAGGGGAACTCGGGCGCATCGAACGGCTGGAGCACCAGATCGGATACGGCTTCTTCGATTTCAACAGCATTCAAACGCGCGGCCCCATTGGTATCGAATTACTGGTGCGGATATCTAGAGACATGAAAAACCCTGCATTACGCAGGGTTTTAACAGGTTCAGAAGGCTTGTGAAATGGCGCTGCGTTCTACACATTGAATCGGAACAGCATAACGTCTCCGTCCTTCACCACGTATTCCTTGCCTTCCACGCGCATCTTGCCCGCTTCCTTGGCGCCGACGTCGCCCTTGTGCGTGATGTAGTCGTCGTACCCGATCACTTCTGCCGCGATGAAGCCGCGTTCGAAATCGTTGTGGATCACCGCCGCCGCCTGCGGGGCCTTGGTGTTGCGCGTGATCGTCCAGGCGCGCGCTTCCTTGGGGCCGCAGGTGAAATAGGTAATCAGCCCCAGCAGGTCGTACCCGGCACGGATAATCCGGTCCAGACCGCTGTCCTCAAGCCCGAGGCCCGACAGGAATTCAACCTTGTCTTCCTCGGCCAGCTGGCTGATCTCGGCTTCGATTGCGGCCGAGACGACCACCGCGCGCGCACCTTCTGCTTTCGCACGTTCGAACACGCGGGCGCTCTGCGCGTTGCCGCTGGCGGCGCAGGCTTCTTCCACGTTGCACACATACAGAACCGGCTTCGAGGTCATCAGCTGCAACGCACGCGCCGCTTCCACCTGATCGGCCGGGATTGCGGTGCGGGCCGATTTTCCCGCCTGCAACGCCACCACAATCGGTTCGATCAGCTCGACCTGCGCGGCCGCTTCCTTGTCGCCGCCGCGCGCTTTCTTCACCAGCAGCGGCAGGCGCTTTTCCAGACTTTCGAGATCGGCCAGCATCAGTTCGGTTTCAACCGTTTCCGCATCGCGGATCGGGTCGATGCTGCCTTCGACATGGGTGATGTCAGTGTCTTCAAAGCAGCGCAGCACGTGGATGATCGCATCCACCTCACGGATATTGCCGAGGAACTGGTTACCAAGACCTTCCCCGCGCGACGCACCGCGCACCAGGCCCGCGATGTCCACGAATTCCAGACTTGTCGGCACGGTCTTCTGCGACTTGCCGATCTTGGTCAGCATATCGAGGCGCGGATCCGGCACCGCCACGCGTCCCACGTTGGGTTCGATCGTGCAGAACGGATAATTCGCCGCCTGGGCCGAGGCCGTCGCCGTCAGCGCGTTGAACAGAGTGGATTTGCCGACATTCGGCAGGCCAACGATGCCGCAATTAAAACCCATGATGTGCCTCTGTTCTCTTGCTCGTTATTTCGTGTCGGTGGTGGGGGCCAGATGAGCCACCCGCGTCATGTAATCTTCCGTCTTGCCAGCAACCAGCATCGGCGCGGCATCGGCGATGGCGTCCAGAAACGGCACCAGCCAGGTAATGTCGTTCTTCGAGAAATCGCCCAGCACGTGGCCAGTGACTTTCTCCTTCATGCCCGGATGGCCGATGCCAAGCCGCACACGCCAGTAATCCTGCCCGCCCAGCTGGCGGTCCATGCTGCGCAGACCGTTATGGCCCGCAGCGCCGCCGCCCTTCTTCACGCGCATCTTGCCGGGGGTTAAATCCAGCTCGTCGTGAAACGCGGTGATGTCGGACAGCGCGATCTTGTAGAACGCAGCCGCTTCCTGCACCGCTTCGCCGGACAGGTTCATGTAGGTCATCGGTTTCAGCGCCAGGATCTTCTCGCCGCTGATCGTGCCCTCAGCAATCATACCCTTGAAACGCTTCCGCCACGGGGTGAACCCGGGGCGGAGAGCGATCGTATCAACCGCCATGAAGCCGATGTTATGACGCTGGCGCGCCATTGCGGGCTCGGGGTTGCCGAGCCCTACCCACAGCT
>JAVBJV010000041.1:0-28243 GCA_031546815.1 Acetobacteraceae bacterium
TCCCCGCCCCCTTCCCGCCCTGACCCGCGCTGCCAAGCTGACCAAGCGCGCTGCCCGGGTCGGCTTCGACTGGCCTGATGCTGAATCCGTACTCGACAAACTGGCCGAGGAAACTGCCGAACTGCGCGCTGAACTGCCGCATGGCGACAAGGCGCGGCTGGCCGATGAGGTCGGCGACATGCTGTTTGTGCTCGCCAATCTGGCCCGCAAGCTGGACCTGGACCCCGAAACCTGCCTGCGCGGTGCCAACGCCAAGTTCGAGCGCCGTTTCAGCGTGGTGGAAGACACAATCATTGGGTCCGGCCGCACGTTGGACGAAGCATCTCTGGAAGAAATGGAAGCCGCCTGGCAGAGCGCAAAGGCGATGGAAAGGAAGAAGTAGTGAACTGGAAGGATTATGGCGCTCTTGTTCTGCTTTTAATGCCCCCGGCTATAATTTTTACTTTACTGGAAAACCTCTGGGGCCAGAATGATTGGCGGGTCGCGGCAATCACCATCAGTGTGTTATTTATTGAATGGGGTGTATTGGGCATAGTTAACAGAACGCTCAAAACCCGCCTGCTCTCTCGCAAAGAGAGAAATGGCTTCTGAACTCAGCTGATGGATGATTGCGCAGGCGCGCCCATTCGATTTTAAACCAGGGCGTAAAGATCTCCGGCGTGGCCATAATTTCCTGATCCAGTGCATCTGGTGTCACATAACGAAATGCAGCGATTTCAGTGGGGTTGGAAGTTGGCAGCACATCACTGACGCCAGTGTAAACCCAGCAAAGCTCTCGTTCGCTGCCTATATCTTCAAACTGGGCATCGTACTGAAATTTGAATTGATAGCTAAGGGCACATTGTAGCCCCAGCTCCTCATCAAGCCGCCGTTGAGTGGCAACTTCCATTGCCTCTCCACGTCTGGGATGGCTGCAACAGGTATTGGACCAGAATCCAGGCCACAGGCGTTTCCTGCTGGCGCGTTGCTGCAGAAGCAGCTCACCTTTTGAATTGAAAACGAACAGTGAAAAGGCGCGGTGTAACAAGCCCGGCCCATCATGCACTGATGCTTTGTCAAGAAACCCAATTTCCTGGTCAGCTGTATCAACCAGGATGAGTGGTTCATCATCAAATGAGACTATTATCCCAGTTATCACGTCCAAAAAACCTCTAAAACTGAATTAATTCACAAAATGACAAGCATCCAGTGCAGTATTATCGGCATGTCATAGGGGGTAAAAATTTACAACCAATAAATAGCGTAAACTTTTATATTTATATATTGAATCTGGCATATTTTTATGGATATCTATTCGCAAATACACACATGAGTAAATTATTACCTAATGCAATGGCATGTATTCCTAAGTATGTTAACTTTTTATACGGTAATTTTGGATATAAAGCCGTTTGTTTACAGGCTGGGGCGATAAATAGATGTCGATTTTGCCACTGAATTCATTTAGCGATGACGTGATCAAAAGCGCCATTCAGCAGCAGAATAGTATTCTGGCCAAGGTTTCCAGAACCTTTGCGCTGACCATCCCGCAACTGCCTGAAACCTTACGTACGGTGGTGGCAAACGCCTATCTCCTGTGTCGTGTCGCAGATACGATCGAAGATGAAAGCATGCTGTCTATCGCGGACAAGGGAGTGCACGAGCGTGCATTTCTGGATGCTGTGACAGGACGGGTAGAGGTTGGTGCGTTCGTTGCAGCCCTGGCACCAGAACTTTCTGCCAGCACCCCCAAAGCTGAACACGATTTAGTTGCCCTGCTACCTGTAGTGCTGACGGTGACACAGAGTTTCGGCGCAATTCAGCGACAAGCCATCGTTACGTGCCTGGAAGTGATGTCACGTGGCATGCATGATTTCCAGAAATTTGCCAGTTTGCAAGGGCTGGAGTCATCCCGAGACCTTGATCGGTACTGCTATTGCGTGGCGGGTGTAGTCGGGGAAATGCTGACGACACTGCTGATTGACTATGAACCTCTGCTGGCACCGCAGTCCGCAACAATGATGCGCCTGGCTGTTTCCTTTGGCCAAGGGTTGCAGATGACCAATATCCTGAAAGATCAGTGGGAGGACCGCGAACGTGGCGTTTGCTGGCTTCCCCAGGATGTTTTCGCCCGATATGGCGTTGATCCGGGTATGGTGCACCATGGCGCGCGCAGTGATGGGTATGTTTGCGCGATGAATGAACTTATCGGCGTCGCGCATGCATATCTCCGGCATGCCATAGACTACACATTGATGGTGCCGACCCGGCATGTAGGATTTCGCCGTTTCTGCCTGTGGAGCATTGGCCTTGCCTTGCTGACACTCCGCAAACTGCACCGGAATTTGAATTATAACA
This sequence comes from Acetobacteraceae bacterium, assembly GCA_031546815.1. Classification (GTDB taxonomy): domain Bacteria; phylum Pseudomonadota; class Alphaproteobacteria; order Acetobacterales; family Acetobacteraceae; genus JAVBJV01. The sequence continues at coordinate 2,338 of JAVBJV010000041.1, forward strand.
GCGGCGAGCAAGTGAAAATTTCACGTATGGCCGTGAAGAGCACAATCGCGTTGACGACCACGATGGAGCGCTGCAATCCAGTTATACAATGGAGCTTTGCGCTGTTGGGGCGTGGCCTGCCACTATCCGCCATTGCCCCGCGTGGTACAGATTAGGCAGGCGTTATTGCTGCCACTGTCGGGGCATATAACCCGGCCCTATCCGCGTCCCAACCTCACCCCGGCGTAGCCGCCGAACCAGCCAGCAAGCCCCCGTCGATATTCAGCTCTGTCCCCGTCAGATAGGTTGCTTCGTCCGACGCGAGCATGGCGGCGATGGCCGCAACTTCCTCGGGCAATCCAAATCGCTTGAGGGGCGTATCAGCCACCAATGCCTGCATCCGAGCCTCTCTGTCCGGTCCGGTGCCGAGCATCGGTTCCCACATCGGGGTCAGAATGGCGGCCGGGTGGATCGAATTGCAGCGGATTTTCCAGCCCTTCTGGGCACAATACAGCGCCACGCTTTTCGTATGATTCCGAATGGCCGCCTTGGACGAGGCATAGGCCGCAGCCAGCGGAATCCCCACCAGCCCCGAACGGGACGAGATATTGATGATCGACCCCGCCCCCCGCGCTTTCATCGCCCCGATCGCATAACGGCAACCAAGAAACGTCCCGTCGAGGTTCGTCCGGTGCACGTCCTGCCAATCTGCCAGGCCGGCATGCTCGGGGTCGTGTGCCACAGGACCATCTTCAAACCCGGTGATGCCAGCGTTATTGACCACCACATCCACGGCGGGCACCCGTTCGGCAAGCCGCAACCAGTGGGCCTCCTCACGCACGTCGAGCTTTTCAAACTGGCACCCAAGCTCTGCAGCGGTTGTCACACCGGCAGCTTCGTCCCGATCGGTCACGATGACACGGCCGCCTTCAGCGTGGAAACGGCTGGCAATCGCACGGCCGATACCGCGCGCAGCGCCGGTCACAACGCACGTTTTTCCATTCAGTCTTTGCATGGGAATACCTTAAGCTGTGGGTGTTGGCCCCAAGAGCGTATCGCGCAATATCAACCAGCTATCCCGATCTGTCGCACAGATCAAACCGCCATCGTGCAGCAACGGGTCATAGGGGGACCCATCGAACCGCGCAGCATACCCTCCGGCCTCTTCGTGGATCAGCACACCAGCCGCATGGTCCCACGGCATCTGCCGCCAATACAGCTGGAAATGTGCATGCCCCGCCGCCAGCATTCGGTATTGATGCGCCGAGCAGCGATAATCCCACGCCGCCGCAATCTGCGGCAGGTTGGTCAGCAGCCGGGTCTTCAACATATCGGGCAGAAATCGCCACGACACATTCCCGGCCATCTGCGCCAGAGGCACAGGTGCCGCAACCCGCAACCGCACACGCGGGAACGACGCCCCTTCCCGCCATGCGCCTTCACCACGCACCGCCATGACGTGGTCTTTCGCGACCGGGTCGTAAATCACCCCGCCAACAGTTCTGCCCTTCGACAGCACCGCCACCATCACGCCGAACAACGGCAGACCCGCCGCGTAGTTCGCCGTGCCATCGATCGGGTCGATCACGAAGGCAAGCTCGGCCCCGGCCAGTTGCGCCAGCAGTTCGGGATGGGCGGAAACGGCTTCCTCGCCAATCACCAGCGCCTGCGGAAAGGCCTGTTTCAGCGCGTGGGTGATGGCGCGTTCGGCGGCTTCGTCGGCCACTGTTACAAGGTCCAGCGGACCGGTTTTGGCGTGCACCGCATCACCCGGCAAACGACCGAACAACGGCATGATCTCGGTTTCCGCCGCACCTTCAAGAATATGGGCAACGCGCTGAATATCCAGCATTGAAAAGATCATGATACGCGCTCGAAGCGTGCCCGGTTGGCGGAAGATATCCTGACACGCATATACAACCCAGTTTCCTCGTTGCGCTGTTCCAGCACCTCGGCGTGCTCGTGCAGCCACGCAATGCGTGCGCCATCGCCGTGGTCCAGCGTGTATTCCACGACCTCCAGCCCCGCCGCGATGGCTGTATCGATGGCGGCTTTCAGGGCATCCAGCCCCTCGCCGCTCAGCGCGGAAACCGCGATGCTGCCTTCGGATCGCACCGGCACTTCGGCAATGCCACCCAGCAGATCGGCCTTGTTCATCACTTCCAGCGTGCGGTTGCGCCATTGCGCATCCAGCGTGCCGTCGCGCGCCAGACTGTCCAGCACGGCCAGCACGTCCTCGCGCTGGGCGGCGGTGTCCGGGTGGGCGGCGTCGCGCACATGCAGGATCAGATCGGCCTGGGCGACTTCTTCCAGCGTGGCGCGGAAGGCCGCCACCAGTTCGGTCGGCAGCGAGCTGATGAACCCCACCGTGTCCGACATGATCACGTTACGCCCGGACGGCAGTTTCAGCCCGCGCATCGTGGGGTCCAGCGTTGCGAAAAGCTGGTCCTGCGCATACACGCCCGCACCGGTGATCGCGTTGAACAGAGTCGATTTACCCGCATTGGTGTAACCCACCAGCGCGACAATCGGATACGGCACCTTGCTGCGCGCCGAGCGATGCAGCCCGCGCGTGCGACGCACCTGGTCAAGGTCTTTCTTCAGCCGGATAATGCGGTCGTCGATCAGGCGTCGATCGATTTCAATCTGGCTTTCCCCCGGCCCGCCCATGAACCCGAAGCCACCGCGCTGGCGTTCCAGATGGGTCCAGGCACGCACCAGCCGGGTGCGCTGGTATTCCAGATGCGCCAGTTCAACCTGCAGCGTGCCTTCGCGGGTTTGCGCGCGTTCGCCGAAGATCTCCAGAATCAGCCCGGTGCGGTCGATGACCTTGCAGCCCCAGGCACGCTCCAGATTGCGCTGCTGCACGGGCGACAGGGTCGCGTCCACAATGGCGACGCCGATATTGTTCTCGGTAATGGCGGTATGCGCGATCTCGACCTGACCGCTGCCCAGCAGCATGGCCGGACGCGTCGAGCGCAATGGAAAAATCGCCGTATAGCGGATGGAAACGCCGATCGACTCCGCAAGCCCTACGGCTTCGGCCAGTCGCGCTTCGGCGACGCGTGTTCCGACGGATGGACTTGGTCTCTCCCAGGGTAGAATAACGGCCGCATTGGTCGGCTCGGGTTTTGTTGGGGCCGGCGCGCGACGGTTTGTCGCGCGCGCGCCCTGGTCGGGATCTTCACTCAAGGTCGAAATCAGCCATCGGATCCTTGTGTGCGATTGTCAGTGTCGAGCCAGATGCAGGTGCCGTCGTGGCTCCGGCTTCGCCCGCAACCTTGGTCGGGTCGAACAACTGGATCGGCGCGCCCGGCATGACCGTGCTGATCGCATGCTTGTAGACCAACTGTGTGTGGCCATCCCGGCGCAGCAGCACCGAGAAATTATCAAACCAGGTAATGATGCCCTGAAGTTTGACCCCGTTAACAAGGAAGACCGTTACGGGCGTCTTGTTCTTGCGAACGTTATTCAGGAACACGTCCTGTACGTTCTGCGATTTTTCGTTAGCCACAACTTTGTCCTTTATTTTTGGCCGGATACAAACTCCCGGCCACCGATGGAACCTGCCCAACGGATCAAAGCCGGTCTCTTAGCGCCTGTAGCGTGTCAGGCAAAGACCTCGGCGAGGTCTTTCAACGTCCGAAAATGGATATCCGGCATGCAATAAGCGGCCCCCCCGTCATGTTCTGCTGCCCCCACCAGCACAGCTGTGCATCCGGCAGCACGCGCGGTATCCATATCTATTTTCGTATCGCCAACGAACCAAACATGCTTTGACGGCTGAATGCCAGAATTTTCCAGCGCCATCAGCACAGGTTTTGCGCTGGGTTTATCGGCAGTTGCATCCCCCGCCCCGACAAGCGCGCCGAAGTATCCATCAACCTGCAGGTGCCGTGCTTCGTCGCGCAGGAATGGGCCGTTCTTGTTCGACACAACGCCCTGATACCGCTCAGCCCGCGCCACAGCCTGCAAGGCCGTGTCCGCATCCGGCAGCAATACCGTGGTTTGCAGATGCACCTGTTCAACCGCCGCACGGAAGATATCGCGCGCGCGTTCCCAGTCGGCGCCGAACATCTCGGGGAAGGTATCGCGCATCGAACGGCGTGCCCGCTGGCGCACTTCCTCGACCGACCATACCGGTTGACCAAACGCCGCAAGCGCCGCGTTCATCCCTTCGGCGACCGAGCTCCACGCATTGACCAGCGTGTTATCCCAGTCCCACAGAACGGCGCGCGGTATCATGCCGCGTTTTTCAGATCACCCCGGACATGGCGGGTAAAGATCTCGAACAGTTTCTGCACCACGGGGCCGACCTTGCCGTCGCTCACATCCTTGCCGTCGATCTGCACGATCGGACGCACGAACGATGTGGCCGAGGTGATGAACACTTCGCGCGCGCGGTCCAGTTCGTCCTTCGAGAACGCACGTTCCTCGAAGGTGACCTGCGCCTGCTTCAGTTCATCCATCAGTGCGGCGCGCGTGCAACCGGGCAGGATGGAATAATCCAGGTGGCGCGTGCGGATGGCCCCCTTCTCGTCCACGATCCAGACCGAGGTCGAAGACCCTTCGGTCACCATACCGTCGCGCACCAGAATGGCCTCGGCGGCACCCTTTTCCTTCGCGGCCTGCTTGGCGAACACATTGGCGAGCAGCCCCACGGTCTTGATGTCGCAGCGGCCCCAGCGGATGTCCTCGTGGGTGATCGCCTTGGTTGCCCACTTTGCAAGGTCGCTCGGGAAGGCGGGCATACGCTTGGTGGTGATAACGACGGACGGCGCAATCGGCATGGTCGGGAACGCATGGTCACGGCGCGCCACGCCGCGGGTGATCTGCATATAGACCAGCCCTTCACGCACCCGGTTCCGGCGCACCATTTCGCGCAGGACAACGCCGAATGCCGCGTGCGACATTGGCATGCCCATGCGCATTTCGCGCAGGCTGCGATCCAGCCGCGCCATGTGCGATGCCTCGTCGATGAAGCGGCCGTTATGCACGTGGATGACTTCGTAGACGCCGTCCGCAAACTGATAGCCGCGATCTTCCACATGCACGCTGGCATAGGCCAACGGGACGTATTCTCCATTCACGTAGGCAATGCGGCTCATCTGGTCGGATCCTTCGTTATATGCCGTTCGGAAGCTTGTCGTCGTTGACGCCCAGCTGCTTCAGCTTGCGGTGCAGCGCGCTGCGCTCCATGCCGACGAACTGCGCGGTGCGGCTGATATTGCCAGTGAACCGCAGCAACTGCGCTTCCAGATATTCTTTCTCGAACATGTCGCGCGCCTCGCGCAGCGGCAGCGTCATGATGTCGGCCCCGGTGTCGAGCCGCAGCGCCACCGGCGATGCACCCACGATCTCGGGCGGCAGCATGTCGGCGCGGATCGCATCGCCATGCGCACCCGGCGCCATGATCAGCAGCCATTCGACCACGTTGCGCAGTTGGCGCACATTGCCCGGCCATTCATAGGCCTGCAGCGCGGACAGACAATCCGGCGAGAATTCCCGCATCGGCATGCCGGCGTTTTCCGCCGCGCGTTTCATGAAGTGGGTGGCAAGCGCCGGAATATCCTCGCGCCGGCCGCGTAACGGCAGCACGCGCAACGGCACCACGGCCAGGCGATAATACAGATCCTCGCGCACGCGCCCCAGGGTGATTTCAGCCTGCAGGTCGCGGTTGGTCGTGGCGATCACGCGCACGTCCACCTTGATGGCCGCATCGCCGCCCAGGCGGTGGAAACCCTGTTCCTGCAGCACGCGCACGATCTTGCCCTGGGTTTCCAGTGGCATGTCGGCCACTTCGTCCAGCAGCAGCGTGCCGCCATGCGCACGTTCCAGCATCCCGGCGCGGCGCGGATGTTCCGCCGTGCCTTCAATACCGAACAACTCTTCTTCGAACCGCGAGGCAGACAGGGTGGCGCAATTCAATACCACAAATGGCCCATCGGCCCGGCGGGAGTGTTCGTGGATCATCCGCGCCACGACTTCCTTACCCGCCCCGGCGGGGCCCGAGATCAGGATACGCGATCCCGTCGGCGCTGCTTTCTCGATCGAGGCACGCAAAGCCGCCGTCACGGGCGACGGCCCGATCAACTCGGAGTCCGGACGCGCGCGCAGACGCAGTTCGGCGTTCTCGTTCGCCAGCTTGGCTGCTTCCAGCGCGCGGCGCACCTGCAGCAGCAGCCGATCGGCAGTGAAGGGTTTTTCGATGAAGTCGTAAGCGCCCTTCTGGATGGCAGCGACCGCGGTCTCGATCGTTCCATGGCCCGAGACCATCAGCACCGGCACGCCGGGTTCCTCGCGCTGGAAATGTTCCAGGATCTGCAACCCGTCCATCTGCGAACCCTGCAGCCAGATATCCAGGATCACCAGCGAAGGACGCCGCGTGCGAAATGCCGCAAGCGCCGCATTTGCATCGCCAGCCAATCGTGCCTGATACCCTTCATCCGTCAGAATGCCTTCCAGCAACATCCGGATATCGGGTTCGTCATCGATGATAAGAATCTCAGCCGCCATCACTGCCCTTTAACGGCAAAAGAAGAGAAACAACAGCCCCGGGTCCATCGACCCGGTCCTCGTACTGGAGGTCACCTTTATGGTCCTCCATGATCTTCTTCACAATTGCCAGCCCCAATCCGGTGCCTTTGGTTTTGTGCGTCACGTATGGTTCTGTCAGGCGGCCCTGATCTTCTTTGGGAAGACCGATGCCATCGTCCTCGACAGCGATTCGAATTTTGCCATTCTCTACACTAATACCAAGCTGAATCCAGCCTGCCTCCGCGCGCATTGCCACGGCGTCGACTGCATTCTGCAGCAGGTTGGTAATCGCCTGCCCAATCTGGCGGCGATCGCACGGAATGACCAGCGGTGTGGGCGGTATGCGCACATGCCAGTCGATTTCTGGATGGGCGGTTTTCGGCAGCACCATCACTTCCTGCACGATCCGCCCCACATCTTCCTGCTTCATCACCGGCTGCGGCATACGGGCGAACGAACTAAATTCATCCACCATGCGCCCGATATCCCCAACCTGGCGCACGATGGTGTCCGCGCATTGCGCGAATGTCTCGGGGTCGGACTGGATCTCTTTCAGGAAGCGCCGCTTCAGGCGTTCGGCAGAAAGCTGGATCGGGGTCAGCGGGTTCTTGATCTCGTGCGCAATGCGCCGCGCCACGTCGGCCCAGGCGGCCGTGCGCTGCGCCGATTGCAGTTCGGTGATGTCGTCGAACGTCACTACGAAGCCATCGGTGCGTCCATTCTGAATTTCGGCCCCTACGCGCACCAGTAACATGCGTGGGCGCTGTGCGGGACCGATCTGGATCTCGGCGGTATAGGTCTTGTCGGGGGCGGTCTGTACCTGTTCGATCAGCGCCGCGAATTCGGGCACCACAGTGCCGAGCTTCATCCCGATCGCCCCCAGCAGGTCCACCCCCACCAGTTCACTCGCCACGCGGTTGGGAAGTTCGATCTGCCCGGCATCGTCCAGCCCGACCACCCCGGCCGACACGCCCGACAGAACCGTCTCGGTAAAGCGGCGGCGTTCGTCGATCTGGCTGTAGGCGTCCATCAGCTCACCGCGTTGTGAACTCAACTGCCCGGTCATCCGGTTGAAGGCGCGCGACAGACCGGCGATGTCGTCGCCGCTCTGGATTTCCGGCACCCGCACCGACAGATCCCCTGCCCGCACGCGTTCCGCCGCGCGGATCAGCAGCCCGACCGGGCGCGCGATCTGGTTGGCAAGCACCAGCCCGATCAGCGCCGCCGCCACCAGCACCAGCAGCGCCACGATGGCGAAGATCAACGCGAAGGTGATCTGCAGGCCGGAACGATTCTCGTCAATCTGGCGATAGGCAGACACTTCGTTCTCGGCGCGTTCCACGTGGTCGAGCACGTTGGCATCGATCGGGCGGCCAATCAGCAGCATCATGTTGCTGGGTTGGTCCAGCGCCACCACCGCACGCACGCGGGTATTGTCGCCACTGCCCGACAGCACGGCAATATCGCCGGTGCGCGCCAGTTCAACCGCCGAATACGGCAGCGGTTCCATCACAAAACCGGTGCTCAGCCCAGCATGGGCCAGCACCTGCGATGTGTTGGGGTCGAACACCTGGCTTTCCGTCAGCCCGCGCAACGCCGTCTGAGTGGCCAGCACGCGCGCGTAATCGTACCCGTTCTCGGGCAGCAGGATCGAGGCGCGGTTCAGGTCGTTCGCCATCGCCAGCGCTTCGGCACGGATGTTGTTGCGGTGCTCCTCCAGATAGGCCTGCGAGGCACTGAGACTTTCTTCCAGCGCGGTGCGCACGCGGTCGCTGAACCACTGCTGGATGCCCATGTTGAAGAACATCGCCGCGAAGATCGCCACCACCACCGCCGGCGACACCGCCACCGCCGAGAACAGCATCACCAGTCGCACATGCAGCCGCGACCCCGCCGAGCCGCGCCGCCGTTCCGCCCAGACCCGCGTCAACCGGATGGCGAGCGAGGCAACCAGAAACAGCAGCGTCACCAGATTGGCGAGCACCAGCCATAACACCAGCCCCGGCTTCGGCCCCAGCGGCGCGCCGCCGGCCAGTGCGGCAAACGTGGTGATCCCCAGTGCCAGCGCCACCGCCGCCGATGCCAGTGTAGCGGCCTTGCCGAACAACACCTCGGTCACGTGGTACCAAAGGCTCCGTCTTACCGGGCGCGGCGCTTCCGTCTGGGCGGGCGTGTTCATGGGGGACTGATTATCCAAGGCTGCGGGTCACCGAAATGTTCAGGTCTCGAATTTTCTTGCGTAATGTATTGCGGTTCATACCAAGGATCGATGCTGCGCGTATCTGATTTCCGTGCGTCGCCGCAAGGGCGACTTCAATCAACGGCCGCTCGACTTCGGCCAGCACGCGATCATGAATGTTACCCTCCGTGTCGGAGTCCTTCTGCAGCGTCACCAGATGGGTAGCGAACTGCGTCACCGCCTCGGCCAGATTGCTGGGGGTGGCTTCCGGTGCGGTAGTTACTTCAGTCAGTTCGGCGGCGATCACGTCTTCCGACAGCGTGTCTTGTGGATACAGGGCGCCCAGACGGCGGATCAGGTTTTCCAGCTCGCGCACGTTGCCAGGCCAGGTGTGGTGTTGCAGCCGGGTCATCGCCTCGGGTGTCAGCATCTTCGCGCCCAGCCCCTCGGTGTGCAGGTTGGCAAGAAAGTGCAGTGCAAGCGCGGGAATATCCTCGCTCCGTTCACGCAGCGGTGGCAGACGCAGCGGCACCACGTTCAGGCGGTAGAACAGATCCTCGCGGAATTGCCCGGCACGGATGGCGGCGCGCAGGTCGCGATGCGTGGCGGCGATGATGCGCACATCGGCACGGATTGCCTGTCGCCCGCCAATGGTGGTGAACTCGCCTTCCTGCAACACACGCAGCAGACGTGTCTGCGCCTCAGGCGGCATATCGCCGATCTCGTCGAGGAACAGCGTGCCACCCTGGGCTTGCTCGAACCGCCCCTGCGTGCGGCTGGTGGCACCGGTGAACGATCCGCGTTCGTGACCGAACAATTCGCTTTCCACCAGTTCGCGCGGAATGGCGGCCATGTTGATGGCGACGAACGGGCCTTTGCGGCGGCGGCCATGCGTATGCAGCGCGCGGGCGACCAGTTCCTTGCCGGTGCCGGATTCACCGGTGATCATCACCGTCAGATCCGCCGTCGTCAGGCGGGCGATAGTGCGATAGATCTCCTGCATCGCGGGCGACTTGCCGATCAGCGGGAAACGGTCGTCCTGTTCGGGGAATTCTGCCTGTTCTTTCGGCACCATCAGCGCGCGATCGACGATCGATAGAAGTTCTTTCAGATCGAACGGCTTGGGCAGATATTCGAAGGCGCCGTACTCGGCCGACGTCATCGCAGTTTTCATCGTTGATTGCGCACTCATCACCACGGCGCGCAGTTCGGGGCGCACGCGGCGCATCCGCAGCACGATGTCGAGGCCACTGGCATCAGGCATCACCACATCGGTAATCACCAGATCGCCCTCACCGTCTTCCACCCAGCGCCACAGCGTGGATGCATTGCCCGTCGCCCGCACGTTGTAACCGGCGCGTTCCAGCGCCTGCGTCAGCACGGTGCGGATCGAACGGTCGTCATCGGCGATCAGGATAGTGCGGGCGTTCATGCGGTGCTTTCCTCGTCGGGCAGAACCGGAAGGCTGATGCGGAATTCGGTGCGGCCAGCACGGCTGGCCACGTCGATCACGCCGCCATGGTCGTGCACAATCTTCGCCACCAGCGACAGGCCAAGCCCCTGCCCGCCCGGTTTGGAACTCACGAACGGGTCAAACAGATGCGGCAGGATGTCGCTGGAAATGCCGGGGCCGTTGTCGCGGATGCTGACGAGCAGCGGCAGATGCGCGTGTTCCTTGCCGTTCGGCACGGTCAGGCGCAGCCCCTGCTGATACGATGTGCCGAGCACGATCTCGCCACCCTGTTCGGGCAGTGCCTCAGCGGCGTTCTTCACAAGGTTGAGCACCACCTGAATCAGTTGATCGGCATTGCCGGGCACGGGCGGCAGGCTGGGGTCATAGCGTTCATGAAAGCGCACATGTCGCGCAAACCCGGCCTGTGCCAGCAGTCGCACATGCTCCAGCACGTGATGGATATTGACGGGGCAAGACGCGGCGGGTGTGTCGCCAAATGCCTCCATCTGATCGACCATCTTGTGAATGCGGTCGGTCTCGTCGCAGATCAGCTGTGTCAGGTCGCGGTCGGCGGGTGATGCGTTCTGTTCCAGCAACTGCGCCGCGCCGCGGATACCGGACAGCGGGTTCTTGATCTCGTGCGCCAGCATCGCGGCCATGCCGGTTACGCTGCGCACCGCACTGCGAAACCCCATCTGCCGGTCGAGCGTGCGGATGGCCGATGCATCCTGCAACACCAGCAGCACCCCGCCGTCATCCGTCCCCAGCGGCGCTGCCTGCACCGAGACGGACGGGTGATTGATGCGCGGGCTTTCCATCGCCAGATCGTGATCGCTGACCGTCACCGCCCCGGCGCGCACCTGCGCCAGCAATGCGAAAATCCGACTATCGTGTGGCAGCAGATCGGCCAGCCGTATGTGGCGTAGCTGGGTGATCGATATGCCAAGGAAAATCTCGGCGGCCAGATTGGCGAAACAGAAGCGGTCCTGCGCATCCAGCACGATGACGGGGACGGGAATAGCGGACAGGATCATCGCCTGATCCGGCGTATCGGGTTGAAGCTGATCGTGAAGGCCGGTGTCCTTCACGCGGCCTCCTGCGTTTCGGGGTCGGGACGTTCAACGTGGCGCGTGACGCCGCGCGCAATCAGTGGGTCGTAGAAACGCAGGATGTGGTCCTGCACGGCAACGGCATCGGACATACGGTTGATCTCGGCGCGGAATTCGGCCGATCCGGGCAGACCCTTGGAATACCAGGCCACGTGCTTGCGCGCGAGGCGCATGCCGGGGTTTTGCCCATGGTAATCGAGCATCGAACGATAATGCTTCAGCAGCACGTCGCGCTGTTCGGCCAATCCGGGTTCGGGGTTACGCACACCGGTTTGCAGATAGGTGGCAACATTGCCCATGAACCACGGGCGGCCATAACTGCCGCGTCCGATCATCACACCATCAGCACCGGACTGGCGCAGGGCTTCGTCGGCGTCGTCCTCGGTCACGATGTCGCCGTTGACGATAACGGGGATCGAGATCGCGTCCTTCACCTGTCGCACAAAGGCCCAGTCGGCCGTGCCGGTATAGAACATCTGGCGCGTGCGGCCGTGCACGGTCACCATCTGGATGCCGCATTCCTCGGCGATCTTCGCCAGGCGCGGGGCGTTCAGACAGGTGTGATCCCAGCCCATGCGCATCTTCAGCGTCACCGGAATATCCACGGCACGCACAGTGGCTTCCAGAATGCGCGCGGCGGTGATCTCGTCGCGCATCAGGGCGGAACCGGCGTTCTGCTTCACCGATACCTTCGTCACCGGGCAACCGAAATTGATGTCGATGATCCCTGCCCCACGATCCGCATTCATGCGTGCGGCCTCGGCCATCAGGTCCGGGTCGCAGCCGGCCAGCTGCACGCTGGCGGGTCCGCCCATGCCATCGAGCTCGGCCATCTTCAGCGTCTGGTGGTTTTCACGCACCATCGCCCACGAGGCGATCATCTCGGACACCACCAGCCCAGTCCCCATCTCCTTGCAAAGACGACGGAACGGCAGGTCGGTGACACCCGAGAGCGGCGCCAGAATCACCGGTGTCTCGATCCGGGCGGAGCGTCCGGAACCGGGCAGCGTAATCGGGGCCAATTTGGCGTGAGGCGTGGCAGTGCTCATGATTTGTGCAACCTACCCCCCGCGCATTTGCCGCGCAATCAGGCAGAGGCTATCAGATAGGCATTATGCGCATTGCAGCCGTTCTTGTGGCTGCCGGAAGCGGATCCCGCTTTGGCGGCAGCACGCCCAAACAGTTCCTGGACCTGGCCGGACAGCCAGTGGTGCGCCATGCCGCAGAGGCTTTGGCGCGGCATACGGTGTTATTGCAACCGGTGGGCGATGTTGAGGTGCTTGATACCGCGCTGGCGGGAGTTTCTCACCTCCCGGTTGTGCCGGGCGGCGCTTCGCGGCAGGCAAGCGTGCGTAACGGGCTGGAGGCTCTGGTGCCGCATGCCCCCGATATCGTGCTGATCCACGATGCCGCACGGCCCTTTCTGCCCGCCGATACCATCCCCAATCTGCTGGAGGCACTGCGCACCGCCGCCGGTGCCATCCCCGCCCTGCCGGTCACGGATACGCTGAAGCGCGCGACAGACGGGCAGATTGCGGCAACGGTTTCGCGCGAACATCTGTTCCGCGCGCAGACCCCGCAGGCGTTTCACTTTGATGTGATCCTGCACGCCCACCGCGCCGCCTTGCACGACGCCACCGACGACGCCGCACTGCTGGAAGGCACGCAACACCGCGTCGTGCTGGTACCCGGCAGCGAGAACAATCTGAAGATCACTCACCCACAGGACTTGCAGCGCATGCAACAGATTCTCCCCCAGTCGCCCATGCTGCCGCGCGTTGGCACCGGCTTCGATGTGCATCGTCTGGTGGCTGACCGCCCACTGATCCTGTGCGGGATCGACGTGCCGCACACGCTGGGTCTGGCCGGGCATTCGGATGCCGATGTCGGTATTCACGCCCTGTGCGACGCGATTTACGGTGCGCTGGCCGAGGGCGATATCGGCCGTCACTTTCCGCCCTCGCAGGCGAATTGGAAAGACGCCGACAGCGCACAATTCCTGCGTCACGCGGCAAGCCGCATCGCGGCGCATGGCGGTGTTTTGTCGAATGCCGATGTAACGCTGATCTGCGAACAGCCAAAGATCACCCCACACGCCGATGCCATGCGCACACGACTGGCGGATCTGCTGGGGGTGCAGGTGGACCGGATTTCCGTGAAAGCCACGACCAGCGAAAAGCTGGGCTTCACCGGCCGAGGAGAAGGCATCGCCGCACAGGCAGCAGTTTGTATCCTGCTGCCTGGCTGAAGCCGATTACGCGCGCTTCTTGGCTGCTTTCTTTGCCGTCTTCTTCACGGCTTTCTTCACGGCCTTTTTGGCAACCTTCTTGGCGGCCTTTTCCTTCGGCAGGGCCAGCATGGTGCCGCGACAGTTCTTGCTGCCGCACAGGCAGCGATGTGCCGCGATATCGGCCTTGGTGATGCGTCCGTTCAGGATCAGGCCGTAATCGTAGGAAAGCTCCGCACCCGCACGGATGTTGCGTTTGGCGAGGATGTAGATGTGGTCCTTGCCGCGCACTTCCACCTGTTCGGTCTTGCAGTTCGGGCTGCAGGAATGGTTGATCCAGCGCGCCGCGTTGCCGCCGTCGCCGCCGTCGATCACCGTGTCGCCGTCGATGTCGAAGAAGAACGTGTGATTGGGGTTCTCCGGATCGGTCGGTTCCATGTCGATGGCCGATTCCCAGCTGATCCGCTTGCCCTTGTATTCAAGGATGCGTTCGCCCTTGGCGATATCCGTCGCGGCAAAAACCCCTTTGCCATGAACCGGAGAATTACGAACAACGAAACGACGCGTGCCTGACATAATGCGATTCCAACCTCGTGATGGAAACGCTCTAGCCGGTTTGCAGCGCCTGCGCCATCGTCCAGGCTTGCGTTACATCGGTCGCGCCGGTGAAAACGTCGGCGCCATACATCCGCCGCGCGCCAGACAGTTCCAGCACAACACCGTCCGCATGCGCCTCGACCTTCAGCACCTGCGTATCGAACACCACCTCGGCTCCCGGCAGCGCGCGCAACCGCGCAATCAGCGTGGCGCGCATCTGCGCCGCATCGGTGATTGCGGCAACACCCAGCGCCACCCAGGCGGGAGATTCCTGCACCAGCTCAGGCCGCGCGCTGATACCGGCATTCCGTTCGAAAACACTGACATAACACCCACGCAGCGCCGCCGTCAGTGCGAACACCAACCCGTTCAGATCTGCGCCGATCACCAGAACCCGTACCATTCCTCACCATAGCAAAAGGCCGCGACGAAATCCCGCAGCGGCCCTGCTTTTCGTCACATCGCAGAAATCAGTTCTGCGGTGTGGTTTCCGGCGTTGCGGCCGGACGCGGCTGCTGCATCATCGCGCCGGTCATCGGGATGAAATACACCCCCACGTCCTTGCGGCTGCGCACGCGGCCGTCTTCGTCCTTCGTGTAGATATACAGGAACTGGCCACGACGGAACGGCTGCCCGATCGGGCAGATCATCCGCCCACCCGGCTTCAGCTGACGCAGCAGCGCCGGCGGCGCATACTGGGCGGCGCAGGTCACGATGATGGTGTCGAACCCGCCTTCAACTTCCGGCCAGCCGAAGAACCCGTCGCCCACACGCGTCTGGATGTTGTCGTAGCCCAGCGGCGCGAACATCTTGCCAACGCTGCGGCCCAGCGGTTCGATGATCTCGATCGAGTACTGCTTCGCCACGATGCGCGACAGTGCCGAGCTCTGGTAGCCAGACCCGGTGCCGATTTCCAGCACAACGTCGGTCGGCTTCGGCTGGCACACCTGGGTCATGTAAGCCTGCCCCAGATAATCCGACAGCGCCGAGCCATAACCAATCGCCCAGGGCTTTGCTTCCGCTTCATACGCTTCGGTCGCAGTCGAACGGCGGCCTTCGTGCATGTAATGGAAATACTCGCGCGGCACTTCACTGAAGGCGCGCAGCACGGCTGGGTCGGCACTGCCCAGACGCTGCGTCAGATACGTCTCGATCCGGCGCATCATACCGGTTTTGCGGGCCTGAATGGCGCGGAACGTGGCTTCGGACATCGTCGTTTCGCGACCCGATTCCTTCATCGCTGCCAGGTATTTTTCCAGCGTCCATTCCCCTTCGGCGCGTGCAAGCGCCGGAGCGGCCAGAAGACCTGTGGCGCCAATTGCAAACTGGCGGCGGCTTAATTTAATCACGGCGATACAACTCCTGGGTTGGACGGTAGAGCTTTAGGTAGAACAAATATTGCGGCGATGTAACACAACATTCCGCCAATAAGAAGTGCGGGTAGCCCGATCCCGATCCCCAGCAGATTGGCCAGCGGTGTGGCAATAACCGAGAATGCCCCATTCAGCGCCCAAGCCCACGGTAACAGTGCGTCGCTATCTTTCTGGAACCGGTCCAGCCCCAGCGGAAACGGCAATCCAAGCGCAACCGAGATCGGCGCGATCGCCAGCACAAGCCCCACTGCACGCACCATCGGCGGCAGGTCGAGCGTTCCAAGCAACACCGGCCGCAGACAGAAGAACGCCAGCAGACAAACCGCCACCACAACGCTGACTGCCATGAACAGCCCCCGGCGCGGATGCGCGGCAAAGCGCCCGGCCATCATGCTGCCCAGCCCCGAGAAAATCAGCATCGAGGTTAGCACCAATGCAAAGCCACTGGTCCTGTCGTCCATCAGCAGCGCCGCGTGCTCGATCAGGTAGATCTCGATCAGCAGGAACCCAAGTCCCAGCGCCGGGAAATACACCACCACACGCCCGACCGTCCCCAGCCCAACGCCAAGCCCGCCACGTCGGAACAGCGGTGGTAACAGCAGCACCAGCACGGCCAGCACGATCGCCTGAACCAGCACAGCAACGTTGACGAGCAGTCCGATCTCGGCCTGCGGCAACAGCTCGACCCGCGCGAAGGCGGACGGCAGCGCCGCCAGACGCACCACCGGACTCATGAACGGACGATCCCAGGTCAGTGGAGACCGGTCGAACGCGTCGGTCGAGGTGCCACCGCTGAAGATTGTGCGCGCTTCCTCGGCAATCGCGTCCGATCCACCTTCGGATGTTTCGACCGACATGTTCTCGAGCGACACCGCCGGCAGGTCATTCCAGATCTCGCGCCCTTCCGCCAGGCCCGGCGCATAGGACAGATCGAACGAACGTTCATCGCAGAATGCCTGCAACTGGGCGATCTGCTCCGGCGTCCACGGTGTGCGCGATGCCAGCACACGCACGTTCCACGCTGAGCGATACACCGCCACATGCGCAGCGGGGTCGGCAATACCGGCCGCCAGCAGGCTCGCACGGACGCTCGCCATCACGCGCACCGCATAGACTGGCAATTCGCGGATCGACACCGGCACCGACAGGATGCCACGCGGTGTCAGGTGCAGGAAACTGTCGCGCAGAGCCTCGGCCGTATAGACGTGGCGACTGAGTTCGGATGCGCCAGGAAAATCCCCCGCAATCTCGATCACGTCGTACTGAGACTGCCCCAGTACCAGCGGATGCATGTCGGATAGGCGCACACCAGCCACGGCCGGAAAACGCTGCTGCACATCGGCATGCAGACGCGGTTCGGGTTCGATCACCGTGACGTTCACGGCACCCAGCGTCATCACTTCCTGCATGCGGAACCCGCCACCTGCCCCCAGCAGCAGCACCTGCGCATGTGGGTTCAGCCGGTAAGGCGCGGAATCCAGCGTCCCGGTCGCATGCCCCATGCTGGGATGCGCATCACGCGGGATCGCCGCGATACGGCTGCCATCCCGATACATCCCCAGCGAGGACGGTGGCGCGGGCAGGTTCAACGTTTCAGCGTTGTTGCTGAAGTCGGTATCCAGTCGTTCGGTGAAGTTGTCGAGCAACTGATAGAAGCCACGCGGGCTGTAATGCTCCTCCAGCACACGACTGTTCGGCACGTTCAGCGGTGCATAGATCGGCTTGTACTGACTGATCGCGGGGTGCGCCAGAAACAGCACCAACACCTCGGCGATTACCAGCGTGACCAGCGTCGAACCCCACAGCAGCGCCTTGTTCCGCGCGGGCGAGAACAGTGCGGCGACCGCCAGGAACGGCAGCATCGCCGGGATCAGCTGAAACGGATGCAGCACGAACATCATGCCCAGCACCAGCACCGCACCAAGCCCCGCGCCGATCAGGTCGAACCCGTACACTCGCCCGACATCGCGCGCATACAGAACGAAGTTCAGACTGACTGCCAGACCAGTGAAAAAGAAAAACGGAAACAGCGCGCCGTAATACGCCAGAATGTTCCACAACTGGCTGTCCCAGGTGGCGCTGTTCTGCAACTCGAGCGGGTTAAACGGATTGTTCGTCACCCCCACCCAGCCCAGCGCGCCGGTCAGCAGCAATGCCAGCGGCAGTGCGGGCTGCATCCATCCGGCGTGACGCAAAAACACCTCGCGCCCCAGCACCATCACCACACCGCTGACCGCAAACCCGGTCATCGCGATCGAGATCACCCAGTAGCCATATTCCGACCAGCTCGCCACGGCGAAAAACCGCGTGAGTGCGATCTCGATCCCGACCGCCGTCAGCGCGATAAAAAAGAGCGGCAACAACGCGCGCGAGGACACGCGTGGGGTACCGGAAACTGTCAGCGCCATTCTGTTTTCCTGATCAGAAAATCGTCGAGCGACGCATTGAAGCGCGCCGCCTCGTCCACGAACAATGCGTGGCCTGCATTCTCGTAGACATCCATTGTTGCGTTCGGGTGGTTCCGCACCAGCAGCTCGCCCTGATAGACGAATCTCGGCCGCACCGCATAGAGCACCGGCTTGCGGGTGGAATACACCGCCTGCTTCCAGAACTCGCGCGAGCGTGGATAGGACAGCAGGCTGATGCTGGCATCCAGCGGCATACGCAAGGCCGCCTGCGTCACCGAATCCAGATAGGTCTGCGACTGCGACGTCGCATACATGCTGCGCACGAACCCCGCGACCGTCGCTTCACGCGCGCGGCGCAGCGAGGGGATGAAAGTCGGGCGTCCCCCCGATGGGGGCCTGTCACCCTCGCCGATCGAATTGTCGACCAGCACCAGCCCGGCCACGCGCCGGTCGCCGAATTCGGAGAGATACGACAACACATCCAGAACGCCCAGCGACCAGCCGACCAGCACGACCTGTTCCGACCGACCCAACGCCTCGAGCAGATCGTTGATGTCGCGTCCACGACGTGCGGGCTCATACCCGGTGCGGGTGATCTGCGAACGCCCCTGCCCGCGCGGGTCGAGCGCGATGGCGCGATAACGCGCACCGACATGCGTGATCTGCTGATCCCAGATGAACGCCGGCATGCACCAGCCGGGGACGAACACCACAGTCTTGCCGCGCCCGGCTTCCAGATAATGCAGCCGCGCGCCATCGCTGGTTTCGAAAAACCGGCTAACCCCGGCGGCACTCGCCGGCTGCGTGCAGCCCAGCAGCAAAGCCGGGGATGCAAGCGCGGCGACACCATGCAAAAAATTCCGACGGTAAATCTTCAGACCTCGCGAGAAATGGAGTCGGAGTAGAAAATACAGGCGGCTACATGCCACTAACCCGATCCCGAGGAAACCTTCGTGGATGACAGCAAAGCCGGATAACGCTTGAATATGCCGATGGATCTCTCGACGCTGCCCGTTGCCGCATCCACATACCGGCTGCTCTGCCCCATCGGCACGGCAGGGCCGATCGTCTTCACGTCGCCGCATTCCGGGCAGCAATACAGCGCCGAGTTTAAAGCCGCCGCCCGTCTGGACCCCCATACGCTCCGCCGCAGCGAGGACAGTTTCGTCGACGAACTGTTCGGCGATGCACCGCTTTTCGGTGCCCCATTACTGGCCGCCACCTTCCCCCGCGCCTGGTGCGACGCCAACCGCGAAGCGTGGGAGCTGGACCCGGCGATGTTCGATGCGCCGCTGCCGTCGTGGATCAATACATCCAGCCCACGCGTGGCGGTCGGGTTGGGCACCATCGCCAAGATCGTCGCCACCGGGGAGGCTATCTATCGTCGGAAGCTCAGTTTTTCCGAAGCCGAGTCGCGCATTCGCACCTGCTGGTTCCCCTTCCACGATCAATTGTCGCAACTTATCGCCTCGGCCAGGGCGCTACACGGGTATTGCCTGTTGGTAGACTGCCATTCCATGCCCTCGACCCCCAATATCGAAGGCACCGACGTGATCGTGGGCGATGCTTTCGGCACGGCCGCGGCCCCGCCCCTGACGCGGCGCGTGGAGGAAACGCTGCGCGGCTTTGGGTATCGGGTGCGCCGGAACGATCCTTACGCAGGCGGGTTCATTACGCGCCACTACGGACGCCCCCGCGAGGGCGTGCATGCGCTGCAAATCGAAATATCTCGAAACTTGTATATGAACGAAGCGAAAATAACGAAACGCAGCAGCTTTCCGACCGTTCGCGGTCATATCAGCGCGTTTATTCAGACGTTGACCCGGGAAAACCTAGATTTCCTCGCCCCGGAAGCAGTTAATATAGCTTCTGGGTAAAAAAAGGCGGTGCTTGCGCACCGCCAAGTTTAGGGAGGACACGTCCAAGAAAGGTAACGCGGACAAAGTCTCGCGTTACAAGCCAATAGGTAGAGTTTCGCTTGCCGTTTCGCAAGATCTTTTTTGCGTCGCAATACACATATGCGGGAAATGCATACATGAACGCGGGTTTTCCATTTCTTTAACTAATACCCGGTAGAACGGGACGTATGCGGCGTTCAATTTTCATTTTGGGGCTGGTGGCCATGCCTGCGGTTTCGCATGGCGCGTCGCTTTTTGCCTCGCCCCAGCCGGCGGCTCCCGTTGCTGCCCCGGCCGTTGCACGCGCCCCAATAACCCAGGAAGCAGACCGCGGCATGGCCTGTCGCACCGCTGTTCGGGCGGCGGAACGCGGTTCCTCGATCCCCAATCAGCTGCTCTCCGCCATTTCGCGCATTGAATCCGGCCGACGGGTTGCCACGACTGGGGAAATGCACCCCTGGCCTTGGACCATCAATGCCGAAGGGCGTGGTTTTTTCTTTGAAACCAAGGCCGAAGCCATCGCCGCCGTGCGCGCCATGCAGGCCAATGGAGTCCGTTCGATCGATATCGGGTGCATGCAGATCAACCTGCTTCATCACCCCAAGGCCTTCGAATCGTTGGAAGAAGGCTTCGATCCCGTCATCAACACCCGCTATGCTGCCACCTTCCTGTCCCAGCTGCGCAACAGCGCCGCCGACTGGACGCAGGCCGTGGGGTTCTATCATTCCCGCACCCCGGAACGCGCCCAGAACTACCGGAACGCCGTTCTATCGGTCTGGGAGAGTGAGAAACGGTTGGCCGACGCTGTGACGCTTGCCGAACAGGGCACGCCGCGCGACCAGCTCAATCAGATATTTGCCAGCCGCACCACAAGCGCGACAACCGCCGTCTCGCTGCCCGGCGGGGCAGGCCTGTCGAATATGCCCACCATCGGAAGCCGTGCATCCGGCGGACTGGACTCCTATCGCGCCAATCCGGTTGCGACGACGGCACGCGCCCCAGCGCCACCCACACCACAGCCGGTTCGGCAGCAGGTTGCACAGGCGCAACCCACCACCGCTCAGGGGTTGTTCTCCAACCGTGTCAGCGGTCCGCTGATCGCCGGACTGCCAGTCCGCCGTTAACCACCAAACTCGCCACGGATCGCCGCCGAGTGCTGGCCGATCGTCGGCACTGCCCCATAACTGCGTTCCCCATCGCTGAACCGCGCTGCCGGTGCCGCATAGCTGATCGACCCCGCTGCCGTTTCCACCTCGACCCGACGCAACGCCGGATGTTTGGCGAATTCCGGCACCGTGTTCACAAACCCATAGGCCGTGTTGGCGGTCTTCAGACGGGCAGCCGCCTCGTCGCGGGTCATGCGGGCAAAATGCGCGCCGACATGCCCGTCCACCTTCTCGCGGTTGGCCACACGTTCGACGTTGCTGCGGAACCCCTCCTGCTTCGGCAGGTCCGGCTCGCCCAGGAACGAGGCACAGAACTGCGCCCATTCCCGCTCGCTCTGGATCGAGATCAGCACCAGCGCGCCGTCCGATGTTGGGAACGCGCCATACGGGCAGATCGACGGATGCGCGAGGCCCGCGCGTTGCGGTGCCTTGCCCATGCCCTCGAAATAGACCAACGGCACGTTCATCCAGTCGGCCACACCGTCGAACAGGCTGACGGCGATGCCCTTGCCCTTACCGGTGACGCTGCGTTCGATCAGCGCTTCCAGCACGGCGGCGTGCGCGTTCATCCCGCAGCCGATGTCGCAGATGGAGACCCCCACCCGCCCCGGCCCCGCCGGATGGCCGGAAATCGTGGCCAGCCCGCTTTCGGCCTGCACCAGCAGATCGTAAGCCTTCATGTCCGAATACGTGCCGGTTTCGCCATAACCCGAGATATCGACCGTGATCAGCCGCGGATACTTTGCGCGCAGATCGGCCGAGCCGAACCCCGCACGTGCAGCCGCACCCGGCGCCACGTTCTGGATGAACACATCGGCGCGGCTGAGGATATTGTGCAGCATCGCAGAATCTTTCGGATCCTTGATGTCTGCGACCAGGCTTTCCTTGCCGCGATTCAGCCAGACGAAGTAGCTCGATTCCCCTTTGGCGGCGGCATCGTAACCGCGTGCGAAATCGCCGTCGGGGCGTTCGATCTTGATGACCCGCGCGCCGGCATCCGCCAGCTTCACGGAACAGTACGGTGCTGCCACCGCCTGTTCCAGAGTCAGTACCAGCAAGCCTTTCAACGGCTGCGACATATCAGTAGCTCCGCGGCATGCCGAGAACGTGTTCGGCCACATAGGCCAGGATCAGGTTCGTGCTGATCGGGGCCACCTGATACAGACGGGTTTCGCGGAACTTGCGTTCGATGTCGTATTCTTCCGCAAAGCCGAAGCCGCCATGCGTCTGGATGCAGGACTCAGCCGCCGCCCACGAGGCTTCCGCCGCCAGCATCTTCGCCATGTTGGCTTCTTCGCCGCAGTTCAGCCCGGCCTCGAACTTGGCAATGCCCGCGTGCACCATCAGTTCGGCCGCGCGCATCTGTGCATAGGCGCGCGCAATCGGGAACTGGATGCCCTGGTTCTGCCCGATCGGGCGGCCGAACACGACGCGTTCCTTGGCATAGGCGCGCGACTTGTTAATGAACCACTTGGCATCGCCGATGCATTCCGAGGCAATCAGCAGACGTTCGGCGTTCATCCCGTCGAGGATCACGCGGAAGCCCTTGCCCTCTGCGCCGATCATGTTCTCGGCGGGGACTTCCATGTTGTCGAAGAACACCTCGCACGAGTTGTGGTTCATCATCGAACGGATCGGGCGAATGGTCAGGCCATTGCCCAGCGCCTTGCGCATATCGACGATAAAGGTTGACAGGCCGTCGGTCTTCTTCGCTACCTGATCGCGCGGCGTGGTGCGTGCCAGCAGCAGCATCAGGTCCGAATGCTCGGCGCGGCTGGTCCAGACTTTCTGGCCGTTGACGATGAACTTGTCGCCCTCGCGCCGCGCAAAGGTGCGCAGGCTGGTGGTGTCGGTGCCGCTGGTCGGTTCGGTCACGCCAAACGCCTGCAGGCGCAGTTCGCCGGTAGCGATCTTCGGCAGGTATGTCTGCTTCTGCACGTCGGACCCGTTCCGCAGGATCGCGCCCATGATGTACATCTGCGCATGACACGCCGCACCATTCGCACCCACTGCCTGAACGGTTTCCAGAATGGCCGACGCGGCCGACAGCGGTAGACCGGCGCCGCCGTATTCTTCGGGGATCAGCGCGCCCAGATATCCGGCTTCGGTCAGCGCCTGCACGAATTCTGTGGGATAGCCACGTTCGGCATCCAGTTTGCGCCAGTCTTCGTCCGGAAAGCGCGTGCAGAGCTTCGCAACTTCCTGGCGGATTTCCAGATGCGGATCGTTTTCGGCAACCATCAGGTCCATGAGGCATTCTCCCTTGCTGGTTCTATCCATGCGACCAAGCTGCCCGCCCGGCAAGAGGATGTGGAGACAGTTTGGTCTATACCTGCTATAGCTCTCATCTATGGACCAGCATCACCTGCACAGCCTGATGGTCATTGCCGAATGCGGCGCGTTTTCGCGTGCGGCCACACGGCTTGGCATCGCGCAGCCCAGCCTGTCGCGGCAGATTGCGCTGCTGGAAGAACAGGCCGGCACGCCGCTGCTGTATCGCCACGGACGCGGCGCCACACTGACCGATGCGGGCCAGCGACTGGTGGAAGCCGCGCGGCCAGTGCTGGCAAGCCTCGACAATCTGGCCGCCGTGCTGAAGGACAGCGACACACCGCACGGCACGGTGGCGCTGGGGGTGCCGACCTTCATGGCCTCGCACCTGGCCGGGCCGATCTTCCGCGATCTGCGGGCGCAGCATCCGCGCATTCAGGTGCGGCTGATGGACGGGTTTTCGGGGTTCGTGAACCAGTGGCTGACCGAAGGCCGCGTCGATGTGGCGATCGTCTACGATGCGCGGCGCAGTCATTCGATCGGCGCGGACCCGTTGCTGGAAGACACGCTGTATCTGTTCGGTCGCAAGGAACGCCGCAAGGAGCTGCCCGATGTGGTGCAGCCGGAAACCCTGCTCGATCTGGATCTGGTACTGCCACACCGCAACCACGGTCTGCGCCGCGCGCTGGATCTGGCGGGCGCTGGCGGAGACCCCGCGCGCGTGCTGGAAGTCGACAGCCTGACCGCCATTCGGGAACTGGTCGCACAGAATGTCGGCTGGTCGGTGTTGCCGCATGCGGGCGTGCGGCGGGAAGCGGCCGACAAGAACTTCGTCATCCGCCCCATCGGCACGCCGCCACTGCGCGTAAAGCTGATGCTGGCAACGGCCCCATCACGCCCGGTCACCCCCGCCACACACGCCGTGCTGCGCTTTCTGCGCGAAACCGTGCAGCACCTGCAGCAGCAGGGAATTCTGTCGCCCGCATCGTAAAAACGCCAGATATGGCAAAGTCAGAGTTTGGCGATAGCCATCCGAGCGACCGCTAGGGCGGTGTCGGCCTTCGTACCGTCCTCGATATGCCACGAGGCGGAAAGGCCCGCCCATGCGACAATCCACTGAAGCAGTCGCCCATGATCAAGGGCCGCTGCTGCTGCAACAACATCCACTCTGCGGGAAAACCGCTCCGGCGTGACCGCGGTCTCGAAGTTGGGATTGCAAAAGAGATTGGCAAAGTCAAAGCCGCGCTCTCCCACCAGCCCCTTTGGATCAATCGCAAGCCACCCGCGCTGGCCAAAATCGAGAATGTTGCTGTGGTGTATATCCCCATGAAGCACCCGAATATCCTGCGGCGACGCCAGCAAATTTCTGGCTGTTACTGCGGCAATGGCGAAGATTCCACCATGTGCTGCGGCGCAGATCCCAAGCGCTTGAAACCATCTTGGTAGACCTGTCAGCGCAGGCGGCTGCTCAGGTCGCGGCGCGTGCAATTTGAGGGCTACCGCACATATAATCCGGCAGGCCTCGTCGTCGCGTCCATTACGCGCCATCTCGGCGAGCATCTGGCCTCCTTCGGCACGCTCCAACAGCAACGCCGATCCATCGTGGGCCAAAACTCTGGCCGCACCTTCACCCCGCCACCAGGCCATCAAGGCGGCGGCGGGTTTTTCCTCTTCGTGGGTGGCAATTTTCAGTATCGCGGGCATCCCGTTGTAATGGACTGGCACAAGATGCCCGCTGTTCGTCGTGATAGGCTGTCCGTCGGGTTCGAGACCCCAGCGGTTCATGTAATCGTCAATCATGATGCCCGCCGTTTTCTTTCTTACCCTTCGCGCGCCAGCAGCGCCTGCGCCTTGCGACGCCACGCTTCCCACGCAGTATCCGCAATGCCGCCCAAGCGTTCGACATTCGCCGAAGCCTCGTTCAGACGGCGACGTGCTTCCTCGCGCGCCGGGCCGGTGCGGTCTTCCACAGCCTGACGCAGACGGTCCAACCCGGCATCGGCCGCGTGCACAGCATCGATGGCGATGCGGGCTTCATCGAACGCCGTCCTCACCCCTTCCATGTCGCGGATCACGGCTTCCAGCTTGGCGCGGCCCGATGCGTTCTGTGGCAGTTTCGAGAACACATCGCGCAGGTTTTCCAGCGAACCAGGACCGCCCGGCAATGTACGCAGCGAACGTTCGATATCGATATCGCGCCAGGCAATCCGTGCCACCGGCACCGTATTGGTCCACAGCGGATAATCGCGCGCCATCTCGCGTTCGTAGGTCGGGCGCAGTGTGGTGGCAGTGCCGTCCAGCAGCACGTCGTACCGCAGGCCGTAATCACCGGTCGAGGCAACTTCGAACGTCGGCTTTGCCCCCTCGATGTTCGGCAGGTCGATAATCATCCGGCCTTTTACGCCGCGCGGGTCGATCGCCAGCGCGTATTCGTCGCGCTGCATGAAGCGCACGCGCACCACACCACGCTGCAGTTCTACCGCGGTCGGGGCCTGTGCCGTGTGTTGTGCAAAGGCGATCCGCACATCGCGATCCCGCCCGTAAGCCAGCACGCGCGCAGTACCATCGGGCATGGCGCGGATTTCGGAATCACCCAGATATGCACCGGCTTCCGCACCACCAGCCCCATACACCGTGGCCAACCCGTCGGGCAGCGTGTGCCCCGACGTATTACGCACGCGCACCGCCAGCAGCGGGTTGCGTTCGTTC
>JAVBJV010000055.1:0-21692 GCA_031546815.1 Acetobacteraceae bacterium
TGGTGTCTGCCCCCGCGAACCTGAAGAACGGAAGCCGCCGCATGTCGAACCCCGGAGAAGCCGACCTCACGCCCATCACGTCGATGGCGCAGCTGGTGGAATATTTCATGGCCGGCTGCAAACCACGCGACGCGTGGCGCATCGGCACCGAGCACGAAAAATTCGGCTTCCGTCGCAGCGATTACTCCGCCCCGACCTACGAGAACAACGGCATCCGCGCCGTGCTGGAACGCCACATCGCGCGCGGCTGGTCGCCCATCGCGGATGGCGGCAACCCGATCGGCGGATCGCGCGATGGGGCCAATCTGTCGCTGGAGCCGGGCGGGCAGTTCGAACTTTCGGGCGCGCCGCTGTCGGACCTGCATCAGGCGCAGACCGAACTGGACGCACATCTGGCCGAAGCGCGCAGCGTGGGCGACGAACTGGGGATCGGCTGGGCACCACTGGGCTTCCACCCGCTTGCCACGCGCGAGGAAATGCCGTGGATGCCCAAGGGCCGCTACGCGATCATGAAGCGTTACATGCCGCTGAAGGGCAGCCTGGGGCTGGATATGATGCTGCGCACCTGCACGGTGCAGGTGAACCTCGACTTCGCCAGTGAAGCCGACATGGTGGAAAAATTCCGTGCCTCGATGGCGTTGCAGCCGGTGGCGACCGCGCTGTTCGCCAACAGCCCCTTCACCGAGGGCAAGCCGAACGGTTTCCAGAGCGCCCGCGCCAATGTCTGGACCGATACCGACCCCGACCGCACCGGCATCCCCGGCGTGATCTTCGAGGACGGGTTCGGGTTCGAACGTTACATCGACTGGCTGCTCGACGTGCCGATGTATTTCGTGTTCCGCGATGGCGTGTTCCACGATGTGGCGGGTGCATCGTTCCGTGACTTCATGGCGGGGAAACTGCGCGGGTTCGAAGGACAGATCGCCACCATCGGCGACTTTGCTGACCACGTGACGACGGCGTTCACCGAAGTGCGGCTGAAGCGTTATCTGGAAATGCGCGGCGCCGATGCGGGCAGCCCCGAGATGCTGATGGCTCTGCCCGCGCTGTGGACCGGATTGCTGTACGACGACGCGGCGCTGAAAGCCGCCGTGGCGCTGGTGACGAAGAATGCCTGCGGCGACTTCCAGTCGCTGCGCGCCGACGTGCCGCGCCTTGGGCTGGAAACGCCGTGGTTCAACGGCACGGTGCGCGATCTGGCCCGCGACATGGTGCACATCGCGCGCGACGGACTGAAGGCACGCGGGCTGGGGGAAGAAAAATACCTTGCCCCACTGGAAGCGATTACAGCAGGCGGACCGACGCAGGCATCTTACTGGCTGGACCGTTACCACACGGTCTGGAACGGAAATGTCAGGCAGATCTTCGACGAGGCGGCGATCTAACTACTTTTCTACGGTTGCCCTCGCCCCAAACCGCAGATTGCAATCGTGTAACTGAAAGCAACTTACACGATGATCGATGTGACATTCACCCTGACCGAACGCGATGTGACCACCGCACAGCGTTCGGTTTTCGGGATTACGTTCTTCCGGCGCACCGCGTGGCGGGCCTGGCAGGGTGGTGCCGCTTTTGGTGCGATAGTGCTGCTTCTCATCTGCTATCTGGGCACCGACACCTGGGAGCATTTCAGGTTTATCGTGCTGCTGGTCGCGGTGCTTTACGTCGGCGTGTTTCTGGCGATGGGTGTTCTGCTCTTCGTCCTCGCCTATGCGGGCAGCGCAAAGCTGGCGCAGCGGAGCATGCGGAAATTCAAATGGCTGCGCGAGCCGATTTCAGCGCGGATGGATGCCGACAGGATTTACTACGGCAATGCCATCGGGTCTTCGGACTGTCGCTGGCAGGCCTTTACCGGCTGGGCTGAAAACCCGCAGCAAATCCTGCTGCTTGTCGATGCAGACCGCACGCAGATCCTGCCCAAGCGTGCGTTAAATGCGCCGCACGACCTCGACCATATCCGCACCTGGCTGACCGAAGCCGGTGTGCCGTATTGCGCGCCGTTCTGCTGAAAGACCGACATGATCGAAATTACCTTCACCCCCACCCGTGCCGATCTGACCGCCGCACACAGACTGGCTGTACTGAACCGGTTTTTCCGGCTTGCCGCGTGGAAATCCTGGCTTGCCGCAGCCATCGTCGGGGTCGTTGTCGGGGGAGGCGCCAGTTATATCAACGCGTATAAATACGAGGCCTTCCTGAACGCCTCGCTACGCGGCGTTCCCATGGGCATCGCGATTTATCTTGCTCTGTTCGCAGTGATTATAACGCTGCTGTACCTCTGCGCCCCACTGCTGGCGCGTTGGTCGCTGCGCACCAGCAAGACGTTGGCTGAACACTATACGATCCGCGTCGATGAACAGGGCATGCACACACAAGGGCAATCCAATTCGGGCGAAAGGAAGTGGAGCGGCCTTATCGGCTGGTCCGAGAACGCCAAGGTAGTATTGATGTATCCCAGCTCTGCCATGTTCCAGTTCGTCCCCAAGCGTGCCTTTGCAAACTCGGCCGATATCGACCAGTTGCGCAACTGGCTGATCGCCGCTGGGGTTCCGCGCATTGCGCCGTTTCGCTGATTGTCAGGACAGGCACCATGGTTGAAACAGAATTTACTCTCACGCAGCGTGAAATGACCTCGGCCGTTCGCCTGTCGGGGCTGACTGCGGTTTTCCGGTTGCGCACACTGTTCTGGATGGCGGTGCTCATCGCCGGGATCATGCTGACGATCTTCATCCTCACCCGGTTCGATCTCCGCCCCCGGCCCGCACTCGAATTCATCCTGGGATTTTTCGTTCTCTATGCTGTGTATGTGTTGTTCGGCGCAGTGCTTTACTGGGTGCTCTGGCCTCTGGGCGCGCGCGCGCAGATGCGCAACAGCAAGGACCTCAGCAACCCGATCCAGTGCAGAGGCGACGATGCCGGCTGGCATGTGCGCACCATCTCCGCGGCATCGGACTCGCGCTGGGAAACCTATACCAAGTGGTCCGAAAATTCCGACATGCTGCTGATCTACATGAACAGCACCATCTTCCAGATGATCCCCAAATGCGCGCTGCGCGGTGCGCACGACCTTCACCAGATCCGCGCCTGGCTGGTCCAGGCGGGCGTGCCGCGCGTGGCACCTTTGCGTTAAAGGAAACACCGTGTCTCACGGCATATACACCCTGACCGAGGCTGACGTAATTGCCGCTTACCGGCTGTGTTTTCGCACCTATATGTTTTCGCACACAGGGTTGCGGCAGATCGGCCTGTTCCTGCTCTGGCCGGTTGCGCTGGGACTTGGGACAGGACTGTTCATCGCCCGAGACAACGGGTTTGGCGTCCTTGGCGGGGGAATGATCCTTGCCCTTTGCGTGCTGGTTTTTCTGCTACTTGCCGGACTGTATCTGGCGTTCGGTTACAGCCGCTACCGGCGGCAAGCGCACGAATACTACAGGGCAGGCGGCCTGCAGGGGGTCGCCATCGAATGGACCTGCACCGAACAGGGGCGCCACGCCAGTACGCCCAACATCCAGACCGATTTTGCCTGGACCGACTATCGGAGCTGGGCCGAAGATACCGAGACACTCCTGCTCTATTGGGCACTGCCCTTACAATTCCAGATCATTCCAAAGCGCGGCGTTTCTGCACACGACATTACGACAATGCGGAATTACCTGATCGCCGCTGCTGTGCCGCAGATCGGCCCGCTGCGCTGAAGTAAAAACGGCACCAGTTTCCCGATGCCGTTTGCAGTCGTGGGTAACCCGTTTCAGGAACGCGGCAGTCCCGTCGCGGCGGCCACCGGCGCGTTGGCCGATGTCAGCGCGGCGATGAAGCCGGGATCGCTCATTGCCTCGCGCGTCATCGCACGCATGGCCTGTTGCAGCGATTCCGCCGCATTGGCACCACGCTGGAACGGCGCGGATGTGGAACCCTGTCCCTGATAGTCGCGTGTGTAGATCTGGTTGCCATCGGCGCCGCGCACACGCACCGTCACTTGCACATCGGACACCGCAACGCCGACATAGGTGAAGCGGTTGAAGAAGCGACGCACATCAACCTCAACCTTCACGCCCGCGCCTTCACGGAAACCGCGCGCTGCCAGTTCGGCCATGATCGCGCGGCCGGTTTCGGCAACCACGTCGTTCGAGGCAGTGATGCTCGCCATTTCCATGTAGAAGCCGTTCCGCTTGGCGGAGATGCGATTACCCGAACCGCGTTCTTCGGGGCGCTTGTCCTGGGTGGCGATGGTCACCGCAACCGCTCCGGCACCGCTGACGGGTGTAACCGCCGCCACAGGCGGGTATCGCACTTCAATATCGTCGCCGACGATCGCACAGGCGGTCGTGGCCAGCAGTGGCAGCAAAACCAACGCACGGATAAGACGTTTCATATTCTATCTCCCCGTTAAAACTTTCCGGGAAAGTATAGAATTACCATCCAGAGGCAAGTGGGGCTGGCAATCAGATCCCCTGCCAACCCAGCACCGTAACGTATACGCCCACACATGCGATCAGCCCGCCTGACAGGTACGGTGCGCGGCGCATGAAGCCGTCGAACCCCGACCAGTGCTGTGCCGCATGCCGCATCCCCAGCGCCGCCACCACCCCGACCGAGACCAGCGTCAACGCCAGCCCGATGCTGAAGCACACCACCAGAGTCGCCCCCAGCGCCACCTGCTTCAACTGCAAGCACAGCAGCAGCACGGTGATCGCCGCCGGACACGGGATCAGCCCACCGGTCAGTCCGAACACCACGATCTGCCAGGTGGTCGCCGTGCGCCCGGCAAAGCGACGTTCGATGTCGCGCGCATGGGCACGCATATGCGCATCTTCGTGTTCATTGTGATGGTGATGCGCATGATCATGATCATGATCATGATGATGGTCATGATGGTGATCGTGATGATGATGCGCATCACGCCAGGTGCGCCAGATCATCCACAGCGCCACGCTCAGAATGATCAGCCCCGAGAGGATCTGGAAATATCCCTCGGACGCCATTACGTCGAAACGCTCGGCCGCATACAGCCCCGCCAGCGCCATCGCCCACACCACCAACGTGTGCGACACCGTCGCCGCCAGCCCCAGCAAAGCCGCCTGCACCACCGTGCCGCGCACCGCGACGATGAAGGCCGCCATCATCGTCTTGCTGTGCCCCGGTTCCAGCCCGTGCAGCACGCCCAGCAGAATGGCGCTGGGGATGAAGAACCACGCCTGCCCGGCCCCCTGCGCCAGAAGTTCGGAAAAGGGTGTCATTTCAAATACGTCCTGATCACACCCAGCAATTCCTCAGCCGCTTCGGCGTTCAGCGCGCCTGGGTGTTTTTCCGAGTCGACCAGATGCCCGAACACATGATCTTCCAGCACTTCGGCCATCAATCCGGCCATCGCCCCGCGAGCAGCCGCAATCAAGTGCATAACCTGGGCGCAATCTGCCTCATTCTCGAGCGCGCGTTCGATGGACTCGACCTGCCCCCGCAGGCGGCGGGTTCGTGCCAACAGTTTGTTTTTATTCAGAATCGTGTGGGTCATGCTTTGTAATATAGCATACCCCCCTATCCTATAAATCCTTCCCGTTAACCTTTTAAAAAGAATCCTCGAACTTCCCTGAATCTGCCCATATTCGGCCACGTTCTCCGGGCACTCTCTGGCTTACGGACACAGGAGATCCGCCATGACACAACGTGATTACATCCTGAAAGCTGATGAACTGGACCGGTTGCTGAACGACCCGGAGGTCACGCTCGACCCCAAAATGGTCTGGTCGCTGCTGGCCGAGCTGAGCGCATACGACGCCATGCAGGCCGAAAGCATCGCCCGCCGCTGATGCACCCGTTCAGCCGGGCGGAATGCCGCCCGGCAGATTTTCCACCAGAACTGTCCGTTCCAGTCCAAGCGACCGGAACAATGCCTCGGGCGGCACCGCCCCCGAATAACTGAAAAACGCATCACGCCGCACGCCAACCGGTTGCACCGGGTGGGTGCGGCGTGCATCCAGCCAGGCATCAATCAACCGACTGGCCAACGCGCCCGACGGCGCGACAATGCTGCCGCGCGCCGCCATGCCCGGCATCAGCCTGGCAAACACATCGGCGAAATATTCAAAATGCGTGCAGCCCAGAATCAGGGCGGTTGCGCGGCGGTCCAGCAGGTCTTTCGTCTGCGTCTTGATGTACCCCACCACCCGGTCCCGCCATTCGTCCAGCACCCGGCCCGATTCATCCAGCACATGCGCGACATCCACCGCCGCCACCAGCTTCTGCGCATCGCGCGAGACCACCATCACCGCGGACGGTAAATGCGCCGGCGGCTCCCAGTGGCGCAAGCCGGCGCGGGTGGTGCCGCCGGGTCCGCCCTCGTCCTCGCGCAGCACGGCGACGTGCGGGGTCTTCGTGTAATCGATCACCCCCGCGGCCATATCCGGGACCAGCCCGGTTGCCCCGAAACGGTAGGGAATCAGCGGCAGTTGATGGCCGATCTCCCGGCTCATCTCGTCGCGGAACAGCCCGATGATGCATTCGGCGTGCGACTGGATCTCGGCGGTCAGCGCGGTGCCCAGCACACCCACCACCTTCACGCGTCGCTCGTGGGTCGGCATATCGACCACCCGGGCGCGGGCATAGGCAAGCGCTGCGGCTTCATCCACCACGCTGAACACGTGCGGCGCGGCATCCGCCTTGCCCAGATGCCGCCAGGCAGCGGACGCCGTGTTGCACGCAATGCCGATCACCGGCGCGAACGGCGCCAGACGCTGGATAATGTCGTCCGATAACCGGGCAACGTCTTCCTGCGTGCGGGTGCCATAGGGCAGGTTTTTGGTGTCGCCGAAGAACAGCGTTGCCACTGGCAACCCGGCCTCGGCCACCATCCGGGCGACGAACCCCGCCGTCACCATGCCGCCACTGCCTGAATCGAAAATCCCGATCGCCTGCCCCGGAGGCAGTTCCAGCGTCGGTTCGGTCTGAAGCACAAAGTCCGGCATGTCGCGCCCCCTCCTGTTGCTTCAGCCTAGAACATTCCGATTACGGAATGTGAGGGATATCAGACGCGTTCAGCCGCGATCAGGAATTCCTTGTTGCCTTCCGGCCCTGTCAGCGGGCTGAGAACGACCCCCAGCACGCGCCAGCCGGGCAAGCCCGCCCACCAGGTCTCGATCTTGCGGCAGACTGATGCGTGCACGTGCGAGTCGCGCACCACGCCGCCCTTGCCGACCTGCTCGGGCCCGGCCTCGAACTGCGGCTTGATCAGCGCCACGGCCCAGGCGCCCGGTTTGCAGAATTTCAGCGGCTCGGGCAGCAGCGTCATCAGCCCGATGAACGATGCATCGCACACCAGCGCCTCGATATCGTCCGGCACCTGTTCGCGCGTCAGGAAGCGGGCATTGGTGCGTTCGTGCACGATCACCCGATCATCGCTGCGCAGTTTCCAGGCCAGCTGCCCGTGCCCGACATCGACCGCATGCACCTTCGCCGCGCCATGATGCAGCAGCACGTCGGTGAACCCACCCGTCGACGCGCCCACATCCATGCAGACGCGTCCCTTGGCGGACAGGCCGAAATGCCGGATCGCGTGGTCCAGCTTCACCCCGCCACGGCTGACCCAGGGATGGTCCTGCCCGCGCACGGATAACGGTTGGTCGTCCTTGATCTGGTCGCCCGCTTTCGCCACGCGCGCATCGCCCGAGAACACCAGCCCCGCCATGATCAGCGCCTGCGCCTTGGCGCGGCTTTCCACCAGCCCACGCGCCACCAGCAGCAGGTCAGCCCGTTGCTTTGTCACGCCGAGGCCGCCCCAGCCCGCGCACCCAGTGCAGCAACGGCCACCGCCACAATATCCTTCACACCCAGCCCCGCATCAAGGATCTGGGTCTTCGGCGCATCGTGTTCCTGGAACCGGTCGGGCAGCGTCATCGGCCGGATCCTCAGCCCGTGGTCGAGCAGACCTTTCCACGCCAGATGCTGCACCACGAACGATCCAAATCCGCCGACGGAACCCTCTTCAATCGTGATCAGCACGTCGTGCGTGCGGGCCAGACGTTCGACCAGTTCTTCATCCAGCGGCTTGGCAAAACGCGCATCGGCCACCGTGGTGGTGTAGCCGTTCGCTGCCAGTTCGTCCGCCGCTTTCATCGCATCGGCCAGACGGGTGCCATAGGACAGGATCGCCACATGCTTGCCCTCGCGCAGCACGCGGCCCTTGCCGATCGGCAGCACCTCGCCCTTGGCGGGCAGCGCTATACCGGTGCCTTCGCCGCGCGGGTAACGCACCGCCGATGGCCGGTCGTTGATCTGCGCGGCAGTGGCCACCATGTGTACCAGCTCGGCCTCGTCGGACGGAGCCATCAGCACGAAATTCGGCAGCACACCAAGATAGGCAATATCAAACGCGCCTGCATGAGTCGCGCCATCGGCACCGACCAGACCGGCGCGGTCCATCATGAAGCGCACTGGCAGCGACTGGATCGCCACATCGTGCACCACCTGGTCGTAGCCGCGTTGCAGGAAGGTGGAATAGATCGTGCAGAACGGCTTGATCCCTTCGGTCGCCATCCCGGCGGCAAACGTCACCGCATGCTGTTCGGCGATGCCGACATCGAAGCAGCGTTCGGGGAATTTTGCCGCGAACCGGTCCAGCCCGGTGCCTGCGGGCATGGCGGCATTGATCGCCACGATGGCTTTGTCCGCCGTGGCTTCGGCGATCAGCGCATCGGCAAACACGCGTGTGTAAGTGGGCGGACCGGGTGGCGCCTTGGCCTGCTCGCCGGTCACCACGTTGAACTTCGCCACACCATGATATTTGTCGGGCGACGCTTCGGCCGGGCCGTAACCCTTGCCCTTCTGCGTCACCACATGCAGCAGGATCGGACCGCGATCTTCTGCGTCGCGCACATTGCGCAGCACCGGCAGAAGATGGTCCAGATTATGCCCGTCGATCGGCCCGACGTAATAGAAGCCCAGCTCCTCGAACAGCGTGCCACCGGTCAGGAAACTGCGGGCGAATTCTTCCGCGCGCCGCGCCGTGCGTTCCATGCGGGCCGGAAAACGCCGCGCCACTTTCGCCGCCACTTCACGCAGGCTGAGTAACGGCCGCGACGACACCATGCGCGACAGATACGCGCTCATCGCGCCGACCGGCGGCGCGATCGACATGTCGTTGTCGTTCAGAATCACGATCAGCCGCGACTTCATCGCGCCCGCGTTGTTCATGGCCTCGTACGCCATGCCCGCGCTCATCGATCCATCGCCGATCACCGCGATGACGTTGCGATCCTCGCCCTTCAGATCGCGCGCCACCGCCATGCCAAGCCCGGCCGAGATCGACGTGGACGAATGCCCGGCGCCGAACGGATCGTATTCGCTCTCGGCGCGACGCACGAAGCCCGCCAGCCCGCCCGGCTGACGCAGCGTGCGGATGCGGTCGCGCCGCCCGGTCAGGATCTTGTGCGGATAGGCCTGATGCCCGACATCCCACAGCAGTCGGTCGTGCGGCGTATCGAACACCGCATGCAGCGCCACGGTCAGTTCCACCACACCCAACGCCGAGCCCAGATGCCCGCCAGTGACCGACACCGTGTCGATGGTTTCGGCGCGTACATCGTCGGCCAGTTCGCGCAGCTGCTCGCCCGAGAAATTGCGCATATCCGCCGGGGTGCGCACACGATCCAGCATGGGGGTTCTGGGAGCCATCAACTACGCCTTGTCACCACATAGGACGCCAACGCGGCCAGTCCGGCCGCCCGCGCGCCAAATGAATCGAGATGCTGCGCCGCCTGTGCCGCCAGTTGCTCGGCCTGCGCACGCGCGCGTTCCAGCCCCAGCACGGCAACCATCGTCGCTTTGCCCGCCGCCTGATCCTTGCCGACGGTCTTGCCGATCTCGGCCTCGGTTCCTTCGGCGTCCAGCAGGTCGTCGACGATCTGGAACGCAGCGCCCAGATCGCGGCCATAGAACACCAGCTTTTCACGCTCGTGCTGCGAGGCACGGCCAAGAATGGCCCCGGCTTCGCAGCTGAACTGGATCAGCCGGCCGGTCTTCATGGCCTGCAAACGCACGATTTCAGTCGCGGGGAATTCATGTTCCTCGCTCAGCATGTCGAGCATCTGTCCGCCCGCCATACCCTTGGCCCCCACCGCCGCACCCAGCGCGCAGACCAGATTGGCGCGCACATGCGCATCGCCGTGCGTGTCGGGTTCGGCCAGAATCTCGAACGCGCGGGCCTGCAACGCGTCACCGGCCAGAATTGCGGTGGCCTCGTCGAACGCCTTGTGTGTGCTGGGCTTACCGCGCCGCATATCATCGTTGTCCATCGCGGGCAGATCGTCGTGCACCAGCGAATAGGCGTGCAGCATCTCGACCGACGCCCCCACGCGTGCCGCGCAGGTGGGCGAGACCGCGAACATCTGCGCCGTTTCCAGCACCAGAAACCCGCGCATCCGCTTGCCGCCACCCAGACACGCATAACGCATCGCCTGTGCCAGTCGCGCCTCGGCCCCATCGGGGACCGGCAACAGCGCATCCATGGCTTCCTCGACCGACGATGCAGCGTCGGCCATCATCGCATTCAGATCGACAGCCATCGTCATTCCGCCATCGGACGCAGGCCGAGCGCACCATCGGCGCGTTCAACAATCGCCTGCACCTTGGCTTCGGCTTCGGCCAGCTTCGCCTCGCAATGGCGGCGCAGCGCGGCACCGCGTTCATACGCAGCGATCGCATCCTCGAGCCGCCCCTGCCCCTGTTCCAGTTGCCGAACGATGGTCTCGAGTTCTTTCAGCGCCTCTTCGAACCCCAAAGAGGCGACGTCCGGGGGAAGGCTGCGCGATGTATCCGACATTCGGTTCTCCAGCGTTGTGGAGCCGTATGCCCCAGCTTCAAGCCCGCATCAACGCCCGGACATGAGCCGAAACCCCCTCGCGCAATGCATCGAGATCATACCCGCCTTCCAGCACCGATACCACCCGGCCCTTGAAGCGACGCTCGGCCAGGTCCATCAACTGTTCGGTCAGCCAGGCGAAATCGGCGGGCTCCACCCGCAATTGCGCCTGCGGGTCGCGTTTGTCGGCATCGAACCCGGCCGAGATGACCAGAAGGTCGGGGGCGAAACGTTCCAGCGCCGGTAATACCTGCCCGCTCCAGGCAGCGCGGAAGGCGGCACTGCCCGAACCGGGGTCCAGCAGCACATTCACCACATTTTCGGCCACGCCGTGTTCCTCGGCCAGACCGGTGCCGGGGTAGCACGGGAACTGGTGGGTCGAGGCGTAGAACAGGTCCGGGTCATCCGCCATCAGGTGCTGGGTGCCGTTGCCGTGATGCACGTCGAAGTCCACCACCGCGATGCGTTGCAGCCCCCAGCGGGCGCGGGCGTGCTGGGCGGCGACGACGGCGTTGTTGAACAGGCAGAACCCCATCGCCTCGGCCGGTTCGGCGTGATGACCCGGCGGGCGGACGGCGCAGAACGCGGCGCGCGCCCAGCCCTCCATCACCGCGTCCACCGCGGCGATCCCAGCCCCCGCCGCATACAGCGCCGCCGTGACCGACCCGTGCGAGATGCGGGTGTCGCCGTCGATCTGGATGAAGTCGCCTTCCTCGGGCCGCAGCGACAGGATCTTGTCCACGTAGTTGCGCGGGTGTGCGCGAGACAGCTGTTCGACTGTTGCCTCGGGCGCTTCCTCGCGCAGCAGGGGCACGAAGTTCGGGTGCTCCAGCGCGCGCCACACGGTGCGCAGCCGGTCGGGATTTTCTGGGTGCGCGATGCCGGTGTCATGATCCAGGCAGGCGCGATGCGTGAAATAGGCAACCGACATAATTTCCCCCGCTTTATTTTATTATATCGGGTAGTCCAGCCCAATCACAGCGCGGCGTCTAGTCCTCGCGCGGGGCAGGGTCCGTCGCACGACGACGGATACGGAAGCGGAACACTCCGCTCTCCTCGCTCCAGGCCAGCAGGGCGTGGCCGGTCTCGCGGCAGAACGCCTGAAAATCCTTCACCGAGGCAGCGTCCGTCGCCAGCACCACCAACCGGTCGCCCGGCTGCATGCGCTTCAGTTCACGGTTCGCCCGCAAGACGGGCAGCGGGCAGGTCATGCCCTTCACATCGAGTTCGGTATCGCTCATCATTGCATTATCCGTTGCCGGACGTCACTTGAGCAAGCGGGACAACAGGCTAAATTATCGCCATGAACAAGCATCGCATCGGCATCGACCTCGGCGGCACCAAGACCGAGGCCATTCTGCTCGACCCCACCGGCGCGGTGCGTTACCGCCAGCGTGTGCCGACGCTGCAGAATTACGACTCCATCGTCACCTGCATCGCCACGCTGGTGCAGGCGGCGGAAGCGGGGCTGGACGCACCCGCCAGCGTTGGGGTGGGCATTCCCGGCTGCATCAGCCTGGCCAGCGGACTGGTAAAGGGCGCCAACACGCAATGTCTGAACGGACGCGCGCTGGACCGCGACCTGAGCACCGCGCTGGGGCGCGAGGTGCGGGTCGCCAACGATGCGAACTGCTTCGCGCTGTCCGAAGCATCGGACGGGGCGGGCGCGGGCAAGCGCGTGGTGTTCGGAGTGATCCTCGGCACCGGATGCGGCGGCGGAGTGGTGGTGGATGGGCGCATTCTGCCCGGCCTGCACAGCATCGGCGGCGAGTGGGGCCACAACCCGCTGCCCTGGCCGCGCGCCGAATGGGGCGAAGTGCCGGGGCCGCGTTGCTGGTGCGGTCGGCATGGCTGCATGGAGACCTGGGTTGCCGGGCCGGCGCTGGCGGCCGACACATCGTCTGCCGCCCGGGAACGCCACGCAGACCGGCTGGCACGCGGCCTGGCCAGCGTC
Source organism: Acetobacteraceae bacterium (assembly GCA_031546815.1). Taxonomy (GTDB): domain Bacteria; phylum Pseudomonadota; class Alphaproteobacteria; order Acetobacterales; family Acetobacteraceae; genus JAVBJV01. The sequence continues at coordinate 12,807 of JAVBJV010000055.1, forward strand.
ATCAATCTGCTGGACCCGGACGCGATTGTGCTGGGCGGCGGAGTGTCGAACATGGAGCACCTCTACACCGAGATCCCCGCCCTGCTGGCGCGTTACGTGTTCAGCGACGTGGTGCACACGCCGGTGCTGCGCGCACAGCACGGCGACAGTTCCGGGGTACGCGGTGCGGCGTGGCTGTGGCCCGCCTGATCGGGTAATCTGCCCGGTATGGACATTCTCTGCCGCGATTGCTGCACGGCGCTGAAGGCGGACAGCGCTATCTGTCCGCATTGCGGCTCGCACCGGCTGTTGCGGCACGAGGAACTGTTCCGTCTGCACATCGCGCATGTCGATGCCGATGCGTTCTTCGCCAGCGTGGAAAAACGCGACAATCCGGATCTGGCCGACAAGCCGGTGATTGTCGGCGGCGGGCATCGTGGTGTGGTCAGCACGTGCTGTTACATCGCGCGGATATCGGGCGTGCGATCCGCCATGCCGATGTTCAAGGCGCAGAAGCTGTGCCCGGACGCCGTGGTCATCAAACCCGATCTGGCGAAATACGCACACGAAGGCCGCCAGATCCGCATGCTGATGCAAACCATGACGCCGCTGGTACAGCCGATGTCGATCGACGAGGCAGTGATGGACCTGTCGGGCACCGAGGCACTGCACAATGCGCCCCCCGCCGTAGTGCTGGCGCGTTTCGCGCTGGCGGTCGAGCGCGAGATCGGCGTGACGGTTTCCATCGGGCTGGCACCAAACCGGCTGCTCGCCAAGATCGCGGTGGAGCGCAACAAGCCGCGCGGGTTCGCGGTGATCGGCGCGGCGGAGGCTGCTGCGTTACTGGCACCGGAACGGGTCTCGCTGCTGCCGGGCGTCGGGCCGGCGCTGACAGCGAAGCTGGAGCGGCACGGCATCACGCGGTTGGGGCAGTTACAGGCGATGGACCTGCGCAGCGCGATGCAGTTGCTGGGCGACGATGCCGCCACACTTCTGGGGCGTGCGCGTGGCCAGGACACCCGCCCCGTTACGCCGGAACGCGAGACAAAATCGATCTCGGCCGAGACCACCTTCGATACCGACATTTCCGACCGCGTTGAGCTGGAACGTCACCTGTGGCGCATGTCGGAAAAGCTGGCATCGCGGTTATATGCGGAGGGTTTTGCCGCAGCGGGCATCGTGCTGAAACTGAAGACCGCCGACTTCACCCAGCGCACCCGTAACCGCCGCCTGCCCGATCCCTCGCGCCTGCCGGATGTTCTCTTCGACGCCGCGCGCGAGATGCTGGCCAAGGAAGCGACCGGAACGCGCTTCCGGCTGATCGGCATCGGCGCGCAACCCCTGGCCGATGCGGCGGATGCCGATCGCGGCAATCTGGCCGACCCCGATGCACCAAAGCGCGCGAAGACGCAGGACGCGCTGAATGCACTGCGGGCGAAATTCGGGACGCGAATTATCGGGAAAGGGCGCGGGCTGTAGCAACCCGCGCCAATCCTTCAGTTGAGGCTTTCGATCTTCCGGCTGTAGCCCATCACGCTACGGCTGTTGCCGTCATAGGCTGTGTGTCTTTCGACCGACAGCAGATAGACGCCGGTTTCAATGTCGAACAGGATATACCCACGCCCCCGGATCAACATGGAGCGAGGACCTCCAGTCGTCTGCTCGCTTTCACACTCGGTCACCAGAACCGGTCGCGAGGCGTGGGTTGTTCTGCCCGTCACACGACATTGTTGGCGGAACACCGAATCCGGTGTCATGAATGTCAGCACATCGCCCTGCGACACCCTGCGCCGTGTTGCTGCCATGCCGTGCATTCCGTTCTCGAAGTCCTGTGCGGCTATCGCGCTGTCGGCCGCACCGCGTACGGAAAAATTGCTCATCACCCTGGCGTTCGAACGCGTCAGCGCGGTCTGCACGCCCTTGTCATCCGTAAAGGTGATCCGTCTTCCACCGGTAGCAGCAGCCGTTGTGATCGAACGGCAAGGCGAGTGGAAAAATACGGCGCATATGGAGTCCTCCCAGGATTTATCCCGAGAGCATATCAAATCATATTTCATTTCCACAAATGCGTTTGTGCCCTATGCGGCTGCGGAGTTTCGGATCCGCCCCAGTGCGCCGGCATACGCGGCAGCCCAGACGATCAGCATCGCAAAAAAGGCACTCCCCCAGCCCATACTGATAAACAGCAAAGCCCCCATCCCCGCCCCGACCGCAATGGGCAGCCAGACGAGATTCCAGCGCAGTTTCAAAAGCGGGACAGACCCGAGCGTGCACACCGTCGCACAGACAGCTCCAGACATCGCTCCCAGAAGCGCAAACCTGAGCGTCTGTGTCAGAGTGCTGTAAGCATCCTTGAAGTGGGGGATGTCCATCAGATCTGTTGCGCGCAGCAGATACACCGGCCCCACAATGGCAAACGTACCGCCGACCGTGCAGACGCTGATAAAAAGCAGCAGGGCGCGAAAACCAATCTGCCCGCGCCACCACAATGCCCCACCAAGACAAAGGCCAAACACCACACCGAAAATACACGAAAGCAGGAGCGCGAGGTTATACTTACCCGCGATGAAAATCCCATTTTCAACGAGCAGGGCAACAGTCACCACGATCAGAAGAACCGCCCAGACCCCCGCTAATGCGCCAAACGCCACGAATGGTATTTTCACGTAATTGTCCGTTCAAATGTAGTGTTACCGGCAGACCACCGGCCGCAGTTGCAAGTCGGTCAGCACCCAGCGCACCGGGCCGAAACCAAGGTCGTTTTCCAGCAGCCCCACCACGCCATTCGCCCAGATTTCCTGCACGGTCTGCACGGGCGTATCGCGCGTTGCGACCAGCGATATATCGGTGCGCTGCACACGCCAGATGCGTGGAATGGACTTGCCGTTCACCTGCTGTGCGGGCGCGACCGACTGCAACACCAGATGGCTGGTCTCGCCCCCCGTGATGTTGCCGTCGAAACGCGGTGCCGCGAAGTCGCGCAGCCCGGCTTCCAGCGCGCGCAGCAGGGCAAGATCGTGCGCAATGGGAAACAGCGTGCCCTCGGGGATGTCCTGCGTGCGGGGGCGCGGCTGGGTATAGCGGATCGTCGCACGCGCCCCGCCATAGACGCGGCTGACGCTGCCTTCGTCCGACGATTGCAGGTTGCCGTTCACCGCCAACCGGTAGCGGAACTGGAACGTCTTGCCGTCGCTCGCCTCGCGCGTGGTCTGTTCATAGGTCAGGAAAAACACCTGCCCATCGGTGCGCCCGAACCGCACATCCAGCACCCGATGCGCATCCCAGCTGGCGCAGGTATTGGTAAGGTCGTACGTCATCTGCCCGCTGATCCGCGCAGTCTCGGGGTTTCCGGGCTGGGCAGAATTCTGCTCGGCGCGATAGACAGCGCGATAGGCCGTCATCTCGGCCGCGTGGGCAGAAGCTGAAAAAACCAGTGTTGATATGGCCGCAACCAAGACGCGCATCATCGGTAATCCAGAAAACTCCATCTGCAGCTTAATGTAAAAACAGCCAGACGCGGAACATTGTATGTCAGCTTAACGGGCAGAACAGTCCTTCTCCAGCAAGGTCAGTTCGGTCAATTCCCAATTCAGCACACCAAGTGCCGTCACCTCGCGCACCGATGCAAGGACGCCGTTCTCGGCGATCTGACGGGTGACGATGCGGGTTTCGCTCTGCCCATCCACGCGCTGTTCAACCACCCAGCCGCGCAACCCCGCCAGTGCAGGCACAGACGGCAACGGATGTGCAGCCTGCGTGCGCGACGAATACTCCAGCGGATTCACATCCACCCCATTGTAAAGCGGCGCAATGAACATCGCCTTCCCATTGCCCAGCGCATCGATCAATGCGCGCGCATAGGACATCGGCAACAGCGTGTCGAACGACAACTGCAAAAACTGCTCGGGGCGCTGCACACCCGACAACTGCCGGGTGAAGCGCAACTGCCACGGGGCCGACACCCGGTCGCGCACCATGCGCCCGGTCAGCGTGCTTGTGCTGCCAATCGCAGCAGAACTGCTACTGAACTCGAACGACAGTCGGTCATGTGCCTCGGTGGTTTCGCTGTGCAGGGCGGCAATCTCGGTGCGCCCATCGTGCAGCGTGCCGTCGATCTGCGCGTCCTGCACGGTGGACCATGCGGCGCAGGTGTCGCGCACCTCGCGCGTCATCCGGCCGGTGACGGATTGAAATTCGTCGGCCAGAGTCCCCGGAATCAGGCGATACCCGGCCCGATACCCCCGCAGATCGGCGGCCTGCGCACCGGTTGTTGCACTGCATGCGCAAACCAGCAGAAAAAACATCCTGAAATTCATCGCGGGCGGTCCCGTCAGCGTGTTGCGCAATCGCGCGGCAAGGCAGTGTATTCCACCAGTTTCCAGTCGCGCACGCCCTCGTCCGTATCGGACCAACGCGCCACCAGCGCACCGTTCTCGGCGGTCTGCTGGCCGATCATCACCTCGTCTTCCTCGGGCGTTTCGGTGTTGTTCAGATCACGGATGATCTGTATCGCGCGCCACGAGCGCAGACCGCCGAGGCCGGGGAAATCCGGCGTCGGTTGCGCCGGCCGCTGGCGAAAGACCGAGGTTGCCGGGATCAGCATGCCGCTCTCGTAGAACGGCGCGCTGAACATCTGCTGCCCCGCTGCAAACGCCTGCACCATGGCGCGTGTGTAGGACATCGTGAACAGCATATTGGCTGGTAGCTCCCGCGACGGGATCGTGTCCGGGGCAATCTGCGTGAAGCTCACGCGCCAGGGAGATGACGTGCGATCGCGCACCGCCTGTCCGGCGGTGACGGTCGTCTCGTTATTATAGGTGTACCGTTGGCGGAACTGGAAACGCAGCGCGGTGTTGTCCTCGGTGTTGTCGTCCTGAATGGTGATGGTGATGACCTGACCGTTCAGGAACGTGGTCACCGTGTGCACAACCTCCTCGACCGACCATCCCGCACAGGTCTCGCGCACCGTACGGGTAAGCGTGCCCTCGATGCTCTTCGTCTCCTCGTCCAGTTCGGGTGGCGACAGGTGCAGCACGGTGCGATGGGGCTGCATCTCGGCGGCCACGGCTGGAAATGCCGCGCACGCACTCAACAATACCGTTCTGAACAACATTCTCTTACTCCATACGCGCGGCTGGCCGCGCAAACACGAACCGTCGCGAGATCGCACCAAGCCCGATCAACGTGACGCCAAGGCCGAGGAACGACAGCACGCGCCACAGGCCGGTCAGTTCGTTCATATCGACCAGGAACACCTTCAGCACAACCACCCCGATCACCGCCAGCGCGGCCAGACGCAGCTGCGTTGCGCCGAGCCTGATCCCCGCCACCATCAACGCCATGCCATAGCCCAGCCACACCCCGGAATAGATCCAGAGTTCAGCGTCGGTAACCGCCCCCGAGAGAAACCGGCGCATCGGGTGGAAATACATCCACACTTCCAGCGTCAGCCATGCAAACACCGCCAGGAAAGCATAGGCCGCCAGATAGATCCCCAGCCTTGGCAAAGCGCGGATTTCCGGAGCACCACGCGCCACCAGCGCCAGCCCAGCCGGAATACCAAGCGCCAGCAGCAGCACGTTGAACACCGGCATGCCATCAAGCCGCACATCCAGCACCGCCAGCAGTGCATAAGCGCCGCCGATCAACGCCAGCACGCCCAGAATACGCCACGCCACATTCAGCACCGTGCGCTGCACCCGCTGGTTCAGCCACAGCAGCCCCAGCGCCTGAACGCCGAGCGCCATTACGTGGATGGACATCGTGGTAAAGTCCCGCCGACCGGCGGAGTGCCATTCACTACCATCCATCGCGTTATGAATTTCCAGCACCACCAGCACCACCGCAAAGAGCACCGCCCCCGCTTCCAGCACCGCCACCAGCAGATCATCCGCCCGCCGGAAAAACAGGCGTGATGCGGCGAAGAACGCCAGCGCGGGCACGCCATACGCCACCAGCAGACCGTTGAAGATTGGCGTGGTGCCGAACGCGTAATCCAGCACGTACCAATTCAGCAGCAGCCGCACCAGAACAACGCCCGCCACCGCCAGTGCCACACGACGCAGTGCAGGCAGATTGGCTTTTGCCTCGACCCACGCCAGCGCGGGCAGCAACAGAGAAATTGTCATCGTCAGCCAGTGATCGGCCAGCACCATGGCGAAGCTCAGCGCGATTGCCGCAACGGCACCCGCCGCATAGGCACCCATCGTCGCACGGCTGACCGCGACCCATGCTGCTTGCATCAGCGCGGCCGCCAGCACCAGCGCGGCAAGCCCCCACAGCACATCCACCTGGAAGCCGCGCACCCGCGCATAGGCGATGGCCAACGTCAGCACCGGTACGGCGGCTGGCAGCGCCACCCAGCGCAGCGGATGCGCACTGCGGCGTTCCTGCCACCAGCCCACCACTGCATGCAGCGCAGCGAACAGGGCCGCCACCACCAAGAACGGCACCAGCGCGCCCGGCACCCAGTCGGCCAGGAACACGGCCTGCTCGCGGCCTTCGATCATGATCTTGTTGTCGCCGCGCTGCCAGAAGGGCAGCTGCCAGACCAGCAACGCCAGCAGCCCCTGTCCGGCGGCAATCCACGGCAGGTAGTCGAGCCGTTCTTCGCGCAGCCCCTGCCAGATCCCCACTACCGACATCATCAGCACGGCATAGACCGCGATGCTCTGGTCGGTCGCCGCGGCCAGCACCAGACCGGCCAGCCCCAGCGACAGGAACGGAATGAAGCCCAGCTTGCGCCCCACCGGATGGTCCAGCGCCGCGCCCGGCAACAGCAGCAGATGCACCACCGCCGCAGCGGGCACAAACAGTGCCGCCACCCACAGGTCCGGCGCATAGGGCAGATCGCCTGCTACCAGCAACACCCACAGCGCGCCCGCCACTGTCGCGGCCCAGCCGAGCCACGCCCATGCCGTCATCCGTACCACGGCCATGCTGGCCGCCGTCAGCATCAGCAGATACGCAAACAGCCCGACCAGATTATTGCTGCCCGTGCTGACCAGCGCCGGAGTAGCGAACCCACCCGCCAGCCCGACCGCCGCCGTCAGCGGGCCGAACCGCAACGACAGCGCCAGCCCGGCAAGTGCGGCCCCGGCCATCAGTACGAAGGCCAGCAGCGGAGTCAGCATGTTGTAATACGGACCCGCGCCATAAGCCGCGCCCAGCAGCGCCGCCACACCGCCCGCCGCCAGCGCGCCGGGAACGTAGTCGGGGATGGCGGTTCCGCTGTTCCCGTCGTCGCGCCCCGCCGCGCGGCGCAGTGCGAATTCGGCCGCCCCGATCAGCACCATGCCCAGCACCGCGGTGCCCAGCATGCGGATTTCCGGCCCCAGCAGATCCTGCTCCACCATGTAACGGATCAGGAACACCACCGCGAGCAGCAGCGCCCCCGCCCCCAGCCACACGCCCCAGCGCAGGGTGAGTGTTTCTTCCAGACTGCGCGCCGAAGCCTCCAGCTGTTTTGCCTCGATCTTCCCGGCAACAGGTGCGGGCGAGGCAGGTGCGGGCGCGACAGAGGCGGGAATGGCCGCCCAGGCGGGGTCCTCGGCAGGTGCCGGGGTAGGCACCGCGTCTTTCACGGGAACCGGTATCGGTGCCATGGGAATGTCGGCCGGACGAATGGGGAGTTCGATCCCCGCGTTGCGCAGTGTGGCACGCAGTTCAGCCAGTTCCCGCCGCACGCTGCGGGCGATCACCCAGCCGCGCACGCCCAGCAGCATGCAGACCAGTATTGCCAACAGGATCAGAAATCCAAGCGTTACGATTTCATCCATTTAGGTGAGACCCACTTTCAGCACATACCGGAGAATAAAAATTCACAAACCAAGGGCATCGCGCCCAATAATCCGCAACACAGGCAATAAAACGATCACAACGCACAGCAAAAGTACAGCAAACCCAGCCATTCGGACCACGCGCAATACTGCACGCACATTTTCAGGCAGGCCCGCAATGCGTAAAGCCACCTCGGCACAAGTTACCGCAATCAGCACCAGCGGCAGTGCTGCAGTCAGCCCGCCCAACCGTTCCGTCAACGAGGCAAAAGACATTGCTCGATGCCCTATCATTATGAACAATGTTTATTACACATGGAAACAGCCGTCAATCGAGCTTTTCCGCCATATACATATTGCCCCCACCCGCCGCTTCCGTTACATCCGCCACGCGTCGGCACCCCTGGAGGCCGGCGATCTTTTATCCAAGGAGCGAGCTTATGACCGAGACTGTCGCCATCGAGGCAGACGTCCGCGCGCGTGCCGGCAAGGGGGTGGCGCGTGCGACCCGTCGTGCTGGTAAGGTGCCTGCTGTTGTTTATGGGGCCAAACAGGCCCCGACCGCCATCGCTGTGGACCCGCGCGTGATCATGCGCGAACTGGTGCGCGGTGGATGGAAGTCCCGCCTGTATTCCATCAAAATGGATGGCAAGGTTGAACGCGCGCTGATGCGCGACGTGCAGCTGCATCCGGTGACCGATGTTCTGGAACATGTCGACTTCCAGCGTCTGGCCGCGGGCGAAAAGATCCGCGTGTCGGTGGTCGTCCACTTCCTGAACGAAGCCACCTGCCCGGGCCTGAAGCGCGGCGGGATGCTGAACGTTGTGCGTCACTCGGTGGAAATCTGGGCCGATCCGGACAGCGTTCCCTCGCATTTCGAAGTCGACCTGAACAGCCTGGATATCGGCGATACCATCCGCTTCTCGAGCCTGGCTGGTGCGGACGACATCCACCCGACGATCACCGATCGCGACTTCGTGATCGCCACGGTTGCCCCGCCGGCCAAGATGGCGGAACCGACGGCGGCTGAAGCTGCGGCCGCTGCTCCGGCTGCTGCCGCGCCCGCCAAGGCCGCTGCGAAGAAGTAAGTTGCGATGAAGCTGTGGGTAGGGCTCGGCAACCCCGAGCC
>JAVBJV010000065.1:0-6395 GCA_031546815.1 Acetobacteraceae bacterium
GAACATCGTGATCGGCGGTGCGGCGGGCGCATTCCCGCCGATGGTCGGCTGGGTGGCGGCGACCGGCAGCATCGATGCGATGTCGCTGGCGTTGTTCGCGATCATCTTCTTCTGGACGCCGCCGCATTTCTGGGCGCTGTCGCTGTGGGCGCGGGGTGATTACGCACGCGCTGGAATTCCCATGTTGCCGGTGGTGGCTGGCGCACGCGAAACGCGGCGGCAGATTGTGCTTTACACGCTGGCGCTGGTAGCAGTGTCGTTCCTGCCGCTGCTGTGCGGGGCGGGACATACCTATGCCGTTGTGGCGGCGCTGCTGGCGTGCGGTTTTGTGATCGGCGCGGTGCGCGTGCTGCGTGATGCGCAGGATGAAACGGGCGAAAGCCTCACCCGCGATGCACCGGCCAAGGCGTTGTTCCGTTACTCGATTCTTTACCTGTTTGTCTTATTCGCTGCACTTGTTGTTGACCGAATGGTGATGTCATGAATGCAGATCTGAAACTCTCCCCCCCGGTGCCGGATGGCCACGTGCTGGCAGAACCACACTGGGACATGCCGCGCATGCCCGAGGCGCAGCGCATCCGCCGCACCCGTAACAAGGTGTTACTGATCGCGCTGACTGCGCTGGTGGCGCTGTTCTATGCGATCACGATCGCAAAAATGGGCGGGTAGCAGCATGGCCCGGCAGACATCGAATGTAGGGCTTGCGATCGGGCTTGCATGTGTCGTGCTGGGCATGGCTGGCGTGTCGTTTGCTGCGGTGCCGCTCTATCGGGTGTTCTGCCAGGTGACTGGCTTCAACGGTACACCGATGATCGGCACAGCAGCGCCGGGTGCCACGGCCCGCGCGATCCGTGTGCGTTTCCATGCCGATACCAATCGCGGTCTGCCGTGGCACTTCGCGCCGCAGCAGACCGAGGTCGGCGTGACACTGGGCGAGGAGAACGCCGCCTTCTATGTGGCGCGCAACAATGCGGCAGAACCGGTGGTGGGTGTTTCGACCTACAACGTCACGCCGGAACGCGCCGCGCCGTACTTTCACAAGACCGCGTGTTTCTGTTTCAACGAACAGACCCTGGCACCGGGACAGGAGATGCAGTTCCCGCTGTCCTTCTGGGTAGACCCCGCCATCGCCGACGATCCGGCAACACGCGACATCACCACCATCACGCTGTCCTACACGTTTTTCCGCAGTCTGGACGACGCGCAGAAAAGCCTGGAGGCATCGCAGTGATGTCAGTCGAACATGCCGAACGCCTTGGCGTAACGCAGCTTGCCCTTCACGCCCTGCAACGTGCCGTCGCGCAGTTCCAGCGCCATGAAGAACGGGCCGGACCACGCAACGCGCAGATCGGCGGGCGCGCGGGTAAAACCGTATTTGCCGTAGATGTCGGGATCGCCCAGCACCAGCAGCGCATCGATGCCCTGCGTGCGCGCGTGTTCGATCACGGCATGCATCAGTTGCCGCGCAATGCCTTGCCCGCGCTGCGCCTCGGCCACCGCCAGCGGGGCCAGCGCTGCCATGCGCACCGCGTTACCAGCAATGGTGATCGGGCTGAGCGCCACATGCCCCACAACCGCGCCAGCCTGTTCGGCCAGCAGCGAGGCGCCGAGTTCGCCGTCCTCGCGCAGTTCTTCGACCAGACTGGCTTCATCCGGGCCGGGGAAGGCTGCCTGCAGCAGCGCCGTAATGGCGGCGGCATCGTCCGGGGTTTCTTCACGAATACTGATCATGCTCATGCGGTGCTTTTCGCACAGGCGCGGGCCAAAACCAAATCAACACGGGAAGCGTTATCATGAGCAGCGATGCACATACGACGGTGGTTACGTCGTCCGGGCTGAAGCAGCCCTATCACTTGGTCGATCCGTCCCCCTGGCCGTTGCTGGGTGCGGTGGCGGGTGGGCTGCTGGTGACGGGCATCATCCTGCTGGCGCACGGTTCCGGCATGTGGTTGCTGGTGCTGGGTATCGCGGCAACGCTGAGCGTGATGTTTGGCTGGTGGCGCGATGTCGTGAAGGAAGCGCGCACCGCCGGTCTGCACACCGATGTCGTGCGTATCGGGCTGCGGTACGGCATGGCGTTGTTCATCACCAGTGAGGTGATGTTCTTCGTGGCCTTCTTCTGGGCGTATTTCCACTTCGCGCTGTATCCCGAACACGTGCTGGGTGCTCCGGCTCCCGCAGTCTGGCCGCCGCACGGCGTGAAAACATTTGACCCGTTCGGCCTGCCGTTCATGAACACGATGATCCTGCTGCTGTCGGGCACCACGGTGACCTGGGCGCATCATGCGCTGTTGCAGGGCGACCGGAAGAACACGCTGCTGGCTCTGGCGACGACCATCGGGCTGGGGCTGGTGTTCAGCACGTTCCAGGCGATTGAATACGGCATGGCACCGTTTGCATTTGCGGGCGGTGTGTATCCGTCCACGTTCTATATGGCGACGGGCTTTCACGGCGCACACGTCATCATCGGCACGATTTTCCTGATTGTGTGCTTTGTGCGCGTGGCGAAGAACCAGTTCACGCCCGAACGCCATTTCGGGTTCGAGGCCGCTGCCTGGTACTGGCACTTCGTCGACGTGGTGTGGTTGTTCCTGTTCGTCTTCATCTACTGGTGGGGCGCGGGCGAAATCGCGCACCATTAATCAAATCGCTTCACAGCGCATGGGCCGGAGGTATGATGCCTCCGGTCTTTTGTGTTTCAAGGTGCGCATGCGTCGATTGCTGATTCCCGGGCTGACGGTCCTGCTGATGCTGTGCGTGCTGGTCGGCCTCGGCACGTGGCAGATGCAGCGCCTCGCGTGGAAGCAGGACATTCTGGATACCGTGGCAGCAGCCGAGGCACAGCCCGCCGCGCTGCTGGAGAACACATACACACCCTTTGCCAAGGTGCATGCAGAAGGGCGCTTCCGCCCCGATCTGGTTGCGGCTCTGGGTGCTGAACTTCGCGGCACGCAGCCCGGTGTGCGCATGCTGGCCGTGCTGGAACGCGTGGAAGCGCCGCCGGTGCTGGTCGATCTGGGCTTTGCGCCGCTGCCCCCCGGGGCGGATGTTGCGTCGCTGCTTTCCTATCTGCCGCACGGATATGTGCGGGTGACCGGGTATCTGCGCCCCGCGGATGCGATCGGGTATTTTGCCGCGGCGGACGATGCGGCGGCGCGTCGGTTCTACACCTTCAACCCGGTTGCCATCGGGGCGGCGCTGGATGTACCGGGCGTTGCGTCCTTCGCGCTGGTTCGGCTGGGCGAGGAGAGCGCCTATCCCATTCCGGCACAGCATCTGCCGCGCCCGGCAAACAATCATTTATCCTACGCGCTGACATGGTATGGGTTGGCGATCACCTTACTCGTCGTGTTCCTGTTATGGGCACGTCGCAAGCCGGAGCCATCATGAGCAACGCCGCCTACGACCGCCTGTGCACCCGCTTCGCCCGCATCGCCACAGTGGGCGAGGCATCCGCCATGCTGGGCTGGGACGCGTCGGCCATGATGCCCCCGGGCGGCGGCGCGGCGCGTGGTGAACAGCTGGCCGTGCTGGCAGGTGTTGCGCATGGCATGCTGGTGGACCCCGAAGTCCCCGTCGATCTGGGCGAGGCCGATGCCGATGGCGAGGACGCCACCAATCTCGCGCTAATGCGCCATGCGTATCTGCGTGCGTCTGCCCTGCCTGCCGATCTGGTGGAAGCGCAGGCGCGCAGCAATGCAGCGTGCGAGAAAGTCTGGCGGCGTGCGCGCGCGGGTTCGGACTTCAAGCTGGTGATGCCGCATCTGGCCGAAGTGGTGAACCTGACGCGACAAGGGGCCGAGGCTCTGTCCGGCGCGCTGCACATGTCGCCCTATGACGCGTTGATGGACGGATTCCAGCGCGGTGTGAAAGCCGCCGATGTGGAGCCGGTATTCGCCGCCTATGCCGACTGGCTGCACGATGCCCTGCCGCGCGCCGAAGCGCTGCAAGCCTCGCGCCCCGCGCCGGTGCAGCCGCAGAGTCCGTTCCCCGCTGCTGCGCAGGAAGAACTGTGCCGTGAATTATCGGCGCGGATCGGCCTCGATTACATGCATGCGCGGCTCGACACATCGACGCATCCGTTCTGCGGCGGCACGGCAACCGATGTGCGCATCACGACACGTTATGACGAGGCGTCCTTCGCGCAGGCCATTCTGGGCGTGCTGCACGAAACCGGACATGCGCTGTATGAACGCGGCCTGCCCGAACGCTTTGCCCGCCAGCCCGCCGGAGAGGCCGCCGGCATGGCCGCCCACGAAAGCCAGAGCCTGATCGTCGAGATGCAGGCCTGCCGTTCGGATGCTTTTCTGCGCTTCATCGGCCCGCGTCTGCACAAGGCGTTCGGCGGCGATGCTGCGGCATATGCGCCGGACAATCTGGCGCGCTTGTGGCGGCGGATCGACCGCGGCTTCATCCGTGTGGATGCGGACGAAATGACCTACCCCGCCCATGTAATTTTGCGCTTCCGTCTGGAGCAGGCGCTGATCGCGGGCGATCTGGTAGTGGCCGATCTGCCCGGCGCGTGGAGCGACGGGATGCAGACGCTGCTCGGCATCACCCCGCCCGACGATGCGCGCGGCTGCCTGCAGGACATTCACTGGTACGATGGCGCGTTCGGGTATTTCCCGTCCTATACGCTGGGCGCAAGGGCGGCGGCACAGCTGATGGCGGCGGCCAAACGCGCCGAACCGGGGATCGATGATGCACTGGCCCAGGGCGACATGACGCCGCTGCTCAGCTGGCTGCGCACGCATGTGCATGGCCTGGGCAGCCTGTTCGGCTTCAACGACCTGTTGCTGAACGCCACTGGCAAGACTCTGGACCCGGCGGATTTCACCGCCCATCTGACGGCGCGTTATCTGGCCTGAACCCCTGACGTGGCCCCCGAACCCTGATACGCTGCGGGCGAATGGAGACACGCATGTTCGTCTGGCTGACCGGCGCGGCAGGGTTCATCGGCTTTCACACGGCACAGGCGCTGCTGGCACAGGGTGTGCGGGTGATCGGGGTCGACAATCTCAACACCTATTACGACCCGGCGTTAAAGCGCGCCCGTCTGCACCAATTGCGCGAACACGCGAACTTCACCTTCCTCGAGGCCGATATCTCGGACCGCGACGCGATGCTGGGGCTGGCGAAGCAGCATGGGGCGATTACCCACATCGTCCACCTCGCCGCGCAGGCGGGGGTGCGGTATTCGATGATCGACCCGTATGCCTATGTGCAGTCGAACGTGATGGGCCATCTGGTCATGCTCGAGGCCGCCCGCCTGCTGCCGGACCTACGGCATTTCGTCTATGCGTCCTCCTCCTCGGTCTATGGTGGCAATACCGAGCTGCCGTTCCGCGAGGCGGACCGGGTGGATCTGCCGGTGTCGCTCTACGCGGCGACCAAGCGGGCGGACGAGCTGATCAGCCAGTCCTACGCCCATCTATATAGCTTGCCGCAGACGGGGCTGCGCTTCTTTACCGTCTATGGCCCGTGGGGTCGGCCCGACATGGCTTATTACAGCTTTGCCCAGGCGATCGCCGCCGGGCGGCCCATTACGGTCTATGACGGTGGCTCGCCCCGGCGGGACTTTACCTATGTGGATGATATCGTCGCCGGAATTACCGGTGTCCTGACCCGCCCGCCGGCCGATGCCCATACGGCGCGGGTGCTTAATATAGGGAATCACCGCAGCGAAGCGGTATCGACCCTGATCTCGCTGCTGGAATCCGGGCTGGGGCGGAAGGCTGTTATTGAGTATGTGCCGCGCCCGGCGGCCGATGTGGCCGAGACTTTCGCCGATGTGAGCGGTATTCGGGCCCTGTGCGGCTTCAGTCCGGATACTGCCCTGGCCGATGGGGTCGCTCGGTTCGTGGAATGGTTCAAAAAATTCCATAATATTTAGAGTGACTTAGAAGAATTCGTCAGATTTATGAAAAAAATCTGCGGACTCGTGTTGACGGCGAAGGCGGGGGCGCCTAGATAACGGCTCCCGCGACGAACACCGCCGCGGACACGGACTGAAAGGCCAGATCGCTTCAGATAAGCGGAGCGAGCGGGTCGGTTTGACTGTGTGGTTCTTTGACAATTGTATCTGGATGGAGATTGGAAGGGATGCGTTGATGGCGCCCCTGGGTTGGCCTTCGGGTTGGCTGAGGTGTGTTGTGCTTGTCTGGAGTGGAATGGAGTTGAGGCTCTATTTATCTGCTTGAGGTGAGTATGGCTGGTGCTGTTGATGTGTTCTTATAGAATACGCAGATAGAGCTAGTTGTTGCTCTTGATTGGTTTCGGCTGATTAGGAGTTTTCGTGGATGAGTTAGGGGTCTGTTCGTTTAGATGGTCGTTGACTATCTGGATGAACCTGAGAGTTTGATCCTGGCTCAGAGCGAACGCTGGCGGCATGCTTA
>JAVBJV010000048.1:0-47325 GCA_031546815.1 Acetobacteraceae bacterium
AGGGTAACGGCCGCGTGCTGCGTGCGCGTTTTGCCGATGCGCGGCATTTCTGGGATCTGGACCGCAAGGACAGGCTGGAAAGCCGCGTGGCGAAGCTGGACGGTGTGGTGTTCCACGCCAAGCTCGGCACGCAGGGGCAGCGTGTGCAGCGCCTTGAAAAGCTGGTGGCGCAGATCGCGCCGATGGTCGGCGCCGATGCGGCGCTGGCGCAGCGTGCCGCGCATCTGGCCAAGGCCGATCTGGTCAGCGGCATGGTGGGTGAATTCCCCGAACTACAAGGCGTGATGGGCGGTTACTACGCGCGCCACGACGGCGAAGACGTACGCGTGGCCAATGCCATTGCGCAGCAATATACACCGAAAGGCCCGGCCGATGCCGTGCCGCGCGAACCGGTGGCGATTGCGCTGGCGCTGGCGGACCGGCTCGACATGCTGGCCGGGTTCTTCGCCGCCGATGAAAAGCCGAGCGGCTCGGGCGACCCGCAGGGGTTGCGCCGCGCGGCGCTTGGCGTGATCCGTATTATCCGTGAAAACGGCCTGCGCCTGAACCTGCGCCCCGTGTTCGAGGCCGCGCTGGCCGAACGTGGGCTGGGTTCAGTAGTGTACGAACTGCTAGACTTCACTATCGACCGCCTACGCGTGCAGATGCGCGCCGAAGGTGCCCGGCACGATGTTCTGTCCACAGTGTTCGCAGTCAGGAAAGACGATGATCTGGTTCGCGTTCTGGCCCGCAGTGGCGCTGTGGCGGGGTTCATTGTGACTCCGGACGGCGTGAACCTGCTGGCGGCCTACAAGCGCGCCGCCAACATCCTGCGGGCCGAGGACAAGAAAGACGGCCCGCATGTAGGCTCTATCGATCTAAACCAACTGCTCGAACCCGCAGAAAAAGCCCTGTATACCGCGCTGGGCATGGCGAGACCCGCGTTCGATATCGCCGTGAAAAAGGAAAAATTCGACGTCGCCATGCAGGCGCTGGCCGGGCTGCGCTCGGCCACAGATGAATTTTTCGAAAAAGTGACCGTCAACGCGCCCGAGCCGGAATTGCGCCGTAATCGTCTGCGATTACTTTCCCAATTGCGTGCAACGATGGATTGCGTGGCTGATTTCTCCAAGATCGAAGGCTGAAGGAACTCCCCGATGGCAAAGTGGGTCTATAGTTTTGGTGCAGGTCACAACGAAGGGCGCGCCGAGATGCGCAACCTTCTGGGTGGCAAGGGTGCCAACCTGGCGGAAATGGCGTCCATCGGCCTGCCGGTGCCGCCGGGCTTCACCATCACCACCGAACTCTGCACCGCGTTCTACGAGAACGGGCGGCAGTATCCGGAAGACCTCGGCGCGCAGGTGCAGGCCGCGCTCGCGCTGGTCGAAAACGCTGTCGGTGCGAAGTTCGGCGACAAGCACAAACCGCTGCTGGTCTCGGTCCGTTCGGGCGCGCGCGTGTCGATGCCGGGGATGATGGATACCGTGCTGAACCTGGGCCTGAACGACGCCACCGTTGAAGGGCTGACCGAAGCATCCGGCGATGCGCGCTTTGCGTGGGATTCGTATCGGCGTTTCATCCAGATGTATGGCTCGGTCGTGCTGGGTGTGGACCATCACCGGTTCGAGGAAATCATCGAACACGCCAAGATGGACAAGGGCGTGCTGGAAGACACCGCGCTGGACGCCACCGACTGGCACCGCGTGGCGCAGAGCTACAAGGACATGGTCGAAAACGAAACCGGCAAGCCCTTTCCGCAGGACCCGCAGGAACAGCTGTGGGGCGCGATTGGTGCCGTGTTTGGTTCGTGGATGAACCCGCGCGCGGTCACGTATCGACGTCTGCACGACATCTCGTCCGACTGGGGCACGGCGGTGAACGTGCAGGCGATGGTGTTCGGCAACATGGGCAACGACTGTGCGACGGGTGTGTGCTTCACGCGCGATCCCTCGACCGGCGAGAACGTGTTCTACGGCGAATTCCTGGTCAACGCGCAGGGTGAGGACGTGGTGGCGGGTATCCGCACGCCGCAGCCGCTGGCGAAGGTGAATGCCAAGCCCGGCGAAGTGAGCATGGAAGAAGCTCTGCCGACCGCCTATGCCGAATTGCTGCGTGTGCGTGAACTGCTGGAAAAGCACTACACCGACATGCAGGACATCGAGTTCACGGTGCAGCAGAACAAGCTGTTCATGCTGCAGACCCGTAATGGCAAGCGCACGGCCGCTGCCGCGCTGCGCATCGCGGTGGAAATGGCGCAGGAAGGGCTGATTTCCGAGAAGGAAGCCGTGCTGCGTGTGAACCCGGCCTCGCTCGACCAGCTGCTGCACCCGACGCTGGATCCCAAGGCCCCGCGCAAGGTGATGTCGAAGGGCCTGCCCGCCAGCCCAGGCGCTGCGTGCGGTGTGGTGGTGTTCTCGGCGGACGAGGCCGAAACCCGCGCCCAGAAGGGCGAGGCGGTCATTCTGGTGCGGGTGGAAACCAGCCCGGAAGACATTCACGGCATGCACGCGGCGAAAGGCGTGCTGACCACGCGCGGCGGCATGACCAGCCACGCGGCGGTTGTGGCGCGCGGCATGGGCCGCCCCTGTGTGGCCGGAGCCGGTGGCATCACGGTCGACTACGCCGCGCAGGCGATGATGACCGGCGGCACCATCGTGCGCGCGGGCGAGACCATCACGCTGGATGGCGCGACCGGTGAAGTGTTCGTCGGTTCGGTGCCGATGGTGGAACCCAAGCTGTCCGGCGATTTCGCCATGCTGATGAGCTGGGCCGACAAGCATCGCCGCCTGAAGGTGCGTACCAACGCGGAAACGCCGCTGGATGCCGAAACCGCCGTGAAGTTTGGCGCGGAAGGCATCGGCCTGTGCCGCACCGAACACATGTTCTTCGACCCGGCGCGCATCGGCGCGGTGCGGCAGATGATCATGGCCGACTCGGTTGCCGGTCGGCGCGATGCGCTGTCGCGGCTGCTGCCGTTCCAGCGCGAGGACTTTGCCGCGCTGTTCCGCATCATGGGCGATCTGCCGGTGACGATCCGTCTGCTCGATCCGCCGCTGCACGAATTCCTGCCGCATACCGATGCGGAAATGGCCGACGTCGCCGCCCATCTGGGCACCGATCTGGCCACCATGAAGCGTCGTGCGGAAGAACTGAAGGAAGCCAACCCGATGCTGGGGCATCGTGGTTGCCGTCTGGGGATCACCTATCCCGAAATCAACGAAATGCAGGCCCGCGCGATTTTCGAGGCCGCGCTGATCGTTGCCAAGGAAACCGGGCGCGCCGTGCATCCGGAAATCATGATCCCGCTGATCGCCACCAAGCGCGAGCTGGAAATCGCCCGCAAGGTTGTGGAAACCACGGCCGAGGCGGTGTTCGACGAACAGATGCGCCGGATTGAATACTCGGTCGGCACGATGATCGAACTGCCGCGCGCCGCGCTGCTGGCCGACAAGATCGCCGAGAGCGCCGACTTCTTCTCGTTCGGCACCAACGACCTGACGCAGACCACGTTCGGCCTGTCGCGCGACGATGCCGGCAAGTTCCTGCCGCAGTATGTCGAGCAGGGGATTCTGCCGAAGGACCCGTTCATCAGCATCGACCAGGACGGTGTCGGCGCGCTGGTGCGCATCGGCGTGGACAAGGGCCGTATGACCAAGCCGTCGCTGAAGGTCGGCATCTGTGGCGAACACGGCGGCGACCCGGCCTCGATCGCGTTCTGTGAAGCCGTGCGCCTCGACTACGTGTCGTGCTCCCCATACCGCGTGCCAGTGGCGCGCCTGGCCGCGGCGCAGGCGGCGCTGGGCGTGGGCGGAGATCGCACCGCGTAAGACGCAGGGCGCTGCCCCACCCCCGCCAGGAGGCTACGGCCTCCTGGCCCCGTCGGCATTCAGCCCATACTGGCCTGCAAACGGCACTTCTCTGCGCGTCCGGTGCTCACGGACTTTAAAGTCCGCTCCGCTCCGGTTCTCGATAAGTGCCATTTTCGGCTCAGTCTGAACTGAATGCCGACGGGGCCAGGACCGGCGGGTACTTAAGAAATTCGGATATGAAAACGGGGGCTTTTGGCCCCGTTTTCATATCCGAACCCCAAAGGTATCCACGGGGTCAGGGGAGCGGGCCGCTCCCCGGCAGGGGGATGGGGACAGCGTCCCCATGTCTGATACTGGTTGCGTTCCGGGCCCGATCCATGCATACAGGGCGCAATCGCCGGGACAGCTCCCGGAGTGTGCACGGCTGCGTGAGCGGGTCCGAGGATCCGATCTGTTGGTGCACCCAAGGATTTTCTCCCGGAACTGCCCAGACACGCGGGGCATCCCCTTGAAATAAGCGCGACATGTCCTGCATGCCGCGACAATGCTGTTTGGACTTTTAAACTTAATGACAAAATCGACTGTAACTTTTGCCGAACTCGGCCTTGCCGAGCCGATCCTGCGTGCCCTGACGGATGAGGGCTACACAGCCCCCACGCCGATCCAGGCGCAGGCCATTCCGCTGGTGCTGGGCGGCCGCGACCTGCTGGGTATTGCGCAGACCGGCACGGGCAAGACGGCGGCGTTTGCGTTGCCGATTCTGAACCATCTGGAAGCCACGCCGCGTCCGCTGTCGCGCGGGTTCTGCCGCGCGCTGATCCTCAGCCCGACGCGCGAACTGGCCAGCCAGATCGCCGAGAGCTTCCGCACCTATAGCCGCCACATGCGCGTCTCGGTGACGACGGTGTTCGGCGGCGTGCCGTTTGGTGCGCAGATCCGCGCACTGCAGCGCGGCGTGGACATTCTGGTGGCGACACCGGGCCGTCTGCAGGACCATATGCGCAGCGGGCATATCGACCTGTCGCGCACGGAAGTGCTGGTGCTGGACGAAGCCGACCAGATGCTCGACTTGGGCTTCATCGTGCCGATCCGCGAAATTGTGAAGGACCTGCCGAAGCAGCGTCGCAGCCTGTTCTTCTCGGCCACGATGCCGCCGACGATCAACAAGCTGGCGTCGGAACTGCTCGACAATCCGGCGAAGGTGGAAGTGACTCCGGTTGCGTCCACGGTGGACCGGATTGAGCAGAAAGTGATCTTCATCGAACAGGGCGGCAAGCGCGCGCTGCTGGCCGATCTGCTGCGCAACGAAGCCAAGGGGCGTACGCTGGTGTTCACGCGCACGAAGCATGGTGCGGATGCGGTGGTGAACCATCTCGAAAAAGTCGGCATCGCGTCGGACGCGATTCATGGCAACCGCAGCCAGAGCCAGCGTGAAAAGGCACTCTCGGCGTTCAAGTCGGGCCGCGCGCCGGTGCTGGTGGCGACCGATATCGCAGCCCGCGGCATCGATGTGGACGGCGTGACGCATGTGGTAAACTTCGATCTGCCGAACGTGCCGGAAAGCTACGTGCACCGTATTGGTCGCACGGCGCGTGCGGGTGCTTCGGGCGCAGCGATTTCGTTGTGCAACGACGAAGAACGCGCATTCCTGCGTGACATCGAAAAGCTGATCCGTCGTGCGCTGCCGAACGAAGATCGTCGTGAAAACCCGATCCCCATTGCGATGGTGAAGCCGAAGCCGATGCCGCGCGGCGGCAAGCGTCCGGGGCAGGCGGCACGCCAGCGCACGGGTGGCGCGCCAGGTGGCAAGTCGCATGGTGCCCCAGGTGGCAAGCCGCATGCCGCACGTCCGCAGAACGCGGCGCGCAAGCGTGCCGGTGGTGAACGTTCGGGCGCGCGCCCGGGCTGATTTCTAACGCCTGATTTTTACGGTCCCGCCGTTCAGTCTCTGAGCGGCGGGATTTTTATTCCGATTTTAGAACTGCATCGCTGGGCTCAGCAGGAGATCTCGGTATCTCCGCTGATATGCGCACTGCCTGAATCGCTGGTTGCAATGCGCGCGGTGCCGAAGATTTTCGCCTGTCCGGAAATTTTTGCGTTGCCGAGGATTTCCGCATTATCGAACACCTGCGCATG
This sequence comes from Acetobacteraceae bacterium, assembly GCA_031546815.1. Classification (GTDB taxonomy): domain Bacteria; phylum Pseudomonadota; class Alphaproteobacteria; order Acetobacterales; family Acetobacteraceae; genus JAVBJV01. The sequence goes on from JAVBJV010000048.1 coordinate 5,925, forward strand.
GCCCGATATCTGTGCAAATCCAGATATACGGGCATTCCCATAGATGTGCGTATCCTCTGACACGTGAGCCACGCCGGAGACCGAGGCATGGCCGCTGATCCGGGCGTTGCCGGAAATAGCGGCATCTTCGGACACTGTGGCGCAGCCCGATATTGCGGCGTGATCCGAGACGGAGGCCGACCTGGAAATCACGGCGTGTTCGCCGATCTCGGCGTGGCCCAGAACCGTGACGAATCCGGTGACCTGTGCGTTGCCGGAAATCCGCGCTGCATCGGCGACCTCGGCGCAGCAGACGCGCGCATTGTTGCAGATACGAACATCGCCCGAGATACGGGTATTGCCGCTGATAGAGGCATTGCCCGAGATAATGGCGGTATCGTTGACCTTGACCTGGTCTGCGATGCGCACATGGTCCGAGACGCAGGCGCCTCCAGACACCTGAACCCGCCCTGACAGATATGCGTTGCCGGCGATGCGGGCGCTGTGGAAAATCTGCACATCGTCGGATAGCTGCACATTCCCGCCGACATGCGCATCGTTGAAGGCAAGCACGCCGTCCATCAGCCGTGCTGCACCGCTGATGCGGGCGTTGTCGAAGACCTGTGCTGTGTCCGTGATCTGCGCGGAATCACAGACCCATGCGTCGCCCGACACACGGGCGTCGCCGGTGACTGTTGCCTTGCCCCATACGCGGGCGTTATCGGCGACCCAGGAAAGACCAGTCTGGGCAAGGTTACCTTCGTGTTCAATATACCCACCAAGATCCCCCGTGCGCACAGATCCAAAATCGCGCAAGGCGCGAATGCGCCTGAGGTGAGGGGTGTTGTCGAACCCGGTATGTTCGTGGGTAAATTCGTATTTCATGTGGGCCGCCCTATTCCGGCAGGCGCATCCAGCCGGGGATAACTGGTTTTAGAGTTGCCGCACCACAGGTCAATGTATCGCCCAGAGCATCAAGCCGCAGCATTGCCAGCCCAAGCGTGGCGGTGTGCGAACGCAGAACGCCGATCTCGCGCCCATCCGGGCGCAGGATCGGGGTGTCAGTTACTGGACCGGTGATCTCAACCGGGATCAGGCGACGTTTGACCAGCCCGCGATAGCGCGTGCGCGCGGTCAGTTCCTGGCCCATGTAGCAGCCCTTGCTCCACGAAATGCCGTTCAGTTCGTCGAAGCCCGCTTCCAGCAGCAATGTTTTATCGCGTTCCAGATCGCGCATGCCATCCGGCAGGCCGAGCGCCAGGCGATGCGATTCCCAGTGGTCGTTTCCGGGCAACGGGGCAGGGGCCAGAATGCGCCATCCGGCTTCCGGCAGGCGCGGGTCGGGGGCGGTGATACCATCGCCGCTCCATGCGTCGCCCCAGCACACATGCACGGCGAATTCGGCACTGGCGTCGCGCAGGACGGCCTGCGCACGCAGCCGGTAACGCGACAGGCGCTGAATGAGGAATGCGGTATCGGCGGCTTCGACGTCCAGCAGCAGGCGGTTTCCGTCGCTGAAGATGAAGAAATCCGCCAGCCAGCGTCCCTGCGGCGAGAGCAGCGCCGCCCAGACGGCGGTTCCCGGCACGACCAGCGCCACATCGTTCGAGACCAGCCCCTGCAGGAACGAGACCCGGTCTTCCCCGGTTATTTCGATAACTCCCCGTTCGGGCAGGTGCGCGTATTTTATCGTCATGCGAAAAACGTGGGCCATGGCGCGCGGGAACGCAAGCTGTGCTAGAGCAGATAGAACTGACGATTGAACAGAGTCGAAGAATCCGCATGGAGGCTGAAGTGACGCATTACGATCTGATCCTGCGCAACGGCATCGCCGTGACACCGTGGGGACGGGAAGCGACTGACATCGGTGTGCGCGACGGGCGGATTGCGGACCTTGCCGTTCCTGCCAGCGCCACGGCGGACAAGGTGCTGGACTGCGCCGGTCTGCACGTGCTGCCCGGCCTGATGGACGCGCATGTGCATCTGCGCGACCCCGGCATGGCAGCGGTCGAGACCATTCCCACCGGCACCAAAGGCGCCGTGCTTGGCGGTCTGACGGCGGTGTTCGACATGCCGAACACGTCGCCCGCCATCACGTCCGCTGAAACGGTGTCGTGGAAGCAGAACTACATCGAGGGCGGGGCCGCCTGGTGCGACATGGGTATCTATGTTGGCGCGACCAAGACCAACATCCCCGACCTTGCCACACTGGAAGCAATGCGCGGCGTCTGCGCGATCAAGGTGTTCGCGGGTTCATCGACCGGCGATCTGATGGTCGAGGACGACGAGAACATCGAACGCGTGATGCGTTCCGGTTCGCGCCGCGTCGCCTATCATTCGGAAGATGAATACCGCTTGCAGGAACGCAAGCCGATGTTCGCCGCCGGTGGCCCGCACCGCCTGCATATGGAATGGCGGGATGAGGAATGCGCGTTCCTCGGCACCCGCCGCCTGATGGCGCTGGCGCGCGAGACGGGGCGGCAGGCGCATATCCTGCACGTCTCGACGGCGGAAGAGCTGGTGTATCTGAAAGACTATCGCGACATCTCGACGGTCGAGGTGCTGGTGAACCACCTGACGCAGGTGGCGCCCGATGTATACGACCGTCTGGAGGGCTTCGGTGTAATGAACCCGCCCATTCGCGGCGAGCGCCATCGGGATGCGTCGTGGGAGGCTGTGCGTAACGGCACGGTCGATGTGATCGGCTCCGACCACGCGCCGCACCCGCGCGAGGCGAAGATGAAGCCGTGGCCGTCGTGCCCAGCCGGGCTGACGGGCGTGCAGACTCTGGTCCCGGTGATGCTGGACCACGTGGCGGCGGGCCGTCTGCCGCTGGAACGCATGGTGGACCTGATGTCGGCCGGCCCTGCGCGCGTCTATGGCGTGATCGGCAAGGGGCGTCTGGCGGCGGGTTACGATGCCGACTTCACGATCGTCGATCTGAAGCGCCAGCGCACCATCGAGGAAAGCTGGATCGCCTCGCCCTGCGGCTGGACTCCGTTCGCGGGGATGAAGGTGACGGGCTGGCCGGTGATGACGGTGATCCGTGGTCAGCTGGTGATGCGCGAGGACGAAGTGCAGGGCGCGCCGATGGGCAAGCTGGCGCGGTTCAACGGAACGGTGCGCTAGGACCGATCGCCCTTCAGTCGATATTGGCCTGCAAACGGCATTTTTCTGCGCTTCCGGTGCTCACGGACCCAAAAGTCCGCTGCGCGCCGGTTCTCGAAAAACACCGTTTTCGGCTCAATCTGAACTAAATATCGACCGCCCCTAAAACAACCCCGGCCAGGTCCGTGTGCGATGCGCTTCCTGTTCGGGGGTCAGCGTGCGCGGGCCGTCGGCCACTTCGCGCTGCTGGGCGCCGAACGGGTTCGGTTTGGTCCAGCAATCCACCGTGCCCAGACTGCGCGTGCAATACGGCGGCGGGGCGGGTGGTTCCTCGGTTGGGCGGCAGAAGCTTTGCCCGCGGTCCAGCCGCACCACGCTGCAGTCTTTGCCGGTCACGGCGGAGTAAATGCCGTCCGGAATACTGCGCCCCAGCACCGGGATGGTGGCGATATCGGCCGCGACAACCCACCCGCACCCGCTGAGGGCAGGCAGGACCAGAAAGGCCAGCAGGGGGAAATAACGTCGCATTTCCGTATTTTTGCCTGAACTTGATGAATAAATCATTGAGTTCCCTGCCCAAAACCGCCAAGGGAACGGTTGGCGTTTGCCGGAACCCGTGCGCATCGCTATGTTTCCCTCCCTGTTTCTGAAAAGCTGAGAGACTCCGTGGTCGATATTTTCGACGAAATTGAAGAAGACCTTCGCGCCGAGCGCGCAAAACAGTTCTGGAAACGCTATGGCGGGTTGGCCATTGGCGCCGCTGTGATGGTGGTGGCCGGGGTTGGAGCCTATCAGGGCTGGACCTGGTGGCAGGCGAAGAAGACGCAGGAAGCGGCCATTGCCTATTTCGCCGCCGACCGCGACCCGGACCGCGCCCGTGGGGCCGAAGCCTTTGCCGCCGTCGCCGCCACCGCGCCCGAAGGTTACCGCACGCTGGCCCGCCTGCGCGAGGCCGCGCTGAAGGCCGATACCGGCAATCTGCCGGGTGCCCTGGCCGCGTGGGATGCCGTGGCCGCGGATACATCGGTCGAACCGATTTATCGCGACCTGGCCAGCTATAACTGGGTTCTGCGCCAGACCGACACCGCCGAGCCGGACCGGCTGGCGGCACGCCTCGGCCCGCTGATGGGCGATGGGGCACCGTATCGGGCCTCGGCCCGCGAATTATCGGCATTGCTGGCATTGCGTGCCGGACGGACTGACGAAGCAAAGACCACGCTGCAACAGCTTGCCGCGGACACAACTGTGCCCGATGGTGTGCAGATGCGTGCACGCAGTCTGTTAACCCGTCTGGGTGAATAAGGCGTCGTGAGAATCAAAGGGCAGAAGATGCGCGTCACAACAATTTCCCGCCGGGCAGCTCTGGGCCTGGGGCTTGTCTCTCTCAGCGCTTGCGACATGTTCGGCAGTGGCAAGACGCCGCTTCCCGGCGACCGCCAGTCGGTCCTGCGGGGCGAAACCCAGCTGGCCGCCGACAGCAACGTATCGCCCGTTGTGCTGCCGCAGGCGCGCAATGTCGCCGCCTGGCCGCAGTCGGGCGGGAGTACGGGGCACTCACCGGGGCATGTGGCCGCGGGCGGGCAGTTTGGCCGCCAGTGGCGTTCGTCGGTGGGGGCTGGCGCCGGGTATCGCCGCAAGCTGCCGTCCACGCCGGTGACCGATGGCACACGCCTGTATGCGATGGATGCCGAAACTCGCGTCTCGGCGTTCGACGCCAATACGGGCAGCCGCATCTGGGATACCGATGTCGAGCCGGAAGATGCCGATTCGACGCCGATCGGCGGTGGTGTGGCCGTGGAAGGCAACACGGTGTTCGTCGCCACCGGTCTGGCCGAAATTCTGGCGCTTGAAGCCGATACCGGCGCCATTCGCTGGCGCAAGGATCTGCCCGCACCGGCACGTGGCGCGCCGACCGTCTCGGACGGGCGCGTGTTTGTGCCGCTGGCCGAAGGGCGCGTGGTTGCGTGTTCGGCGCAGGATGGCAGCACGATCTGGAATTACCGCTCGCAGGCCGCCGTTGCCAGCATTCTGGGCATGCCGGCCCCCGCCGTGGATGGGGCGCTGGTTGTGGTGGGCTTCGGCTCGGGCGAACTGGTCTGTCTGCGCGCCGATAACGGCCGCGTGGCATGGTCGGACAGCCTGGCGTCGAGCCGTGGCAATTCCAGCCTGTCGGACCTGTCGGCCATTCGTGGCATGCCGGTGATCGACAATGGCACGGTGTTCGCGGTCAGCGTTGGCGGCGTGTTTGCCGCCATCGATCTGCGTTCTGGCCGTCGTCTGTGGGAACGCGAAATCCCCGGGCAGGAAATGCCTTGCGTGGCGGGTTCGTTCGTGTTCCTGCTGAGCGCGGCCCAGGAACTGGTGGCGGTTGGTCGCGACGATGGCCGCATCCGCTGGGTCCGTTCGCTGCCCGCATTCGGCAATCCGGAAAAACGTCGCGATCCCATCACCTGGACCGGCCCTCTGCTGGCCAATGGTGTGCTGCTGATCGGGAACAGCGAATCCGAAATGCTGACCATCAATCCGCTGAACGGCGAAACAGTTAGCACGGGCAGCCTGCCGGGTGCCGCATCACTGCCGCCGATTGCATCTGGAAATTACGTTTACTGGCTGACCGATAACGGGTCGGTTCAAGCGCTGGGATAAAATCAATGCTGCCGGTTGTGGTTATCTGTGGACGTCCGAATGTGGGGAAGTCCACGCTGTTCAACCGGCTCGTTGGGCGGCGGTTGGCGATTGTCGACGACATTCCGGGCGTCACGCGCGACCGCAAGGAAGCCGAGGCAATGCTGCGCGGCCGCCGTGTAACGGTGGTCGACACTGCCGGTCTGGAAGAAGCTCCGCCCGAGAGTATGGCCGGGCGGATGAGCGAATTGTCCTCGCGCGCGGTGGCTGATGCGGATCTGGTGTTGTTCGTGGTGGATGCGCGCGCCGGGGTCACCCCCATCGACGCGCATTTTGCCGCGTGGCTGCGCAAGCAGAACCGCCCGGTGCTGATGCTCGCCAATAAAAGCGAAGGCCGTGCCAGCATGGCCAATGCGCTCGATGCGTATGAGCTGGGGCTGGGCGATCTGCTGGCGGTGTCTGCCGAACATGGCGAGGGCATTGCCGACCTGATGTCCGAAATTGCCGATCGCCTGCCGCCCGAAAAAGACGGCGCGGAAGATGGTGAAGGCGAGGCTGGGCAGGATCGCCCGCTGCGCATGACGATTGTCGGCCGCCCCAATGCGGGCAAGTCCACGCTGGTAAACCGCCTGCTGGGCGAGGAACGCATGCTGACCGGCCCCGAACCCGGCCTGACGCGCGACGCGATTGAGAACGAATGGAGCGACGAGACCGGCCGCCGCGTGAAGCTGGTGGACACGGCCGGCATGCGCAGGCGTGCCCGCGTGGAAGAACGGCTGGAACGTGCTGCGGTGGGTGCGTCGATCGACAGCCTGAAGATGGCGGAAGTCGTCGTGCTGGTGGTCGATGCGGTTGAAGGATTGCACGATCAGGATCTGCAGATCGCTCGCCTGGTCGAACGTGAAGGCCGCGCGCTGGTGCTGGTGCTGAGCAAGTGGGACGCCGTGGAAAACCGCGATGAAACCCGCAAGGCGATCACCGACCGGTTGCAGATCAGTCTGGCGCAGTTGAAGGGGCTTGGCATCGTCACGCTGTCGGGCCTGACCGGTTCGCGCATCGACCGGCTGATGCCGGCGGTGTGGGCGGCCTACGATGTGTGGAACAAGCGCATCTCGACCGGCGCGCTGAACCGCTGGTTCGAAGAAGCGCTGGAACGCCATCCGCCGCCGCTGGTGCAGGGGCGGCGTTTGAAGCTGCGTTACATGACGCAGGCGAAGTCGCGCCCGCCGACCTTTATTGTGTTCGGCACCCGTGCGGAACTGACACCGGAAGACTGGCGCCGCTACCTGTCGAACGGGTTGCGTGAAACGTTCGACCTGCCCGGCACACCGATCCGCGTTGAATTCCGTGGGACCGCCAATCCGTTCTCGCACGACGACAGATAACTAACCCGCGCGCGCCTGCCGCAGTGCAGCCTGTGCTGCGGCATCCAGCGCGTTGAGGAAACGTGCGCGGTCGTTCTTGTGCATCGGTGCATTGTTCCCGGCGATCATACCGCTCTCGCGCAGATGCTGCGATAACGCACGTCCCGCCAGTGCCTGCCCGATATTGTTCTGGTCCCACACATGCCCCTTGGGCGACAACGCCCGCGCGTTGCGTTCCAGGCAGCGCGCCGCCAGAGGAATATCGGCCGTGATGCAGATGTCGGTCGCCACGATATGTTCGGCGATCCAGTCATCGGCGGCATCCGCACCTTCGTTCACCACCACGATGCGCCCCTGCGGCAATGGTGGCGGCCGCGCCCCGCGCGACCCGTTGCTGACCAGCACAACCGGCAGGGCGAGACGTGCTGCAACGCGGTAGATCTCGTCACGCACGGGGCATGCGTCGCCATCGATATACAAAATGGGCAGGATGGTATTCATGCGCACCCTATACAGGGTTTTGACGGCAGGAGCCTCTTTTCCTGTCTGCGTAACCGGTCCATTCTGCGTGCATCATGAAGCACATCACCACGCAAACCAATCCCGCTCTGATGACGGCCGAGGAACTCCTCGCCCTGTATGAACGTCGCCTGCTCTCGCCGGTTGAGGCGTTGAAGGCCGTGATGGAACGCATTGCGCGTTTCAATCCGCAGATCAACGCGATGGCGGTGATGAACCCGCGTGCGCTGCAGGCCGCGGGCGAGAGCGAGGCGCGTTGGATGGTGGGGCGACCGGTCGGCGTGCTCGACGGTGTGCCGACCACGGTGAAGGATCTTGTCGATGTGGCGGGCTTTCCCACGCGCCGTGGATCTCGGCTGACCGATCCGTCTCCGGTTGCGCACGACGCGCCGCTGGTGATGGGGCTGAAGCAGGAAGGTGCGGTGATCGTCGGCAAGACCACGACGACTGAATTCGGCTGGAAGTCTCCGGGCGATTGCCCGTTGCACGGCATCACCCGAAACCCGTGGGACATGTCGCGCACGCCGGGTGGTTCGTCCGCCGGTGCAGGCGCTGCAGGCGCTGCGGGCTTTGGGCCGCTGCATGTGGGGACCGATGCGGGTGGCTCGATCCGTATTCCGGCGGCGTGGTGCGGATTGGTGGGCGTGAAGCCAACCTATGGCCGTGTGCCGCAATGGCCGGCGGGCGCGTTTGCGTCGGTCGCGGTTGCTGGCCCGATGACGCGTTCGGTGCGCGATGCGGCGCTGATGATGTCCGCGATGGCGCGCTTCGACCCGCGCGACCCGTTCTGCCTGCCCGACGATCTGCGCGACTGGCGCGACGGGATCGAGGACGGTGTGGAAGGCATGCGCATCGCGGTGATCAAGCGCATGGGCTTCAACTGCGCGGCGGACAAGTCGGCCGTTGAAGCCGTGGAACGCGCGGCGGAAATCCTGATGGCGGCGGGCGCGCATGTGGAAGAAGCCGACCCCGAACTGCCCGACACGCGCGAGATCTTCGGCCGTGTCTGGGGTGTGGCGTTGGCGCGCGTGGTGAACGGTTTTACGCCCGAGCAGCAGAAGCAGCTCGACCCCGGCCTGCTGGCGGTGGCGGCGGCGGAAGGCGGCGTGAGCGCGATGGACTTCATGGAGGCCGATATGCTGCGTGTGCAGGCCGGTCACAAGATGGGGATGTTCCATCAGAAATACGATCTGGCGATCAGCCCGACCGTGCCGGAACCTGCACTGCTGATCGAAGAAGGCACCGGCGATGCACGGCAGGCCCTGTGGACGCGCTGGGCACCGTGGACCTTCGCGCTCAACCTGACACGCCAGCCCGCGATTGCGGTGCCGGTGGGGCTGGATGCGAACGGGCTGCCGCGTTCGGTGCAGGTGATCGCGGCGCAGTATCGCGACGATCTGGCATTGCGTGCGGCACGCGTGATCGAACAATCCGAACCGGCGATGGCTGCGCCGGTAATGGCGGAGTAAATTCAATGAGCACCGAAACACAGATCTGCAACTGGCTCGCCGCTCAGCACGACAATATGATCGCCATGCTGCGCGAGATGGTCGACATTGACAGCGGTTCCTACAACAAGGCCGGGATCGATGCGGTGGGCGCGGTGGTGCAGCGCTTCATGCAGCAGCATGGCGTTCCGGTTGAAGTCGTCACGCAGAAAAATCATGGCGACTGCCTGCGTGCGCTGGTGCCCTGGAATGGCCCGGCGGGCAATGCGGGCGGCAACATCGTGCTGATGGGGCACCGCGATACGGTGTTCCCCGATGGCGAGGTTGCACGCCGCCCATTCACCATCCGCGACGGCAAAGCTTATGGCCCCGGCGTGGCGGACATGAAGGCCGGTCTGGTGATGAACTGCTTCGTGCTGGCAGCGTTTGCCAAGTTCGGCGGCGCACCTGCACCGATGGTCGGCCTGTTTACCGGCGACGAGGAAATCGGCAGCCCCGAAGGCCGCAAGGTGATCGAGGCCGAGGCGCGTAACGCACGTGCGGTGTTCAACAGCGAACCCGGCCGCGTGAACGGCAATGTCGTTACCGGTCGCAAGGGGGGTGTGTTCATGGTGATGAACATCACCGGCAAGGCTGCGCATTCGGGTGGCAATTTCACTGCGGGGATTTCCGCGATTGAAGAACTGGCCCGCAAGGTGCAGGCGATCCACGCGCTGACGGATCTCGAGCGGGGTATCACGTTGAACGTCGGCCTGGTCTCGGGCGGGCAGAGCGTGAATACGGTGGCGCCCTGGGCCGAGGGGCAGATCGATCTGCGTTACGTCGATCTGGCCGATCGTGATGACATTGTCGCGCGCATCCAGAAGATCGTCGATACATCCTTCGTGCCGGGCACCAAGGCAGAACTGACAATCCGCGGCGAGTTCAACCCGCTGATGCAGTCGCTTGCTGCGAAGAAACTGTTCGACCTTTACGTGGACGCGGCGAAGGACAGCGGCTTTGTCACCGATGGAGAATTCAGCGGTGGTTGCGCAGACAGCGGCTTCACGGCAAGCGTTGGCGCGGTGACGCTGTGCTCGGTCGGCCCGGTGGGCGGGCTTGCGCACAGCCCGGACGAGTTCATGGAAGTCGCGAGCTTCGTGCCGCGTGCACAGGCATGTGCACGGGCGATCCTGCGGCTGGATCAGGCTGGTTTGTAAGAGACGCCCGCAACCGCGTTATAGACCCGCCATAACGCGGTTGCGGGGAAGCTCAGGCGTTGTAGAGCCCGGATTTTTCGCGGATCTTTCCGGCCCCTTGCAGCAATGCGATCTGCGCGATGATGGCGGGTTTCGCGTCGTCACTCACACCCAGCATACGCACAATACCCGCCGCGATTTCATCGCCCGTTGCTCCGGTTGTGGTGCCGAGCAGAACAAGGATCGCCGCCTGCATTTCGTCGGGCGGCAACATTGCGGCCTGACGCAGTAGCGGTGCGGCAGTGCGGCGGTCGCGTGGTGTCGTGGTCTGCCCTTCGGCGCGCCAGAACGCACCTTCTTGCACCAGTCCGTTCAGATCCTTGGCCAGTCGCAATGCCTGCTGCACGGCGGCGCGCAGCTTGGCGTCGGCGTCTGGCAGGTTCCACAGGATGCGCACGCGTTCGACAATCGCATCCTGATGCACGGGGCCTTCGGTGTTCACGATACGCGCCAGAATGCCGCCGAGTTTCGCAAACGGTACCTGTGCGGGCGGTGTATCTTTCGGCACATCGAACGCGGCCTCGGCATACGGTGCGGCAAAGCCAGTGCGGTCTTCGGGCTCGGGCTGTGCCGTTGCAACCGGTGCGGCGCTCGCCAGACCCAGCGCCTTGCGCAGGCGTGCGGCTTCGGCATCGGGCGTGTTCAGCCAGTCCATCGCCAGCGTGCGATGCAGCGTCCAGCCCATCATGCGCAGTGCATTGTCGCGCTGTCGGTCCCGGTCACGCGCCGAACGCGAGGCTGCCATGGCGGGACCATCCGTCTCGATCCCCAGCACGAAATCGCCGGGCTTGTCGGGGTGGCTGATCGCCAGATCGAGGAACAGCCCCGACACACCAACCCGCGGCACGGCGTTCAGACTGTCGGCCATCAGCGTCTCGGCGATGGATGTTTCCAGCGGTGCGTTGTCGGCCGCATCGTCCGCCGGTGTGTAAGGCATATCGGGCGCAGCGGCGAAGGCGAGGAACGTTTTCAGTGCCGCAACGCCACGTCCTGCCGCGCGGTTCAGGTCGATGTCGTCGGCACTGATGCTGCTGAACACCACGCAGCGTTTCTTGGCGCGGGTGATCAGCACGTTCAGCCTTCGCTCGCCGCCATCCATCGACAGCGGGCCGAAGCGCATCGCGAGTTTGCCATCCGGCCCGCGCCCGTAACCGACCGAGATGAACATCACATCGCGTTCATCGCCCTGCACGTTTTCCAGATTCTTGATGAAGAACGGTTCCTGCGGATTGCCGTTGAAGAACGCATCCAGATCCGGGTTGTCCTTGCGCAGTGCATCCACCGCTTCGGCAATCGCGTCGCGCTGGCTGACCGAGAACGCCGCAACGCCAAGGCTGTCCTGCGGATGATCCTTGGCGTGTTGGATCACCGCTTTGGCGATGGTTTTGGCTTCTTCCTTGTTGGTGCCGGTGGCGCCCGTGTCGAACCGTCCGTCCACGCGCACCAGCGACAGGCCAAGGTCGGCACTGCGCGGACGCGGGCTTGGGATCAGCAGCAGGCGACTGTCGTAGAACTCGCGGTTCGATGTGGCGATCAGGCTCTCGTGCCGGCTGCGATAATGCCAGCGCAGCATCGCAGATGGCACACCGCGCGCATTGCACAGGCCGAGGATTGATTCCACGTCATCCGCGCCCACCACATCGGTGTTCTCGTCCGGTGCGCTCTCATCATCGCTGGTCATGCGCTGGAAGAAGCGCGTCGGCGGCATCTGTTTGTCGTCGCCCACGATGACGATCTGCTTGCAGCGCGCAATCGCGCCCATCGCATCGACGGGTTCAACCTGGCTGGCTTCGTCCATTACCAGCACGTCGAATTCCAGCGCGCCGGGCTTCAGGAACTGCGCGACTGATAACGGCGACATCATGAACACCGGCTTTGCCAGCTGCACCGCAGGGGCGGCGCGGGACAGCAATTCGCGCACGGGGGTGAAGCCGCGCTTGCGTTCCATCTCGCCACGCAGCACGTCGGCGCCCGGCGCATTGCGCGCCTGTGCAACGCGCTGTGTGTGGGCAAAGGCAGCCTCGGTCTGCGTCAGCTTCATGCGTGCGACGTCGGCATCGCGGAAGTCGTCCACCAGGCGCAGATGCGCGGGGCCATCGAAACTCGCCAGTTCGGGGCGTTGACGCATGGCGCATTTCAGCAGGGCCTCGGCCTCGGCATAGACATGCGTGGCCATGGCTTCCTCGGGCGCGAGGCTGCCATTCGTGAGTGCAGTTACCAGCGGCTGCAACCCAAGCGTCTGTGCGGCACTCGCGGCGCGTTGCCATGTGGCCCATTGCGCGAAACTGGCGGGCGAGGCGGATGCCATCGCCGCCAGCCTGTTGCCGAGCGTCGTGAACGGGACGTTGCCGATCACCATCCCGAACGTATCGCGCAGGAAGGTCGCGGCGCGGTCGGCGTCGTCGATCAGGGCGGTGGCGTTGGGGTGCGCTTCGACCCATGCAATGCGCGCGGCCATTGCGGCGGCATCGGCGGGCCATGCAGTGCCGAATATCGCAGCGCCTCGTTCCTGTGCGGCTGTCAGTGCTTCAACTGCCAGACGTGTGGCGATGGCGGCATCCATAAAGGCAGCGCGTTGTGCGGCGTCTTCCGGTGGTGTGCCGCGCGCGATATCGGTCAGCAGGGCGACGGCGTTGCGACGTGTCGCGGAGACAAAACCCAGCAGCCCGCCATCTTCCGCCAGCGTTGCGCGTGCCTCCTGCAAGCCGGTGGCGGTGTAGAGCTTGTCGGTAAAGCGCGTACCGGCTTTCGCAGCGAGGCCCGCCGTCGCACAGGCAGCAAGGCTGCGTGCTTCGGCAGGCGCTTGTGCAACGTTGCGCATGGCAAGCAGTGCGCTCAGATCTGGCTGACCGCTCGTCCCCGCCTGTGCGAGGGCGCGGATGGCCTCAGGCAGATTCTGCAACGCACGCTCCAGATCCGGCGCGGACAGATCGGCGGTGATGCCGACCCACGGCGATGCATCGGGCTGGCGAAGGTCTGTGCAGCGCGCCACCAGTTCACGCACGGCGCGCTTGCGGTCGTCGAGTTGCGCAGCGGTCCAGTCGGGCGCGCCATCGAATGTGAAGCGCGGGGCCTTCATGCCGTTGGCGCGCAGCCGCACCAGTTGCCCGACCACGTGATACACATCGCGTCCGGATTTGCCGATCGGCGCCGTCATCGCGCCCGCATGCTTGTTCAGCCGCGAACGCAGGCTGCCAAGCCGCTGGATCAGATCGTCGCGTGCCGGTTTTGGTATGGCGGGCGAGGACAGCGTGGCGCGCAGATCGTCGAGCACGGCGCGCTTGCTCATCTTGTCGGAGTGCAGTTCCAGACAGGCGGCACCAATGCCCACGGCGTCCAGCCGCCGCTTCACCACCTGCAACGCGGCAAGCTTCTCGGCCATGAACAGCACGCGTCTGCCGTCCAGCACGGCCTGGATGATGATGTTGGTGATGACCTGACTTTTCCCGGTGCCGGGCGGCCCCTGGATCACCAGATGCGATCCGTTGCGTGCCACGTGCGCGGCTAAGGTCTGCGATGCATCGGCATCGACTGCGAAGTCGAGTTTCTCGACCGGGATCAGTGCATCGATATCGGTATCGTCAGCGGGGATATCGGCGGGGGGCAGTTTCTGGCCGGTCAGCAGCGAACGCACCAAACCATGAGTCGCAAGGTTGGTATTCGTGGCCGGGTCCAGATCCGCATACATCAGGAACTTGGCAAAGCTGAACAGGCCGAGATGCAGCGCGGCCGGTTCTACCCGCCAGTCGGGCTGCCCAGCGATGGCCTGCTTCACCACCTCGGCCCAGGCGGCGGGCGTGGCATCGTCGGGGAAGGGGGGCAGGGTGATGCCGAAATCGCCGATCAGCTTCTGACGCAGGCAGAGATTATCCTCCAGATCGCCCTCGGCGCTGCCCAGACGAAAGCCCGTGCGCACCGACGTGCGATCGAGGGTGACACGCATCAACGCGAGCGGCGCGCGACGTTCCACCTTGGGTGTGCCCGGATCGAACCAGACCAGCGCTCCGAACCCCAGGCTCAGCGTGTTGACGCCGGTTTCTTCCAGCATCGTGCGCGCATCGCGGGCCAGCGCCAGAAGCTTCTTCGGTAGATCGGTCTCCGACAGGGCCGCACGCAGTTTGGTGTCGGCGCGGGTTGCGTCGGTGGCATCGCCAGCGGCGGCCTCGAAGGTGAAGCTTTTGCCGTCGGCCAGAGTCTTGGCGATGAAATCGGGGTCTTCGTCAGCCAGCCCAATCACGCCCGCGGATCTGCCCGGTTTGGGCAGCGACAGAAGCCGATTGCGGGTGGAGAGATCCAGCAGCGCGCGGCGCGCGGTGGCAAGGGCGGTATCGAGGGCGGGGGAGGCTGTGTCGGACATGGACACAGCCTACACGATTCCCGTTTGAAGTTCAGCCCGAGCCTATGCGCGTCCGTAATTGTCTTCCAGGCGCACGATATCGTCCTCGCCCAGATAGGAACCAGACTGCACCTCGATCAGCGTCAGCGGCACCTTGCCGGGGTTGTCCAGCCGGTGCACGCAGCCGAGTGGCAGATAGACGCTCTGATTTTCCGTGATGGTGATTGATTCGGCATCGCGCTGCACCAGCGCGGTGCCCTGCACGACCACCCAGTGTTCGGCGCGATGGAAATGCTTCTGCAGCGACAGGCGCGCGCCAGGATGCACGACAATGCGCTTCACCTGGAAGCGGTCACCCGAGATCAGCGATTCGTAGAACCCCCACGGGCGATAGACACGGTTATGCGCCAGAGCCTCGCTGCGGCCGGCTTCCTTCAGGCGATCGACGATCTTCTTCACGTCCTGCGCGTGGTTGCGATGCATGACCAGCACGGCGTCTTTTTCCACCACGGTGATGATGTCTTCCAGACCGACAACCGCCGTCATGACGCCATCGCTGCGCACGTAGCAGTTCTTGCTGTTCTCGAGCATGACATCGCCGATGGCGACATTGTTCTGCGGGTCCTTGTCACCCAGTTCCCACAAGGCGCTCCAGCTTCCGACATCGGACCAGCCGAGGGTGGCAGGGACGACGACGGCGTATTCAGTCCGTTCTGCCACAGCGTAGTCGAGGCTGATGGAGGGGGCGTTGTTGAATGCCTCGCCCAGACGAATGAAGTCGAGGTCGGGCTTGGCGGTTTCGACCGCAGCGGCGACGGAGCGGTGAACATCGGGTGCGTGGCGGGAAAGTTCGTTCAGCAGCGTGCGTGCCGTGAAGACGAACATACCGGAGTTCCACAGATGCTTGCCATCGTTCAGATAGGCGACTGCTGTTTCTGCGTCGGGTTTTTCGACGAAGGATGCAACCCTGAAAGCGCCCTCGACACCGGCAAGCGGTGCGCCTTGTTCGATGTAGCCATACCCTGTCTCGGGTGCGGTCGGTTTCATGCCGAACGTGACAAACTTGCCCGCGCGTGCCGCAGCGACAGCGATGTTCAACGCAGTGCGCAGAGCCTGTTGATCGGTAATGGCAGCATCAGCAGCCATGACCCATAGAACTGCATCGGGATCGGCCTGTGCTGCCATAACAGCTGCAGCAGCAACCGCAGGGGCGGAATTGCGGCCCACAGGTTCCAGCAGAATGCGCGCATTGGAGATTTTCGCGGCGCGCAGTTGCTCGGCGATGATGAAGCGGTGTTCCTGATTGCTGACGACAATCGGCGCAGAAAAATCACTACCGCAGGCGCGCTGAGCCGTTTCCTGCAGCATTGTGCGCGCAGAGATCAGCGGCCAGAACTGCTTTGGAAAAGTGCTGCGCGAAACGGGCCATAACCGGGTCCCTGTCCCGCCTGACAAGATGACGGGGACAATCAGTCCTGAAGCTGTGCTGCTGTTGATATCCATGTATATCTCGGGGACCTCGAAATTCAGCCTGTTGTGGTGTGCCGTATAATTATACGTAATCTTGGGGATGGCGACAAATATTGCGGGAATGCAGGGGGGGGATCTCGGGGAAATTGTAAGGGGCAGGCCCTATTGCTTGCAGATGGTTAGTTTTGCCCGGTGTTTCCCATTCTGTCGACCATAGAAAAAGGCACCCACTTCCGGGTGCCTTTTTGTTAGTCGGAGTTCGCCGGCTGTTCAGCCCGCCATCGCTTCATCTTTCTTGTGACGAATGCTCGGCAGCATCATCGCACCCAGCGCAATCGCGCAGATCACCAGCAGAGTCGCACTGATCGGGCTGCTAACGAATGTCGCTGCACTACCACGCGACAGCAGCATGGCGCGACGCAGATGTTCTTCCATCATCGGGCCGAGCACGAAGCCGATCAGCAACGGCGCCGGTTCCAGCTTCACCTTCGCGAACAGATACCCGATCAGCCCGAACACAGCGGTCTGATAGATGTTGAAGCTGTTGTTGTCGTAAACGCCGATGGCGCAGAAGATCAGGATCGACGGATACAGGAACTTGTAAGGCACCTGCAGCAGCTTCACCCACATGCCGCTCATCGGCAGGTTGATGACCAGCAGCATCAGGTTACCAACCCACATGCTGACGATCAGCCCCCAGAACAGCTGCGGCTGCGATTCCATCATGCGCGGACCCGGCTGGATGCCGTGGATGATCAGCGCGCCGACCATCAGCGCCATCACGGCGTTGGCCGGAATACCCAGCGTCAGCAGCGGGATGAACGATGTCTGCGCCGCCGCGTTGTTGGCGCTTTCCGGTCCGGCCACACCTTCGATCGCGCCGTTACCGAACTCGTTGCGCCCCTTCGAGACGCGACGTTCCATCATGTAGGAACCGAACGAAGCCAGCGCTGCGCCACCGCCCGGCAGGATACCCAGTACCGAACCGATCAATGTGCCACGCAGCACGGCCGGCGTTGCGCGCTTCACTTCATGCTTGGTCAGCAGCAGGCTACCCACTTTCGAGCTCAGCACCGAACGTGCTTCCGGACGTTCGAGGTTCAGGATGATTTCCGCAATCCCGAACAGCCCCATGGCGACCGAGACGAAGCCGATCCCGTCGGCCAGTTCAGGAACGCCGAAGGTGAAGCGCTGCTGCCCGGTCTGCACGTCGGTGCCGACCAGGCCGAGCGCCACGCCCAGCACCACCATGGCGACCGACTTCAGCACGCTGCCCTGCGCCAGCACGGCCGAGATGATCAGCCCCAACAACATCAGGCTGAAATAATCCGCCGAGCCGAACGACAGCGCCACCGATGTCAGCGCAGGTCCGGTTGCCGCGACCAGAACCGTGGCCACGCAACCCGCGAAGAACGAGCCCAGCGCCGCGATGCTCAGCGCCGCGCCGGCACGGCCGTTGCGGGCCATCTTGTAGCCTTCCAGCGTGGTCACCACGGAGGAGACTTCGCCCGGCAGGTTCAGCAGGATGGCGGTGGTCGAGCCACCGTACTGCGCACCGTAATAAATCCCGGCCAGCATGATGATGGCGGTAACGGGTTCGACGCCGAAGGTCAGCGGCAGCAGCAGCGAAATGGTGGCGACCGGTCCAATCCCTGGCAGCACGCCAATGGCAGTGCCGACCAGCGCGCCGATCAGGGCAAAAGCAAGGTTCTTGAAGCTGAGAGCAACATCAAACCCGAGAGCAAGATTTTCTAACATGGAAGGTTCCTTGCTTTCAGTAGCCGACGAGGGCGGGAGGCAGCATCGGAATGCGCAAATCCAGTCCCCAAACGAATACGAACCAGCACAACAGGATCAGGAATAGTATACAGCCGAGAGTCCCGATCAGGGTCTGGGTTTTATCGGCCAGTGCGGCAATGCCAACCGTCAGCGCGATCGAGAGTACAAAGCCGATTTTTTCGAGCATGAATCCGAACAGAGCAAAAGCGACCAGAATCAGCGTCAATTCTTTCCACGCCCAGTTCTCCAGCCAGTCAGGGCCGTTCTTCAACCCGATAAGCGTGACGAGGATGCCCAGAAACAACAGCAGGCTACAGACCAGCGCGGGCATGTAGCCCGGTCCCATGCGGCGTGCCGTGCCGATATCGTGGCCGTAATAGTTCACGACAAGGCCAAAAACGGCAACAGCAATCAGGATCGCGCCGGATGCAAGATCCTTGGCGTTTATTCGCAGCTGACTCATGATTGTTTCCTAAAAGCGTCTGGACAAGGCGAGGAACGGCAACGGAGCAACGAACGTCAAAAGCGTTCGTTCTCGCGGCAATCGTTCCAGGGCGTATGAGACCGGGTTAGGCAAATGTATCGACTTTCCTGTTCCCAATTCTCATGGGTGATATGTTTCTATGGCATAGGTGCTTCTCATGCTCAACCGGCCCTCGGGACAAAAATTGAGGGTCGTGGATGGTGCGGCGCAACAATCTAATAGTTACAAATAATACGAGGTTGAGAAGCGTGGAATGATCTAAACCAATTGGTGTTTTCCGCAGGGGCTTGCCGCTGTTGCCTGTTGCTCGCATCATCCGATTTTCGTCATCTGGAACCGAGGCCTTTCGTGACAATTAATGACCCGCAACGTTTCATCCACGAGACCACTCAGGCCATCGAAACGCGCCTGATCGAGATCCGCCGCGACATTCACGCGCACCCGGAACTGGCGTTTGAGGAAGTGCGTACCGCAGGCATCGTGGCGGCCGAGTTGACCCGGCTTGGCATCCCGCATCAGACCGGGATCGCAAAGACCGGTATTGTCGGACTGATCGAGGGCGGGCGCCCCGGTCCGACGCTGCTGATTCGCGCCGATATGGACGCGCTGCCGATGCCCGAGCTGACCGGTCTGCCGTGGGCGTCGACATACGAAAACAAGATGCACGCCTGCGGGCACGACCTGCACACCACCACGCTGATTGGCGTGGCCGAAGTGCTGCAGAAAATGGCACCGCAACTGGCCGGGCGCGTGAAGCTGATGTTCCAGCCGGCGGAAGAAACCGTGGGCGGTGCGGATGGGATGATCGATGCGGGCGTGCTCGACAATCCGAAGGTCGATTTCGCACTGGCGCTGCATAACCAGCCGAGCCTTCCGGTGGGCAAGTTCGCCTACACATATGGCCCCGCGCTGGCGGCTGCCGACCGGTTCGACATCGTCGTGCGCGGACATGGCGGGCATGCAGCGCATCCGCATGTGTCGGTGGATCCGATTGTGGCGGCGGCTCATCTGGTCACGCAGCTGCAGACCGTGGTCTCGCGCGAGGTGCGCCCGCTGTATCCGGCGGTGGTGACGGTGGGGATGTTCTCGGGCGGGTTCATCCACAACATCATCCCCGATACCGTGACAATCCAGGGCACCGTCCGCACCCTGCACGACGAGGCGCGGCAGGCAGCGAAGGCGGCGATCGAACGTCTGTGTGCGGGGCTGGAAGGCTCCATGCGGGCGCGCGCCGAACTGGTATACGAATTCGGTGTGCCGGCGATGGTGAACGAGCGCGATATCACCGAGCGTACAATGGCCAGCATCCGCAGCCAGCTGGGCGACGATGTGGCGGTGGAGGAAAGCCCCACGATGGGGGCCGAGGATTTCTCGTTCGTGGCTGAACGTGTGCCGTCGTTCCAGTTGAAGGTTGGCGCGGGCACGCCGGGGCGTAACGACAAGCTGCACAATTCGGACTATCAACCCGACGAACGCAGCATTGCGCTGGGTGTGGAGGCGCTGTCGCGTGCGGCGCTGGATCTGCTGTCGTAAAGAGAACCGAAGATGTCGAAACTGAAACTGCGAATGGGCGAGCTGACCGGTGGCGAAGCACGCGAAATACTGGCGCGCCGTCCTGTGATTCTGCTGCCGATGGGCAGTCACGAGGACCAGGGGCCCTATGCGCCGATGGGGGATTACCTGTCGGCCGAACGCATGGCGCTGAAGGTTGCTGCGTCGGCGCAGGCGGCCGGCACGGAAACGCTGGTTGCGCCGGTGCTGCCGTTTGGCGGGGCGGATTTCTTCGGCACGATGCCGGGCGGGATTGCGCTCTCGCAGGCGACGATGCGCAGTGTGATCCGCGATATGCTCGACTGCCTGTTGCGGCATGATCTGTCGCGTATCGTCGTCATTAACGGGCATGCGGGAAACAGTCAGGCGATCCACGATGTCACGCAGGAGGTCTACCGGGCGCGCGGTGTGCTGATTCCGTCGTTCTATCTGTGGCGTGTAGCCAATGCGTTGCTGCCCGATGTCATCGGGGCCGAGAAGGCGAAGCGCTCCGCAGGGCATGGCGCGGATCCGCTGGGCAGTGTGGTGATGCATCTGTTCCCGGATCTGGTGCGCATGGACATGGTGCCCGCGCCGAACACGCCACCCGAGGTAATGGGCCTGAAAGTCTCGAACTTCGGTTCAGTCGCGTTCGAAGGGGTCGAGGTGCAGGTGCCGGTGGAGCTGGACCAGATCGCGCCAAACGGTGTGTTCGCTGATGCGACGCTCAGCTCAGCCGAGACCGGTGCGCAACTGGTGCAGCGCTTGACCGAGGTCGGGGCGCGGTTTGTGGCGCATTACGCAAAGCACGCACGTTAAGGATAGGGACGGGGCAGGGCGGTCTGGCCGAGCACCCAGCCCTCCCAGGTTTTCAGGTCGGGATCATCGGGCACGCTGTCGGCGGCGTGCCCGTCCACGACGGTGATGACGTTCAGCAGTCCAAGCACGGAATCGAACTGGTCCTCTCCGTCTGGTCTGGCGCCGAAGCCGTTCTCGACAGCTCTCTGTAAGTCTGTGTCTGGCTGGACGGATGCGTTCTGCATGTGCCGCAGCAGAGCGGGGGCGAGGAAAGCACGATCTGGCTGGCGGCGTTTGCTGCCGTGCAGTTTCAGTCCCAGCAACCGCAGCGCCTGTGCCGGATATGTCTCGGCCATGGCGATGTGCCCCGGTTGCAGCAGGGCGCGGAAGTCCCCGGCAAACGGCCACAACAGCAACGGTGTTCCTGCCGCCAGGGCGGGCAGCAGCAGATCGCGCCAGGCGGCGATTGCGGCCTTGCCCGACTGGTTGGCCCCCAGAGTCCAGAACAGCGGCGCACCGGCAGGGCGTTCAGCGGTGGCACGATCGCAGGCGCGCGACAGGGCCAGCGCGTTCTGGAACCCGAGTGCCGTGGCATGGGCATTGCGCGTCATGCCCTTCTGTCCACGCTGTGGGTAGAAAGGGCGATCGGCGCTTACGTCGTCCAGCGTGCCACAGACGTCGAAGAAGCGCGCGGTTAGGCTCAGGCTGCGGAGGAAGCTGGGGAAGTCCGGCTGCTGAATGTGCAGCTGCGCATAGGCGCGCGGCAGGCCGAGCGGAAAATCCACACCAAGCGCAATGGGGGCGCCCAGAGCTGTCTGTTGCAGATGTGGCAGGAACCGGGTGGGATCTCCAACGGGATACGGTGCGCTGGCGTGCCAGATATCATCCCGTTTGCAGGCGTGGCAGACCCAGCGCTTGCCTGCCGAAGCAGACCAGTCGGCATGGGCCGCCAGAATGCGTGTATCAGCCAAGCGGCTTGTGGGCTTTGTCGATCAGGCGCGAGAAGAAGCCGGCTTTCTTGGGCGCGGCGGCTTCGTTGGCGGCTTTTTCGGCGGCCTGAATGTCGGCCAGACGCTGCTTTTCCTTGGTGTCGAGCCACTTATCCAGGCTCATGCCGGCTTTGGCGGCGCGGCGGGCTTCGTACTGGCGCTGGCCGTCTGTCAGGTTCTTGCTCATGCAAAGTCTCTCTGGCTGGGAGTTAGATGGGTTGTGGCAAAGCCTAGGACGGGGTTCAAGGTGTCGTATGCGAATTTCAGGGGGTAATTGTGGAAGCGCGGCTCAAGACGGGTATCTGGGTGTCGATGGCATTACGGATGGGGAACCTGTCCGGACGGTTCGGCGTGGTGCTGCGCAAGGGCGACGATGATGCCGGCGGCGTGCTTGTGGTGCTGCGTGGGCGCGACGGTCTGTCGGTTCTGGGGCAGGTGCGTACTCCCCAGGGGGAGCTGGTCTGGATGCGGGGAACCGGTGCGGATGTGGTGACCCAGGAAGTTGCCGATGCCTATGTCGCACGACGTGTGCGGATGGATACCGATCTGTGGGTGCTGGAATTCGATGCCCCGGACCTGTTGCCGCCCTTCGAGGGACGGGTTCTTTAGACAACAGAATGCGTTGGAAGTAATTGGAATATAGTCTTGTTTTTGGCCGCACGCTGTGCGTTGCAGAAAAGTCACATGCGATAAAAACTGCTGAATGGGGGTATCGCAGACGTTATTCCAGTGTAAGTTCTCAATACCGCGCAAGGCAGGATTCTCGACTTCATTAGAATTCGGCTCCAGCTAGGCGGATCGTATATTTGGATTATAACAGGAGATAACGAATGACGCTCCGTAGCACACTTCTGGCTGCGACCATTCTTGCGGCCCCCGCCCTTGCTGTTGCTCAGCCGGTTAGCGGCCCGTACATTGCTCTGGGCGGCGGTTACAACCTGCGCCAGAGCACGGCGATCGAACTCGACAACGCTCCGGTCTCCGGCCGTCAGGCGTTCGACGGCGGCTGGGTTGGTCTCGGCAGCTTCGGCTGGGGCTTCGGCAACGGCCTGCGTCTGGAACTTGAAGGCGGCTATCGCAGCAACGACGCTGACACGCTGCGTATCGATGGTGAAGGCAAGTACGCCAACATTAACGGCAGCTTCAGCCAGTGGAGCGCGATGGCGAACGTGCTGTTTGACATCGACCTGGGTCTCGACTGGATGTCGCCGTATGTCGGCGCCGGTGCTGGCTGGGCTTGGATGCGTGGCAAGTCGGTTATCGATGGCAATGGCTACAGCGGCACGGACAACCAGTTTGCCTATCAGGGCATCGTTGGTCTGTCGTTCCCGATCGAACCGGTTCCGGGCCTCGCGATCACGGCCGAATACCGCTACTTCGCGACGCTCGATCCGAAGTTCGCGAACGTGGAAATGGAAAACTCGAACCACTCGTTCCTGCTGGGCGCTCGCTATGCGTTCAATGCTCCGGCAGCAGCGGTTGTTGCTCCCCCGGCCGCGCAGACCATCGCGCGCACCTACCTGGTGTTCTTCGACTGGAACCGTGCGAACCTGACCACGCGCGCCCAGCAGATCATCACCGAAGCCGCGACCAATGCGCGTCAGGCTGCTGTGACGACGATCGAAGTGTCGGGTCATGCTGACCGTTCGGGTTCGGCCGCGTACAACCAGCGCCTGTCGCTGCAGCGCGCTCAGAACGTTGCGGCTGAACTGGTTCGCCAGGGCGTGCCGCAGAGCGCGATCACGATCCAGGCGTTCGGCGAAAGCCGCCCGCTGGTTCAGACCCGCGACGGTGTGCGTGAACCGCAGAACCGCCGCGTCGAAATCGTCCTGAAGTAATTCAGACGATCAGTCGCGAGGCTAGAGCGGGGCACCTTCGGGTGCCCCGTTTTTTTGTGCCCGGGCTAAAGGATAGGGATGTATTTCAACTATGAGTTTGATTACTGTGAGTAATCGCAACTTTTATTGTAATATGTGATGTAAAGAAGACACAGTGCTGAGAAACAGCGGCACTATATGTGTGTTCATACTTTCCTGAGAGGGTAATTTCGATATTCTCATTTTGTTAGGCAAACAAAGCGCTGGCAAGGCTGGTGCGTGCTGACAGACCATGATCAAAAATCAGGAGGAGATAATCGAATGACGCTCCGTAGCACACTTCTGGCTGCTACCATTCTTGCCGCGCCCGCCCTCGCTGTCGCACAGCCGGTCACCGGGCCCTATATCAGCCTTGGTGGCGGCTACAACATCCTTCAGGGGACGGATCTTAACTTCGAGGCCAACAACACCTTTCTGCCGAACGGCGCCACGGGACATCAGAGCTACGATGGTGGCTGGGTTGGTCTGGGCAGCCTTGGCTGGGGCTTTGGCAACGGTCTGCGGCTGGAGCTGGAAGGCAATTATCGCAGCAACGACGGTGACACGACCCGTATTGATGCTGTGGGACTTGCACCCAATTCTTCCGGACGCTTCCGGCAGGCGGGAGCCATGCTGAATGCGCTGTTTGATATTGATCTGGGGCTGAACTGGGTGTCGCCGTATATCGGCGCTGGTGCCGGTTGGGCGTGGATCGATGCCAAGGCGCGTGTTGGCACGGATCCCAACACCGCAGGTTACAGCGGCAAGGATAACCAGTTTGCCTATCAGGGCATTGTTGGTCTGTCCTTCCCGATCGAACCGGTTCCCGGTCTGGCTGTGACGGCGGAATACCGTTACTTCGCAACGCTGGATCCGGAAATTGACGGGATCGAGCTGGATAACCGGAACCACTCGTTCCTGCTGGGCGCGCGTTATGCGTTCAACACCCCGACACCTGCCGTGGTGATGCCGCCGTCAGCGCAGACGATTGCCCGCACCTATCTGGTGTTCTTCGACTGGAACCGTGCGAACCTGACGGATCGTGCGCGCCAGATTATCTCGGAAGCGGCGACCAACACGCAGCGTGCGGCCGTGACGACGATTGAAGTGTCGGGCCATGCGGACCGTTCGGGTTCGGCCACGTATAACCAGCGTCTGTCACTGCAGCGTGCGCAGAACGTTGCGGCAGAACTGGTGCGCCTGGGCGTGCCGCAGAACGCCATCACCATCCAGGCCTTCGGCGAAAGCCGCCCGCTGGTGGCAACGGCGGATGGTGTGCGCGAACCGCAGAACCGTCGCGTGGAAATCGTTCTCAAGTAACCGATCTCCGTGTGAGCCAAATAAAAAAGCACCCGAAAGGGTGCTTTTTTATTGGTGTGTCGCTGAAGATATCAGCGCGTCGTGCGGGGCTGTGTTCTTGCGGCTGTACGAGCCGCCGGGCGTGCCGCCGGACGGGCCGCTGTGGTCGCGCGGGCGGGTGCCGCCGCAACTTCGGTGCGCATCACCGGCTGGCCGAGCTGCTGATTGGCTGCATACGTGGTCGCGCTGCCGATGGTGTTCAGACGCGCCACTTCGCCCGTGAAGGGGGTCATGTTGTCACAGAACACGCGCCCCTGACGGATGCCTTCCTGCGACTGGGCATTGGCCAGCGTCGTGATAAAGTCGTCGTGCTGCTTGCGGCCATTGGACGCACCATAGGTGCGATTGAACCATGTTCCAACGGTGCGATCGGCGTTGCCCAGCTCGCGCTGGAAGCGGCGTACGAAGTCGTTGTAGTGGTTGTCGTTGCGGCAGGTCAGCGACACGACCATCAGCTGGCTCTTCAGCGCGGTCAGATCGAAAGCGGCCTTTTCCTGCGCCGACATGGTGGCCCGCGCCTGCGTCACGGTCAGAACCGGAGCGATAGGCTGCGGGGTGGGGGGAACATAGCTCACGCGGTTACCTGCGCAGGCAGCGAGCAGGGCGGGAAGGGCGAGCAGGGCAAAACGAAACCGCATTGGCGGGTTCTCCATCCAGAGTTGACGCTGCGTACAACGCAGAACCGTCTTGGAAAATCACAAGTATTTATGACCTAGAACATTACGCCGCCGTGTTGCAATGGGTAGTTTATCGTAGAAGCCAGCGAAATTGTTAAAACAAAAAGCCGCCCCGAAGGGCGGCTTTTTCAGCAGAGGCGGATTTACCCACCTTATGACATGGCAATTTTCAGGTTTTCGTCGATCTTGGCGAGGAAATCCTGCGTGTTCAGCCACTTCTGATCCTTCGAGATCAGAATGGCCAGATCCTTCGTCATGAAGCCGCTTTCAACGGTTTCCACGCAGACGCGTTCCAGCGTTTCGGCGAATTTCACCACGTCCGGCGTGTTGTCGAACCGGCCGCGATAGATCAGCCCGCGCGTCCACGCGAAGATCGAGGCGATCGGGTTGGTGCTGGTTTCGCGACCCTTCTGGTGCTCGCGGTAATGGCGGGTCACGGTACCGTGAGCGGCCTCGCTCTCCACCGTCTTGCCGTCAGGAGACAGCAGAACCGACGTCATCAGACCCAGCGAGCCGAAGCCCTGTGCCACGATGTCGCTCTGTACGTCGCCGTCGTAGTTCTTGCAGGCCCACACATAGCCGCCTTCCCACTTCAGGGCCGAGGCAACCATGTCGTCGATCAGGCGGTGTTCGTATGTCAGGCCCAGGGCTTCGAACTTCGCCTTGAACTCGGCGTCGTAGATGTCCTGGAACACGTCCTTGAACATGCCGTCATAGGCTTTCAGGATGGTGTTCTTGGTCGACAGATACACGGGGTATTTGCGCGCCAGACCATAGTTGAACGATGCACGCGCAAAACCCTCGATCGAGGCTTTGGTGTTGTGCATGCCCATCGTCACGCCGGGGCCCTTGAAGTCGTGGATTTCCAGCACCTGCGCGGCGCTGCCATCGGCGGGCTGATAGCTCAGCGTCACCTTGCCGGGGCCGGGGATCTTGGTTTCCGTGGCGCGATAGATATCGCCAGACGCATGACGCCCGATCACGATCGGCTTCGACCAGTGCGGCACCAGGCGGGGCACATTGGCGCAGATGATTGGTTCGCGGAAGATCGTGCCGTCGAGGATGTTGCGGATCGTGCCGTTGGGCGAACGCCACATCTTCTTCAGGCCGAATTCGGTGACGCGCGCTTCATCGGGAGTGATGGTCGCGCACTTCACGCCCACGCCGTACTGCTTGATGGCGTTGGCGGCATCGATGGTGACCTGATCGTCGGTCTGATCGCGGTATTCGATCCCGAGATCATAGTATTTTAGATCGACGTCGAGATAGGGCAGGATCAGGCGGTCCTTGATGAAGCCCCAGATGATGCGTGTCATCTCGTCGCCGTCGAGCTCTACGAGCGGCGTTTTCACCTTGATCTTCGCCATCAATCACTCCTGTGTACTGGCCGTAAATTTTGTAAAGTTTCCGGTAAAGAACATGACACCGGTGATGCATTCCGGCAAGCGGGGGTGATTCAACAGGATCAGGGCGGGGGCATGCTCGCGGTGCGGTCCTGGACTGTGAAGCGGGCATCTTCACGCCGGATTGGTGCAGGGGGCTGCCGGGTTTCAGGCCAGTTGACCAGACGACTGCGGCTGAACTCAGCGTGCACGATCTCGCCGTTGCGGCGGAAGACCAGATAATTCCCGACCTCGTGATGTGCCGGCAGCAGCATCCGGCAGCGCAGCCAGCCGAGGCTCATGGCGCCACAATACGCATCGCGCGAGGCATAGGGCGTGAAGACGAACATGTCGTCCCACTCGAAATCGGCAATGTCCTTCAGGTCGATATCGGCCCGCGGCGGGTTGTTCCAGATACGCTGGTCAACCGCCGCACTGAATTTTGCGGTCGTGAAATAGGGGACAAGCGGGTGCTGGCTGGCGACGTAAATCAGGCCCGAGGCGGCAAGCAGCAGGAAAAGCACGCAGATTTTCCAGAGTGCTCGTTTCGACATCGGTATCTCCTTTGACCATGCACAGATTGCCTGACAGCCTGCGTTTGTGCTTCATATCATGCATTATGACAGCTTGGAAATGTGTGGAACTGTTGAAGACACCGCGGGCTGAAATGTCAGCGACCTTCCGTGACGAGCCGCAGGGTGGCGGTGCGCATACCAAGGATGCCCCTCTAAAAGTATCATTCATTGCGCCAGAATCGATGATATCCGGATCGCAAGCCCTTTTCCCCCAATGTGCAATTTTTAGAGGAAGCGATTGCAGCTTATGAATGCTTTTATCAGCCTTGACCTGAATGCGTTCCTCTCTGCTGATCCGGTGCACTTGGTCCAGCGCCTTGCTGTGGAAACGCAGCAGCGCTACCGCGGCGGCGAGCCTGCTGAAATCCGCGCGTGGAGGAATGCTGTCGATGCGCTTCAAGCGGCGCTGGGCGTGGACGGTACCGGTGTAAAGCGCGTGCTGCTGGAATTTGAACTCCGCCGGTTGCGACGTCGCATCGATGCTGTTTTGCTGACGGAAGGCGCCATCATTGTTGTGGAGTTCAAAGAGGGGACACAGGACGTTCATAGTGCTTGTCGTCAGGCAGAGGACTACGCGCTTGATCTGCATGATTTTCATGCAGGCAGCCGCGGGCATCAGATTATTCCGGTTGTCGTAATGTCGGATGCGACAAAACAAACGACCTGGCCAATGCCATTTTCTTATGTGGCGTCTCCGATTGTTGTTGCGCCTTGTGGTCTGGGGGAAGTTTTACGCACGTTAAACGCCCGGGGCGGTTGTTCTCAGCCTATCGATGCAACTGTGTGGGAACACGCGGCATACCATCCGGTTCCTGGCATCGTAGATGCTGCCCGCATGTTATACGCGCGCCACGGTGTGCGCGATATTGCGACGGCACATGCCGATGCCGTGAATCTGACTCTGACGACCGACGCAATTCGCGCGGCGATTTCCGATGCGCGGTCCGATGGAAGCCAGCGTATTATTTTCGTCACCGGCATTCCGGGTGCAGGGAAGACGCTGTGCGGTCTGAACGTGATCTTTGGAGAGCAGCAAGATGCCGGCGGGGTTTTCCTGACCGGAAATCCGACTCTGGTGCATGTTCTGCGCGAAGCCCTGGCACGTGATGCGGGGCAGCGTGACCGTGACATGCGGCAAGCACGGCAGGAAGCGGAGAAAGCCATTCAGGCTCTTCCTGCGTTTCGGGATGAATATGCATCGGCTTCCCGGGTTCCTGCCGAGCGGGTGATTGTCATTGACGAGGCACAGCGATGCTGGTCCGCTGATTATGCCATTCGGAAGTCGCGCGACCGCGCCGTGCAACTGAGCAATTCTGAAGCCGGGCATATGCTCGATGCCATGAGCCGCCACGATGGTTGGGCGGTCATCGTATGTCTTGTTGGTGGTGGGCAGGAAATTCACACCGGTGAGGGCGGGTTGGCTGCCTGGAGCGAAGCGTTGATGCAGCGCACGCACTGGAAAGTCATTGCCGCGCCAACAACGCTGGTGGCATCTGATCCAAGGCAGAAACTATCGCCTGAACTTGTTGATCTGACCGTAAAGGCGTCGCTTGATCTTGCCGTCCCGGTGCGTTCTATCCGGTCGCCGGATGTTGCGCCGTGGGTGAATGCGGTGCTGGTTGGGGATCGTGCCCGCGCGGCAGAAATCGCCGGTGGGGCCAATGATTTTCCAGTGTATGTGACGCGATATCTGCCTGTGCTGAAAAAGGCGTTGCGCGACCGCGCGCGCGGCGAACGCCGTGCAGGTTTGATCGCAAGTTCTGGTGCGCGGCGTCTTCGCGCTGAGGGATTGGGTGTTGAAGTTCCGCATATGGATGCCGGAGCGGTGGCGCGATGGTTCCTCGACCGATGGCCGGATGTGCGGGCGTCGGATGCACTGGAAGTCACATCAACGGAGTTCTCGTGTCAGGGGCTGGAACTGGATTTCGTGGGGCTGTGCTGGGGCGGCGATCTTGTGCGCATGCCCGGCAGGAAGGAATGGCTGGTGCGAAAATTCAGCGGTACACGCTGGACGATCCCCAAAGGTGACGAGGCGATTGCCAACCAGATCAACACCTATCGCGTTCTGCTGACGCGTGCGCGTTACGACACGATCATCTGGGTGCCGCCTGGCGATACGAACGACACAACGCGCCTGCCGCCCGAAATGGATGCGATTGCAGACTACCTCATGTCATGCGGCGCGCGGGCATTGGACGATGCTGTGCCCGCTATTTTCCGCGCTGCTCCGGAGTTGGTGTAGGTCAGATCCGCTGCAACAACGCCTGCGCTGCCACTACCAGATCGCTGTCGGGGTTTGTCAGACCCTCCAGCACAGTCAAATGATCGGCCCCCGGGATCTCGCGCAACTCACCACCCCATGCGCGGGCGAAATCACGACTCTGGCGCAGGAACTCGCCGCTCTCATTCGCGCCAACCGCCACACACAGGCCGCGATGCGCAGGTGCCGGGAAGCGCACCGGCGACAGGGCGGGCGTGTCGCTCAGGTGCAGGCGCAGCTTGTCGTTCAGCGTGGTGGCAATCAGCGGCGACAGCTCGAACAGACCCGAGATCGGCAGACCTAGTGGCACCGTATCGGCGGGCAGGCCCTCGGTCGTCCAGTCGGTGGCCATCAGCATGGCGGCCAGATGCCCGCCCGCTGAATGGCCCATTGCCAGCAGTTTCTTCTGCGTGTGCCGCGCCAGCCAGATGGTCGCACGGCGCATCTGGGCGATGATCTCGGTCAGCTTCACATACGGGCACAGGTCATAGGACGGGATCGCCACCGCCACACCCCGCGCATTCAGCCCGCGCGCCATATGGCTGACCGAGCTGCGGTCCAGCGCCTGCCAATACCCGCCATGGATGAACATGGCGACCGGCGCCTTGCGCTGCGCATCGGGCCAGAACAGGTCGAGCCGCTGGCGTTCGGTGGGGCCATAGGAAACATTCAACTGCGCATGCGCATGCTGCGCCCGGAACGCCTCCGCATCGCGCGCCCAGGCGTCGAGCGTGGTTTGATAGGCGGGTAACCGCTCGCGGTTGTTGTATTCGGTTTCCAGAGTCATACCTGCATTGAACAGACCGGATGGAGTCATGGGAAGTCGTATCGTCGCCCTGGGACACAGCACGCTGGATCACGTTTTCGGCGTGGACGAGGTAAAGCTGCCGCCCGCCAAACTGCGCAGCAAGACCTATGTCCGCCGCGTCGGCGGGATGAGCGCGGTTGCCGCCCTGGCCGCCGCCGGTGCGGGCGGGCAGGTGAGCTTCATCGGCCGCGTGGGCGACGACCCAGCAGCTGCGGCCATCCGCCAGCGCATGGAACAGGCCGGGATCGACACCTCTCAATTGCGTAACTTCCCCGGCGCGCAGACCCCGGTTGCCGCCGTGCTGGTTGATGCAAAGGGCGAGCGCCTGACCGCCGGCTATCGCGGCAGCGCCCTGCCCGGCGAGGCAGACTGGTTCACCGTGCCCGACTGCGACGGCGTGTGCACCGACCCGCGCTGGGTAACCGGTGCCGAGCGGCTGTTACGGACAGCGCGCGAACGGGGCATTCCGTCCGTGCTGGATGCCGAACTGACCGAGGGCGATATTCTGGAGCACCTGGTCCCGCTGGCCAGCCACGCGGTATTCAGCGAAACCGGCCTGACGGCATTCCGCGCGGGCGATCCCGCTGCGGCCCTGCGTGCGGCAGTCGGGCTGGGCGCGAAGGTGGCAGCGGTGACGCGCGGCGGCGAGGGAATGCTGATCTGGGACGGCGCTGAGTTTCACGAACTGCAATCGTTCAAGGTGCAGGTCCGCGACACCACCGGCGCGGGCGACACGTTCCACGGCGCGCTGGCGGTGGCTCTGGCCGAGGGGCAGGCGCTGATATCGGCATTCCGGTTCGCCTCGGCGGCGGCGGCGCTGCTGGTCAGTCGGACGGGGCCGGAGCGTGCTCCGGCGTCGCGGGCGGAGATCGAGGCGTTGCTGGCGCGTGGGGAGTAGTTCTTAGGATCGAAATTTTGCGTGCCAGCGCCCCAGCTTCCCAAGCCTACATCTCCGCCCAACGCCGCAGCAGGTTGTGGTAGCTCGCAGTAATTCCCAGCACGCCCAGATGGTCGTCCGACAGTGACTTGCGCACCTCGATGATCGACATGTCCAGATCGTACAGGAATGTGCGCAGGCCATCGTCGCGGATCATCGATTGTGTCCAGAAGAACGACGCCCAGCGTGCGCCGCGCGTGATCGGGGTGACGCTGTGCAGGCTGTGTGCCGGGTAAAGCGCCAGATCGCCCGCCGGCAGCTTCACGCCGCGCATGCCGTATGTGTCGCGCACCATCAGCTCGCCGCCGTCGTATTCGTCCGGTTCGGACAGGAACAGCGTGGACGACACATCGCAGCGGATACGCGCGCCCGTCTGCCCAACCACGCGGATCGAGTTGTCGACATGATCGCCGAACGTCATCCCCACGTCATAGCGATTGAACATCGGCGGCATCACGCGCAGCGGCAGGGCGGCGGTGGTGAACATCGGGCTGCGGGCCAGGGCGTGCAGAACGCGTTCCCCCAGCTCGCGCGCCACGGGGGTATCGAACGGGATCTGCAGGTTGCGTTTGCACTGGGCCGCCTGCTCGCCCGCGGAAACTCTACCGTCCACCCATTCCGAGGCCTCCAGGATCTTGCGGAAATCGGCAACCTCGTCCTTGCTCAGAACGTTTTCGATGTGGAGCAGCATGTCTTTGACCTCTGTTGAAATGAAACAGGCGGGCCTTGCGCGGGCCCGCCTGTGTCGGTTGATCAGTAGTTTGCGGTCAGGCTCAGGGTGAACGTGCGCCCCGATGCGGGGATCACGCGCGAGCTGAACAGGGACTCGTAATTCAGCCGGTCGCCGATGTTGTAGACGTTCAGCGCCAGACGCAGCTTGTCGCCGATATTGTGCGAGACCATGGCATCGAACGACAGATAATCCGGTGCCTGCGCTGTATTGGCCGGGTTCAGATACACCTCGCTGCGATAGGTGACGCCAAAGCCGAGCAGGAAGTTGGTTGGCGTATCCTTCATCACTTCGTACGTGGTCCACAGCGAGGCCGCGTGACGCGGCACATACTGGATCCGGTTGCCGATATTGGCGGCTGTCGCTGAATCCGTGGTTTCACTGTCGAGGAATGTGTAGTTCGCGTTGATCACCCATTCCGGCGTGATGTTGCCGGTGATGCCAAGCTCGATCCCCTGATTGCGCTGGGAATCGCCCGACCGCAGAACGTCTCCGGTCAGCGGGTCCATTTCGCGGGCGTTGTCCTTTTCGATGCGGAACAGCGCGCCGGTCAGGCCGATGCGTCCATCCAGCAGGCCGATCTTCGCCCCCACTTCGTAGAGGATGTTCTGTTCCGGATCGAGGTCCGACGTGGTGGCCGCCAGCGGTGTCGGCGCACTGGTGATGTACTGACCCGCCGGGCTGGAGGACGTTGAGACCGAGATATAGTAATTCTGATGCCGCGTCGGTTCGTAAGACGCCCCGGCGCGCCAGTTCAGCGTGTTGCTGGTCGAGGACAGCTGGGTGACCGGAACGGCCACCGTACCGTTGGGATAGGTTTCGGTCTTGGTGTCGAAATGGTCCCAGCGCAGCCCGCCGATCAGCGAGAATTCCGGCGTCAGCCACAGACGTTCGGTCCCGAACAGCGCGAGGGTTGTGCCGTCGGTATCGCGGTTGGCGGTGGCTGATGTGCTGGGGACGACCCGGTAATTGACCGCATGGCTGGGGCTGAACAGGCTGCGTGTCGGGCGGGTCGAGCTGTAGGCATAGCTGGTGCGGCTGTCGTCCTGGTACCAGGCGTCCCAACCGGTGATCAGTTCGTGGCGCAGGCTGCCGGTGGTGAATCGCGATGTCAGCGTGGTGATGTTCTGCATCCCCCAGGTGTCCTGGGAATACGGGCCGGGGCCGCCGACCGCGACCATCGGCACGGTGGCGGGGTTGCCGTCGAACAGGTTTGCGGGGCAGGTGCTGGCGATGCTGCAGGACACCGGGGTCGCAGCGAATTCGCGGCTGTAGATCCCCACGCGGGAGTCGCTGTTCAGGGTGAAGGTGTCGTTGATCTTGCGTTCGAACCGCACGGTCAGCGTGTCGGCGGTGGTGTCGTCGCGGTCGCTGTCGAAGCCGTACCAGTTGGCGCGCCGCACACCGAATTCGGGGGCCGGAAGCGCCATTGTCGTGCCGGGGCGGGTGATCAGCGGAACGCCATAATCCGGCACGCGGTTATCCTGTTGGTGCAGATAGGCGATCGTCATCGTGGTGTCGGTGCCCAGCCCGAACGAGATTGACGGTGCAACCCCCCAGCGTTCCGAGCCGACATTGTCGCGTTCGACCACGTTGTTGGTATGCGCCATCACGTTCAGGCGCACGGCGGTGGTTTCGTTCAGCTGGTAATTAAGCCCTGCCGTCGCGCGGAACAGATCGCCATTCCCGGCCGACAGGGTCCCGGTTGCGAAATTACCGAGGCGCGCATTGGCCCCGCTCAGCATGATCGCGCCGCCCACCGTGCCAGCGCCGAACGCCGTGCCGGACGGGCCTTTGACCACGGCGACCTGTTCAGTGTTGAAGCTGTCGCGGGTGTAGACGCCAAAATCGCGCAGACCGTCCTGATAGACGTCGCCGCGGGCTTCGAAGCCGCGAATGCGGAACTGGTCGCCATTCTGCCCGCCGCCGCCTTCCCCGATCGAGACCGTTACCCCTGGCACGTTGCGCAGCGCCTGGTCGATGGTGGTGACGTTCTGCTGCTGCATGACCTCGGGCGAGACCACGTTCACGGTCTGTGGTGTGTCCTGCACCGTGGCGGGCAGGCGCGAAATACCAAGGCTGCTGTTCTGTGTATTGGCAGCGCCAGGAGCCTGCACGTCGATCGGGGATAGCGCGACCGCATTCCCGGACGCTTCGGTGGTTTGTGCGAAAGCATGGTTGGGGGAGGTGACCGTGGTGACCAGCGCCAGGCTGGCCAGCAATGCGCCCTGCGATGCGGCGGCGGCGGGGGAGAGGGGTTTTTTCATTTATTGAACCAGTTTCCAGATAGAGGCGCCCCACCGGTATGGCGGGATGCTGTGCGGATGAACTGGCTGGCTTTCGGCTGGCTGAGCCGGGGTTTAGCAAACCCGGTCAAATATGCAACTGCGATTTAGTCGCAATTAATAAATTGCTACTGTGGGCTGGAAAATTGGCAGGTCAGGAGAGGGGGGGGGCGAGAGGGATCGCCAATCAGCGCTTTTACGGCAGGTTAAAGAGGGGGCGGCTTCCCGGAAAACCTCATCCCGGCATCGACATTGCCCTCAAGCGCTTTTCGAACAGATCGCCCCCATTCAACCCAATAGGCTTGATCCATAGGCAGTCCATCGGCCATCAAGCATAAGCCGCTCAACAAAGAGCCAATATCATCCGATTTTGTGCGCATGTAGTGCTCCTCCAGGAAGGAGAACATCGCAAGATACGCCTCTTTCTCGGTAAGGCTCTTACTCATCCCTAGCGCACCCTGTTCTCTGAAGGCGGACAATGCCGGGAGATCTTCAGTCCCGTGGCACCGCCACTCCCAGCGCCAGCGTAATCCCCGCGTCGCTTGGCAGGGCGTTCTTGGGGAACAGGCGGTTTACATGCCCCATCTTGCGGCCCGGGCGGGCTTCGGCTTTGCCGTAATGGTGCGGAATAAGTCCCGGAGTCGAAATGATCTGGGGCCATATATCCATCTCTTCCGGCCCGACCAGGTTCTTCATCACCGCATCCGAATGCCGCACCGCCGGGATCAGCGGCAGGCCCGCCACGGCGCGGATATGGGCCTCGAACTGGCTCATCGCGCAGGCGTCCATTGTCCAGTGGCCCGAGTTGTGAGGGCGGGGGGCAATCTCGTTCGCCAGGATGCGACCGTCGGCGGCCAGGAACATCTCGATGCAGAACAGTCCGACCAGATCGATCGCCTCGGCCACCTTGCGGGCGGCTTGCTGGGCGGCAGCCGCAGCGTCCGGCGGGATGCGGGCGGGGGCCAGGGTCAGGTCCAGAATACCCTTGTGATGGCGGTTCTCGACCGTGTCGAAGCAGGCAATGCTGCCATCCAGGCCGCGTGCCAGCATCACCGACAGTTCGACCGAGAAATCGATGAAACCTTCCAGGATCAATGGTTTGGGGGACAATGTAGAATAGGAAGGCGCCAAATCATCCAGCGAACGGAGCACGGCCTGCCCCTTGCCATCGTAACCCAGCCGCGTTGTCTTCAAAACACACGGGAAACCGATTGATTTTACAGCGTTTTCGAGGTCTTTCAGCGTCCGCACCTCGACCCACGGAGCGGTCTCGACACCGGCCTGATTGAGGAAAGTCTTCTCCGCAATACGGTCCTGGCTGATCCGCAGTACGTTTGGCGACGGATGAACTGGCTTCAAAGATGCAAGAAGATCAAGGCCTTCCGCGCTGATGTTCTCGAACTCGAAGGTTACGACATCGACCTTGTCGGCAAAGGCGCGCAGTGCGGCCGGATCGTCGTAGCTGCCGAGGGTGATATCCGCCGCTACCTGTGCCGCCGGGCCGTTAGCCTCCTGCGTCAGGATATGGGTGCGATAGCCAAGCCGGGCGGCAGCCAGCGATGACATGCGCCCCAGCTGTCCACCCCCGACAATCCCAATGACCGAGTTGGGGGGAAGAGATTTAATTTGTTGGCTCATTATATGTTATCTGACGGTTCAGTGGCTACTGATTCGGTTTGTGCCTGTCGCCATGCGTCCAGCCGGGCCGCCAGGGCAGTATCGTTTCCGGCCAGAATGGCGGCGCCCAGCAGCGCGGCGTTGATTGCCCCGGCCTTGCCGATGGCCAGCGTCCCCACCGGGATACCGGCCGGCATCTGGACGATCGACAGCAGGCTGTCCATCCCCTTCAGCGCATGGGATTCCACCGGTACGCCCAGCACCGGCAGCGGCGTGAAGGCGGCGCACATGCCGGGTAGATGGGCAGCCCCGCCAGCGCCTGCGATAATCAGCTTCAGGCCGCGATCCCGGGCGGTCTTGGCATATTCGGCCAGCCGGTCGGGGGTGCGGTGCGCGGATACGATCCGGCTCTCGAACGGGATGTCCAGCTTCTTCAAGGTGTCGGCGGCGTGGCCCATGGTGGCCCAGTCGGACTGGGAACCCATGATGAGGCCGATCAGCGGGCGTGATGTCATGCGATAATGTCCGGCAGCAACCGGCTTTCCAGCCAGGCCACTTCATCCTTCAGTTTCAGTTTGCGCTTCTTCAGCCGCTGGATCTGCAGCAGATCGACAGGTGTCATGTGGGTCAGGCGGTCGACTACCGTATCCAGATCGCGGTGTTCGCTGCGTAACTCGTTCAATCGGCGTAGCAATGTGTCCCGGTCGGTCAGCATCGCGGTTCAGGTCTCACCTTGTGATAGGGTGCCGAGAAAGGTTTTAGCCCAGATTGTATTCTGTGCCAGCCTCTAAGATGCGTCCGCGAATAATAGTGGCTTCGGCCCCAAGGCGGCGCTACACTTCCCGTGCTGGTAGCCTAATAGGAGATGTCATGAGTGTGGAAGCGCGCATCGAAACCCTTAAGGAACGGCATGCCGGGCTGGACGCCCGCATCACTGCCGAAGAGCAACGCCCCCGTCCTGACGAGGACATTCTGACGAAACTCAAACTCGAAAAACTGCATCTGAAAGAAGAAATGGTCCGCCTGTCCGAGATGGCATAGACCTGCTTCTACATGCCTTAAACGAAAACTGCCCGGTTGATGCCGGGCAGTTTTTTGCGTTTCAGTTGGCGGAGTCGTTGTCGCTTGGCTGCGGAACGGGGACGGTCTTGCCCTCGCGTTCCAGCTTTTCGTTGGCCTGTTCGACCATGTAATTCAGGTCCGACTGGGTGCACAAGCCTAGGATCACCGGGTCGCGCGGCTTGATGTTGGCGCTGTTCCAGTGGGTCTTGTCGCGGACTTTGTGGATGGTGTCCTTGGTCGTGCCCAGCAGTTTGCCCAGCTGCAGTTCCGACAGCTGCGGGTAGTTGCGCAGGACCCAGGCAATCGCGTCCGGACGGTCGTTACGCTTCGAGACTGGTGTATAGCGTGCACCCTTGGACCGTTTCGGCATCGGGATGGCGGTTTCGGCCATACGCAGACGCGCGGTGCGGTCGGCTTCGCAGCGCTTGATTTCGCTGTTGGTCAGCTGGTTGTTGGCAACCGGATCGTAGCCCACGATGCCTTGCGCGACTTCGCCATCGGCAATGGCCTGCACTTCAAGCGGGTGCATCCCGACGAAAGCGGCGATCTGCTCAAACGTCAGCGCGGTGCGGTCGATCAGCCATACGGCTGTGGCTTTGGGCATCAAAGGTATAGTCATGCGTCGGGAACCTTCCATCCGGCGGGTCACTTGGCCCGAGGGGGGCTGTTGGATATGCGCGGCGCAACCTGTCGGGTCAAGACAGAAGGGCGGAAAATCTGGAAAGATTGTGCTATGAGGACAAGTTATGCACAGATACCGTCTGGAACGCCCTCTTGGTGCAGGAGTATCATATGAACGATAACGACGATCTACCGAAACGCCCTGCGCCACTGGTCGCCAAACCTGTGCTGGACCGGATGGATGTGGACGACCTGCACGCTTATATCGCCGCCCTGAAGGGCGAAATCATGCGGGCCGAAGTCGCCATTACCAACAAACAGGGCCACCGCCAGGCAGCCGAGGCGTTTTTCAAGATCCCGGAATAGGCGTAGAGGGACAGGGGTCGATCCGGAAAGGCTCCTCATGCTGTCCCATGCTACGCGCCTGATATCTGTATTGCGCCTGAACGAGGTCGGCCCGCTGGTCGCGTTCGGGATCTTCAGCCTGTGTGCCTGGGTATTTTTCGGCCTGGCCGGAGAAGTGGCCGAGGGCGATACCATGCGGGCGGACCGCGCCCTGTTGTTGGCGCTGCGCAACCAGGCCGATATCACCCAGCCGCTGGGCCCCGCGTGGGTGCAGGAAATGATGCGCGATTTCACCGCGCTGGGTGGCGTGGCGGTGCTGACGCTGATTGCCGCGATGCTGATCCTGTATTTTGCCATGGCGGGTCGGTATCGCTCGGCGCTGTTCGTGCTGTGCACGATTGGCGGGGCGCTGGTGCTGTCCAGCCTGCTGAAAATGGGGTTCGACCGGGCGCGCCCGGATCTGGTGCCGCACGGGTCGCATATCTACACATCCAGCTTCCCCAGCGGGCATTCGCTGCTGTCAGCGGTGACGTATCTGACCTGCGGCGTGCTGTTCGGGCGGATGCACCGCCGACGGCGGATGCGGGTGTTTGCCGTGGTGATGGCCATCCTGCTGACATTCTGGGTGGGGGTAAGCCGCGTTTATCTGGGCGTGCACTGGCCCAGCGATGTGCTGGCCGGGTGGTGCATCGGGGCGGCGTGGACTGCGTTGTGCGTGTATGTCGCGCTGTTGCCGCGGAGGAAAGCAGCGCAGATTCCAGGGGAGTGACACGAAAACGCCGCGCCCCTTTCAGGACGCGGCGCTGCAGCATTTTAGCCGCCTGATGGGATCAGGCCGCCGCAATCGTTGCCGGAGCAACGCCCTGCGGTGCGGCGCCAATGGCAATCCGGCGCGGCTTCAGCGTTTCGGGAACTTCCCGGCGCAACCCGACATGCAGCAGGCCATGTTCCAGCTTGGCGTCTTCCACGACCAGATGGTCGGCCAGCACGAAACGGCGTTCGAACGCGCGGCCAGCAATTCCGCGATGCAGGTAATGCACGTTCTCGGTCGGCTCTTTCGCCTTGCCCGAGATCAACAATGTGTCGTTCTGCACGCTCAGCTCCAGATCGGCTTCGCTAAAACCGGCCACGGCTAGCGTCAGTCGATAGGAGTCTTCGCCGGTGCGTTCGATGTTATAGGGGGGATAGGCAACATTCGCCTGCGTCTGCTGCGCGTTGTCCATCAGGTTGGCAACACGGTCGAAACCGATGGCGGAACGGAGAAGGGGCGAAAAATCAAAGGCGTTCATGTCTGAACCTCCTGCAACAGCAAGGTTGATATAAACCGGACCACCTGATGGTGCCTCCGGGACGTGTGCCGGAACCCCGAATGGGCATCCCGACATCCCGGATATGGAAAACGCCGCCCCTGGTTTCAAGGGCGGCGTTTTCAAAAAAATCGTAGCAGGCCGAAGATTACTTCTTCACGCCGCCGAAGCTGCCGAAGCGCTTGCTGAACTTCGCGATCTGGCCGCCCGTGTCCATCAGACGCTGCACGCCCGTCCACGCCGGATGCGACTTGGGGTCGATGTCGAGGCGCATCGTGTCGCCCGGCTTGCCCCAGCAGCTGCGGGTCTTGAATTCGGTGCCGTCGGTCATGACGACGTTGATTTCGTGGTAGTCCGGATGGATATCGGCCTTCATGGCGCGTGGCTCCTATGGGTAACCTGCCGATCCCGACCGGCAGGCAGAAACGAGGCCTATAGCGGGGCGGGCGACCGCAGGCAAGGTCTTAGAGGATGCTCCAGAAATACAGATCTTTCCCGGCGTTTTGGGCGGTTTGCGCCAGTGCCTGAAGGTCGCGGATTACCGGCAGCAGGTCGGCGGGCTGGCAGTCCAGTTCCTCGGTCTCGGCCCAGATGGCGGCGGCGTTGCCCTGCGCCGCGGTATCCATCGCCACCAGATACGTGGCGAAGGCGGGCGGCAGGCGGCAGAGCTGGGTGTCTTCCTCCAGCCCCGGGGTCGGGACGTGTTCAAGGTCGTAGGCGCCGTCCTCGTATTCCGGTGAGTCGGGATCGACCCCATCCAGAATTGCCCAGAGCAAGCTGAATTCCAGATCGGTCAGCCCTTTGAAGCTTTTATGCGGCCAGGCAGCGGTCGTCGCCCGGTCCTGTGCCAGATCGGCCTGCGCATAGCCAAGCGCTTCCGATGCCGATGCCACAAAGATATCCGCAATGATGCTCACGTCAGGTGCTTTCGATTTCGCCGCGTTCAATCACATAGGTGCGCTCGACCAGCGGTTCCAGCAGGGCCGGGTTGCTCTCGGTGATCAGGATCGCCAGATCCGGTTCAGCCTCGCGCAGGCGCTTCAACGTGTCCGCATAGCGCAGCGCCAGGGCAGGGGCCAGCCCCTGGAATGGCTCGTCCAGAATGACCAGCCGTGTGCCCACCATCAGTGCGCGGCCCAGCGCTACCATCTTGCCCTGACCGCCCGACAGGCCCGCCGCCTTGCGTGGGGCCAGCGCCACCAGTTCGGGCAGGATGTCGAACACCTTGTCCAGACGACGTTTGCGTTCCGTTGCGTCCAGCCCCAGCACGTCGGCGGGCAGCAGCATGTTTTCCTGCACGGTGAAGCGGCCGAACAGGCAGCGTTCTTCCGGCGCGTAGCCGATGCCCAGCTTTGTGCGCCGATGCGCCGGCACATCCGCCATGGATTTCCCATCCAGCATGATGGTCCCGGCCCGCAGCGGTGCCAGACCCATTATGGCACGCAGAGTGGTGGTCTTGCCCGCGCCGTTCCGCCCGATCAGCGCCACGCGCGCGCCCTGTGTGACCGACATGGAAACGCCGCGCACCACACGCGAACCGGCAATGGCGACGTCGATGCCCGAGATCTCAAGCATGGAGAGCTTCTCCTTTAACAGGCGCAATCCCGATCACGTTGTGCTGCACCTCGGGGTCGTTCAGCACGACATCGGGGACATCGAGACCGGCGATCTTTCCCTGGCTCCAGACGGCGACGCGGTCGGCAAAACGCGACACCACATCCATGTCGTGCTCGACGAACACAGCGGTGACGTTCTCGGCCCGCAGCGCGCGGACCAACGTTTCCACCATGCCCATCTTGTCGGCGCTGGCCACGCTGCTGGTGGGTTCGTCCATCAGCAGCAGGCGTGGCTTCAGGGCGACCGCCATGGCGATGTCAGTCAGCTTGCGGGTGCCTTCGTTCAGTGCGTCGGCA
>JAVBJV010000026.1:0-8735 GCA_031546815.1 Acetobacteraceae bacterium
GAAATCATACAGACCGAGTGAACCGCGCTCTTCCGCCGTTTCCAGCACCAGCTTCACGTTAAAGCCCAGCTTGCCGTTACGCGCCGCGATCACCTGTTCCAGCGCCGAGAGCACAATCCCGTGCTGACCCTTGTTATCCGCACTGCCACGGCCGTACCACAGGTCGCCCTCCTCCGTCAGCGTCCACGGGTCGAGGCCCACGCGCCACTGGTCCTCCAACCCACGCACCGTGTCGCCATGGCCATAGGTGATGACGGTGGGGCGCCTGGGATCTTCGATGCGTTCGGCGCTGAGGATCGGGCCGAAACCGGCCACCGGATTGGCGTTCACCTTGGTGGTGAAGCCCAGCGTCTTCAGCCACGGCGCAATCACCTCGGCCAGATAACGCTGCAAATCCGCATCGTGCCCCGGGTCCTGCGAGGTGCTGCGCACGGCAACCCATTCGCTCAGGCGTTTCTTGAATCTGCCATTGTCGAAAAATTCGGTGGCGCGGGCGATGGCGGTATCGCGGGTGGACATCGGCGTGGCTCTCCGGATTCAGAAGGCTCACACCGTGGCAGTGACGACCGAAATCGTCCAGAGGGGGAAGTCAGCGTGTGGTGCTCGCAGCGGAAGTGCCACCGCCTGCCCCGCCCTCGCCCGTGGCGGACATCAGCACCCAGGCTGCGGCGGATGCAGCAAGACCGCCGACCGTTCCGACATCGCTCGCCGACAGGAAATCCAGCCCGAGGCCACCACGGCGACGCGACTGGCTGGCACTGGCGCTCGGCATGCCCTCGACCGTGCCCCAGTGACGGGTGCGCGCGGGCGACTCGGCAGCCTCGACCGTGGTGCCATCGGCGGGCGGCACGACGATGTGGCCCGCGAAGGATGCATCGGGTGCAATCGTGACATCCTGTGCCTGCGCCGTTGTTCCCGCGCAGATCCCCAGCACTACAACCAGCGAGGCAGCATTTTTCATGACCATGCCGCGATGATAGTCAAAACGGTATATTCTATGCAAATCGGCTTCGGTTTTGCCGCGGACATGTCATGCTCGGTGCATGCGTATATGTGTCCGGCCATTCCTGCTGATCTGCCTCGGC
Source organism: Acetobacteraceae bacterium (assembly GCA_031546815.1). Taxonomy (GTDB): domain Bacteria; phylum Pseudomonadota; class Alphaproteobacteria; order Acetobacterales; family Acetobacteraceae; genus JAVBJV01. The sequence goes on from JAVBJV010000026.1 coordinate 1,086, forward strand.
GCGGCCATGTTGGCGTGGCCGGCGTTCTACAATGGGTATCCGCTGGTGTTCGCGGATACGGGCACGTATCTGACACAGGCGCTGCGCTGGTACGCAGGGTGGGATCGGCCACCGGTTTACAGCATGGCAATCCGCCCGCTGCATATGGCGTGGAGCACATGGCCGATCATCGCCGCGCAGGCGCTGATGACCGCGCATGTGCTGTATCTGGTCTGGCGCTGCCTGGTGCAGCGTGGGGCTGGTTTGTATCTGGCGATGGTGGCTGTGCTGTGCGTGGGCACCAATGCACCATGGGTGGCCAGTCAGCTGATCCCCGACATCTTCGCGCCGATTCTGGTGCTGGCGATCGGTCTGCTGATGCTGGTGCCGGAACGCTTGCTGCGGTGGGAGAAAATCTGGCTGTTCGCGCTGACCACTCTGGCCATCGCGGTGCACACCACGCATCTGCCGCTGGCGCTGGGACTGGTGCTGGCGCTGACTGTGCTGCAACGGATGCGACCGTGGCGGCGTATGCTGGTTATGCTGATCCCCGCCGTGCTGGCGGCAGGCACCTGGGTCGGTATCAACACGGTGGCACATGGGCGCGTGGCGATGGCACCGTTCGGCAATGTGTTCCTGCTGGCCCGCGTAATCTTCGACGGCCCCGGCCTGCGATACCTGCAATCCGCCTGCCCCGAAGCTGGATACCGGCTGTGCCCGTATGTGGCCGATATCCGCACATCGTCCGATCACTTTCTGTGGGAGGCGGACAGTCCGCTGTATGCAGCGGGCGGGCCAAAGCTGGTGGCAGAAGAAGCGGGCCGCATCGTCGCCGCATCGCTGCGGGCGGAACCGTGGGAGGAGCTGCGCGTCGCCGCCCGAAACGCCTGGACTCAATTCTGGCGCTTCCAGTCGGGCGACGGGACCGAGGCGGTGCGCGAGAACGAATATGTCTCGCGCGCAGTCTCCACATATTTTCCGACGCGCGAATACGCGGCGTTTCGCGCATCGCGGCAGAATACGGATCGGCTGGATGTGCTGGCGTATCTGAAGCCGGTCAGCACGCTGGTTGCTTTTGCGGGGTTGCTGTCGATGTGTGTTCTGGGGTTCTGGCAACGCCGCACCGCTGTCGGGATGTTCTGTGTTGCCGTTCTGCTGGCGCTGCTGGGGAACGCGATCCTGACCGGCGCGCTGTCCGGCCCGCATGACCGATATCAGGCGCGGCTGGTATGGCTGGGTGTGGTTGCCGCGTTTACCGTGCTCGGCACACTGCGCGCGCCCGTGTACGCAGGTCGCCATAATCCTCGACCAGACGCCGTAACACAGATGTGACGGGCAAGGCGGACAGTTCGCTTGCCGCCTGAGCCTGATCCGCCACGCTGTAAGGCACCACGGTCAGGCACACCGCATCAGAAGGTGCCGTCGCGCAGCCGGCGTTCAGCACCATCGGCGCGATAAGCAGCGCCCGCACGATCTGCCGCATGATGAGCCTCCATCGTTCGTTCCAGAGTTTCGTGTTCCGCCGCCTGACGCCCGGCCCGGCGTGCGCCGCTCAGCAGCGCAGTCAGCAAGGCAAGGCCCGCAAGGGCGGCAGACGCGATCAGCCCGGCGCGGCTGGTGATCCAGGCGATCATGTATGCCTCCGCAATTTCCAGATGGTGAATGCAGTGGCAGCCAGCGCCGCGATCAGGATCAGCACGACCAGCGGCTGTATGTCGCGCAGGGCAGAGATCAGCGGTGCCAATGCGCCCGCATGTTCGGCGATGACGGCGATGACACCCGTGGCCAGTGCCCCACCCGCCGCACCGGCGGTGGCATCGGGCGGGCGGCGGGCGGACTGCGCGCCGACATGGTTCGACGACACATACCCGCCACGCGCCCACAGCCCCGCTTCAGCAGCGCGGCGATTGCTCAGTCCTTGTACCACGCGTCCGGCGGCACGATTCCAGCGGGCGAGTTCGGCGGGCACGGCATCGTAGTCTCCGGCATTCAGACGCCGCAACAAGGTGGAGCGGCCGAGCGCGCCCTGCCCGACGTTGAAGGTGAAGGAGACCAGCGCGCCGAACTGCCCGTCGCTCAGGGGCACGTGCACCATGTTCTGAACGGCGGCCTCGGCCACGCGCAGATCGGCTTGCAGCAGGGCTGTGGCCTGGGCTTCGGTGATGGTGTCGCCGGGTTTTACGCCGGTGGTGTGGCCGTAGCCGATGGTCCAGATACCAGCCGCACACAGATATGCAGACAGGCGCAATCCTTCCCAGCGCCGGATGAGATCCAGCGCCTCGCTGTTTATATGTCGCATTGGTTTTCCTCAGTTCTTGATGATCGCGCCAAGGCGCCGCAGCACGACATCGAGCACGGCATCGATGAAGCGCGGGCCGACATAGGCAATGCTGACGATCAGCGCCGTTTCAGGGAACGACGGCAGGCCGAACCAGTCGGCCAGGCCCTTGCCGATAGCCCCCATGCCGATGGCGATTGGGACCTCCCACAGCAGCCCCCAACCAAAGCGCCGCCGATCCGCCCGCGCCAAAAACAGCAGGCGGCCAAGCAGCCCGATCAGCCCCGATACGCCCAATTCGATAAGTTCTTCCTGAGGATGCTGCACCCGGTTCACCCAATAAAAAACCGCCCCAAAGGAGCGGTTGTACCGTTACACGCCGAACCCGGCGTGCGGGCGGCCGTCTACATGATCGGGCTAGAGTGTAGGAATATTTTCTGCAATTTGCAAGGGGAATATGCAAAAAAGAAATCCCCCCCGAGCTTACGCTCGAGGGGTAATTCTTCAAATGGAAAACCATTTTTACCGTGGTTTCCCTACAGACTCCCATCTGTAACAACAGACTTGCATCGTGCATCAATTACGTCAATCCTTAAAATCGGACACCGATCCAAGGGAATTCACGTCATGAGTGTGCGTTCAAAACTGAAATTCGGCATCGACCTCGGGATCGCCAGTTGCGGCTGGGCCGTTATCGAATGGGATGACGCGACCGAAGGCAGCGATGGCACCATCCTTGCCCTCGGGACACGCACCTTCGATGCGCCGGAAACCGACAAGGAACGCACCCCCACCAACCAATTGCGCCGCCAGCATCGTGGCTTGCGCCGGGTGTTGCGCAGGCGGCAGCAGCGTATGTCGGCCCTGCGCGCCCTGTTCGCCGAAGCCGGGCTGTTGGCCGATAGCCAGCGCAATGCCTTGAAAGTTCCTGGCCTAGACCCGTGGGAACTGCGTGCCAAAGGATTGGATCACAAACTCGCCGGGCAGGAACTGGCCATTGCCCTTGGCCATATCGCCCGGCATCGCGGTTTCAAATCGAACAGCAAGCGCGACCGCAGCGCCAACGCCGCCGACGATTCCAGCAAAATGCTGTCGGCCATCGGCGCCACCCAAACGAAACTGGCGCAGTATCGGACAGTGGGCGAGATGTTCGCGCGCGATCCCGATTTTGCGGGCACCGGCGACAAGCCCGGCCGCAAGCGCAATCGCGATGGTGATTACTCCCGCTCGGTCCTGCGCGACGATCAGGCGCGCGAGGTCAGAGTGCTGTTCACGCAGCAGCGCAAGAAAGGCAACACGCTGGCAACCGAGGATCTGGAAGACAAATTTGCCGAAATCGCCTTCTTCCAGCGCCCATTGCAGGACAGCGAAGATATGGTGGGCTTCTGCCCGTTCGAGCCCCAGGAACGCCGCGCGGCCAAGTACGCTTATTCGTTCGAACGGTTCCGTTTTCTCTCGCGTCTTGCTGTGCTGCGGATCGAGCCGGGAGAGCGCGCGCTGACTCCGGACGAGATCGCACGCATCGATGGTATCTTTGGTCAGGGCAAGACCGGTGGCGTTACCTATAAAGCACTGCGTAACCTGCTGGATCTGGCTGATAGTGAAAAATTCTCCGGGGTCTCGGCTGAGGACGAAAAGAACGATTTTGTCGCTCGCACGGGCAAGGCAGCCGAAGGCACGGCCAGTCTGCGCACCGTGATCGTCGAGGCTTTGGGCGAGCTTGCCTGGATGGCATTGCTGAAAACACCCGAGAAGCTGGATAACATTGCGCGTGTACTCACCTTCCGCGACGATCTTGCTTCCATCCGCACCGGACTTGAAGAACTGGAACTGGATCAGGCTGTTCTAGATGTCCTTTTTCAGGCGGTCGAGGGTGGCAAGGCATTCTCCCGGTTCAAAGGGGCCGGCCATATTTCCGCCAAGGCCTGCCGTGCCATTCTGCCACATCTGCAAACAGGTCTGATGTATTCGGATGCGTGCGCAAAGGCAGGTTACAACCATGCTGAACGTATGGAAGGCAGGCTGGAGGGTATTAATAACCCCATTGCCCAGAAAGCTATTCGTGAAGCGCTAAAGCAGGTGAAAACACTGATTCACGAATTTGATCATCCCGATGCAATCCACGTTGAACTCGCGCGCGATGTCGGCAAGAGCAAGGAAGAGCGCGACGAAATCAAAAGCGGGATCGACAAGCGGACAAAAGCCAAAGAGAGGCTGCGTCAGGAATTTTCCGATACGGTTGGGCACGCCCCCAACGGAGAAGACTTGCTGCGTTTCGAGCTTTGGAAAGAGCAGAACGGACGCAGCCTGTATTCCGACCAGCCCATTCCGGTGCACCTCATCAGCGCATCCGACAACAACGTTCAGGTCGATCATATCCTGCCGTGGAGCCGTTTCGGCGATGACAGCTTCATTAACAAGACACTGTGCTTTGCATCGGAAAATCAGGAAAAGCGCGGCAGCACACCATATGAGTGGTTCGATAGAACAAAAAAAGACTGGGCTAGCTTTCAGGCGCGCGTTGAAACCATCAAATGGATGAAAGGGCGCAAGAAACGGAACTACGTGCTGAAGGATGCGGATGAGCGTGCAGAGAAGTTCAAAGCCCGAAACCTGAACGACACACGCTATGCCTGTCGTGTTCTGATGGACGAACTGAAGCGTGCGCATTTCCCACAGGATGGAAAGAAAGGTGAGAACCGCCACGTTCTGGCTCGCCCAGGCGCACTGACTGACAAGCTGCGTCGCGCCTGGGGGTTGCACGAGAAAAAGAAAGACACGGATGGCAGCCGTTTGGCCGATGACCGGCATCACGCTCTCGATGCACTGATCGTCGCCGTCATGACGGAGTCTGAACTAGACAAGCTGACATTGGCGTTTCAAAAGAACGAAAACCTCGGTCTCAAGCAGGATTTCGCACACATCGATCCACCGTGGCCTGATTTCCGGGAACAGGCGCTGGAAAAACACCGCGAGATATTTGTCAGCCGCGCGGAACGCCGTCGTGCACGTGGTGAAGGGCATGCAGCCACCATCCGCCAGATCGTGCGTCATGAGGAAGGGGAGACCATCTACGAGCGCAAATCGATCGATGGCCTGAGCGCAAAAGATTTGGACCGAATCAAAGATCCTGAACGCAACGAGGCGATCGTCGCTGCGCTACGCACCTGGATTGCAGCAGGGAAGCCGCTTGAAGCTGCGTATCTTCCTCGCTCACATACCGGAGATGTCATCCGTAAAGTCAGGCTGTCGACAAACAAGAAAGTCGACGTCGAAGTGCGCGATGGTGCGGCGGATCGTGGCGAGATGGCCCGCGTTGATATCTTCCGCAAAAAGGGCCGACGTGAAGTCTGGGAATACTATGCTGTTCCCGTTTACCCGCATCAGGTATTTGACCAGCAGGAATGGCCGGCACCACCAGACAGAGCTGTGCTGGCTGGAAAACCTGAAAAAGAATGGCCCTTGATAAATACAGAGTATGAATTCATGTGGAGTTTATACCCGATGTCATTTGTCGAAATTACAAAACCAGACGGCACATTCATCGATGGTTATTTCCGTGGTCTTGATCGTTCAACAGCGAGCATCACTCTATCCCCGCACCACACCAAAGCAATGCTAATCCGCGGCATCGGCATAAAGACACTGAAAGATTTTAAAAAAATCACGGTTGATCGACTTGGCCGACGATTTGAAATCGAACGGGAAAAACGCACATGGCATGGCGAGGTCTGCATGTAACGCGCCCTGCCCATCTGTCTTTTGCTGATGGGCAGATCCTGATTGCGCAGGAAGACGGTGATGTGCGACTGGCTTTGGAGGATATCGCCTGGATTGTGCTCGACACACCCCAGACCACGCTGACGGGCGCACTGCTGTCTGCCTGTATGGCTGCTGGAATTGCCGTCATAACAACGGACGAAACCCACACTCCAAGTGGCATCGCCCTGCCCTTTCACCGGCACCATCGCCAGGCTGATGTGGCTCAGCAGCAAATCAGCGCTAGCGAGCCTTTAAAAAAACGCCTGTGGCAAAACATCATACAGCGCAAGATTGGCAACCAGGCAGCGGCCCTCGACCGACTGGGGCGCGGTGGGGGACGCACATTACGAGAAATGGCGCGCCGGGTTGGCTCTGGCGATCCTGGAAATATCGAAGCACAAGCGGCACGTTATTACTGGGGGCAGCTCTGGCCCAGTTTCCGACGCGACGATGCCGGAGACCGCCGTAACAAGCTGCTGAATTACGGCTATGCCGTGATCCGTTCCGGGGTTGCCCGAGCATTGGTGGCTACAGGTTTGCTGCCTGCATTGGGGCTGAAACATGCTTCCGTTTCCAATGCCTTCAATCTGGCAGACGATCTGGTGGAACCGCTCCGTCCATTTGTGGACATCGAGGCTTGGAACATAGTGGGGACCGGCAATCCGGATCGGGGAGACCTGTCCCTGCAGGATCGGCGCTCCATGGCTGGGTTGCTGTTACAGGAAGCGCGGCTTGGAGACGCAACCGTTACTTTGCTGACGGCCACAGAACGTATGGCGGAATCCCTGTCGCGTTGCCTGGAGACTCGTTCTCCGGCGCCATTTTTTCTTCCTGATATCGAGCCTTGAAAGCTGAAAGTCATGAAGACTGAGGAGATCCGCATCTTGTGGTTATTTGTTTTCTTTGACCTACCGGTAAAAACAAAGCCTGAACGCGGCGCGGCTACTCGGTTTCGGAATTTTCTGAAAGACGACGGGTTTATGATGCTGCAATATTCCGTCTATGCACGTGTCTGCCGTGGAGAAGAAGCTGCGGGGAAACATACAGACCGCATCACACGCCGCCTACCATCGAAAGGCAGTGTTCGTGTATTATACGTAACAGACCGGCAATACGGCAGAATGAAGCTGTTATTAGGTGAGATGAAAAAGACCGAGCGAATCGGTGCTCAGCAGATGGTTTTGCTGTGAATTTCACCGTTAAACCGGGGAAATTCACAGCAATTCCAAAGCATTATTCAAAAGCGATCCTACTCGATGGGAGTCAGTAGGGAAACCACGGCGCGAATCACCCCGCCCCCCAGCGTTTCCTCATCCTACTCGATGGGAGTCAGTAGGGAAACCACGGCACGCGCCCGTGGCTTTGGACGCAGCCGCCGATCCTACTCGATGGGAGTCAGGAGGGAAACCACGGCCACATACGCACGCCTGTCGCGATTTTCCAAATCCTACTCGATGGGAGTCAGTAGGGAAACCACGGCTGAAGCCGCGCCCTCGTTTCCGGGCTGGAGATCCTACTCGATGGGAGTCAGTAGGGAAACCACGGCCGCGCTCCATCTCCGGCGACTGATTTTTAAATCCTACTCGATGGGAGTCAGTAGGGAAACCACGGCGACGACGGTGACGTCCCCG
>JAVBJV010000030.1:0-12282 GCA_031546815.1 Acetobacteraceae bacterium
GGGGCGGGTGGCGTCGTCTTCGCGGCTGTGCTTTGCCCACGCCCCGCCCGCGCCGTCCCCCCCCCCCGCGCGCCGCCCCCCCCCCGCGACGGGCTTGCCGCGTTCTTCGAAAAACGCGAACCAGGCTGGAGACAATAACATGCGCCTTCCCACACATGTCCGCATCGTCGAGGTCGGGCCGCGCGACGGCCTGCAGAACGAGGCAAAGCTGGTTCCGCTGGAAACCAAGATCGCGATGATCGAAGGGTTGGCCGATGCCGGTCTGCAGGTGATCGAGGCGGGGAGTTTCGTTTCGCCCAAATGGGTGCCGCAGATGGCGGACTCGGCCGAGGTTCTGGCCCGTGTGCGCCGCAAGCCCGGTGTGTCCTATCCCGTGCTGGTGCCCAACATGAAGGGGCTGGAAGCTGCACTCGCCGCGCAGGTGCACGAAGTCGCGGTGTTCGGCGCTGCGTCCGAGAGTTTCAGCCAGAAGAACATTAACTGCTCGATCGCCGAGAGTCTGGAACGCTTTGCGCCTGTCTGCGCGGCGGCGCTGGCGCAGGGACTGAAGGTGCGCGGCTATGTATCGTGCGTGCTGGGCTGCCCGTACGAGGGGGATGTCGCTCCCGCCGCTGTTGCGCGTGTGGCCAAAGCCTTGCGCGACATGGGGTGTTACGAGGTGAGCCTGGGCGACACGGTTGGCGTCGGCACAGCGCGCAAGGCGCAGGAGATGATCTCGACCGTTTCCAGCGTTGTACCGGTCGAGCAACTGGCGCTGCATTTCCACGACACATACGGGCAGGCGCTGGCGAACATTCTGTCCTGCATGGAGATGGGCGTCGCGGTGGTCGACAGTTCCGTGGCCGGGCTTGGCGGCTGCCCCTATGCGCGCGGCGCGGCCGGGAATGTGGCGACCGAGGATGTGCTCTACATGCTGCACGGGATGGGTGTGGAAACCGGGGTGGATCTGGGCCGGGTTGCGGCGGTTGGCCGGATGGTCTCGGGCGTGCTGGGGCGGCCTCTGGCGTCGAAAGTGGCACAGGTTCTGGAAAAGGCGGCCTGACCGGGGGGAGTTGTCTTTTCGGGAAAGTAGCGCGATTGTAACGACATCGTATTGCGCGTGTAGGCAGTGCAGAACGGAACAATATTCGGGGACGGAACATGAAGAATTCAGCTTTGGCGGATCGCAGAACCGATGCGATTGCGCGCGGCGTTGGTGTAACGGCGCAGATCTACGCGGACCGGGCGGAAAACGCGGAAATCTGGGATGTCGAAGGGCGGCGCTATATCGACTTCGCGGCGGGGATTGCGGTGCTGAATACCGGCCATCGTCACCCGAAGGTGATCGCGGCGGTGAAGGCGCAGCTGGATCGTTTCACGCATACCTGCCACCAGGTCGTCCCGTACGAAAACTACGTGCAGCTGGCCGAACGTCTGAATGCGCTGGTGCCGGGCAAGTTCACCAAGAAGACCATCTTCGTGACCACGGGTGCCGAAGCGGTTGAGAACGCCATCAAGATCGCGCGTGCCTCGACCGGGCGTCCGGCGGTGGTGGCGTTTGGCGGCAGCTTCCATGGGCGCACGTTCATGGGCATGGCGCTGACGGGTAAAGTCGCACCATACAAGATCGGCTTCGGGCCGATGCCGGGCGATGTGTATCACGTGCCGTTCCCGGTGCCGCTGCATGGCGTCACGGTGGATGATTCGCTGGCGGCGCTGGACCGGTTGTTCAAGGCCGATGTCGATCCCGCGCGCGTGGCTGCGATCATCCTCGAACCTGTGCAGGGCGAGGGTGGTTTCTACGAAGCGCCGCGCACCTTGATGAGCGCGCTGCGCAAGCTGTGCGACCAGCACGGCATCCTGCTGATCGCCGATGAAGTGCAGACCGGTTTCGCGCGCACCGGCCGCGTGATGGCGATGGAGCATCACGACGTTGCGCCCGACATCACCACCATGGCCAAAAGCCTGGCAGGTGGCTTCCCGCTGGCCGCAGTGACCGGCCGTGCCGAGGTGATGGACGCACCGGGCGTTGGCGGTCTGGGCGGCACGTATGCGGGCAATCCGCTGGGTGTTGCTGCGGCACACGCGGTGCTCGACGTGATCGAGGAGGAGAAGCTCTGCGAACGCGCCGACATGCTGGGCAACCGGCTGAAGCAGCGTTTGGAATCGCTGCGTTCGGATGTGCCCGAAATCGTCGATATTCGCGGCCTCGGCTTCATGAACGCGGTCGAGTTCAACGATGTGAAGAAGAACGTGCCCTCGGCGGATTTTGCCAATGCGGTGCGTCTGAAGGCGCTGGAGAAGGGGCTGATCCTGCTGACCTGCGGCGTGCACGGCAACGTGATCCGTTTCCTGGCGCCGCTGACCATTCAGGACAACGTGATGAACGAGGCGCTGGATATTCTGGAAGCGTCGATCCGCGAAGTGAAAGCGGCAGCGTAAATACAAGCGGGCCGTCCAGTGATCGGGCGGCCCGTTTCATGCCTGGCTGATCTCGACCAGCCAGTCGCGGAATGCGACGAAGCCCGGCACGGCAAGTCGATCTGGCGTGTAGGTCAGATAATAGCCCGCATCGCGATGCAGAACATGCGGGAATGGCTCGAACAGTTTTCCCGCCGCCAGTTCGCGTCGCAGATGCCGGCGTTGCCCCAGTGCCAGACCGTGGCCGACAAGGGCGGCTTCGTATGCAACACCCAGTTCTTCAAACACCAGATGGTCACGCGCTTTCAGATCGCCGAGGCCCGCTGATTGCAGCCATTCGTTCCAGTCGTCGCGTGTGTGGCGCTGGTGGATCAGCGTCGCCGTGCGCAACATGGCGGGCGGATACGGCGCACCCGCCGGGTCGAGCAATGACGGCGCGCAGACGGGGCAGAGTTCGTCCACGAACAGCAGCACGTTCTCCACACCGCGCCAGCGTCCGTGGCCGTAACGGATGCGTGCGTCGATCTGCCCCTGACCAACCTGCACGGCGTCGTTCGAGGATATCAGCCGCAGATCGATCTTGGGGTGACGCACACGGAAGTCGGGCAGGTGCGGCAGCAGCCAGTGCAGCAGAAACCCGGAATAGGTGCGGATGGTCAGCACCGGCGTTTCCGATTTCTGGGCCGCCAGGGTTTCCGTTGCCTTGCTGATCTGCGCGAACGCATTGCCGATACTGCGGGCAAAGGCCGCGCAGCCCGGTGTGGCGATCAGCCCGCTGCCGGTGCGCTCGAACAGCGCCAGGCTCAGATGGTCCTCCAGAAGACCCACCGCCCGGCTGACGGCACCTTGCGTGACACCCAGTTCGTCTGCGGCGCGCGTGAAGCTGAGATGCCGGAACGCAGCCTCGAAACTGCGTAACAGGTTCAGTGGGGGCAGGATGCGTTGGGCATGAGTTTTTCTCATGATGACCGCAGCATTACTGGTTTGGCGGCGGGGCGCAAGCCGGATACAGATTCGTGCATGGGCACGTTCACAAGAAACACCAACATCACAACCGATCTGCCATTGGCGGGCATTCGCGTGCTGGCGCTGGAGCACGCCGTCGCCGCGCCGATCGCCACGCGCCACATGGCGGATCTGGGGGCCGAGGTCGTGAAGATTGAACGTCCCGGCGTCGGCGATTTTGCGCGCGGGTACGACAAGGCGGTGTTCGGGCAGTCGTCGTTTTTCGTGTGGCTCAATCGCGGCAAGCAGAGCGTTACGCTGGATCTGAAACACCCGGATGCGGCGGACATTATCGCCCGTCTGGTCGCGCAGTCGGATGTGCTGGTGCAGAACCTGGCGCCCGGCGCGGCGGCGCGATTGGGATTGGGGTATGACGAACTCGCATCCCGCCATCCAGGTCTGATAGTATGCGATATCTCGGGCTACGGCGAGACGGGGCCGTATGCGGATCGCAAGGCTTACGATCTGCTGATCCAGGCCGAGGCCGGTCTGATGAGTGTGACCGGCACGCCCGATACACCATCACGCGCGGGGATTTCGGCGGCGGATATCGCGACCGGGATGTATGCGTTTTCATCGTGCCTTGCAGCGCTGGTGCGACGCGGACGTTCGGGCAAGGGCGCGCATGTGCGGGTGGCGATGCTGGACGCGCTGTCCGAATGGATGGGTAATGCGCTGTATCACGCAGCCTATGGCGCCGGTGCGCCAGAGCGCCGTCCAAGCACGCATCCGGGGCTGGCACCGTATGGGGCGTATCGGGCGGATAACGGGCGTGCGCAGGTGATCCTCGGCGTGCAGAACGAACGCGAATGGGCGACGTTCTGCGACATGGTGCTGAAGCGGCCAGAGCTGACACAGGACGCACGCTTCGCCAGCAACACTGCCCGCGTGACGCATCGCGAGGAACTGACGGTGCTGCTCGAGGATATCTTCGCGCCGCTGCGTGCGGAAGATGTGGTGGATCGTCTGAATAAAGCCGGGATCGCCAATGGGCGTCTGAACGATGCGCAGCAGGTATGGGACCATCCGCAACTCGCCGCACGCGATCGCTGGCGGCAGGTGGAGACACCGGCGGGACCGGTTCGTGCGCTGATATCGCCGATGGATTTTGCCGATGTCGCACCGGTGATGGGCAACGTGCCCGCGCTGGGCGAACACACCGACAGCGTACTGACAACACTTGGCTACACGCCGGAGCAGATCGCCACGCTGCATAAAAATAACGTGGTTTGAACAAGGGGGATAACCGACATGCCGATAACTCGCAGAGGGCTGGTGCTTGCCAGCACCGCCGCGCTGACGCTGCGTCACGCGCAGGCGCAACAGGGTAACACAACGCCGATCCGTCTGGTGGTGCCGTACTCCGCGGGAGGCCCGACCGATGTGCAGGCGCGCATTCTGGCCGGACATCTGGAACGGGCGTTGCATCAGACGGTGGTGATCGACAATCGCACTGGCGCTGGTGTGCAGTCGGGGACTGAGTTCGTTGCCACGGCGCGGCCGGATGGCCTCACCATGCTGATGACGACGGTGGCGCATGCGGTGAACCCCAGCCTGATGCCGAAGCTGCCCTACGACACGGAACGCGATTTTGCACCGGTGGCGCTGGTGGCGAAAGTGCCGCTGATCATTCTGGTGAGGAACGACCTGCCGGTGAAGGACGGGCGCGAATTCCTCGACTGGCTGCGTGCGCAGAACGGGCGGGCGACGTATGGGTCCGCAGGCATTGGCAGTGCGCCGCATATCGGCACCGCGCTGATGCTGATGATGGCCAATGCGCGCGCCGTGCATGTGCCGTATCGCGGTACCTCGCAGGCGATCACCGATCTGGCGGGCGGACGCATCGATTTCTACCTCGACGCGGTGGCGACCGGCATGGCGCATGCGCGCGGCGGCAAGGTGCGCGCGCTGGCGACGGCAACGCTGGCCCGCAGTCTGGCTGCGCCCGAAATTCCGACATTGGCGGAACAGGGGCTTCCGGGTTTCGAGGCCTATACCTGGAGCGGCCTGTTCGTGCCCGCCAACACGCCGGCCGATGTGATTGCCCGTCTGAATGCAGGCACGCGCGCAGCGATGGCGGATGCAGCGCTGCGCACCCGCTTTGCCGAGATCGGCGCCGATCTTGCCGAACCCGCTGCGCCCGAGGCTCTGGGCCAGTTTGTCCATAACGAGATTGAAAAATGGGGGCGCGTTGTTGAAGCCTCCGGGATGCGTATCGAATGAATGATGTGACACAGGCTTTCAATCCGCTCGCCCATCGCATGGTGCCCGAGCAGCGCTGGTTTGACGATTTCAGGATCGGTGAACGCTTCCTGCTGCCCAGCCGCACGATGACGGACGCGGTGTTCCTCGCGTTCCAGGCGGCGAGTGGGGACAATCACCCCGTGCATTACGACGTGGAATACTGCCGCGCGCACGGCATGCCGCACATGCTGGCGCACGGGTTCCAGGTGGTGATCCAGACCGCGGCGGGGGCGGGGATTTTTCCGCATCTGGTCGAGGATTCTCTGAAGGCGTTTCTGGAACAGTCCAGCCGTTTTCTGAAGCCGGTGTTTGTCGGCGACACGCTGTATGCGGCGCTGGAAGTTGACGAGATGTCGCCCAATCGCACCACGGGCGTTCTGGGGCTGCGCAGCACGGTGCACAACCAGCGCGGCGAGCTGGTGCTGGATGGGCGGCACCGGTATCTGCTGCGGCGCAAATCGGCGTGATTTGACCGTATGACATCCGCCCGTTATCCCTCGGCAATCCCAAGGATAACGTGCAGATGTTGCGACTGACCGACCTGATCCTGCCGCTGGAACACAGCGACGCCGACTTGCGCGCCGCCATTGCCGCACGGCTTGGCGTGGAGGACGCGGATCTGCAGTCGTGGACGGTGTTCCGCCGCGGTTACGATGCGCGCAAGCCGCACGCGATCCGGCTGGTCTACACGCTGGATGTGAGCGTGCGCGATGAAGCGGTTGTGCGTGCGGACAAACACATAGCGCCGTCGCCCGACACCACCTACCGCGCCCCGTATCGTGCGCCGGAAGGTCTCGCCGAACGCCCGGTGGTGATCGGTGCCGGGCCGTGCGGATTGCTGGCGGGATTGCTGCTTGCCCAGATGGGGTTCCGCCCGATCATCCTGGAACGCGGCAAGGCGGTGAAGGAGCGCACGAAGGATACGTTCCGTCTGTGGCGTCAGTCCGAACTCACGCCTGAATCGAACGTGCAGTTCGGTGAAGGCGGTGCGGGCACGTTTTCGGATGGCAAGCTGCACAGCCAGATCAGCGACCCGAACCATTATGGACGCAAGGTGCTGCAGGAATTCGTCAAGGCCGGTGCGCCGGACGAGATCCTGTATCTCAGCAAGCCGCATATCGGCACGTTCCGGCTGGTCCACATGGTCGAGGAGATGCGCGCGAGTATCGAAGCGCTGGGCGGTGAATACCGGTTCAGCACGCGTGTTGACGACATCGACATTCACACGACCGAAGATGGCCAGCGTGAAGTGCGTGGCCTGAAGCTGGCGGGGGGTGAATATCTGCCCACGCGCCACGTCGTGCTGGCCATCGGGCACAGCGCGCGCGACACGTTCGAGATGCTGCATGCGCGCGGTGTGTATCTGGAAGCCAAACCGTTCTCGGTGGGCGTGCGGATCGAGCATCCGCAATCGCTGATCGATCGGGCGCGGTTCGGTGCCAATGCGGGCAACAAGCTGCTGGGTGCTGCCGATTACAAACTGGTGCATCACGCCGGCAACGGGCGTGCGGTGTACAGCTTCTGCATGTGCCCGGGTGGCACGGTGGTGGCGGCGGCGTCTGAACCAGGGCGCGTGGTAACCAACGGCATGAGCCAGTATTCGCGCGCCGAACGCAACGCCAATGCCGGGATCGTCGTCAGCGTAACGCCGGAGCAGGATTACCCTGGCCACCCGTTGGCGGGCATTGCGTTCCAGCGTGCATTGGAAGAACGCGCCTTTGCGGCAGGCGGCGGCACGTATGCTGCGCCGGGGCAGTTGGTGGGGGATTTTCTGGCAGGGCAGGCATCGACGGAATTTGGATCTGTGCAGCCATCCTACACGCCAGGCGTGAAGTTGGGCGACCTTGCCGCCTGTCTGCCGGATTTTGTGGTGACGGCAATCCGCGAGGCTCTGCCTGCGTTCGACCGCAAGATCGCGGGCTTTGCGATGCACGATGCGATGCTGACCGGTGTCGAGACACGCACATCGTCGCCCGTGCGGATCAAGCGCGACGATACGTTGCAGAGCCTGAACACACGCGGCCTGTATCCGGCGGGCGAGGGGGCTGGTTATGCGGGTGGCATTCTGTCAGCCGGTGTGGACGGCATCCGCATTGCCGAGGCCGTTGCGGCAAACATGATCTGACGAGACCCGGATACTGGCTGTCCAGCATCCGGGCATCTTCCAGTTACTTCGCGGCTTTTTTCCGTGCTGCCGGTTTCTTTTCGGATCCGGCGGGCAGAATCAGCGCTTCCAGACGATCCAGACGTGCGCGCGTTTCTTCATCCGGTTCACCTGTGGCGTTGCTGATGGCGTAGATGGCTTTCATGACAGTTGCACGATCTGCTGCTGTCTTGTCGCCATCCAGCATGGCGGGGATGGCGTTCAGCGCTTCCTCGCGGTTGATGCTCAAGATCAGCGCCTGTTCACGCATCATGGCTTTGAAGGCACCGATCTTCAGGTCGTGCCCATGCTCGGCGCGGATATGCTGCAGTGTTGCGAAGTTGCGCTCATCGGCGCCATGTGCGGCGGCAACATACAGCAACGCACGGGTGACGGCTTCGCGCATGCCACCCTGTGTGATCCGTGCTTTCAGTTCATTCATGCGCTTCTGGATGAAGGCCTGCTCCTCGGGCGCGAGGCCAGGGCGCGGGCGCGGCGGCGTTTGTCCGCTGGTCATCCCCAGTGCGGCCTGCAGCATCGGCGATCCGAACATATTGAGGAACATGTTCTCGACCATGCTGTCGCGCGCCTGCCCCATCTGGTCCAGCGTCTGCGAGATCTGCTTCGAGACCTGTTCCTGCATACGCACGAATGGATTGTCCGCAGAGGCCGGTTTGCGGTCCTTCCGAACGGCTTCGGCCATCGATGCGACTGTCTGCATCAGCGGGTTCTCGGGCTGGAAGAGTTCAAACGGCAGGCGGACGGGGTTTGTCTTTGCCAGCAGGTCTGCCGTGTGCTCGTTCGCCACCATGCGCACGAAGGGCTGTGCGTATGTTTTGTAAATGCTGTTGGTGATTTCGGACATGCGACGCACGGCGGCAAACCGGTGCTCGTCTTCCAAATCGTTGGTGCCGAGGCTGCGAATGTCGTCCAGCGTGCGCATCTCGAACCGGACGAACCATTCACCGTATTGGGGCGCTGCCGTGTCGTCGGCGGAGCGCTGGATCAGCTTCGCTTCGTAAAGGCCCGGCGGCATCGCGTCGATCCCGTCGATGTGGTGCGAGAATTCGGCGTGTTCCTTGCTGCCGACTTTGCCGGAAACAAAGATCCCCAGATGCCCGATGTCCTCGTGCAGCGCATAGATGATCGTCTGGCCATGCGCGCGAATGTCGTCCACATCGCGATAGAGATCCAGAATCCATCCCAGCGCCTGTTGCGGCGGGGTGATGTTGTCGCCCTTGGAACAGAAGCACAGGATCGGCGATGTGATGTTGCGCAGATCGATCCGCTCGCCCGCCTGGGTGATCATCTCGGCGGTGGCCAGACGATTGCCCACGAACAGGTTGTCGGCGATGTATTGCATCTCCTCGGCGTTGAGCATGATGTGGTTGCCCCACCAGCGCTCGAACTCGAGGTATCGTTGGGCTTCGGTGTCGACCTTGGACCAGACGTTATACTGCTTGTCCCAGTAAGTGTTGGCCAGATTGAGGCCTTCGAAATTGGCGACCAGCCATGCACCGTCGAACTTGCCGTTGCCGATGTCGCCGGTCAGCGCCGTCAGCCAGCTTCCGCCCAAAAGGCCGCCCGAATAGCGCATCGGGTTTTTCCCGTGCACGCCCGCCCAATAGGACAGCGGCGCACCCGCCACGATGATCGGGCCGAACAGTTCGGGGCGCGTGGCCGCCAGCATCATCACCGCCCAGCCTGCCTGGCAGTTGCCGATCACACAGGGTTTGCCGTCGGCATCGGCATGCAGTTCGTTCACTTTTTCAAGGAAGGCACCTTCGGCGTGCATCACGTCTTCGATGGTCTGCCCCGGTTCCGGATTGGGCAGGAAGCCGATGAAGTAACACTGATGCCCGGCGTTCATGGCGACGCCGATTTCGCTCTCGGCCTTGAAACCGCCAATGCCAGGGGCCTGACCCGCGCGCGGATCGATCACCACAAATGGGCGGCGCTTCGGGTCGATCTTCACACCTTCGGGCGGGGTGATTTTTACCAAGCCATAATTGACCGGACGCGGCAGGGTCCGCCCGTCCATCAGCACTTCACCCTCATAACGCAGAACATTCGGTGCCGTCCGGTGCATGCTGTCCTGATAGTCCGCGCTGCGTTGGCGCAGTACGTCCCAGAACAGAATTGTGCGCTGCCAGGCGTCGGTCGAGTATTCAACAGCATCGGTAAACAAGGCTGCCATCGCGGGGAGATCTGTGGAGGGGGGCTTGTTTGCCGACATTCAACTGTTCTCGTTCTTGTGGTTGAAGTATCCCTTCAGTGTAAGTCGGGTGTACGGATAAGTCCATGAGCGCGATATTTAGTTACGCAGCGTGCCCAGGATCTGTAACGGGTTTGCAGTATCGGAATGTACTCCAACCGCACCGATGACGGCGGCTTCCATGCCCGCCTGCTGCAACGCCATAACACAGGATTCCGCCCGCCCCTGCGGGACCGCTGCAAGCAGCCCCCCGGAGATTTGTGGGGCGAACAGCAGCGGATGTGCTGCATCGTGGTTCGGCAGTGCGTCGCACAAGGTTTGGGCCCCGGGCAGCACCGGGATGGCAGCCTGATCCAGCGTCACCGTCTGTGCTGTGGTGCGCAGCATGTTGAGGATGGTTCCGGCCAGCCCCGCATCGGCCAGATTGGCGCAGGCGTGGATATCGTGGGCGCGCAGAATCTCCATGGCGGGGGCATCGGTGCGGCGCATCGACGCAATGGCGGCCAGCAGCCAGCGTGCGGGGACCAGACCACGGGCGTTGTTCTCGACGATTGTGGAACTGCCGATGGGCTTGGTGAGGATCAGCGCATCGCCCGCGCGCAACGTGTGCATGCTGATGGCCTGTTCGGGGCGCACCAGACCGGTCATCGAAAATCCGAACAGGGTTTCATCGGATGAGGACTGCACATCGTGGCCGCCGGTCAGCAGGCAATGTGCGTCGGACAGGATGCGTGTGGCGCCATGCAGCATCTGCTCCAGATCGTTCTCCAGACTTCTGGCGGACAGGGGCGGAAGCTGTGCAAGCGCCCGTGCCGCCCATGGATGTGCGCCCATGGCAAAAATCGGCCCCATGGCGTGGGCAGCGGAAATTTCGCCTGTGATGAACGGATCGGATACCGGTGCGCGCAACAACGACACGCTTTGCACAGTCGCGCTGCCCAGTGGCGGCATGACCAGTGCGGCGTCGTTCTGCACATCCAGCCCCAGCAGGATGTCCGCGGATTGCGGCTGCGGCATACTGGCGATAACGCGCTGCATGATGCCGGGCGCTGCTTGCTGTGGCCGTGCGGCTGGCGGTGCCGCAGTGGGACGCAGAGCGGCATAGTTCCGCAACCTCGTCTGCCCCGCGTTGTTTTTCCAGCGCAGCAGCCAGCCGCCCGAGAGCGGAACATTGTTATGCCAGGAAACCGCATCGGTCATCGATGTGCGCACGATGACAGGCGGCGTCAGCATCTGCCCGAGGCGCGTCTGCTGCGGCTGCATGCGCAGCGCCTGCCCGGATATGGCGCGACGCAGATTGTCGGCCAGCAATGTGCCGCTGTTGGTGCCCTGTGTGTCATCAACCACCGAGGCACAGCTGCCAGCGGCGAAAACAAAATCGTGACTGACACTGCGCAATGCCGCGTCAACACAGACGAAGCCGGTGTCGGTGACGGCAAATCCCGCGGTCCGTGTCAGCCATTCCGGTGCGCGGGCATCGGTCGCCCAGATCGCATCGCTGACATCGAGCGCAGTTCCATCGGACAGGTAGAGGCTTTTCCCGTCGAACTTCACCACCGTCACGCCGTTGACGATGCCGACATGGGCCTGCACCAGCGCGGTGCGGATCAGCCGATGAATACGCGGTGGTGACTGGATCAGCGGTTCCAGATCCCGGCTGACCAGGGTGAAGGAAAAGCGTCCGGCGAAACGATGCGCCAGCGCCAGCACAAGTTCGACCGCGGTGGGCGTGTTGCCGACTACGGCGATATGCGCGCCATGCGGCTGGCGCTGTTCCAGTTCGCCGAAGCGCGCCAGAAACTGCCCTGCCGGTTGCAGCGGAACGCCGCTTTCCGAGGCCGCTTTCTGCAGATGCCCCGAAGGGCGCGACACACCGCCGACATCGACCGAGAGCACATCAAACCCGATATCGGGCCGGTCACCAACCTGCAACTGGCGCGCAGCAAGGTCTATCCCATGCGCTTCGCTCAGGATCAGGCGCGCACCGGCGGCTTCGGCCAGCGGGACAAGATCGGTATGGACGGCATCGAAGTCGCGCGTGCCATACAGCACGTCGGACAGCATGGGCGCGTGCAGGGACAGTGCCTCGCGCGCGACCAGCGTGAGGCGTGTGCCTCGCAGCTTCTTCAGGGCGAACTGACGCAGAACGTCGAGATGCGCGTGGCCTGCGCCGAGCAGAAGCAGGTCGGTGGTTGTGTGGAGCATGCTCGGGGTTCCTCGGGGTAGCGTTATCGTGGTGCGCGCAGGCGTTCGGCGACCCACATCAGGACAATAG
>JAVBJV010000003.1:0-52153 GCA_031546815.1 Acetobacteraceae bacterium
GGGGCCGATCCCCGTATAATAACGCACGCCGACGCCCGCGCCCACCGCAATGGTCGATGGGAAACTGGGCGCGGCCTCTTCACCCACGCCGCCCGCGTCGACGAATACCGCGGCGCCCCAGCTTTCCAGGAAACGCTGCCGGAATTCGATGCTGCCCGAGAACATGGTGGATCCGCCCAGCGGTTTATTGTCGCGCCCCTGCGGCCCGACCGACTGATACGCAAAGCCGCGGATCGTGCCGCTGCCGCCCGCATACAGGCGACGGTCGGCGGGCAGTTCATCCGGGTCTCCACCAAACGCCGCGGCGAATTGTGCGCGCAGTGCCAGCACCGAACGCCCGCTGTCCGAGAAGTCGTGATAGGTCGAGCCCTGTACCGAGAACGTGGTCAGCCACGGCACGGTTCCTTCCGAGACCACATACGGCGTCAGCAGCATCTTGGCGCGCACGCCGCTGATGGAATCCAGCGGGTTGAGCGCATTGTCCCAGGTCAGCATCATCGGGATGCCGACCAGCGTGTAGTTATGCGTGCGGCCTTCGTCCTGCAGATCGATGCTGCGGTCGGTGATGCGGCTCTGCTCGAACGACAGGCCAAGACTGCCGGTCAGATACTGGATCAGCGGGCGGTCGACATAGGCACCGGCCAGAATGGCATCGCGGTCGTAAGCATCGGTCAGCTCGCGCAATCCGGTGAGCTCCAGACGCAGCGTCTGGTGATGGTCCATGAAGTCGGGCTTCGAAAAACTCAGCCCGGCGCGATAGCCGAAATCGGTCACGCCGCGATTGCCGATGTTGTTCAGTTCGAAATCTGCCTGCAAGCGTTCAGCATTGCCGAACAGATTCCGATGTGCCCAGCGCGCACCGACCGCACCACCTTCGGATGTTGCATATGCGGCCGAAAAACTGACCGACCGTCTGGCACGTTCGGTGGTGTCCAGCGTCAGGTCGGCGCTGTTGTCGGGGTTTGGCTGTTCGGCCAGATGCGCGCGCACGCTGCTGAACACGCCAAGGTCGAGCAGTTCGCGGCGCGTCGCCTCGATCTCGGCCGGGGAGTAGGCGTTGCCGGAACGCGGTGCGACGCGGTTTTCGGCGAAGTCCTGATTCAGTCCTGTCAGCCCGGTGACGCTGATGGCTCCCAGCGTGATGCGTGGGCCGGGGTCGAAGCGCAGTTCCACGCTGATGGTGCGCGTGGCGGGGTCGCGGGTCAGCGTGCGTTCACCCACCTTGGCATAGGCGTGCCCGGCATCGCGCAGTGCGGCGAGGATGCGGCCCTCGGCGGCCAGAATGTCGTTCCCGCGTGCAGGTGCGCCGGATTCCAGCCCGAGCTTCGCGGCGATTTCGGCCGGCAGGGCGGAACCGTCGGTGTTACGCAGGGCGATGGTGGAAATCGTGGTGACGGGGCCGGGCGTGATCCGCACCTGCACCGGCACGGGCGGTTCGGCGGGCGCGGCCTGCAACCGGTCGGGCAGGATCGGGTCGTCGAGGTTCATCCCGGCGATCTGGATGGTGACCTGCCCGTCGAAATACCCCAAGGCGCGCAGCACGGATCCGGCGCGATCCACATCGCCGCGCGCACGCATGATCAGCGCGGTGGGCGAGGCAGGGGCGACCTCGTGAAGTTTTTCGAGCTGCGAGACGCCGCGAATGGCATCGTTCAATTCGCTGTTATCGGTTTCGACCAGGGTCGGCGCATAGGGTTGCGGGTCGGCAGCTTGCGCCCTGAACAAAAGAGCAGGGGCGATTACTACGGCGGTGCTGACGACGGCGCGAATATAAACCGAACTCATACTATGTTTTCTTTAACCATAAATGCGGCATGTGTAAGGCGTGTAATGTACAGCGGGCGGTGGGTTTACGCCATGCAGTCGGGCGCCCATATTCCATACAAAGACCCCTGACAGGAGGATAAGCCCATGCTCGAACAGATTGCATCATTACAGCTGAAAGACCCCAGCCTGTTTCGTCAATCGAACTTTATCGATGGCGCATGGGTGGATGCCGATAACGGCAAGACCTTCGAGGTAAAAAATCCTGCGACGGGCGTGGTGATCGGCAAGGTTCCCGCAATGGGCACCGCCGAGACCCGCCGCGCGATCGAGGCCGCCAATCGTGCTCTGCCTGCCTGGCGCGCGATGCTGGCGAAGGATCGTGCAACCATTCTGCGTCGCCTGTTTGAACTGATGCTGGCGAATACCGACGATCTGGCCGCGATCATGACTGCGGAACAGGGCAAGCCGCTGGCCGAATCAAAGGGCGAGATCGCCTATGCGGCATCCTTCATCGAATGGTTCGCGGAAGAGGGCAAGCGCATCTACGGCGACACAATTCCGCAGAATGCCAATGGCCGCCGCATTCTGGTGATGAAGGAGCCGATCGGCGTGTTCGCTGCGGTGACTCCGTGGAATTTCCCCTCCGCGATGATCACGCGCAAGGCAGGCCCCGGCTGGGCTGCGGGCTGTACGGGCGTGCTGCGTCCGGCCAGCCAGACGCCGTTCTCGGCGCTGGCGCTGGCGGTGCTGGCGGAACGCGCGGGAATGCCGGCGGGTGTGTGCAACGTGATTACAGGACCGGCGGGCGAGACGGGGAAGGAACTGACCAGCAACCCGATTATCCGCAAGTTCAGCTTCACGGGGTCCACCGAGGTTGGGCGGCAGTTGCTGGTGCAGTGTGCCAGCACGATCAAGAAGACCAGCATGGAACTGGGCGGCAACGCGCCGTTTATCGTGTTCGACGACGCCGATCTGGACTCGGCGGTGCTGGGGGTGATGGCGTCAAAGTATCGCAACACCGGGCAGACCTGCGTGTGTGCGAACCGCATTCTTGTGCAGGATGGTGTGTACGACGCGTTCGCAAAGAAACTGAAGATTGCGGTCGAGGCACTGAAAGTCGGCAACGGCATGGAGGCGGGCGTGACCCAAGGCCCGCTGATCAACGCCGATGCTGTGAAGAAAGTGGAAGAGCACATCGCCGATGCGCTGAAGCACGGCGCGACAGTTCTGTCGGGCGGCAAGCGGCACGAGAAGGGGGGCAATTTCTTCCAGCCCACCGTGCTGACCGACGTGCCGCGCGAGGCACTGATCTTCCGTGACGAAACCTTCGGCCCGGTGGCGCCGCTGTTCCGCTTCAAGACCGAGGACGAGGCGATCCAGATGGCGAACGACACCGAATTCGGTCTGGCCTCGTATTTCTATTCCCGTGATATCGGGCGGATCTTCCGTGTGGCGGAGGGACTGGAATACGGGATCATCGGGATCAACGAGGGCATCATCTCGACCGAGGTCGCGCCGTTCGGCGGCATGAAGGAAAGCGGTCTGGGGCGTGAAGGGTCGAAATACGGGATCGAGGATTACCTCGAAATGAAGTATCTGGCGTTGGGCGGTATCTGACCGCATGAAGATGAAAGCAGAACAGCCGTGACATATGACTTTGACTTGTTCGTGATTGGCGGCGGTTCTGCCGGTGTCCGCTGCGCCCGCATTGCGGCCGGATATGGCGCGCGCGTGGGTGTGGCGGAAGAGCGCTTCTGGGGCGGCACCTGTGTAAACGTGGGCTGCGTGCCGAAGAAGCTGATGGTGCAGGCCGCCGAATACGCGGCCTTCGCCGAGGACGCGCGCGGCTTCGGCTGGAGCAGCGATAAAGGCACCCACGACTGGGCGGCCTTCATTGCGCGCAAGAACACCGAGATCGACCGCCTGAAAGGTATCTACCGCAAGCTGCTGGATGGCGCGGGGGCGAAAGTTTTCGATGCGCGTGCGGTGTTCGTCGATGCGCATACGCTCGACGTTGGCGGTGAACGGGTGACGGCGAAAAACATCGTGATCGCTGTCGGTGGCAAGGCGGAGAAGCTGGATATTCCCGGGGCCGAACTGGGCATCATCAGCGACGATGCGTTCTTCCTGCCCGGCTTACCCAAGCGCGTGGCGGTGATCGGCAGCGGGTATATCGGTGTGGAGTTCGCCGGTATTTTCGCCGGTCTCGGCGCGCAGGTGGACCAGATCTATCGGCAGCCGCTGCCGGTGCGTGGATTCGATTCAGATCTGCGCGAAGTCCTGGCCGAGGCGTTGACCACGCAGGGTATCATCTTGCATTCCGGTGCCACGCCGGTGCGCGTTACGCAGGAAGCGGGCGGCAAGCGCATCCATCTGACGAATGGCAAGACCGTCGACACGGATCTGGTGTTTTTCGCCACGGGGCGTGTGCCGCATACCGATGCTCTGGGCCTTGATGCGGCGGGTGTGGCGACCGGGCCGAACGGTGCGGTGATTGTGGATGACGACAAGCGTACCTCGGTGCCGCATATCTACGCGATCGGCGATGTGACGGACCGCATCAATCTCACCCCGATGGCAACGGCCGAAGGGCACGCGCTGGCCGACACGCTATTCGGCAACAACCCGCGCCGCCCGGGATACGACAATGTGGCGACGGCGGTGTTCTCGACCCCGCCGGTGGCGACGGTCGGCCTGACCGAGGAGGAAGCCGCCGCGCGTGGCCCCGCCGATATCTACGTCACCAAATTCACCCCGATGCGGCACACGATATCTGGCCGCGCTCGCAAGACGATGATGAAGCTGGTGGTGGACCAGGCCAGCCAGCGCGTAGTTGGTGCCCACATGCTGGGCGACGATGCGCCCGAGATCATGCAGGGCATCGCCATTGCCATGAACTGCGGGGCGACCAAGGCGGATTTCGACCGGACGATCGGTATTCATCCGACCGCCGCGGAAGAATTCGTCACGTTACGCACCCGAACCCGAGTAGTGGGCCTGCAAAAAGCTGCCGAATAGGCGTAGCCAGCTTGCGTATACTGTGGATAATCCACTCCCCCGACACGGGTTGGGGGAGTGATGGAGGATACAACGATGGCCGCGCATAACTGGACCCCGGAAAGCTGGCGTAACAAGCCGATCCGGCAGGTTCCCGCCTATCCCGATGCCGAAAAGCTGGCAGATGTGGAAAAGCGGCTGAGTGGGTATCCTCCGTTGGTATTTGCCGGGGAAGCAAGACGGCTGCGTGCCTCGCTGGCCCTGGCGGCGGAAGGGCAGGCCTTCGTTCTGCAGGGCGGCGACTGTGCCGAGAGTTTTTCGGACTTCAACGCCAACTCTATCCGCGACACGTTCCGCGTGCTGCTGCAGATGGCGGTGGTGCTGACGTTTGGTGCCTCGGTGCCGGTGGTGAAGCTGGGGCGCATGGCCGGGCAGTTCGCCAAGCCGCGTTCGTCCGATATGGAAACCGTGGATGGGGTGGAACTGCCGTCCTATCGCGGTGACATCATCAACGGGCCGGAATTCAGCGCCGAGAGCCGCATTCCCGATCCGGACCGGATGGAGAAAGGGTATTTCCAGTCGGCCGGCACGCTGAACCTGCTGCGCGCGTTTGCGACCGGTGGTTACGCCGACCTGCACGAGGTGCATCGCTGGAATCTGGGCTTCGTGGAGCGTTCGCCGCTGGAAGCGCGCTATCGCGACCTGTCGTCGCGGCTGGATGAAACGCTGGCCTTCATGGCGGCGTGCGGCATGACCAGCATTACCACGCCGCAGATCCGCGAGACCGATTTTTACACCAGCCATGAAGCGCTGCTGCTGCCGTATGAACAGGCATTGACCCGCGTGGATTCCACCTCGGGCGACTGGTATGCGTGTTCGGCGCATTTCCTATGGATTGGCGAACGCACGCGCCAGCCGGATGGCGCGCATGTCGAATTCCTGCGCGGCGTGCGCAACCCGATCGGCATGAAGGTCGGCCCGAACATGGATCCCGACGAACTGGTGCAGTTGACCGAAATCCTCAACCCGCGGAACGAGGCGGGGCGTCTGACGCTGATCTCGCGCATGGGGGCCGAGAAGGTGGGCGAGAAGCTGCCCGCCCTGGTACGCAAGCTGCATCAGGCTGGCCGCAAGGTGGCGTGGCTGTGCGATCCCATGCATGGCAACACGATCTCGACCGCGGCGAAGATCAAGACCCGTTCGTTCGATGCAATCCTGGGCGAAGTGCGCAACTTCTTCGACGTGCATGCGGCGGAAGGCACCTGGGCCGGCGGCGTTCACATCGAGATGACGGGCCGTAACGTGACCGAATGTGTGGGCGGCGCGCATCAGCTGACCGAGGCTGATCTGGGCGATCGCTACGAAACTTTCTGCGACCCGCGCCTGAATGCGGAACAGTCGCTTGAACTCGCCTTCCTGATCGCCGAAGAACTGAAGCAGCGCCGTCAGCCGGGCCTGCGCTCGGCTGTGGCGGCCAAATAGACACAACGTGGAAAGTACTATGCCGGACGATATTCGGGCGCGGACTGACAGTTACTTCAACCGGACCCGCGCCATTGTGGAGAAGTTCGGCGACCAGCGGGTCACGTACGCAGTGTTCCTGCGCCGCCCGGTGGTTTCGGCCCCACGGCTGATGCTGGACTGGCTGCACGCGGTGGCCAAGCAGCGCGGTGTGACATTCGACATCGACGTGCGCCACCCCGAGGGTGAGTGGGTCGGGGCGGGTGAACCCATCGCCTATATCAGCGGCATGTTCTCGCAGCTGAGCGATCTGGAAACGCTGCTGCTGCAAAAGCTGGGCGCGCCCTGTGTGGCGGCGCATCAGGCGTATCAGATGTGTCTGTCACTGCCGCAGGTGGCGTTCCTGGCGATGGAGGCACGGCACTGCGCCGGGGCCGAAATGCAGGACATGATGGCGTATGGTGCGTCGGTCGGTTCCAACGCGGCGAAGAAGGAAGGTGCCAAGGGTTTCATCGGCACCGCGACCGACTGGACCGCGCACTGGTTTGGCGAGACCAAGGGCCGCGGCACAATGCCGCACGCGCTGATCGGTTATGCCGGATCGACCCTGCGTGCCGCGCAGATGTTCCACGAGGCTTTCCCCGACGAACCGCTGACAGTGCTGACCGATTACTTCGGGCGCGAGATCACCGACGCGCTGGAAGTCTGCCGCCATTTCCCCGAACTGGCAGCGGCGGGGAAGCTTGCGATGCGGCTTGACACGCATGGCGGGCGGTTCCTGGAAGGGCTGGACCCGGGCAGCAGTTACGCCGTGCTGGAACGTCATGTGCCGCGCGCGGTGCGCCGGTATCGCAGCGAGACGGAGTTACGGTATCTGGTTGGTTCTGGCGTGTCGGCGGCGGCGATCTGGCGGATGCGCGATGTACTGGACGAGGCCGGATATCCTGGCGTACGCTTGGTGGCGTCGTCGGGCTTCGGCGTTGATAAATGCCGCGTGATGGCGGACGCAAAAGCACCGATCGATGTCGTGGGCAGTGGGTCGTTCCTGCCGGATATCTGGAGCGAAACCTACGCCACGGCCGATATCGTCGACTACGCCGGAGTGGCCCGCGTGAAAGTCGGGCGTGAGTTCCTGTTGCGTCGGGAGTGATGATCATGAATGTGCGGGCAGTGTCTCTGCTTGTGGTGCTTGCCGGATGTGGCGCGCCTTCGCCCGCGCCGGTGGTCATGTCGCAAGCACCCGTTTTTGCGCAGCCGCTCAGCCGGATGTTTGTGGCGGGGCAGAGCACGCAGAGCGACGTGCTGCGTGTGATGGGCGCCCCTGCGACGAAGCAGGTTGTGGGCGTGCGGCTGAATGCGGATGGTGCGGTGCCGGGAATGTCCGATGCGCTGTGCACCTTCCCGAATATGACGGAATTTCCGCAGCTGACGGCGTGGATATATTCCAACGTCGTGGTGCCATCCTCGCCGGGCGTTGTGCGCAGCGCGTGCTTCCTGTTCAACGCAGATGGTGGGTTGCTGGAGCTGCGGGACAGACGCCCCCAGTAATCCGGCGGCCGGGGTGATTTTACCTGACTGAAAAAAGCTCTAGAGTGTCGCCATGGCCGATATACTGAAAATCGCTTTGGCGCAGCTGAACCCGCATGTCGGGCAGATTGCCACCAACCTCGCCCTGCTGCGCCGTGCGCGTGCAGAAGGGGCGCAGCAGGGTGCCGATCTGGTGGTGACGCCCGAATTCTCGCTGGCCGGATATCCGCCCGAGGACCTGGTGCGCAAACCCGCCTTCATCGCCGCGTGCGAGGCCGCGCTCGCCGAACTGGCGGCGGAAACGGCGGATGGTGGGCCGGGGATGATCGTGGGCGGGCCGTGGCGCGATAACGGGCATCTGTATAACGCAGCGTTTCTGCTGGAAGGCGGCCGCATCGCAGCCCGTCGCGCCAAGCACGAACTGCCGAATTACGGCGTGTTCGACGAGAAGCGTGTGTTCGATGCCGGGCCGCATCCGGGGCCAATGGTGTTTCGCGGCTTCCGTCTGGGCGTGCTGATCTGCGAGGACTGGTGGGTGCCCGACGTGGCCGAAACGCTGGTCGAAAGCGGGGCCGAGATCCTCATCTCGATCAACGGGTCCCCGTTTGAGGCGAACAAGCAGGAACACCGCGTGCAGCTTGCCATCCGTCGAGTGGTGGAAACCGGATTGCCGTTTGCGTTCTGCGGTCTGGTGGGCGGACAGGACGAACTGGTGTTCGATGGCGCGAGCTTCGTGCTGAACCCGGATCGCAGCCTCGCCGTGCAGATGCCCGACTTTGCCGAAGCGATCACGCTGACCGAATGGCACCGCGAGGGTGAACGTCTGGTCTGTGCGAAGCAGCCGCTGCCCGAGACGCCGGATGCGGAAGCGCAGATCTATCGCGCCATGGTGTGCGGCCTGCGCGATTATGTGGTGAAGAATGGTTTTCCGGGCGTGCTCCTCGGCCTGTCGGGTGGGATCGATTCTGCGCTGTCCGCCGCTGTTGCGGTCGATGCGCTGGGGGCGGAGAAGGTGCGCGCGGTGATGATGCCCTCGCCCTATACCAGCCAGGAGAGTCTGGACGACGCGGCGGAATGCGCGCGTTTGCTGGGCATCAGCTACGAGAGCGTGTCGATCGGCGGTGCGATGCAGGCGTTTGCCACGGCGCTGGAACCCGCCTTTGCAAACACGCAGCCCGACATCACGGAAGAGAACATCCAGTCGCGCGCTCGCGGTCTGATCCTGATGGCGCTGTCGAACAAGTTCGGGTCGATGGTGCTGACCACTGGCAACAAGAGCGAGATGTCGGTCGGTTACGCCACGCTGTATGGCGATATGTGCGGCGGGTATTCGGTGCTGAAGGACGTCTACAAGACGGCGGTGCTCCGCCTGTCGCGCTGGCGTAACGCGCAGGGCATGGTGATGCCGGAACGCGTGATCACCAAGCCGCCCTCGGCCGAGCTGCGCCCCAATCAGACCGACCAGGATTCACTGCCGCCCTACGATGTGCTTGATGCCATTCTGCAAGGGCTGATCGAGGGCGAGCAGAGCGTCGATCAGCTGGTTTCCGCCGGGTTCGACCGGGCGACGGTGCTGCGGGTCTGGCGTTTGCTGGACCGGGCTGAGTACAAGCGGCGACAGGCGCCACCCGGCGTGAAGATCACCGGGCGTGCATTTGGACGCGATCGGCGTTATCCGATCACCAATGGTTTTACAGGACTTGTTTCGTGATTGATGTGTTGGTTCCGCAGGGCGACTGGCGGGTGCGGATTATGGATCTGTCGGGCGGTAACGGAAGCGACCCGGTCGAGATGATCAAAGGGTTTGAATCGCTGATGCATGCCAATGCATTCGCGCGGCGTTACGTGCGCGACAGCATGGAACGCTGCCGTTCACGCGGTATGGCTGCGGATGCGGTGTTGCAGGCGTGGTTCGCCTTTGGCGAAGACGCTGTTGTGCAGGGCGAGGGCGGCTGGTCCAGCGCGTCCGAGGTGAAGGCGTTTTCCGAAACGCCGGTGACCGACAGTGAAGATCGCAACTGGCGTGCGCTCGACCCGCGTCGTTATGGCGACGACGAAGAAGATGATGATGGAGACGACGCATGACCCGTTTACGGTTCGCCCCCAGCCCGACCGGGTATCTGCATGTCGGCAACGCGCGCGCGGCGTTGGTGAATTACCTGTTCGCGAAAAAGACCGGCGGCACGTTCATCCTGCGTCTGGACGATACGGATGTCGGGCGCTCGAAGCCCGAGTATGCCGAGGCGATCGAGCAGGACCTCGCCTGGATGGGTATTGCGTGGAGCGAGTTCTTCCGCCAGACCGACCGTCTTCCGCTGTATGAAGAAGCAGCGGAGACGCTGAAAGCGTCCGGCCATCTCTATCCCTGCTTCGAGAGCGAGGAGGAGCTGAAGTACAAGCGCGAGCAGATGCTGCGTCAGAAGCGTCCGCCGATCTACGATCGTGGTGCGCTGAAGATGACGCCCGAGCAGTACGCGCGCGCGCTGGAAAACGGCAAGAAACCGTACTGGCGCTTCAAGCTGTCGGGGCGTGTGATCGTGTGGGACGATCTGGTGCTGGGCAAGCGGCAGGTGAAGCTGCCGACCTTGTCGGACCCGGTGCTGATCCGTGCGGATGGGTCGTTTTTGTATACGTTCACCTCGGTGGTGGATGATATTGAATCGAAGATCACGCACATTATCCGCGGCGAAGATCACGTCACCAACACCGGTGTGCAGCGCGACATTCTGGAAGCGCTGGGTGGCAAGATGCCCGCCTTTGCGCATCTGCCGTTGCTGACCGATGGCGATGGCGGGCCGCTGTCGAAGCGGTTGAACTCGCTGGGTCTGCGCAATCTGCGTAGCGATGGTGTGGAAGGCGGCGTGGTCTCGGCATTCCTGGCGCGGCTCGGCACCGGGCATCCGGTGGTGCCGGCCGACATGGACACGCTGGTGCGTGAGTTCAATCTGAAGCATTACGCGCCCTCGACCGCGCGGTTCGATCCGGCGCAGTTGCTGCGTCTGAACCGCCGCCATCTGCATGTGCTGCCGTTCGAGGATGTGAAGGCACGTCTGCCCGCTGGCGCGACGGAAGAGTTCTGGAACGTGGTGCGCGGCAATCTCGACCTGCTGAACGAGGCACGGATCTGGTGGGATGTCGCCGCTGGCACCATCGTGCCGCCAGTTCTGGAGGGCGATGGCGATTACCTGAAAACCGCACTCGACCTGATGCCCGCGGGACCGTGGACCACCGATGTGTGGGGTACGTGGACTGCGGCGCTGAAGGAAGCCACCGGACGCAAGGGCAAGGCGCTGTTCATGCCGCTGCGTCTGGCGCTGACCGGCGAGGAGCACGGGCCGGAGCTGCACGACATGCTGCCGCTGATCGGGCCTGAACGCGCGCAATTGCGCCTGAAGATAGCTGCCGGAGTTTGACGATGCTGGATCTGCACTTCCATAATTCGGCAACACGCCGGAAGGAAAAATTCACGCCGCTCGATGCATTGCATGTGCGTATGTATGTGTGCGGCCCGACGGTGTACGACCTTGCGCATATCGGTAATGCGCGTCCAGTGATTGTGTTCGATGTGCTCTCGCGCTTGCTGCGGCGCGTATATCCGCGCGTGACCTATGCGCGGAACATCACCGATGTGGACGACAAGATCATCGACCGCGCGCGAGATAGTGGCGAACCGATCGACAGCATCACCACGCGCACCACGGCGGATTACCATGCCGATATGGCGTCGGTGGGGGCAATGCGCCCGGACATCGAACCGCGTGCCACCACGCATATCGCCGAGATGATCACGCTGATCGAAAAGCTGATCGCGGGTGGCCATGCCTATGCGGCGGAAGGGCACGTGCTGTTCGCGGTGAAATCGTTCGACAAATACGGCAAGCTCTCGGGCCGTAGTCCCGAGGATCTGCTGGCGGGCGCGCGCGTGGAAGTCGCCACCTACAAGAACGACCCCGGCGATTTCGTGCTGTGGAAACCCTCGACCGACGACATGCCCGGCTGGAACAGCCCCTGGGGCCGTGGGCGTCCGGGGTGGCATATCGAGTGCTCGGCCATGTCGTGGAAGCATCTGGGCGAGAGCTTCGACATTCATGGCGGCGGCGAAGACCTGCTGTTCCCGCACCACGAGAACGAAGTGGCGCAAAGCCTGTGCGCCTTCCCCGGCAGCGTGTTTGCGCGCGTCTGGATGCATAACGGCATGCTGCGCGTGAATGGCGAGAAGATGTCGAAGTCGCTCGGCAATTTCCGCACTGTGCGCGATCTGCTGGCGCTCGGCCCGTGGGCGGGCGAGGCTTACCGGATGCTGGTGCTGAAGACGCATTATCGGGCGGTGCTCGATTATTCGGAAGACGCACTGCATGGCGCGAAGAAGGAGCTCGACCGGTTCCAGCGCGCCATGGGGAATGCAAAGCCCAGCGCGCCGCATGCGGATGTGCTGGCGGCGCTGGCGGACGATCTGAACACGCCGCTGGCGGTCTCGGTCCTGCACCGTCTGGCTGATGCAGCGCTGGCGGGCGATGCCGATGCGGCTTCAAGCCTGCGCGCCTCGGTCGATCTGCTGGGCCTGTGCTGGACCGATGCGGAAACATGGTTCCGTGGCGAGGGCGACAACGCCGTGATCGAGGCGGCCATCAATGCCCGTCTGGCCGCACGCGCCGCGAAGAACTTCGCCGAGGCGGACCGTATCCGTGCCGATCTTCTGGCGCAGGGCATCCTGCTGGAGGACAATGCCGGCGGCACAACCTGGCGCCGGGCGTCCTGATTTTGCTGGACCTATCCTATCCCCCTGGGTAGGATAGGTCCATGCGACACGCACCCCATACCGATGTGCTCAACCGCCTGAAACGGGTGGAGGGGCATTTGCGTTCCGTCATCACCATGATCCAGTCCGGGCGCAATTGCGTAGAACTGGCGCAGCAGCTGGCCGCCGTGGAAAAAGCGGTGGGCGCGGCGAAGCGCACGCTGGTGCAGTCGCATCTGGAGCATTGTCTGGAAGACGCGGTGGAGGATGGGCGCGGTGCCGAGGCACTGGAAGAAGCACGCAAGATCTCGCGCTTTCTGTAAATCCGGGTTATGCGGGCGTCATGACAGGACGTGATGGTGGCGCCGATATCGGCCCGATTGGCAATTCCCCGGTGGTAATTCTGGTGCGACCGCAGCTGGCGGAGAACGTCGGCATGGTGGCGCGCGCCATGGCGAATGGCGGGCTGTTCCATTTGCGCCTTGTCGCCCCGCGCGACGGGTGGCCGCAGGATCGGGCCTGGCGCTCGGCGTCCGGTGCGGACCGGATTCTGGATGAAGCGACCGTGCACGAAACCGTGGGCGATGCGGTGGCCGATCTGCATCGTGTGTTCGGCACCTGTCCGCGCCCGCGTTACATCGTGAAGCCGCTGGTCACCGCACGTGGTGGCGCGGCCGAATTGCGTGCCGTGTGTGGGCAGAACATGAAGGCGGGCATCCTGTTCGGCCCAGAACGTGCGGGGCTGGAGAGTGAAGACCTGGCGCATGCCGACACACTGATCCGTTACCCGCTGAACCCGGCGTTCATGTCGTTGAACCTCGCGCAGGCCGTGATGGTGATGGCGTATGAATGGTGGACGGCGGAAGACCAGACCCCGCCGCACACGCTGATGACCAACAAGACCAAGGTGGCGACCAAGGGCGAGCTGGATAATTTCCTCGGCCACCTGATCCGCGAACTGGACGAATGCGGTTTTCTGCGCAACCTGCCCAAGCGTCCTGGCATGGTGCAGAACATCCGCCACCTGTTCGAACGTGGCGAGGTGACGGAACAGGAGCTGCGCACTCTGCACGGTATCGTGCAGGAACTGTCACACGGGCGGGATGCGCGGAAGAAGAAGGACTAATCTAACTCCGCCGCATGACGGGATCCAGCGCGACGCGCAGCGATTCTCCCAGCGTGTTGTAAGCCAGCGCGGTGAATAGAATGGCCAGGCCCGGCGGATACATCTGCTCCGGCGCAATTTCCAGATAGGTATAGGCGCGCGCCAGCATTCCCCCCCAGCTTGGGTCGGGCGGCTGTACACCAAGGCCCAGGAAGCTGAGGCTCGCCTCGGCCAGCAGGGCAGTGGCCAGCAGCAGCGTGGTCTGTACGATGATCGGCTGGATGACGTTCGGCAGGATGTGCTTCACCAGCAGCCACGGCGTGCTGGCTCCGAAGCAGCGTGATGCGTCGACGTAAAGTTCGTTGCGGATGGTCATGGTCTGTGCGCGCACCAGCCGCGCCACAATGGGCGAGAACACCAGCCCGACTGCGATCATCCCGTTGGTCAGCCCGATCCCCATCGCCCCCGTGATGGCAACGGCCAGAATGATGGCCGGGAAGGACAGCAGCGTATCGATCATGCGGCTGATCGCATCGTCCAGCCAGCCGCCGATAAAGCCCGCCAGCAGCCCCAGCGGCAGACCGACCAGCAACGCGACGCTGACCGCCAGCAGGCTGGCATACAGCGCGATGGGGGCGCCGTAGATCAACCGGCTGAACACATCGCGCCCAAGATCGTCGGTGCCGAGCAGATGCTGGAAGTCGGGCGGCAGCAGCATGTCCATCGGGTCCTGCGCCGTGGGCGAATACGGTGCGATCCACGGGGCCAGCAGGCCGGTGACCAGCAACAGCACCAGCCACAGAATGCTGAGTGTCGCACGCAGATCCCGACGCAGCCATGAAAAGAAGAATGCCATTCTCTGCCTCCCCGTTAACGTTGCCGCATGCGCGGGTCGATCAGGCCGTAGAGAATATCGATGGTCAGATTGATCAGGATGACCATCACCACCAGAACCAGCACGACGCCCTGCACGACAGGGAAGTCCTTGCTGACGGCGGATTGCACCATCAGGCTGCCGATGCCGGGGATGGCGAACACTGCCTCGATCACCACGGTGGCGCCCAGCATGCGGTTGAACAGCAGACCGCCCACCGTCAGCAGTGTCACGCCGACATTCTTCAGCCCGTGTCGCCACAGAATGGCGGTGGGGGACAGGCCCTTGGCGCGTAGAGTGCGCACAGCTTGTGACGAGAGGAACTCGACCAGTGTGCCGCGCAACTGCCGCGCCACTTCGGATATGCCGCTGGATGCCAGCGCAATCGCGGGCAACAATGCGTGTCGCAATGCCGCGATGGGATCGTCCAGCAACGGCGCGGCACCGGTTGCGGGCAGCAGGCGCAGATCCATGGCGACGATCGAGACCAGAATCATCG
Organism: Acetobacteraceae bacterium; assembly: GCA_031546815.1. Lineage (GTDB taxonomy): Bacteria > Pseudomonadota > Alphaproteobacteria > Acetobacterales > Acetobacteraceae > JAVBJV01. The sequence goes on from JAVBJV010000003.1 coordinate 14,969, forward strand.
CCAGCCAGAAATTCGGCAAGGCCACACCAAGCGCGCTGACCGTCGAGACCGCCGTGTCCGCCACCGATCCCGCGCGTCGTGCAGCGGCGATGCCCAGCGGCATGCCGATCAGCAGCGCCAGAAACTGGGCAAGAACGACAATCAGCAACGTGTTGGGCAGACGCTGGAAAATCGCCTCGGTAACCTGCACGCCCGACAGGAACGAACGCGACAGGTCCCCCTGCACCGCGTTGAGCAGCCAGTGCCCGTATTGCAGCAGGAAGGGGCGATCCAGCCCGTAGAGTGCGCGTAGTTCGGCAATGCGTTCGGCGGAGGCGCTTTCGCCTGCCAGCGCGATGGCGATGTCTCCGGGCACCAGTTGCAGCAGGCCGAAGACGACGAAGGTTGCCAGCACGATGACCGGCAGGATCTGCGCCAGACGCCGCGTGATGGGGCGGATGCTGATCTGCATGTTCGTTACCCCTGTTGCCCGGCGACGAAGTGACAGGCAACGAACTGCGCCGGACGCACTTCGCGCAGGGCAGGTTCTTCGGTGTGGCAGCGTGGCTGTGCCTCGGGGCAGCGTGTGCAGAAGCGGCAACCGGCGGGCGGGTGCACGGGGCTTGGGATTTCTCCCTGCAACTTGATGCGTTCCTCGCGATGCCGCGCGCCGGGCATCGGCACCGGTTCTGCGGACAGAAGCGCGCGTGTGTAGGGATGCAGCGGTGCGTCCGATAACGCCTCGGCCGGGGCAACTTCCATCAGGCGGCCAAGATACATCACGGCGATGCGGTTGCTGACATGCGACACCACGCCAAGGTCGTGCGTGATGAAGACGTAAGTCAGGCCGAATTCGTTCTGCAGGTCCGAGAACAGGTTGAGGATCTCGGCCTGGATCGAGACATCCAGCGCGGCGGTGACTTCATCGCAGACGATGACTTCGGGGCGGGTGGTCAGCGCGCGGGCGATGTTGGCGCGCTGCTTCTGTCCGCCCGAGAGTTCGTGTGGATAGCGGTGCGCGAATTCCGGCCGCAGACCTACGCGGTCCAGCAACTGGATGACCGTTCTGTCGCGTTCGGCGCGTGAACCGCCGATGCCGGCAATGTCCATCGGTTCGCGGATACTGGCCCCGATGGTCATGCGCGGATTGATGGCGGCGTTGGGGTCCTGGAAGATGATCTGATACGCACGCCGATACTGCCGCTGCGCACGGGCTGACAGGGCGAACAGATTCTGGTCGCGATGCAGCACCTGCCCGCTGGTGGGCGATGTCAGGCAGACCAGCGCGCGGCCAAGCGTGGATTTGCCCGAACCGGATTCCCCAATGATGCCGAACGTCTCGCCCGGCTGCACGATGAAGCTGACACCATCAACGGCCTTCACGGTCTCGCCGCGCACAGATGTGGGGAAGTGGATCTTCAGGTCCTGCACGCTCAGCAGTGGTGTGGTGGAAGTCGCGTGCATGTCGGGGCGGAAGCTCTGCTGAACCGTCATGATGCCATCACTCCGCGCAGGGTCAGGTCGGCGTGGCGCGCGCACCGCACGGCGTGCTGCTCCACCTGGTGCAGCGATTGTGGGGCGGCGCATTCTTCGCCCGCGTAGGTGCAACGCGGTGCAAAACGGCACCCCGGGGGCATAGCCTGTGGTGCAGGAACGCGGCCGGGAATGGATGGCAGGCGCTGTCCGCGCTCGCTTAGGCGGGGCAAGGCGTTCAGCAGGCCCGATGTGTATGGGTGCAGCGGGTTGGTCAGCACGGTGTCGGTCGGCGCGTCCTCGACCAGTTGGCCGGCATACATGGTCAGCAGGCGCGTGCACACTTCCGACACAACGCCCAGGTCGTGCGTGATGAACATCAGCGCCGTACCGTCGCGTTCGCTGCGTTCCAGCAGCAGGTCGATGATCTGCGCCTGCACAGTCACGTCGAGCGCGGTGGTCGGTTCGTCGGCGATCAGCAGGGCGGGCTGGCAGGCAATGGCAATGGCGATCATTGCGCGCTGGCGCATCCCCCCTGAGAGCTGGTGCGGGTAATCGTCGAACCGGCGTCGTGGCAGCGGAATTCCCACGGAATCGATCAGCGCGATGGCGCGTTCTTTCGCTTCATGGCGGCTGATGGGGAAGTGGGTGCGCAGGGTCTCGGTGATTTGTGCGCCGATGGTGAACACGCAGTCCAGCGCGCTCATCGGTTCCTGGAACACCATGGCAATGTGCCGCCCACGAATGCCGCGCAACTGTGCGTCCGGCATGGTGATGAGGTTTTGCCCGGCGTAAATCGCCTCGCCCGTAACCTTCATGCTGTGTGGAGGCAACAGGCCGAGGATCGACAGGCCGGTTACTGTCTTGCCGCAGCCGCTTTCGCCCACGATGCCGACGCGTTCGCCCGGAGCAATGTCGAAATTCAGGTCGCTGACCAGTGGCAGTTCGTTGCGACCCGCGCGCAGTGCGATGCCCAGATTGCGAACGCGCAGCAAAGGCGCCGAGGCGTTACCGGACATGTGCATGCACACCGTGCCGATGGAGCCGCGCATGCGATGCGGCATGTCTTAAACGCTGCATCTCTTTCCCCCTGACGCATCGAACATCTGACGGTCCGATTGCTATATTTGTTATTGCAAATGACAAAAAACCCGTCAAGCTAAACTCATGTGCGCGGAGAACGCACTGCCCGGGAGGAAATGGATGAGCGAAACAAAAGTGTTGGCCGAACTGAATGCCAATGTCTGGAAAATAGAAGTCGCCGTTGGCGATCGTGTCGAAATGGAAGATCCGCTGATCATTCTTGAATCGATGAAGATGGAAATTCCGGTGCTGTCACCAGCATCGGGCGTGGTGCGTTCGTTCCTGGTGCAGGAAGGCGATAACGTCACCGAAGGCCAGGCGCTTCTGGTGTTGGAGTAAAAGCGTCGGAGCGGGAGAATATCCCGCTCCGTTTTTTGTTCACCCTTCCAGATAGATGTCGTTGAAGCGCGGCTTGCCAAGCAGGTTCGGCGTGAAGTTGCGCACACGCTTGGTAAGTGCCGTTATCTCGGTCTGGAACAGCAGCGGCGCGAACAGGGCCTGATCGGCCACCATTTTCTGCACTGTTTTGAAGGCCGCCTGCCGCTGCGCCTGATCGGACGTGCTGCGGGTTGCCTCCAGCGCGGCTTGCAGGCCCGGTGCACCTTCGACGCGGCTGGTGTTGAAGTAGGCGTCTTTCCCGAACATCAGACTGTAGCTGAGGCTTGGGTCAGGCCGTCCGGTCCATGCGGCAAGCAGCCCGTTGGCGGCTTTCTGCACGAAGTAACGCCCTGACGAATCCGCAACCGTGCTGACGGTGAAGCGCACCTTGATGCCGACTTTCCCAAGCTGTTCAATCAACACTTCCTGACGCTGGGTCGAACGCTGATCGGAATAGCCGAGCAACGGAATCTCGATCCCGCTTCCATGTCCCGCATCGGCCAACAGACGCTTGGCGCGGTCCGGATCGTAGGTGAAAGCCTTCAGGCTGTCATCGTCGTTGAACGCCCAATGTGCGCGCGGCAGCAGCGCCTGTGCGATTTCCCACTGGCCGAGCGTTGTGCTGCGCTGGAATTCCTCGCGGTTGATGGCGAAGTTGAACGCCTGTCGCACGCGCACATCGTCGAACGGTGGGCGGCCGATGTTGAAGTAGATCAGCATGCAGTAGAGCGACGGCGTGCTGACAACGTTAAGATCCGGGTTGCGCTCGATCAGGCGCTTCTGCTGCGGCGACAGGGCATAGGCGAGTTCGTTCGTGCCGGACACCACTGACCGCAGGCCGGTGTTGACGTCCTGGATGATCGATATTTCCAGCCCGTCCAGATAGGGCTTCCCTGCCTGCCAGTAATTCGGGTTTCTGACATAGGTGAGTTTTTCGTTATCGGCCCAGTTGTCCAGTTTCCACGGGCCTGTTCCACACGGGGTGCGGTTGGATTGCGCGCCCGATTCCTGTGCCGCCTTGGGCGACATCATCATCCCGGCGCGATCCGTCAGAATCATCGGCAGGGCGCTGTCGGCGCGTTTCAGATGCAGTGTGACCTGCGTCGGCGATTCGACGGTGATGTTGTCGATGCTCTCCAGATCGGCCTTGATGTTCGAGCGCTGGTCCTGACGGTTGCGATCCAGATTGAACTTCACTGCCTGCGCATCGCACGGGGTGTCGTCGTGGAAGCGAATGCCCGCGCGCAGTGTGAGAACCATTGTCTTGGGATCGGGCGATGACCAACTTTCCGCAAGCCCGGGCAGCGGTGTCATGCGGGTTGGCTCGAACGAGATCAGCGTGTCGTAGATCGGGTAGAGGAACGCATGATCGCTGCCTGCACCGCCGGTCATCGGGTCGAGGCTTGAGGGATTGGACATGGCGGCGATCTTCAGAACACCGCCGCGCTGCTGCGCGGATGCCCGGCGTGGGGCAAGCGTACCCGCCGCCATGGCCGTCGCAAACAGCGCCATGGCATCGCGGCGCGAGAGTTCAAGCGGGCTGCGAGGCAAGGTTTTTCTGCTGGACATGGGACGTTTCCTTTTTTGTGTTTTTCTGTGTGCCGGGAGGAATGACGGACGTGCCGATGACCGACGCCCGGATGAGGGCATCGCGGCCGGCATCATCGATCCCGAGGACTTCTGACAGCACCGCATCGTTGAACTGACCAAGCGTCGCCGCGGCCCAGCGAACCGGATACGGCGCGGCGTTTTCGCGGAAGGGTAGAGACGGCATGGGTTGCGGGCCCGAGACGGCACGATCGGTCATCTGCCAGAATTCGCGCGCCAGCAGATGTGGATCAGCGTCGAGTGTTGTTGGATTACGCACGGCACCTGCCGCAACGCCTGCACGCTGCAGGGCGTGCATGACGGAATCTGGCGTTTGCTGGCAGGTCCAGTCCGCGATGGCGGTTTCGATCCGTGCTTGCTGTTGCTGTCGACCGGCGACATGAAACAACACAGGGTCATCTGCGAGGTCCGGTCGATTGATCACCCGGCACAGATTGCGCCAGGCCGTGTCGTCGGTGACCGAGATAAATACCCACGTGTCATCGTCGGTGCATGGGAAGCAGTTCTGCGGTGCGTAGTCCGGGTGACGGTTGCCGCGCCGGGTCGAGACCGCGCCATTGGCGGACTGTTCCAGCACTGCGGGTGCCGTCATCTGCATCATGCATTCGATCTGCGACATGTCGATGTGCTGCCCAGCGCCGCTGCGCTTGCGGTGCAGCAGGGCGATCAGCAATGCGGCCGCGCCGTTCAGCCCGCCGATGGCATCGCCATAGGCCATGTGGTTCATCACGGGCGGATCGTCAGCTTCTCCAGTCAGCAATGGCAGGCCGCTTCCCTGCTCGAGGGTCGATCCGTATGCCCTGCATTCACGCCACGGGCTGGCGCTGCCGAAGGCCGACATCGACAGCATGACGAGGTTTGGATTCACAGCGCGCAAGGCCGTGTAATCGAGTCCGAGTTTCGGCAGCACATCGACCGAATAATTCTCGACCACGGCATCCGCGGTTTTGACCAGATCGCGCAACAGTTGCACACCTTCGGGCGAGGTGAGGTCAAGGGTGATGGCGCGCTTGTTGCGGTTCATCATGTTGAAGCGGCCGGCCTTTTCGTGACGGCGATCGGCCAGCGCTTCGGGACGCGTGTCGAAGCCGCGCCACCAGTCGGCGTATTGGCAGGACTCGACCTTGATGACATCGGCGCCAAGATCGGCCAGATGCCGGGTTGCCAAAGGACCGGCCCATCCCATCGACAGATCGATCACGCGTAATCCTGCCAGCGGCAGGGGCTTGTGGCGAGCGGCATCGCCGGGGGGCGCCCACGCTGTCGTCCGGGGTGCAAAGGCGGCGGGAGATGTTGCCGGTCTTGGCAAAGCACCGCCGCGACGTGGCGGTGTTGCGAGCAGATTGAACGGAGAGCACGGGCCGAGGAGTTTACGCTCGCCGGTGTCGATCGGTGCGATGGCACCGCGTTCGCGCAATGCCGCATCGCTCAGAATGTCGGACATCTGCGGCACCGGCACGATCGGCAGACGGTGTTTCAGGCCGAGCGCGAAAAGCTCCTGTCTGGTTTTTTCGCGCAGCTTCGGGATGAAGCGGTTTTCCAGTTCATCGATGCGTTTCGAACGGTCGGCGCCCAGGAACAGTGTCGGGTCGCTTGCCAGGTCGTGCAGATCCAGAATGCGGCACAAGGTCTGCCACTGTGCGGGTGTTACCGTGGTCACGCCGATCCATCCGTCCTTTGCGGGGTATACGCCCATCGGCGTGGCTGGGGGGAAGCGACCAATGCCGGCACGCTTGAAGGCCAGCGCAGGCTCCGATGCGTTGTATTCGGATGGCGCGATACATGCCTCGTGCACGCTGGCTTCGATGCTTCTGCCGCCGTCTCCGTCGAGGCGCGCATAGAGGCCGGAGAGGCCCGCAATACACGCCGACAATCCGCCGATGATGGCGGCGTGATGATCGGGGGCGGTGATCGGCGGTCCTTCTGCACGGCCTACCAGTTGCACCAGCCCGGCCAGCGCGCGGCAGACGGCATCGGTTGCAGAGAAGTTGCTGTAAGGGCCATTGCGGCCGAACCAGCTGACATCAACCAGCACAAGATCGGGATGTGTTGCGCCCAGTGTGGTGCGATCCAGTCCCGCTGCCTGCCATTCGGAGTCCGACCAGCTGCTGATGCAGATATCGGTATCGGCCAGAAGCTGTGCGATCGGCGCGTTTGCCAGCGGTGCGCTGCGCTTGCCGAAATTCAGATGCAGGAACTGCGTGCTGAGACTGTCGCCGGTATCCAGATTGATGCGTGGCGACACATGGCGTTCGGGCGTGCCCGATGCCGGTTCCAGCATCAGCACATCCGCCCCGAAATCCGCCAGCAGGCGTGCGCAATAAGCTACGGCCGGCATATGTCCAAGCTGCAAAATACGTAATGGTGCAAGTGACACGTTCATCCCCCCATGCAGTTCTTTTGACTGCTATTGATATAGCAAATTACATAAGCTAGCGTTTTGACAAGGGGGAATAACCCCCAGACTCAAAAGGGGAGCGAAATTCATGCGAATGGGATGGCAGGTCGAGCTGGATGAACTGCGTCATCGCGAGGCGCTGGCCAAGCAGATGGGCGGGGCGGACAAGGTAAAACGCCAGCACGACGGTGGCCGGCTGACCGTTCGCGAACGGATCGACAAATTGCTCGACCCCGGCAGTTTTCACGAAACCGGTGCTATCGCAGGTATGGCGGAATACGATGCGCAGGGCCGCCTGATCGGGTTTGTGCCCGCCAACAGCGTCACCGGGCGCGGCAAGATTGATGGTCGCATAGTGATGGTGGCGGGCGACGACTTCACGGTGCGCGGCGGTTCCGCCGACGCGACGATCCCGCAGAAAACCCAGACCGCAGAACGCACCGCGCAGGAATACCGCGTACCGATGATCCGCATCATCGAAGGTTCGGGTGGTGGCGGTTCGGTGAAAACCATCGAGACTCGTGGCCGCGCCAACTTGCCCGCCGGTGTGGGCCAGGCCGAGAGCTTCGTGCACATGACTGGCACGATGGCCGTGGTGCCCGTGGTGGCGCTGGGGCTTGGTTCGGTTGCGGGAATGGGCGCGGGGCGCATGGTCGCCAGTCATTATTCCGTGATGACCAAGGAATCCGCGATGTTCGTCGCCGGGCCGCCGGTAGTGGCGCATGTCGGGCAGACGCTCAGCAAGAAGGAGCTTGGCGGCTGGGAAATCCAGACCAAGTGCGGCGCGGTCGATCACGCGGCTGAAGACGAGGAAGATGCCTTCAACTGCGCGCGACGGTTTCTGTCGTATATGCCGTCCTCGATCTACGATCTGCCGCCCGTTGTGCAGACCGACGACGATCCGAACCGGCGCGACGAGTCGCTGCTGGGGGCCATCCCGCGTGAACGTCGGCGCGTTTACAAGATGCGCGACATCGTCAACACGGTGGTCGATCGTGATTCGTTTTTCGAGGTTGGCAAGATGTATGGTCGCCCGATCATCACCGGTCTGGCGCGCCTGAACGGGCAGCCCGTCGCGCTGATGGCGAGCGACCCGTATTACTACGCCGGTTCGTGGACGGCGGATGCGTGCCAGAAAGTGGTGCGCTTTGTGGATATGGCGGAAAGCTTCCATCTGCCGATCGTGTATCTGCAGGATTGCCCCGGCTTCATGGTCGGGCTGGAGGCAGAGCGAACCGCCACCATCCGCCTTGGCGCGCGTGCTCTGGCGGCGATCAACCAGACGACGGTGCCGTGGTGCACGATCATTATCCGCAACTCCTTCGGCGTGGCGGGTGGCGTGCACGGGCCTGCGAACCGGCAGTTCTTCCGTTACGCGTGGCCGTCGGCGCGCTGGGGATCGCTGCCGCTGGAAGGTGGGATCGAGGCTGCTTATCGTGCCGACATCGAAGCTTCTCCCGACCCGAAGGCGAAGCTGCTGGAGATCGAGGCGCGGCTCGATCTGTTGCGTTCGCCCTTTCGCACGGCCGAGGCGTTCTGGATCGAGGAGATCATCGACCCACGCGACACACGTCGTCTGTTGTGCGAATTCGTGGAGATGGCGGTGCCTGCTCTGGTGACGGGCGCACCGACGAAATTCCGTGTTCGCCCGTGATGGTCACACCGATGTTCCGGAAAATTCTGATCGCCAATCGCGGCGAGATTGCGTGCCGCATTATCCGCACCTGTCGCGCGCTGGGGATCGCGACAGTGGCGGTGTATTCGGATGCGGATGAGCGCGCCCTACATCGCACGCTGGCGGACGAGGCCGTGTGTATCGGCCCCGCCCCCGCGCGTGACAGCTATCTGCGTGCCGACCGGCTGATCGAGGCGGCACGTGCAACCGGGGCTGAAGCCGTTCACCCCGGTTACGGTTTCCTGTCCGAGAATGCCGACTTTGCCGAGGCATGTGCCGAAGCCAGTCTGGTGTTCATCGGCGCTCCGGCGGCGGCGATCCGTGCGATGGGATTGAAGGGGCCGGCGAAGAAGCTGGCTGCGCAGGCCGGTGTGCCGGTTGTGCCGGGGTATGAAGGGGCGGACCAGTCTGCCGATCGTCTGTTGCACGAAGCACAGGCGATAGGCTTTCCGGTGCTCATCAAGGCGATTGCAGGTGGTGGCGGCAAAGGGATGCGGCGTGTGAACGACACGGCATCGTTCGAGCGTGCGCTGTCCGGTGCGAAGCGCGAAGCATTGTCGGCATTTGGCGACGACCGTGTGCTGATCGAAAAATGCATCACGCAGGCCCGCCATATCGAGATCCAGATCTTCGCCGACACACACGGCAATGCGGTGCATCTGTTTGAACGCGACTGTTCGGTGCAGCGCCGCCACCAGAAGATTCTGGAGGAAGCCCCCGCACACGGCCTGCCGGAGGATATGCGTGCGGCAATGGGGGAAGCCGCGCTGAAGCTGGCCCGGGCGATCGACTATGCCGGGGCGGGCACGATGGAATTCATCGTCGATGCATCCGAAGGTCTGCGCGCGGACCGGTTCTATTTCATGGAAATGAACACGCGCCTGCAGGTGGAACACCCGGTGACCGAGGCGATTACCGGCTTCGATCTGGTTGCCTGGCAGATCCAGGTTGCAGCGGGTGGTGCACTGCCCTGCGCACAGTCTGACATCGTGTTGCAGGGCTGTGCGGTGGAGGCGCGGATCTGTGCCGAAAATCCGGCCAGGAATTTCCTGCCGTCGCCCGGTGTCATCTCGGAATACGCATTGCCAGCAGAAACGGACGGTGTGCGGATCGACACCGGCGTGCGCGCGGGGGACGAGGTGACGCCTTGGTACGATCCGCTGCTCGCCAAGGTGATCGTGCATGCGCCGACGCGAGCGCAAGCGCTGGAGAAAATGGCGGTAACACTGGATGCCTGCACGATTGCGGGGATCGTCACCAACACGTCTCTGCTGGCGGCGTTGGTACGGTCGGCGGAGTTTGTGGCGGATGGGGCGGATACCGGATTTCTGGAGCGCCAGAGCCGGGCGCTGATCGCTGCTGCGGCTTAAGGGGTGCGGCGAACCAGCATATGGGCTTCACCCTCGACGCGCCTGAAATTGCTGTTCAGCAGGGCGCGGACACGCGGGTCGTTGATGCAGGTGGCCACTTCCGCGGACGCCAGCATCACGCCCGGATCTTCCAGTGCAGCGATCAGCGCGCTCTGTTCCTGCGCCGAGAGCGCGGGGCAGACCTCGCGGTTCAGATAGAAGTGCCACAGTGCAGGCGGGCGGAATGGAAACTGCTGCGACCAGCCGGCCAATACGCGCGTGCCGGGTGGGGCGTGGGTGTGCATGCGCTCCAGGGTTCTGAACTCGAAATAGTTGATCGATGTCAGATGCAGCCCGGTCCATACCATGCCCTGTATCAGGGCCAGCGCAACGATGGTGGTGCTGATGCGGGTGGACAGACGCGCGCAGAGGGGCGCCACCAGAACGCAGGGTGCTGCCAGCCAGATCAGCAGGTAATGCGCGTAACTGATCGGCAGGATGAACAGTCCCAGCACGCCCGATGCGGCCACCAGTGCAATCTGGCGCGTGCGCAGATCGCCACGGATTGCGACGATGGTGGCAATGCTGCCAGCCAGCATCGTGATGAAGCTTGAACGCGCGGTATCCAGCAGCAAATTGTACAGCGGGCGTTCCACAGGCCAGGTGGCATTACCCAGAAAATTCAGCTGAATCATGTCCCCCGCTGCCCCGAAGGCCGCGAAGCCCAGCACGATCAACACGGGCACCGTCAGCAGGCCCATCAGCCCTTGCACGATGGTGGATACGCGGTGTGTGCGGACCCGCCATAGTTCGAGCAATAACGCCAGCCCGAAGCCCGGCAGCAGGAACAGTGTTTTCTGCGTAAAACCGATTGCCGTTCCCAACAGCAGCCCCACGAACAGGCTGCGGCGCTGCAAGGGGATCTCGGGGCGGATCATCCCCCATATCGCGCCAGCCACCAGAGCAGCCGCCGGAACGTCGGGGCGGAATTCCATCCCCTTGTCCAGCACGATACCCGATGCCACGAACAGCGCCAACGCCGTCAACGCGGGCATGGGAGAAGCGGGTGCCAGTCGGCGCGTAATCTGCCAGACGAAAAATACCGTCAGCATCAGCGGGGCCAGCATGGCGGTGCGCAGGGTGGTCAGGGCCAGAATGGTGCGGCCGAAGCTTTCCTCGGGGCGGAAGATCGTCAGCACAGGCATGGCCAGCAGATGCAGCAGGGGCAGGTGGTGTTCGAAAAAGTCGCGATAGGGCAGCTGGCCCTGCACCATCAGCCATGCCATCTGGGCGTGCTGATACTCGTCCATATTTCGCGCGCCCATAAAGCTGCGCAACGTCAGCATCCCCCCCGCCAGCAGCACAACCGTGGCGAGGAGGCGCCCTGGCATCAGTTGGGCAGGTTTTCGCGGGAGATCAGCTTGCGGGCCATAATCCAGCCCCAGAAGGCCGAGATCGGGGCCGCCGGCATAACCAGCAGCCACCCCAGATGCATACCGCCGGACACCAGATTAAAGCCTGCACCAAGCAAAAGCCCGCCGGTCAGTCCGCCAAGAGTGCCGGACGCGATGCCCAGCCACAGAATGTCGCCACGTTTGATCATGGCGGTATGAGTAGGCCGGTCTGGCCCTTTCGGGCAAGCGGAGTTGGGTTGAATACCGTCCGGAATGCTTCGCGGGGTTTGACAAGGGCGGCGCATCCCCGTAAATTCCCCGCATTGCCGGGAACGCGGACAGGCCCACGGGGTCTGCCCCGCCGTCGTTGTTTTGTCGACGGACTACCGGTGCAACAAGGACCGTGGGCGGATTGCCAGCCTGGCGGCCAGACAAAGTAAGGACGGGCGCATGACCAAACGCGCTGAGAGCAAGTACAAGATTAACCGCCGTCTTGGCGTCAACCTGTGGGGCCGTGCGAAGTCGCCGCTGAACAAGCGCGAATACGGCCCGGGTCAGCACGGCCAGCGTCGCAAGAAGATCAGCGACTTCGGCGTGCAGCTGATGGCGAAGCAGAAGCTGAAGGGCTACTACGCCAACATCGGCGAAAAGCAGTTCCGCAAGTACTACGAAGAAGCCGTGCGTCGTAAGGGTGATACGTCTGAAAACCTGATCGAGCTGCTGGAACGCCGCCTGGATGCGGTGATCTATCGCATGAAGTTCGCGATCACCCCGTTTGCTTCGCGCCAGTTCGTGTCGCACGGCCACGTGACAGTGAACGGCAAGCGCGTGAACATCTCGTCCTACCAGGTGCGCGATGGCGACGTGATCGAAGTGAAGGAAAAGTCGAAGCAGCTGACCATGCTGCTGGACGCCACCCAGAGCGCCGAACGTGACGTGCCGGAATACATCGAAGTGGATCATCGCGCGATGAAGGGCCGCTACATCCGTGCGCCAAAGCTGCTGGATGTGCCGTACCCGGTGCAGATGGAACCGAATCTGGTGGTCGAATACTACTCGCGTTAATCGACCGACCGAGACGGATATGCAAAGCGCCGGATGGTTTTTCCATCCGGCGCTTTTTGTTTGGGGGCGTGGTGTGAAAATACTGATGTTGGTGATGGTGGCTGGACTGGCCGGTTGCGCCGGGATCGAACGCCCCTACGCGATCAAGTGCGTCTCGAGCACAGGGCATGAGGGCTGGTTCCAGACCTGCCCGCAAGGCTGGACGACATACACGGATATCGGCCGTGCCCGGCGCGAGGGAGCGGCTACCCGCTAGGACCGATCGACATTCAGCCCATATTGGCCTGCAAACGGCGCTTTTCTGTGCGTCCGGTGCTCACGGACCCAAAAGTCCGCTGCGCGCCGGGGCTCGAAAAGCACCATTTTCAGCTCAATCTGAACTGAATGTCGATCGGTCCTGGTTGGCCGCAAGCGCTTCAGGGCGTTCGATAGCCGCCACAAGTCCGGCGAACACCCGGTTCGGTCCGTAGAGTTCCGTGTATCGTAACGCCCGTTCTTCCAGATTGTCCGGCTTGCCCAGCGTTTGCACGACAAGATCGGCAAAACCTGCGGCTTCGTCGGCAATCAGGAACGGGCTGTCTGCGGAGTCGGCAAAACCCTCGGCCCCGATATGGGTGGTTACCACGCCCAGACCATGGGCGACGAAATCCAGCAACTTGATCTTCAACCCACTGCCCGCGCGCAATGGCGCGACGGCCAGCGCCGCATGGTGCAGCACCGGTGCAAGGTCTGGCACGCGGCCCAGCAGATTCACGCCCGGTGGCGCCGCACCCGCTGTGTCGGCAACCGTACCGCAGACATCCAGTTGTGCATCGGGCATCTGCGCGTGAATACGCGGCCAGATCTCGCCCAGCAGCCAGCGTAGGCCATCAGTGTTGTGCAACGATGCGCTGCCCATGAACACCACCCGTCTTGGGTCGCGCGCGACACCCGCCGGGCGTGGCACCGGCGTTGCGGGCATGGGGGCGGTGAAGACCGGATGCTGGGGCAGCAGGCGGGCGAGCAGCGCGGTTTCCTCGGGCTGGATCGCGGCGATGGATTGGCCCAGCGACAGCAGCGCGGTCTCGTCCTCCACCGTCATGCTGGGCGGATAGAGTTTGTAACCGCGCGCCGTCAGTGCGGCGTGGCGCTGGTGAAACACATCATGCGCGACGATCACGTTAGGAATAGCCCTCACACGCGCATCGCGCAGCACGGCGGCTCGGAAGATCGTGTCGACCAGCACGGCGTCTGGCTGTAGCGCTGCTATGCGCGCCGCACACCAGTCGACGGCATCGTCGGTGATGAACTGCCCTAGTATCGCATCGACCGCACCGTATTCACCGGCGCGCGCCCGTGTGCGCAGGCGTTCGCGCAGTGTGGCGGGCAATGTCGCCAGTGCCTTGCGCGCCAGAATGCGCGGGGCGGCCTTGGGGGCCAGCACGCGCCCATGCAACGCGACGATTCCCGGACCCTCCACCCGCACGCGCTGCGGGTCCAGATACGCGGCATAGCTCTGCACCGGCCACGGCAGACGCGGCCGCGCGAGCAGCACCGTCACGCGATGGCCGCGTGTTGCAAGGTAGTGAACAATGGCGTGGTTCATGGCGAGGTGCCCGGCCTCACCAGGCCGGGGAACCTCGTCGGTGATGAACGCGAAATGGCGGGAAGCCTTCGCGTTCATGCAGGGTCAGGCTGCCGCAGTGAACGGAATCTTCTTTTCCGTCAGCAGGGTCTGGAGTTCACCCGACTGGAACATCTCGGTCACGATGTCGCAGCCGCCGATGAATTCGCCCTTCACATAAAGCTGCGGCAGGGTCGGCCAGTTCGAGAATTCCTTGATCCCTTCGCGCAGGGCAGGGTCTTCCAGAATGTTACCGGTGGCGAATTTCACGCCGACATGGTTCAGCACCTGCACCACGCGCGCGGAAAAGCCGCACTGCGGGAACATGGCGTCGCCCTTCATGTAGAGCATCACGTCGTTATCGGTGATGTCTTTCTGGATGCGGTCGAAAACGGGATTGCTCATCTTGAGGCGTTCCTAGACTGGAGGAGAGGTTTGCAGGGCGAGCGCATGCAGTTCGCCCCCCATACGGCCGCTCAGCGCGGCATAGACGATCTGGTGCTGCTGAACGCGCGACTTGCCGCGGAAGGTCTCGCTGATGACGGTGGCGGCGTAATGATCGCCGTCGCCCGCCAGGTCTTCGACCGTAATCTGGGCATCGGGGAGGGCCGCTTTGATCATGGCCTCGATATCGTTGGCAGACATCGGCATGGGAAAATTCCTTGGACGTGACGTTCAGGCAGTCAGGATACAGTATTTGTGACCCCGGCCACAGTTTGTCGAGGGGGGAGGTTACTCCGGCGCGACGATTTGCCCGATCACCACATCGCCGGTCCACGGATCCCAACCCCAATGCAATTCCAGCGCGCCATCGGCCAGCCGCAACGCACGGTTTAACAGCAGGGGCGAATCGCCGCGTTCGACCAGATCCCCAGTGGGCAGCAGCACGTCTTCACTGCCCAGCGTGCGCAGGCGGGCCTGATAGGCCTGGATCTGGCGGTCTTCGCGCAGATCGTCGACCAGAGTCGTTGCCATCGCTTCCAGGCAGGGGCGTAGTTGCACGGGTTCGTGTTCGGCACAGACCAGCAGCGCGGCGCGGGCCTGCGGGGTGAGGTGCAGGCGGCCGGCGTAATGCTGGTCCAGCCAGGTCTGCAACGGCAATGCCGCCGCCTCCGATGAAAGCAGATTGCCGACGGCGCTGTCGGCAACGCCATAACGGTCGCTCTTGCGCAAGGCGGTCTCGATGGCGCGCAGGCGGTTGCGCAGGGTTTCTTCTTCCTGCGACGAGGCGGTCTTCTGTTCCTGCACGGCGGCCAGACGCGCGGCATTGCCGGCCGCGATCGCTAGGGCGGATTCAATCTGCGAGGACAGGCGTTCAACTTCCGCCTGCAGCAATTCGACCCGCGCGCTGTCGGTATCGGCCTGCTTCAATTTTTCCGACAGGCTGGTGCCGGTGATGTGGGCATAGAGTTCGGCAAAGCTTGCCAGATCGCCGTGACGTGGGCGTTCAGCCACGCTCGACGCGGCGGTGAGGCGCAGGATGGCGGCCAGCAGCATGATTTCGCTGCCCGGGCCTTCATAGGTCTGCGGCATCAGCAGCGGATGGCGGCGATAGGAATCCGAGAACCGGTCCAGCCGTGTCCGATAGAAGCGCACAGCGCCCCGGAACACCGACCATTCCTTGCCCGCCAGATCGGTCAGGTCGCGCGACAATTCGTAGGGAATCGCGATCACGTGGGCGAGGCCCTGCAACTGGGCGGCCAGTTGGTCCGGGTCGGTCATCATGGTGCGGGTGATGCCGTCTTCCGATACCACGATCACCGGCAGGCGGCGTGCCGGATTTTCCAGCAGGGCCAGCAGCGCCTTCACATCGTCGTTGGTGCGCAGCTTTTCGGCGTGTGTTGTCAGCGCGCGTCCATCACGCTGGAACCCCATGCGCGCCGCGACACGGGTAATCACGAGAGGAATTTCGGAAATCGTGGTGAAGCTGTCTTCCGCAATCTGCGAAATTTCGAGAGCAAAACGCACTGACGGAGGCTGCCCGGTGACCTGTTCCATCTGCGCGATGGCGATGTCCACGGTGATGCCGGGCTTTGTCGGAATTTCCGATATCCGTATCAGCCAGATCACTGGGTTGCTGCTGCTGGTCACATGGATGCGCCCGCCCTTGGCCAGTGCGGTGTCGAAGGCTTCACCATCCCAGGCCTGCGGGGGCAGTACAGCGCCGTGTGCATCGGCCAGCCAGCCCAGCACTTCGTCGCGCGCGGTGCCAAAGCGTTCGGTATGATCGCCTGGCCCCCCGACCTCGGCCTCGACGCGCAGCAGACGGCTGATCGAAAACGGGGACGTCGTCAGGAGTAACCGGTCGGGTGAACGCGCCTGCGGAAGAACCATGATCTATACCTCTGCCAGCTGATGACCGGTATGCGTATTGCTGGCGGTCTGCTTGGCAATACTGGCGATTGCGTCGGCAGGCAATGGCACAGAGGCGGCTGCACTGGGCGGATCGATCTTATATTTTCCTAACCAGAGTGCATCGGTGGCGTCAGTCGTTGGTGTGGGAATATGAATGCTGTCTGCTGTTACCTGATTCATGCGCGCCATCAACGTAGAGGCCGCCGAGCAGGTTGTATCCGCAAGGGTGCCGCTCTCGCGCAGAACAGCTTCCACAGCCTGCAGACGGTGGCGCAGAATTTCCTCTTCGTGCGGGGATACATCGGCGGCATGCGCGGGGCGTGTCGCGGCGTTTGTCATGATCGTCAGTGCGGCTTCTATCCGTTCGGACAGGCTGCTGACCTCGTTTTGCAACAGTTTGATCCGCGCCTTGTCCGAAGCCGCCAGCAGCAGACGGCTGGACAGGTCGGCACCGGTAACATGGGCGTAATATTGCCCGATATCCCCCTCGCGCGCGTGCTTCGAGATGCTCGAGGCTGCAGTCAGACGCAGCAGGGTGGTCAGCAGTTCGGCTTCGGTATCGCCGCTCTGCGGCATCAGTAGCGGGTGGCGGCGATAGGAGTCCGAGAACCGGTCCAGCTTTGTGCGATAGAAGCGAACGGCACCGCGAAATACCGACCACTCCTTGCCCGCCAGATCGGTCAGATCGCGCGAGAGTTCATGCGGGATTGCCACAACATGGGCGAGGCCGCGCAGCTTTGCCGCCAGCACGTTCGGATCGACCATCATCTTGCGGGTGAGGCTGTCTTCCGACACGGCAATCACCGGCAGGCGGCGTGCGGGATTGTCGAGCAGGGCTAGAAAGGCGCGGACATTGGTATTGGTGCGCAGTTTCTCGGCCTGTCCGCTCAGGATGCGGCCATCGCGCTTCAGCTGCAGCCGTTCGGCCAGACGCGGGATGATGCTTGGCACACACGATATCAGCGCCGTGTTCGGCCCTTCGGTCAGGCGCGATATTTCGGTAACCACGCGGGTGGTGCCATTGGCCTGCACCACGGCTGTGTCCAGCATGAAGCCGGACGGAAGATTGCCAAGGCGTGCCAGCCATGTGGTCTCGTTGCACATCACCTCAATCCGGCCGCCTCGGGCGGCGTCAGCCGTGAAAGCCGCGCCGTCCCAAGCATCCTGCGGCAACATCGCGCCGTAGTTATCAGCAATCCAACCGAGAATCTCTTCACGTGTCGCAGATGCGCAATCTGCGCGTTCATCTGGTCCCTCAACTTCGGCCTCCATTCGCAGCAAGCAGCTGATGGAAAAAGCCGAGGTGGTGAGGGACATGATGTTTACGTTCCTGTCAGAGACCGGAAGAAGCGTGCGTTCTCAGCTTCCAGGTCGGCGATGCTGATGGTTTCTCCATCAGGCAATGTTAATTTTGTGCCTGCGCAAGTGCCGATTTCCATCGCGGAAACGCCCGCTTTGGCAGCATTGGCAAGCAGAGTGGCAGCATCCGTGGTCGCGGCGATGTAGCGGCTCTGGTCTTCGCCAAACCAGAATGCATGTGCGGGGACATTGTTCGGTGCGGCCTTCAGCTTGGCACCGACTTTTCCGCTCATGCACATTTCAGCCACTGCCACCATCAGTCCTCCGTCGGAGACATCGTGACAGGCGGCAATGCGGCCGGCTAGGATTTCATTACGCGCAAAGTCACCGTTGCGGCGTTCGTCAACCAGGTTCACCGCGGGCGGCGCACCTTCTTCACGGTTGAGAATCTCGCGCAGCCACAACGACTGGCCGAGCCAGCCTTTCGTGTTGCCGATCAGCACCAGCGTCTGCCCGGCCGAGGCCGACGAGCCAACCGCTTGCGCCGCATCTTCCAGCACGCCGACGCCGCCGATCGCGGGGGTGGGGAGAATGCCTTTGCCCTCGGTCTCGTTGTATAAACTCACATTGCCGCTGACGACCGGGAAGTCGAGCGCGATGCACGCGTCCTTCATGCCCATCACGGCGGATGCAAACTGCCCCATGATCTCGGGCTTCTGCGGGTTGCCGAAGTTCATGTTGTCGGTGATGGCGAGCGGTCGCGCACCAACCGCGGTGATGTTGCGCCACGCTTCGGCGACGGCCTGCTTGCCGCCTTCCTCAGGATCAGCCTGGCAGTAACGCGGCGTGCAGTCGGTGGTGATGGCAAGCGCGCGCTTGTAACCATCCAGCCGCACAACAGCGGCGTCTGCGGCACCGGGACGCTTGATGGTCTGCCCGCCGACAGTCGCGTCGTACTGGTCCCAGATCCATGCGCGCGAGGCGAGGTCCGGGCAGGCGATCAGCGTCAGCAGTGCCTGCTTCAGGCCGACCGGATCGGCGGGCGGCGCCAGTTCCGGCAGCTTCGGCGTGGCGACATACGGGCGCTGATACAACGGCGCCTTTTCCGACAGCGGGTCGAGCGGAATATCGGCTTCCACCACGCCCTTGTGCTTCACCACAATATGGCCGGTGTCAGTCAGATGGCCGATGATCGCAAAGTCGAGTTCCCACTTGTCGAAAATGGCGCGTGCCATGTCGGTCTTGCTGGGGTCGATGATGATGAGCATGCGCTCCTGGCTTTCGCTCAGCATCATCTCGTAGGCGGACATGCCGGTCTCACGCTGGGGAACGTGATCCAGATCGAGTTCAATCCCGATGCCGCCTTTCCCTGCCATTTCAACCGACGACGATGTCAACCCTGCGGCTCCCATATCCTGTATAGCGATAATGGCGTCGGTCGCCATTAGTTCCATACAGGCTTCGATCAGTAGTTTTTCGGTGAACGGATCGCCGACCTGAACGGTGGGGCGCTTTTCTTCCGAGTCCTCGCCGAATTCGGTGCTGGCCATGGTGGCGCCATGAATGCCGTCGCGCCCGGTCTTCGAGCCGACATACACCACCGGATTGCCGATGCCCGCTGCTGCGGACAGGAAGATCTTGTTCTGCTTGGCGATCCCGACCGTCATCGCGTTGACCAGCGGGTTGCCGTTATAGGCGGAGTGGAAGTTCACTTCACCGCCCACGGTCGGCACGCCGACGCAGTTGCCGTAGCCACCGATGCCACGCACCACACCATCGACGATCTGCTTCGTGCGCGGCAGCTTCGGGTCGCCGAAGCGCAGCGCGTTCAGGTTGGCGATCGGGCGCGCGCCCATGGTGAACACGTCGCGCAGAATGCCGCCCACGCCGGTCGCCGCACCCTGATACGGCTCGATGTAGGACGGGTGATTGTGGCTCTCCATCTTGAACACGGCAGCCAGACCATCGCCGATATCGATCACGCCGGCGTTTTCACCCGGACCGTGGATGACCCAGGGCGCCTTGGTCGGCAGTTCTTTCAGCCACACGCGCGAGGATTTGTAGGAGCAGTGCTCCGACCACATCACGCTGAAAATGCCGAGCTCCGTCAGGCTGGGATTGCGCCCCATGATCGACAGCACGGTGTCGAATTCATCGGGGGCCAGCCCATAGTCGGCGGCCAGTTTGCGGGCGGTTTCGATGGGCAGTGTCGCGATATTGGTCACAGCGGTTTCCGTAACTCAGAGCGAGAAGAAATCAGGCGGCGATTGCGGCGGTCAGGCTGTCGAACAGCGGCTTGCCGTCGGTACCGCCGGTCAGCGGATCGGTCAGGTTTTCCGGGTGCGGCATTAGGCCCATGATGCGCAGATCGGGGCTGTAGATACCCGCAATCGCGTTCACGCTGCCGTTCAGGTTATGCTTGGGATCCAGCGATCCATCGGGCGCGACATAACGGAACGCCACCAGGTTTTCGCCCTCGATGCGCTTCACGGTGTCGGCATCGGCGAACCAGTTGCCGTCGCCATGCGCCATGGGCGAGCGGATCACCTGGTTGCGCTGATACTGGCCGGTGAAGACCGTATCGGTGCGTTCGATGCGCATGTGGCAGTCCATCGACAGAAACCGCAGCGAGGCATTGCGCAGCAGCACACCCGGCAGCATCTGCGCTTCGCACAGCATTTGGAACCCGTTGCAGACACCCAGCACATACCCGCCACGCGCCGCGAATTCGCGCACCGCACCCATCACGGGTGACTGCGCGGCCATCGCGCCGGTGCGCAGATAATCGCCATACGAAAAACCACCCGGCAGCACCACCAGATCCAGCCCGGACAGGTCGGTGTCGCGGTGCCAGATCATGCGTGGGGCACGCCCGGTGCTGCGTTCGAGTGCGAGCGCCATATCGCGTTCGCGGTTGGTGCCTGGGAAAGTGACGATACCGGCCTTCATGGCGTTATCCCTGCTGCCAGACGCGGAACCAATGCCTTCCGCCCATACTGAAAAGAGTGAGCAACGCCGCAATCGCAGCGGCATTGACCCACCGGTTCAGTCCTCGTTTGCCGCGCGCGGCAAGTCCCTCGCGCGGTCTTTGTGCGGCCGTGCGGGCGTCCAGTCTGGACATCCCCATGGCCAGCACAATTGTCATCACTGCCATCAGCAGCAGTGAGACTTTAATCATCAGGCGATCTCGACCTTGAAGCTCTCGATCACCGTGTTGGCCAGCAGCTTGCGGGCCATGTCTTCGGCGGCCTGCCTGGCTTTGGCCACGTCGGTTTCAGCCAGCTCCAGCTCGATGATCTTGCCGACGCGCACATCGCCCACGCCCTGGTAGCCAAGGGTCTGCAGCGCATGGCCAATCGCCTTGCCCTGCGGGTCGAGCACGCCGTGTTTCAGGGTGACGGTTACGATTGCTTTGGTCACTGAACTGTCTCCGGGCCTTTCATGTCGCGCACGCCGGCTTCGGGCAGAATGCCGAGGCGACGGGCGACTTCCTGATACGCTTCTTCCACCTTGCCCAGGTCGCGACGGAAGCGGTCCTTGTCCATCTTCTCGCCGGTCTTGGCGTCCCACAGGCGGCAATTATCGGGGCTGATTTCATCGGCCAGGATGATGCGCATTTCATCATTTTCCCACAGGCGGCCGAATTCCAGCTTGAAGTCCACCAGCGTGATGCCTGCACCCAGCAGCAGGCCCGACAGGAAGTCGTTCACCCGCAGCGTCATGGTGATGATCTCGTCCATCTCCTGCGGCACGGCCCAGCCGAACGCGGTGATGTGTTCTTCGTTGACCATCGGGTCGCCCAGATCATCGCGCTTGTAGTAATATTCGATGATGCTGCGCGGCAGGCGGGTGCCTTCGGGGATGCCGAGCCGGGTCGAGATGCTGCCAGCCGCGATGTTGCGCACAACGACTTCCAGCGGAATGATCTCGACTTCGCGGATCAGCTGCTCGCGCATGTTCAGGCGGCGGATGAAGTGGTTGGGAATGCCGATCTCGGTCAGCTTCGTCATCAGGTATTCGCTGATGCGGTTGTTCAGCACGCCCTTGCCGGTGATCGTGCCTTTTTTCTGGGCGTTGAACGCCGTGGCATCGTCCTTGAAATACTGGACGAGCGTTCCTGGTTCGGGGCCTTCGAACAGGATTTTTGCCTTACCTTCGTAAAGCTGGCGACGACGGGCCATTGCGAAAACCTTCTCATACGGCAACCGGGACGATCCGGTTGATGGCCGTATAGCAACGCCCGCCTGATCCCGCCACGTCTGTTCGGAATTTATCTTGCTGTTTTCTACTCTGGCGCGGCGAAAATCTCAGAAACCGAAATACACGCCGACGCTGGGACGCGGGTAATAGACCGGCGGCGGCGCGTAATACACCGGCGGCGGGGGCGGATAGTAATACCGCGGCGGCGGCGCGTAATACGGGCGCGCGTAATAGGGCCGCCCGTAATAAGGCCGCCCGTAATAGGGCCGTCCGCCGTAATAGGGGCGCCCGTAATCCCGCCCGCCATAATGCCGCCCCGGAGGCCCGCCGCGCCCGTCGCCGCGCACCTGTAAGGCCGTGCCTGCATCGGGCAGCGCCGGGACCGGAGTCGCCGCCAGGGCCGGGGCCGAGAGCAGCAATGCCAGAGCTATGGGTTTGATCAGGAAGTGCATTGTTTGTGCCTCCATCTGTCCGCTTGCGCAGACTGTGGGCGCGAATCATGGCGCGATCCGGGCAATAATCGTATCAGAAAAAGGTTATTTCGGCGACGGAAACAGGCTGCGGTTACTTCTCGAAGATTTTCACGGTTTCGGGAGTTTCCTCCTGACGCGAAATTGCTCTAGAACGCCCAGTCGATCCGGAGAATTGAAGCCATGGCCGCTTACCAGTACGTTTATGTGATGAAAGACCTCACCAAAGCCTATCCAGGCGGGCGCGAGGTATTCAAGGGAATCACCCTGTCCTTCCTGCCGGGGGTGAAGATCGGCGTGCTGGGCGTGAACGGCGCGGGTAAGTCCACGCTGCTGAAGATCATGGCCGGGATCGAGAAGGAATACGGCGGCGAGGCATGGGCCGCCGAGGGCGTGCGCATCGGCTATCTGGCGCAGGAACCGCAGCTCGACGGCACCAAGACGGTGGGCGAGAACGTGCGCGACGGCATGGGCAAGGTTGCGGCGGCGCTGGACCGTTTCAACGCTATCTCGGCCCGCTTTGCCGAAGAAATGACCGACGACGAGATGAACACGCTGCTCGCTGAACAGGCCGAGCTGCAGGAGATCATCGACGCCGAGAACGGCTGGGAAATCGACCGTCAGATCGAGATCGCGCTGGATGCCCTGCGCTGCCCGCCGCCGGACAGCCCGGTGACCGACCTGTCGGGTGGTGAACGCCGCCGCGTGGCACTGTGCCGCCTGCTGCTGGAAAAGCCTGATCTGCTGCTGCTCGACGAACCGACCAACCATCTGGACGCCGAAAGCGTGGCGTGGCTGGAAAAGACCCTGCGTGACTTCCAGGGTACGGTGATGATCATCACCCATGACCGTTACTTCCTGGACAACGTGACCAACTGGATTCTGGAAATCGAACGCGGCCGTGGCTATCCGTTCGAAGGCAACTACTCGTCCTGGCTGGACCAGAAGCGCAAGCGTCTGGAACAGGAAGAGAAGGAAGAAACCGCCCGCATGCGTGCGCTGTCGGCGGAAAAGGAGTGGATCGGCCAGTCGGCCCGCGCGCGTCAGAGCAAGAGCAAGGCGCGTATCCAGAAATACGAAGAAATGCTGGCGGCGAGCAACGAGAAGGTCGGCGGTGTTGCCGAAATCTCTATCCCGCCCGGCCCGCGTCTGGGGGGCACGGTGATCGAGGCCGAGGATCTGTGCAAGGGGTTTGGCGACCAGTTGCTGATCGAGGGCCTGAGCTTCAAGCTGCCGCCGGGCGGCATCGTCGGCGTGATCGGGCCGAACGGCGCGGGCAAGTCCACGCTGTTCAAGATGATCACCGGGCAGGACAAGCCCGACAGCGGTTCGATCCGCGTGGGCGAGACAGTGAAGCTGGGCTACGTGGACCAGTCGCGCGACAGTCTGGATGGCAGCAAGAGCGTCTGGGAAGAAATCTCGGGCGGCACGGATGTGATCTATCTGGGCAAGCGCGCGGTGCCGTCGAGTGCCTATGTCGGCGCGTTCAACTTCACGGGCAGCGACCAGCAGAAGAAGGTCGGCATTCTCTCGGGCGGTGAGCGTAACCGCGTGCATCTGGCGAAGATGCTGAAGCAGGAAAGCAACGTCATCCTGCTCGACGAACCGACCAACGATCTGGATATCGATACACTGCGCGCGCTGGAAGAGGCACTGATGGAATTCGCGGGTTGCGCGGTGATCATCAGCCATGATCGCTGGTTCCTCGATCGTCTGGCCACGCATATTCTGGCGTTCGAAGGCGACAGCCATGTCGAATGGTTCGAGGGTAACTTCGAAGCATACGAAGAAGACAAGCGCCGCCGTCTGGGTGCGGAAGCGACGGAACCGCACCGGATCAAGTATCGTCCTCTGACACGCTGATCGGATGGCGCATGGCGCACGACGGGGGCGGGAAGGGCAGGACATGACGCCGGTGTTGAAAACGGCCCGGCTTGTCATGCAGCCCGTCGGGCCGCAGCATCTGAACGAGATGGTGCGCCTGAAGACCGACCCGCGTGCGTTCGCGCGCATGCTGGGCGGTGTGCGCACGCCGCTGCGTGTGCATCAGGAACTGGCGGAAGAAATCGAACTCTGGGGTCGGCGCGGGATCGGCGTTTGGATGGTGTACGAGGGCGATAGCTTCGTCGGCATCACCGGTTTCATGGAACGCGCCGATGGTCGGGGCGATGCGTTGCGCTTCGCCTTCCTGCCCGAGAGCCGCGGCCGCGGTCTGGCGCGCGAGGCTGCGTCCACCGCATTGCGGTTCGCACATGATGTGGCCGGGCTGAAGCGCGTGGTGGCGATTGCGCGCGAGGACAATTTCGACAGCCGCACCGTGCTGGGCGCCATCGGCATGGTGGAATGCGAACGCTTCATGCGCGATGGCTATCGGATGCTGACGTACGAGAGCGTCAGTCTGCGTTGATCGCGATGATGACCGCCGCAAAAATGGCGCTGCCCGTGGCAACCACAAACCCCGGAACGGCATAGCGCAACGTGTAGAGAACCGTCCCGCGCGCTGAAAGCCCCGCCTTCAGCAGCGCACACCAAAGCTTGCATATGCTCCATGCAAAGATCCAGACGGAGATACACACCGCCACGCCATAACAGACAAAGCCATATGTCTGCGGAAGCTTCAGAAGCGCGCCCCCAACTGCCGTAAACACGGGCAGTACCATGGGCGAGGTATCCACGTTGAATAGTAGCGGACGCTTTTCCGGTCGCCAGCCAAGCCCGGCAATGAAGGCGCGAAACGCGACCTTGTCTTCCGGCGATGCCATCCGTTTGGGAGCCTGAACAGCAGCAACAATCAGCAGCATCGCCAGCAGAGGGGGCAGGGAAAGAAACAGCATATGCATATGTCTGTGCTAGTTGAAATTAACGCGCCGGCTGTTACCTCGGCGCGTTATGTTTAAGTCAGCGTGGGGTGGCGTTCTGTGTCAGCTGGCCGCGCAACCGTTCGGTCAGTTCATCCAGATTACCATTGCTGCGCTGAAGCACGGCGGCATATTCGGAACGTGTGGTCAGGCGCAGCGATGTGCCCTCGGCCACCACGTCGGTCACTTTCAGCGCCTGGCCGGCATCGGGGCCGACGCGCCATCCCAGCACCGACTGCTGCTGGCCGGGGCGACCGACCAGGGTCTGCACTTCGAAATCGGTATCGTCGCGCGGCAGGGTGCGTGAGATCTGGAACGTCACGCCTTCCAGCTGACCAAAGCGGCCGGCCAGATTCTGGACGATGACCTGTTCGAACACCTGGGTGAACGCCTGCTGCTGCGTGGGCGATGCCGCGCGCCAGTGGCGACCCAGTACGAAGCGGGCGATGCCTGGCAGGTCGACCACATCGCGCAGCAATGCCGATGTGCGCGTCTTCTTTGCGTTGATATCTAGACTGCGATTGTTGACGATATCGATCATGCGCTGCCCGGCATTCTCGATCAGGGTCGAGGCGCGCTGTGCGGCATCGCCCTGGGCGTGGGCGACCGTTCCGGCGAGAGCGGTCCCGGCAAGCAGCGACAGAAAGAAACGACGATGCATCAGTTTTGGCCTCCAAGACGGCGGCCTTCGGGGTCGCGCGTCATCCCATCAAGTTCGTTGGCAATATTGGCATTACGACGCTGGCGGTATGCGCTGCGGATGGTGGCATACGGGTCGAGCGAGGTGCGGCGCACATCGTCGAGCACCGGGATCAGCCCCTGGCGGATATCGAGCGCGCCGACCACCGGCCGTGCAATGCGCAGCGCATCCGCGGTGTCGCTGTGCGGCGCGACATATCCCCACGGGTCCAGCAGGAAGGTATCGACGCCAAGCCCCGCCAGATCGCGCGGGTTGGTCGGGCCCAGGACCGGCACATACATATAGGCCATTTCGCCAACACCCCAGGTCGCCAGGGTCTGGCCGAAATCTTCGTTATGGCCGGGGTAGCCCCAGTCGGTCGCCACGTCGAAGATCCCGGCGATGCCGAAGGTCGAGTTGATGGCGAACCGCATCAGCGTGTCACCGGCGCGGCGCGGTTCGGTCTGGAACACGTCGTTGGCGAACACCACCGGCAGGCGCAGATTGTCGAGCACATTGCGTACCCGGTCGCGCACAGGTTCCGGAACGAAAATACCGTAAGCTTCTGCCGCGGGGCGCACCACCAGCGTGTCGGCGGCCAGATCGACCTGATACATGGCCCGGTTCAGCGGTTCCATCGGGTCGTTCGTGGCGCGGAATTCGGCAATTTCATCGGCGTCGGCCCCGGCTGGCAGGGATGCGCAGCCGCTGAGAAGCAGAATTCCAAGGCAGGCAACAGGCAGGAATGTTGCGAAACGCGGTGCTGGCATAAGGAGATCCTCAGTATGCGGTGGGGTGGAATTCAGCCCGAAAAACGGCATAAACCGAACAATAAGCTAAGCGGTTGAGTATCCGCTGCTTTTTGACAGGGCTGGGAAAGAGTTGCAAGCCTGCCGATCTGCACGTAACCAAGCCCGCTGCCCGACGAATCCGGCAGCCGATAAAAGCATGCGAGCGGAACATTCATCTCATGAAGCATACACCGTCTGTTACGCCCAGGGAAATGGCGGCCGACAATACACTGGCCCGCTGGCTGACTTCGCCGCGTGTCGCGGGGTTGCCAGCGCCGGGGAATGGCGCTGCTCCGTTGTTATCGTTCGAATTTTTCCCACCGCGCACGGATGCACTGGAGCAGCAGCTCTGGGCGTGTATCCGTCGGCTGGAACCGCTGCAGCCGCGTTTTGTCTCGGTCACCTATGGGGCCGGGGGCAGCACGCAGGCCAGAACGCACGCCACAGTGGCGCGGATGGTGAAAGAGACCTCGCTGGTTCCTGCCGCCCATCTGACCTGCGTCGGCGCCAGCCGGGCCGAGGTGGATGACGTGGCGCAGAGCTACTGGGATGCCGGTGTGCGCCATATCGTGGCGCTGCGCGGCGACCCGCCGGGTGGCGAGGGCAGCTACCAGCCGCATCCGGATGGGTATGCACATGCGGTGGATCTGGTTACCGGATTGAAAAAGATCGGCAATTTCGAGATCAGCGTCGCCGCGTTCCCCGAGGGGCATCCGACGGCGCTGTCGCCCGAGGCAGATCTGGACAATCTGAAGCGCAAGATCGATGCCGGGGCGACCCGCGCGATTACGCAGTATTTCTTCGATACCGATATTTTCTTGCGTTTCCTCGACCGTTGCCATGCGGCGGGGATTACGGTGCCGATTGTGCCGGGGATTCTGCCGGTGTCGAATTTCGCGCAGATGGTGAAGTTCAGTGCGATGTCGGGCGCCAGCGTTCCCGCGTGGCTGGGGATATTGTTCGAAGGGCTGGACGACGATGCCGAAACCCGCCGCATGGTGGCGGCAGCCGTGGCGGCCGAACAGGTGCGTCTGCTGCAGGCGAACGGTGTGGACGAATTCCACTTCTATACGTTGAACCGTCCTGACCTGACCTATGCGATTGCGCACATTCTGGGCGCGCGGGCCAAGTAGGTATAGGATTATATGGCTGTCTGTATATTGACAAAACATTGATGTTTTGTATTGTTCAGCAGTAACTGAAGGCCTCGATTCCCGTGGCCTCTTTGAGGACTAGTGTAATTATGAAATTTTCTGCTTTTCTGCCCGTCGTTGCGTTTGTTGCGATGTCCAGCGTTGCTATGGCGCAGGAAAAGGTTGGTGTCGCCGAATGCGATACGTTCCTGGAACAGTACACCGCATGCGCCGGCAAGATGCCGGAAGCAGCTCGCCCGTCGATGACTTCGGCGATTGACCAGATGCGCGCCAGCTTCCGTGCCGCTGCGGCCGATGCCACGCAGCGTGCGGCGCTGCCGCAGGCTTGCACGCAGGCACGCCAGATGA
Source organism: Acetobacteraceae bacterium (assembly GCA_031546815.1). Lineage (GTDB taxonomy): Bacteria > Pseudomonadota > Alphaproteobacteria > Acetobacterales > Acetobacteraceae > JAVBJV01. The sequence continues at coordinate 43,128 of JAVBJV010000003.1, forward strand.
TGGCGCAGAACCCGCAGATCACGGCGCTGGGCTGCCAGTTCCAGTAATTCTGGAATAACCATAGCCGCAATACAGTCCCCGGTACGATCCGTCGTGCCGGGGATTGTTGTTTTTGGGGAATTTGTCAGGATGGCCATTCCCAGTTTCTTCTGACGCAACGGTAAAACCAGATGCTGCTGATCCCAGGCCCCGTGACGACCCATCCGGATGTGCGCGCCGCCATGACCGTGGACCTTGCGCCGTGGGATCTGGATTTCCACCCACTCTATGCCGGTGTGCGCGACCGGGTGCGTGCGATCGCCGGTGGTATCGCCGGGGTTCACGCCGCACTGCCGTTACAGGGGTGCGGGCATTTCGTGCTCGAGGCGTCGTTGCGCACCTTGCTGCCGGTGGGCGGCAAGATCCTGATCCCGATGACGGGGGCTTATGCCGACCGCATGGCGCGCCTGACGCGCGAGGCTGGGCGTGTGCCGGTTGGCCTCGACGTGCCGCACGACCGTCCCGTTGACCCGCAGCTGATCGCCGCGGCGCTGGCCGCCGACCCGACGATCAGCCATCTCGGCCTGGTGCATAACGAAACCGCGACCGGTGTCGCGAACGACCCTGCCGCCATCGGTGCCGTCGTGCGCGAAGCGGGGCGGCGGATGGTTGTGGATTCGGTCTCGGCCTTTGGTGCGCTGCCAATCAATGTTGGCACGCAGCCCGAACTGGATGCAGTGCTGTTCACCTCGAACAAGTGCCTCGAGGGGATGCCCGGTCTTGGCTTCGTCGTCGCACGGATCGAGTCCGTGCTGGCGGGCGAGGGGCAGGCCGGGTCGTGGTGTCTGGATCTGGCCGATATCTATCGCCATGCCGAACGCAGCGGATACGGGTCTTTCCGCTTCACGCCACCGGCACAGGTGTTGAATGCGTTCCGTGTGGCGCTGGACCGCTTCGATGCCGAGGGTGGGCAGCCGGCACGGCTGGCGCGTTATATGGCAAATCGCGATGTGCTGATGGATGGCATGCAGGCGCTGGGTCTGCGCCCGGTGTTGGCGCGCGATGTGCAGGGGCCGACGGTGGTGAACATCCATGCGCCCGATGCGCCTGCCTGGGATCTGCAGGTCTTTGTCGATGCGTTGAAGCAGCGCGATGTGGTGATCAGCAATTTCTACAACACGCCGTTCCCGTCGTTCCGCGTGGGCTGCATCGGCTGCATTACGCCCGCCGACATGCAGCGCGCTGTGACGGCCATGGGCGATGCGCTGAAAGACATGGGAATCCTGCAGCGCAACGCGGCATGAAAGCGGGCCTTTACAGGCCCGCTTTTCCAATGCGTCCCATAACCGGTCCTAGCAGGGAACCAGATCGCGATCGCAGCACAGTTCCAGCGTGTTCTGCGTTTCCAGAACATCCTTTACGGCCTCAAAGCTGCCCTTCGCATAGGCACCGCCAGCCGTGTAGGCGTCCTTCACCAGATCGATGACCTGCTGTGCGGTATACAAATAGTTGATGTCGTCGCAGCTGGCATTGAGCAATGCACCCACTGCTTCGCGTGCCAGCGCCATTTCACCGCCGCCCTTGGCTTTCAGGGCGTCGAGCAGTGTCCACGTGGACCCGACTCCTTTGACATCCACGCCGAAGGTTTGTTCGAACGAGTCCTTGACGTCAAAGGCATCGACACAGTCGGTCCCCTTGCCGTCCCATTGTGACGTGTGATTTTTCCAGTATCCGTGCGACAGACCTTCGTAACACGGCACTGGTTCTTGCGGGGGCGTGTTGGTGATGACTTCTTCGGTATAACAGAGCGAGCGCAGCAGAAAGTCAGACGGGTCGATGGCGTTGACGTCGGTCTGCGACAGAGACCCTTGCAGGCCGCCGGACAGCACTTCGACAAAATCGAATTTGATGGCGACGCCGTTTGCGTCGGTCAGGGCGACGTCCATGTCGAACAGACCGCCATTGGTGCGATCCATCTTGTAGTCGTTGCCACCGCCAACCGCGATGTCGGTCAGGTCCGGCGCTATGGCGTGACCGGCGATGAGCATCGTGCCAGCGGTGGAGGTTGCGGACAGCACCACCCCATCGGCGCGGATGCGAGCTGTGCCGAGAATTTCGGCGCCTTCCAGAATGCCGTTACTGTCCAGATCGTTCCCGATCCTGACAATCGCCGTTTCGCAGGTGGCCGATGCAAGGACGACCGGGTTGCTGTCGGGCTGCGATGTGGCGTCGGTGTAGTAGAACAGCGACAGGCCGATTTTGGCGGCGACCACCTGTTTGTTGAGGTCCACGCCAAGCACGTCGCTGGGGCGGTTGTCGTTGAAGCCGGCATTGATTTCGCCGTTATCGCTCTCGCCCCGGAAACTGTAGATGCTGTTGAGGTTGTCGACGCCGATGCCTTTGGCGTTGTTCCAGACCGCCGGCGCAAAGGGAAATTCGGATGCAGGCAGATCGGGGTCGAAAACTGCTGCGTCGGTCGCATCGTTGACGCCATCGCCCAGAACGGTGGTGGTGTAGAGCGGCACGTTGCCAGGGCCGAGGGCATCGTAATGGCGCGCATATAGAACCACACCTGTGCCCGTCACCCAGTCGAGTGCTTCATATGTGTCGCCCTGCTTGCCGATGCAGGTGACGACGAGTTCGGTTGTGGTGGGTGGGTTTTCAGGTGGTGTCGTCGGGCAGCCGCAGTCGGGTTTGGTAACGTGGCAACTGGTGGGAGGGGACCAGTCGCATCCGCGCGGCGGTGTGGGGATCGAGAAGTCACATTTAAGTGATGATAAAAATTTGAGAATGGTATCGCCCAGGTCAAAGCAGAATGGATTCCAGGAAGTGTCGTGTTGCGATTGGAGCCCTTTGAACAACGTCATGATGGCAGTTCCTCTGGCTGGATGATGGTGGGAACGTTCTGCACATTAAGCGGAGCGTGATCCGCAAGTTGGCTGTTTATGGCCGTTAAACGTTGAGCGGCGGCATATCATTACAATATTGATACGATTAATTGAATGGAAATAATACGGCAACTGTCTGCTGTATATTGCAGACAGAATACGGCGCGCCGTTGCGACGTTGTGTTCAGCTATAGGTTTTGTGGAAAGTAAATTGCAGGCGGCCGCAGGTTGGGCTCAGCCTTCGTTCGCATCCGGTTTGACGACGGTATTCAGCAGGTTGATCAGATGATCTGGTACGGGTTCCTCCAGTGTCGGATCGTACAGCTTTTTAAGTTCGTCCTGCAGCCACAGGTCGAAATCCCCGTTTCCGCCAGGGGAGGAAGTATCTGCCGACTTCGAGGGCGGGTGTTTTTCGACTGCCATGCTACCTGTCACGATACCAGACCCTGTAATTTCTTCCAGTGGGTTTAATTCAACTGAAAGAGCGCAATGCATTTTTGAAGAGTTATTAACCTATTAATTGTGCGCTGTGTGCCCTGTTGCAAGTGCCTGTGTAATTGCAGTTTGCAATGCCTCTTCACGATAGGGTTTGCGGATGACGAACGCCGGTTCAATTCCTTTGCCGGTCAGCACCAGTTCCGGATATCCGGTCACAAAGATCACCGGGATTGTGCTGTTGGTCATGATCTGCTGCACGGCCGACAGTCCGGACCCGCCGGGGCCAAGATGGACGTCTGCCAGTATCAGCGCCGGTGTTTCTGCGGCCACTGCAGCCAGGGCTTCCTGTTCGGTGCGCGCATGGGCACAGACCTTGTGCCCCATCTTCTGGATGATCCCGGTGATCGCCGCAGCCAGCAGGTCGTCGTCTTCGATGACGAGAATTCTTTTCGAGGACAGATGCCGCAGTGATTCCTGCGCCGATGTGATCAGCGTGGGGATCTCGGCCGTGCTGACGTTCAGGATCGACGCCGCATCCTTGGGCTGGAAATCTTCCAGCGCGGTCAGCAGCAGGGCGTGGCGCATGGTGGAGGGCAGCGCCGCAACATTCGCACCGACAGAGGCTGCCTGGGTCGCATTCGGCGCCAGCGTCGTGTTGATGGCCGAGACCAGTACGCGGAACTGGCGCACCCGGCGTGGATAGGGGCTGTTGGTGTCTGTGGTGGCTTCGGCCAGGTCGGCCATGACGTTGGCGATGATGGTATCGCCCATGTCGCGTTGCCCGGTTGCAGCGCGCGCATATCGGCGCAGAAATGGAAGTTCGGGGGCAAGGGGGTGGTTCGAATAAGGCATAGCTCCTAGCCTAGTGGGGAGCGGCCCCGGTTAGCAACCCTTGCGTCGTGCAAATATCCGGTTAGAACGGTTTACAGTAAGGGTGGCCCGCAAGGGCTGAAACGGGAATACGGAGTAGAGTAATTCTACCAGCCGTAGCTGCCCCCGCAACTGTAGGCGACGACCGTTCGCCAACTGCCATTGGGCCCAGGCCCGAGAAGGCGGAGAACGGACGCTCCGGACACGGAGCAGCGTCGCCAAGCCAGGAGACCGGCCCTTCCGAGACTGCATGCACGCACCGGGCGGGGTTGCACCGATGCGGCGGGTAAAGCCCCGTTTGCGGCTGTCGTCCCTTTGACCGGACCGGCACGCCTGCGCGCCGGTCCCTATGACCGGAGGACCTCCCGCATGAAACGGGCCCTTCTTTTCAGTGCTGCCCTGATAACGCCCGCCGTGGCACAGGATGCACCGTCCACATCCGTCACCCTGCCCGAGATTGTGAGTTCGGCCACGCGCACCCCATTGCCGGTGGAGCGGATTCCCGCCGGCGTCAGCGTTGTGGAGCGCCGCGATATCGAGGCGCGCGGCTACGCGACCCTGACCGATGCATTGTCGGCCCTGCCCGGTGTGCACGTAGCGCAACAGGGCGGGCCGGGCGGTGTGGCCAGTGTGTTTATGCGCGGCGCCAATTCCAACCACGTGCTGGTGCTGCGCGATGGCTTCCCCATCAACGATCCGTCTGCCAGCAACGGGATGTTCAACTTCGGCACCGAGACTCTGGCCGACATCGAACGCATCGAAGTTGTTCGCGGCCCGATGTCGAGCCTGTATGGATCGGGCGCGATCGGTGGGGTGATCAACCTGATCTCGCGCCGGGGCGAGGGGGCGCCGAGCCTGCGTGCCGAAGTGACGGGCGGCATTCCGCGCGCCGTGAATGCACAGGCGACATTCAGCGGCGTGACCGGCCCGATGGATTACGCGTTGACATATGAAAACCAGTCGATGGACGGCGACGATGTGATCCCGCGCCGCATGGCTGGATATACGGGCGAGCGCGACGGCTTCCGCGCCAATGTCGGCACGCTGAATGTCGGTTATACGCCGGTTGAAGGAACGCGCCTGTCGGCTTTGGTGCGTGAACGTCAAAACGTGTTTTCATACGACAATCTCGGCTATCCGGCGTTCGACGATCCGAATCAGATCGGGCGCGACCGTAACCTGCAAACGCGGGTGGGTGGCGAGAGCACGCTGTTCGGTGGCGTGTGGAGAACCAGCCTGTTCGCGGGCTATGCGCAGGATGATCGCAAATACACCAACCAGCTCGATGCGGATGATCCGAACTTTGCGTCGGAAGACAGCCGCTACACCGGCAAGCGCACGGATGTGCAGTGGGCCAATACGGTGCGTCTGCCATCGGGGGGCGCGGTGACCGACACGTTCGCGACGTTCGGCTACCAGTTCACGCGGGATAGTGCCTTGGTGCGGTTAAGCGATTCTGGCTATCAGCAGGATGTCGATACCAGCACGACCAGCAATGCCGGATATGCCGGATTGCAGGGTGTGCTGTTCTCGCGCCTGACGCTGACCGGCAATCTGCGCTACGAGCGCCCCGAGGATTTCGACGATGCCACCACCTGGCGCATTGGCGGCGTGTTCGCCGTGCCGGAAATCTCCAGCCGTATTCATGCGGCCTATGGCACCGGCTTCCGCGCGCCGACATTGTTCGACCGCTTCGGCCTTGGCGGTTTCGGGTTTCATGGCAATCCAGATCTGAAGCCCGAACGCAGCAATTCGTGGGAGGTTGGCGTATCGGGCGATGTGCGGGCCTTTGGCAACGCACGCTTCGCTACGCTGGGGGCCACCTGGTTCAATTCGCGGGTGCGCGACCTGATCCAGAACACGGCGGATTTTTCGTCGCTGGAAAATATCGGGCGGGCGAATATGCGCGGGCTGGAAACCGAACTCACGCTGCGTCCGGATGAACGGGTGGAACTCCGCCTGGCCTATACCTGGACCGATGCCCGCGATGCCGAGACCGACGAACGCCTGCTGCGCCGTCCAGAAAACCAGTTCAGCATCAGCGCGACGTTGCGGCCGCTGCCGCAGTTCACGGTGACGCCGGAAGTGGTGGTGTTCGGCAAGGCGCGCGATGCGCTGGTGGGGGACGATGGATACCCGGCTGGTCGTGGTATGAACTCGGGCGGGACCATCGTGAACCTGACGATGAATTACGCACTGACCGAGAACATCACGCTGATCGGGCGTGGGCGTAATCTGGGTAATTCCAACTACGAACCCGCCAGCGGCTTCGCATTGCCGGGGCCGTCCTTCATGGGCGGTATGCGCCTGGCGTTCTGATGCAGTTTTCTCCGCCGGGCGCGTGTCCCGGCGGAGGTTTTTGTCTTACAGCGCTGATGACCAGAGCATCGGCACCATCGCATAACCGGTGTCGGTCTTGCGCACATGGCCCAGTGCCGGGAACGGCCAGTGATAGCCGATCAGCAGCGCTTTATCCGTCGCCGCCTGATCGAAGATGCGCCGCCGTGTTGCTTCGGCCATCTGCGGATCCATATCGAAGTTCAGATGCCAGCCCGGATTGGCGAGGTTCAGAGCCGGATGATTGGTAACGTCGCCCAGCACCAGCACGGATGATGTGCCGGATGTTACCTGCCAGCTTGTATGGCCCGGCGTGTGCCCGAAGGTCGGCACGCCTTTGACGCCGGAGATAACCTCGGCGTCCGAGGCAACCTTGCGGATACGGTTCTGATACGGCGCGAAGCGGTCTTTCACCGTCTGTGCCCCCTGTGCGGGGGCGCGATCGCCGGTCCAGAAGCTCCATTCGGTTTCGGGCACGATGAGTTCGGCCTTGACGAAACGCGCCTTACCGTCGCGATCCGTCAGGCCAGAGATGTGGTCGGCATGGAAGTGCGTGAACACGATCGCGTCGATGCTATCCGGGCTGATCCCCGCCGCCTGCATGTTGTCCCACATCCGCCCTGCGGTGGGTGTCAGCAGGCCGCCGGTGCCCGCATCGAACATCACCGTCTTCTGGCCGGTGCTCAGGATGGTGATGTTGAACGTGATGTCCAGATGTGAGGACGGCAGGAACGCATCTTCCAGCGACTTCTTGATGTCGGCGGCACTGGCGTTGGGGATGAAGTTGTCGAGGTTGGGGCGGCGGTTGATGCCGTCGTTGATCATCGTGATCTGGTAGTCGCCAAGCGTGTGACGATAGAAACCCGGCGCTTGTGTGGTTGGGATTGGCATGGCGGCCTCTGTTCGGAACGTGGTCAGAAAAGCCGGGGCGGCGAGTGCGGCCCCCAGTATGCTGCGTCGTGTGGCGGACATGGTGTTTCCTCCTCGACAGAAATTGTGAGCAGGCACTGCAAATCGGGGCGACTATAACGCTGCGCTATTGCTGTGAGAACCAGCGTCCGAAACCGGTCAGATCAACCCGGCGTTGGGGGGCGGATTGCGGCCCGGTCAGCACCAGCCCGATATCGGGGAAGTCGGGCAGGTTCGGGCGAATTGTCAGGCGCGTATTGAGCGTGCCGCGCGGTAGATCAACCATCCCGACAATGCCGATGCTGCCATGGTCGGTTGCAATCGACGCCCCCTGCAACGTCGCCATGCCATTGCTGATGGTGGCCTTCCCCGATGCCAGGGAAAAATCTGTTGCCCCGCTTTCGAGCGCGATCCGCAACGCTGTTTCCGCAGCCGCATGCGGGCGCAGGACGGTGGCGTTCAGGGCATCAGTCAGGCTGATGCCGTTGACGATGCCGTCGTGCACACCGATATCGATCGTGCCGCTCAGCGATGCCAGCATCGCCCGGGCACTGTGGCCGCTGGCGGTCAGCTGCGTGGTGACATCGGCAAATCCGGTCAGCCCGGGCAGCATGCCGCTGGCAAGATTGATGCTGCGCAGTGTTACATCAGCCGTCAGCGCCGGTGCGTCCGTGGCGGTGCTCAACACAGCCGTTCCGGCCAGCGTGCCGCCATCCATCGCGGCATTCTGCACGGTAAGACTCAGACCGCCATCCTGCAGCTTCAACACTCCGTCAAGATCGGCAAGGACGGGCCGTGCATAGGCCAGCACCGTATTGGCGTGCAGCGTCAGGTCGGCGTTCAGCATACGCAGATAGCCGATCGGCAGAGGGGCAGAGTCCGATTGCAGCGGCAGGGGCAGCGTATCGGCGGTCAGTGTGCCGGTCAGTGTGGGGTGGCCTTCCAGCGACAGGACGACGTCTCCACGGGTCTGCAATGTGCCGGCCGACAGTGTGAAATACGGCACGGTGATCTTTGTCGGCGTTGCCGCAAATTGCGTCACCAGCGACAGCGACCCGCCGCCCAACCATGTCCACGCGGCGCTGCCCGCTTTATTGATATCGCAATCATGCCGGACGTTGCAGTTCTCGCGCGGATTCAGCCCCGTCAGCAGCGTGATGAGGCGGGGTGCATTTGGGTGCCGCACGGCCAGCATGCCGCTGGCTTGCCGGGTCTTCAGATCGGCGGTGATACGGGTGTCGATGCGGATGTCGGACAGTTCTCCGCGTGCCTGCACCGCCAGTGCGTCAGCCGTGCCGTTTGCCTGCGCCTGTACGTGCAGGGGGCTGTTCCACACTGCCGCAGGGCCGGTCCACGCAGCGGGCAGCATTGCAGCCAACGCCGAGGCATCGGGGAAATCCATCCCGATATTCAGATCGGATATCTGCCCGTCGCTTGTATATGCGCCGGAAAGATTGATCGTGCCATCGGCCAGATGCGTCACCAGTTTGCCGATGCGCATGGCCGCGGCATCGCTGCTGAATTCCAGTTCCGTTGCCGTGAAATTCTGGCCGCGCAGAGTGGCGTGCGGAATGTTCAGATGCAGCGACAGGTTCATGTCCGCCA